>CALVLK010000001.1 GCA_944337235.1 uncultured Clostridia bacterium
AGGGGAGTGGCTCAACGGTAGAGTAGCGGTCTCCAAAACCGTAGGTTGCGTGTTCGAATCGCGTCTCCCCTGCCAAGTCAGCCCCGGCGTTTTGTCGGGGCGTTTTTGTTCCAGACCGATCTTGGGGTGGATGTATGGATGCAACACAAAAACGGGTCACGCTTTATACGGACGGCGCCTGCTCGGGCAATCCCGGGGCAGGGGGCTGGGGCGCCATCCTCATGTTCGGGGAACACCGGCGGGAGATCTCGGGCGGTGCGGCGCAGACGACCAACAACCGCATGGAGCTGACCGCCGTCATCGAGGGGCTGGAACGGCTGAAATATCCCTGCGCCGTCGATGTGTACAGCGACTCCGCCTATACAGTGAACGCCTTCGTCAACGGGTGGATCTACGCCTGGGAGCGCGCCGGCTGGAAAAAGGCGGACAAGAAAGCGGTGCTCAACGACGATCTCTGGAAGAAGCTGCTTGCCCTCACGCGCGTGCACGACGTCACCTTTCACAAGGTGAAGGGGCATGCGGACAATCCCTTCAACAACCGCTGCGATGAACTCGCGCGCGCCGCGATCGCGCAGATCAATCCACAGACAAAATAATCTGTCCCGGGGTTGCGTATACTAAAACGGAGCATACTGCAATGCGGGGCGTTCGGCGGCGCCGGCGGGCGGCCGCAAGGAGTGATATATTTTGCAAGGCAATCGGATCGCACATTTTATTATGATGGGCCTCGCCGCGGTGGCGACGGAGATCTTTCTTGTGCTCATCATTGCCATGTTTTACGGGCGATGGGATACCGCGTTGGTGATCGGACTGATTGCGGCGGGGTCGCTGTGCAATCTTCTGATCCTGGGGCTCGACCTCTTCTTTTTCCTGCGCGGCAAGGAGATCGCATATAAGTCGTGCATCATCCTCTATGTATTGTTGCTCTTTGTCGCCGTGATCGCGTTTGTGCTGTTGCAGACGGGTTTTTTGGATATCGTGAGCGACAGCGAACTGCTGGAACAGTATCTGCGTGACGCCGGTCCGTGGATGATCCCGCTCTTTATTGCGCTGCAGTTTTTGCAGGTCATTCTGCTGCCCATTCCGAGCACGGTCACCGTGGCGGCGGGAACGGCGCTCTTCGGCCCGCTGCTCGGCAGCTTTTACAGCCTTGCAGGCATCCTGCTCGGATCCGTCACAGCATTCCTCGTCGGCAGGCATGCGGGCTATCAGGTCGTCTCCTGGCTGGTGGGGGAGGATACGCTCAAATCTTGTTTGAAGCGCATCAAGGGCAAGGATAAACTTTTTCTGACGTTCATGTTTCTGCTCCCCGTCTTCCCGGATGACGTTTTGTGCTTTGTCGCGGGGCTTACCACGATGTCGCTGCTCTTCTTTGTCGTCGTCATCGTCATCTCGCGCGTGCTCTCCATCTTTGCCACAAGCTATCTGATCGCCCTCATCCCCTTTACGACCTGGTGGGGCATCCTCATCTGGATCTGCCTTGCCGTCGCCATTGCGGCGCTCTTTGTATTGCTGTATAAAAAAATGGACGCCATACAGAACTGGTTTGCACGCAAGCTGCACCGCGAAACGCGCGTACAGGCGCAGCGGGGCAAGGATGAATTTCAGGTGGAGATCGTCGATCCCGACGGCTCGATCGTGGAAAAATCGGTGCGCGGCAAAGAGGAAAAATGATTTTCTGCACAGTCGTGGCAGAAATGAACGAGAGAAACGAAAAGTGATAAAAAGTGTTCGTGTGTGCTTGACATTTTTATCTTTCTGTTATAAAATATGATTCGGTAAAATTGTTACGATTCTGATAAGAGGTTACTATGAATAAAATCGAACAGTTAAAGGACGTAAAGGCGGCGCTCAGAGGCGCGGGGAAAGAAGTCCGCGCGGGCATCCGCCAAATATGCGATGAAGACAGCTTTGTCGAGCTGTCTGCGCTGAGATTTTCTCGCGAACAGATCCTGGGCGATACTGAAGGGGAGGGCGTCGTGACGGGCTTTGCCACGATCGGCGGCTATCCCTTTTATTTTATCGCACAAAATTTTGAGAGTAATTTCGGCGCGCTGACTCAGGCCAATTGCGACAAGATCGCGCGGGCGCTCGACGCGGCAGAAAAGGCGCAGGCTCCCGTCGTCTATCTCCTGCGTTCGCAGGGGGCGAAGATCGAAGAGGGCGTCGGCGTTCTCGAGGGGATCGCGCAGCTCATGCGCAAGGCGGCGCAGTTCAAGGGCACGCTTCCGCAGTACGCTGTCGTCGTGGGCGAGGTGTACGGCTCTGCCGCGGCGCTTGCCTCCATGTGCGACGTCGTCTTCTTCCTCAAAGAGAGCGCGCTCGCGCTGACGAGCCCGTTTGTGCTCTCTGCCAAGGCGGGCAAGAGCCTTAAGCGCGAAGAGGTGGGCGGATACGATTCCCTCGGCCGTGCGGGGCTTCCCGCCATGGAGGTCGCCTCTCTGCAGGAGGCGGCGGGGCATATCCTTGCCATTACAGAACTTCTGAACGAGCCCATGATCGACGCCGATCTCAATACAAGCGTTCCCGCCCTCAACGACGGCGCGGCAGCTTCGTCCGTATTGGAAGGGGCGGTGGAGCTTGGTGCGAACGCCTGCCCCGAGGTCAGAACGATGCTCGGCCGCGTGGGCGGCATCTCGGTCGCTGCGGTGCAGTTGAACGGAGGGCATCTGAATGCTCTGAGCGTGCGCAAGGTGCGCGATTTTGCAGAGTTTGCAAGTTGCTACGATCTTCCCTTCGTCACCTTCGTCGACTGTGAGGGGTTTGAAGAGAGCATGGATTCCAACAACAGCCTTCTCATGAAGGAGATCGGGGAATATATGGGCATGCTCGACAACATAGGCGCGGCAAAGATCTCGGTCGTGACCGGGCAGGCAAGCGGGCTGTGCTATGCGCTGTTTGCCTCGAAATCTGCCGGATTCGATTATTCTTTCGCGTTCGCATCGGCGCAGATCGCGCTCTTCGACGGCGCCCGGAATGCAGAGATCGTCAGCGCCGCGCAGACGCCTGAGGCGCGCGCCGAAGCCGCTGAGAATGCGCAGGCAGACGCCGATCCCGTATGGGCGGCACAGAACGGCTATCTCGACGACATCATCGAGCCGCAGTTCCTTCGGCAATATCTGATCGCATCGCTTCAGATGCTCATGAGGTGACAGGATGCAGACCATTTTGAATGCCGCCGAAAGTTGGTTTCAGATGAACATCGGCGAGGCGGGACTGTATACCGTGATCGGGTTTGTCTTTGTCTTCCTCGGGATCGCCATCCTCGTTCTGGTGTTTACGTTGATCGGTATGATCATGAAGCGGGTCTCCCCCAAAAAGGAGGAAAAACCCGCCGCGCAGCCGGCTGCCCCTGCAGGACCTGCCGTGCAGGCCACGCAGGGCGTCGACATGGCGACGGTCGCCGTCATCACGGCAGCCATTGCCGCCTATTATGAGAGCAATCATTCGGGATGCGACTTTGTCGTCAGACGAATCAAAAAACTGTAAAACATAAGGAGTCATATCATGCGAAATTTTATTATTACGGTAAACGGACAGCAATATCAGGTCGGGGTTGAGGAGGTCGCGGCAGGCGCTTCCGCTGCGCCCGTCGTCTCTGCACCCGCACCTGCGCCTGCGGCATCCGTTGCGGCACCCGTGCCTGCAGCACAGCCCGCACCCGCACCTATAGCACCCGCCGCGGCGCCTGCGCCTGTGAGTGCAAACGCCGTAAAGGTGCTCGCTCCCTTCCCCGGGCTCATCAAGGGGCTTCTCGTCGACAACGGGACAAGCGTCAAGAAGGACCAGCCCATCCTCGTGCTCGAGGCTATGAAGATGGACAACGACATCACCGCTCCCTGCGACGGCGTGGTGACGTTCTCTGTACAGAAGGGTTCGAACGTCGATTCGGACGCCCTGCTTGCGACCATCGGCTGATCGGACGGAGTACGCTATGCAGAGTTTGATTCTCGTATCTGTCGGGGATTTCTTTTCCAATCTCTGGCAGAGCATGGGGCTTGCGAACGGCACATGGCAGAACTATGTCATGATCGTCATTTCGCTCATCCTCATGTATCTTGCGATCGTAAAGAAGTTCGAGCCGCTCCTCTTGCTTCCCATTGCGTTCGGCATGTTCCTCATCAATCTTCCGGGGGCAGAGCGCGTGCTGTGGGGGACCTATCCCGAGGGCGAAATCTCGTATGACAGCGTAGAAAATCGCGGACTGCTCTGGTACCTTTACTATGGCGTTGACAAGGTCATCTACCCGCCGCTCATCTTTTTGGGGATCGGCGCAATGACCGATTTCGGTCCTCTGATCGCCAACCCCAAGAGCCTTCTCATCGGCGCGGGCGCGCAGCTCGGCATCTTTATTGCGCTCTTCGGCGCGATCCTTTTGGGGTTCACGGGGGCAGAGGCTGCGGCGATCGCCATCATCGGCGGTGCGGACGGTCCCACCGCGATCTATGTCGCAAAATCCCTGGCAGACGATCTCGTGCCCATCATCGCGATCGCGGCCTATTCGTATATGGCGCTCATCCCGCTCATTCAGAAGCCGTTCATGCGCCTTCTGACCACGCCCAAGGAGCGCGCCATCCGCATGAAGCCGCTGCGTCAGGTCTCCAAGACGGAGAAGATCATCTTCCCGATCGCGATCACCTTTATCGTGGGGCTCATTCTCCCCGACGCGATCCCGCTTTTGGGCATGCTGATGTTCGGCAATCTCTTGCGTGAGTCCGGCGTTGCGGAGCGGCTCAGCTCTCAGGCGCAGAACGGACTGATGAATACCATCACCATATTCCTCGGCGTATCTGTCGGCTGCAAGGCGCAGGGTGCGATCTTTTTGAGCTGGGATACCATCTTTATCATATTGCTCGGCGTCGTTGCGTTCATCTTCGGCACGGTCGGGGGGCTTCTGACCGCCAAGGTGCTCTGCAAGGTCACCAGGGGGCAGATTAATCCGCTGATCGGCTCTGCGGGCGTCTCTGCGGTCCCCATGGCGGCGCGTATCTCTGAGGATGTCGGGCGAGAGAGCGATCCGCAGAATCATCTGCTCATGCACGCCATGGGCCCCAATGTGGCGGGCGTGATCGGCTCTGCGATCGCGGCAGGATTCCTGCTTTCAGTATTCGGTTAATGTAGAGGAAGGAGAAGTTTTATGGCAAAAAAAGTAATGATCATGGATACCATTCTGCGCGATGCGCATCAGTCGCACGCTGCAACGCGCATGCGCACGGAGCAGATGATCCCCGTGCTCTCTCAGCTGGACGAAGTCGGGTATTATTCGCTGGAAGGCTGGGGCGGCGCCACGTTCGACACCTGCATGCGGTTTTTGAATGAGGATCCGTGGGAGCGGCTTCGCACGCTGAAAAAATATCTGAAAAAGACGCCCATTCAGATGCTTCTGCGCGGGCAGAACCTTCTGGGCTACCGCAACTATGCCGATGACCTGGTCGAGAAAGTGGTGGAAAAGTCCATCGAGAACGGCATCGGCGTCATCCGCGTCTTTGACGCACTCAACGACCCGCGCAACATCGAGTCTTCGATGAAGGCGATCAAAAAGTACGGCGCAGGCGGAAAATGCGTGTGCGAGGCGGCGATCTCCTATACGACCAGCCCAGTGCATACGCTGGAGTATTTTGTCAAGCAGGCAAAGACATACGAGGACATGGGCGCCGACAATATCTGCATCAAGGATATGGCAAATCTGCTGCTTCCCTTCGACGCCTACAAACTTGTTCAGGCGCTGAAAAAGGAGCTCAGGCCCGAAACGCTGCTGCACCTGCACACGCACAATACGACGGGTACGGGCGACATGGTCAATCTGATGGCCATTCAGGCGGGCGTCGATATCGTCGATACCGCACTTTCTCCGCTTGCAAACGGGACCTCGCAGCCCGCGACGGAGCCGCTCGTGGCGACCCTTAAGGGCACCGAATACGATACGGGCATCGATCTGGAAAAGCTCATCCCCATTGCCGAGCACTTCAAAAAGGTGGCGGCCGAGCTGGAGAAGGAGGGATATCTCAACCCCAAAGTGCGGCAGGTTGACGTCAATACGCTCATCTATCAGGTGCCGGGCGGTATGCTCTCCAACCTGATGAATCAGCTGAAGAAGGCAGGCAAAGAGGATCTTCTGCCGCAGGTGCTTGCAGAGGTGCCCAAGGTGCGCGCCGACTGCGGCTATCCGCCCCTGGTCACGCCGAGCTCTCAGATCGTCGGAACGCAGGCGGTCATGAATGTGCTCACCGGCGAGCGCTATAAGATGGTGACCAAGGAGACGCGCGATCTCTTTGCGGGAAAATACGGGCAGCTTCCCATGCCCGTCAACGAGGAGGTCGCAGAGAAGGTGCTCAAGGGCGAGAAGCGCATCACCTATCGCCCGGCGGACGATCTGGCGCCCGAATATGACGCACTCAAGGCGGAACTCGTGGCGAAGGGCTTCTACACGCAGGAGGAGGACGTCCTCTCCTACGCATCCTTCCCGGAAGTTGCAGAGAATTTCTTCAAGTGGAGAAAGGCAAAGAACGAGGGCGTAGATACCGATCTCGCCAAGACGGGCGTTTATCCCGTTTGAGCGCATGAAGATCCTATTGACAAATGACGACGGAATCGAAGGCGAGGGCTTGCATGCCCTCGCTTGCGCGTTGAAGGGGCATACGCTCTGGGTGGCGGCGCCAGATCGCAACAATTCGGCGGTCAGTCATAAACTGACGATGTTCGAGCCGATCATATGCAGAGAATACGATATGGAGGGACACGCCGCCTATTCCGTTGTGGGGACGCCCGCAGACTGCGTCCTGCTTGCGCTGCGGGCGCTCGGCGCGGTCCCCGACGTCGTGCTTGCGGGCATCAATGACGGCCTGAACGCGGGCAGCGATGTGTTCTATTCGGGCACCGTTGCGGCTGCCTATGAGGGCAGGCAGAACGGGATCCCGTCGATCGCGCTCTCGCAGCATACGCGCCCTCCGCAGGCGCCGTTGAGCGCCGATGCGCGCGATGCGTGTTTCCGCTACTACGCGCAGTGGACCGCGGAACATATCGAATGGCTGTATTCGCTTGCAAAGCAGACAGAGGGCGTTCTGAACGTCAACTTTCCTGCCTGCTATCCGCCGCGCGGAATTCGCGCAGCAAGAACGGTCAGAACAAACTATGTCACCTCCTATCGAAGGGATGGCGACAGTTATCGCATGCAGTTTCATCCGCCCATGCCGGCGGAGGACGAGGGGGATATCACGCTGCTGCGGGAGGGATATCTCACCATGACGCCGCTGCGCATGAACCTTACGGACGATGAGGCGATGAAACAATGGAAGCTTTGAAGGTGATTGTCGTGGGCGGAGGCGCCTCTGGGCTGATGGCGGCTTACGCTGCCGCAAGCGAGGGGGCGGATGTCCTTCTCATCGAGAAGAACGAGAAGCTCGGAAAGAAGATCTATATCACGGGCAAGGGCAGATGCAACGTGACGAACGACTGTGCGCCCGATGTCTTTTTGGAGCATGTCGTGCGCGGCAAAAAATTTCTGACGGGCTGTATCTGGTCCTTTCCATCGGAAAAATTGATGGAACTGCTGTCAGAGCACGGGCTTCCGTTAAAGACTGAGCGGGGAAATCGCGTGTTTCCCGTCAGCGATCATGCGAGCGATGTGACAAAGACATTGGAAAAAATGTGCCGCGAGGCGGGAGTTCACATTCATTTACAGGAGAAAATGCTCAAAATCGTCGCGGAGCATAGTATTGTGTCTGGCATAATAACGGATAAAGCCGAATATTCCTGCGATCGTCTGATCGTGGCGACGGGCGGCCTTTCCTATCCTTCGACGGGATCCACGGGAGACGGCCATGCCGAGGCGGAGCGGCTTGGGCATACGTTGACGCCCTGCGTTCCGTCCCTTGTCGGCATGAATGCAAAGGGCGTGTCCTCCCTGCAGGGGCTGTCTTTGAAGAATGTCGTTCTGAGTGCGGAGCGTGCGGGTAAGACCATCTTCTCCGAGCTCGGCGAGCTCCTCTTTACCCATTACGGGATCAGCGGGCCGCTCGTGCTCACACTCTCTGCCTGCGTCAATCGCATGCCATTGCAGGAGGTCACGCTCTATCTCGATCTCAAACCCGCCCTGGACGAGGGCGCCCTGGCCAGGCGGCTTTTGCGCGATTTTGCGACGCGCTGCAACGAGCAGATGAAGAACGTCATGCGGGGATTACTTCCCGCGGGGCTTTCGTTTGCCGTGCTTGAGCGTGCGGGCATTCCGCCCACAAAACAGGCAAATTCTGTGACCAAGGCGGAGCGTGCGGCTTTGATCATGGCGCTCAAGCGCTTTACGATCCGCCCGGAGTCCCTGCGCGGTTTCGGTGAGGCGGTGATCACCTCGGGCGGGGTCTCCCTTTCCGAGGTAGATCCAAAGACGATGCGCAGCAAACTCTTTGCGGGGCTGTATTTCTGCGGGGAACTGCTCGATGTAGACGCCTATACGGGCGGGTTCAACCTTCAGATCGCTTTTTCTATGGGATATGCCGCGGGAAGGGCGGCAGCCAAAAAAATCTGTTGACAAAATATTCCTTAAACGTTATAATACAGGGGAATGACGGCACTTGGGCGGAGGAAGTATGACGGTAATACGCGGCGCGATCACGATCGATCACGATGACAAGCAGGAGATCCGCGATGCGGTTCGTACGCTTCTTGAAGAAATTTTGTCGCGCAATGCGATCAGGGCGGACGAAATTTTGTGCGCCGTCTTTTCCAATACGGCAGATATCCGCGCCTACTATCCTGCCAAGGCGGCGCGCGAGGCGGGGTTTGAATTTTGCTCGCTCTTCTCTGCGCAGGAGCCGGATATCGTCGATTCGCTTCCGCTCTGTATCCGTGTCATGGTGTTTGTCGAGAGGAATTTTACGCCCGCGCATGTCTATCTGCGCGGCGCCGCGACCCTTCGGCGCGACCTTGCGGAAAAGATGACGATCGCGATCGACGGCCCTTCGGGCAGCGGAAAGTCTACGATCGCAAGGGCGCTCGCCCGCGAGTACGGCATTTTATACCTCGATACGGGGGCGATGTACCGCGCCTGTGCGCTCAAGGCGCTGCAGTGCGGCGTTTCCGTGGAAACAGATGAGGAAGCCGCCGCCCTGATGCGCGATCTCTCGCTTGAGATCGAGTACAGGGAGGGCATGCAGCACACCATCCTTGACGGCAAAGACGTCTCGGAGGAGATCCGTCGGCCGGAGGTCTCTATGGCGGCCTCCACCGTTTCAAAGTTTCCTGCCGTGCGTGCCAAGATGGTGGAAAAGCAGCGCGAGATTGCCGCAAGGATGAGCTGCATCCTCGACGGGCGCGACATCGGAACGCATGTCCTGCCCGATGCCGACTTCAAATTTTTTCTGACGGCCAGGGCGGAGATCCGTGCCGCACGGCGCTATGAAGAACTCACCGCAAAGGGGTTCTCTGTCGATCTCGCAGCGCTGACCGAGGAGATCATCGCGCGGGATCTGCAGGATTCCACTAGGGCGGTCTCGCCGTTGAAAAAGGCTGCCGACGCCATTGAGATCGATACATCTGAGATGACGATCGATGAGGTGCTCTCGGCCATCAGGCAGATCATTCAGGAGAAGATATAGATGACAAAGCAAGAGAGCGAAACATCGCCCGCATCCGAAAAAGAGCTTCGTCCGCAAAAAAAAGAGGACGATAACTTTCTGTTTACTGTGACAAAGAACGGGTGGCACATCAACCATACGATGAACTTCCTGCGCTTCCTGTTCTATGGCGTTCATGCGATCTTATATCCCTTCAAATTGCACGGATATAAAAAGGTCGGCAAGGGCGCATACATCTTTGTTGGCAACCACTACTGCCTCTGGGATGTCTTCTATCCCGCCCATACCACGCGCGAGGGGATTCATTATCTTGCCAAGGATTCCATTTTCCATGCGCCCGTACTCGGATATTTTGCAAAAAAGGTCCGTGCGATCGGCGCCATGCGCGACGGTTCCGATGTGCGCACGCTGATGGAGGCCATGAAGGCGTTAAGACACGGCGACAAAATTTCCATGTTCCCGGAGGGGACGAGAAATAAAGTTTCTGAGGAAGAATTTCTTCCCTTTCACGGCGGGGCGGCGCTCATTGCGATCAAGACAAAGACGCCCGTCATTCCCTTTGTCATCTGTTCCCGGCCCCGCATCTTCCGCCGCACGCACGTCGTGTTCGGCGAGCCCGTCGAGCTGAGCGAATATTACGGACGCAAACTGACGTCTGCCGACTATCAGGAGGCAGATGAAAAGCTGAAACAGCGCCTGTACGATATGCGCGAACAGTTCAGATCGTCGCGCGGGAAAAAGCGCGCGAGGGCAGAAGGAAAGCGCTGATGCAGGTCATCGTGGCGCAGAACAGCGGGTTTTGCTCGGGCGTACGCCGCGCCGTCGAGACGGCACTCTCGCTTAAGGGAGAGGGGCTCTATGCGCTCGGCGAGATCGTGCACAACCCGGAAGTCGTGGCCCGCATTGCGGCAAGCGGCATCCGGACGGTATCGTCTCCGGAGGAGGTGCCCGCCGGGGCGACGCTGATCATCCGCTCCCACGGCGCGGGGCGTGCCGTGTTTGAGGAATGCGCGCGGCGCGGGATCAGGGTGGTGGACTGTACCTGCCCCTTTGTGCGGCGGACGCAGAAGATCATCGCCGCGGGAAGCAGAGCGGGGAAGGTCATTGCGATCGCAGGGCAGCTCGGCCACCCTGAAACGCAGGGATTGCTCGGCTGGGCAGAGGGGGAATGCCACGTCTTCTCTTCGGAACATGACGATTTCACGTTATTGTCGGATAAAGAGGTCATATTGGTCGCTCAAACGACCTTTTCTGAGGAAAGTTTTTACAAAATCGCAGAAATTCTGCGAAATCGGTGTCAAAAAACAGTTGAGATTTTTAAGACAATTTGTTATACTACTGTACAGAGACAAAAAGAGGCATTCAGAATTGCAAAACTCTGCGATGCCGTCCTCGTGATCGGCGGGCGCAACAGCAGCAACACGGGTAAACTTTACGAAATCGCGAAGGCGAACTGTGACCATGTCGAATGGGGGGAGGACGCGTCGTGTTTCGAATATGAACAATTTTTTAATTTTGAAAGGGTCGGCATAATTGCAGGAGCAAGCACTCCAGATTGGCAGACTCAGGAGGTTCTTTTTAAGATGGAAGAAAACAATGCGGAAGTTCAGGCAACGACAATGCAGGATGTCGTTGAGGGATTGGGCAAGGAAGAGCGGTACAAGAGAGGGCAGCTGCTCTCCGTTCGGATCGTATCCGCGACAGATGAAGGGGTCTATGTATCCGCTTCGGGCAAGTTAGAGATCTTGCTTCCCAAGGAAGAGCTCGACTGTGAAGAGTACAGCCGCGAGGCGTATGCCGCTAAGGTAGGCGAGGAGATCCGCGTCATGGTCACGGAGATCTCCCCCAAGGTCAAGCTCTCTGAGAAAATGGTCAAGAAGCTCGAAGAAGAGGAAGCCTTGCTCAAAGAGATCGAAGCAGGAAAAGAATTCAGCGTCGTGTGCACGGGCTACAACAAGGGTGGTCTTACGGCGGAATTCGGTACCTATCCCGTCTTTGTTCCCGCCAAGGAGATCCGCACGGGTTATGTCCGCGATCTGGAAAAATATACAGGCAAAAAGCTCAGACTCAGAGCGCTCGAGATCCGCAAGGAGCGCAGAAAGGAGATCATCGCTTCGCAGCGCGTGATCATCGAAGAGGAGAAGGCCGCACGCGAGGCCGCCAAAGCCGAGCGCGAAGAGGCTTTCCTGAATTCCATTCAGGAGGGCGACATCGTCGAGGGTAAGGTGGAGCGCGTAGCATCTTTCGGCGCATTCGTATCCGTAAACGGGTTCGATTGCCTTGCACACATCTCCGACCTCTCCTGGTCGGGCGTCAAAAACGTCGCCGATGTGCTCGAGATCGGCAAGCGCTATCAGTTCAAGGTGCTTGCAGTCAATCGTGAGCTGAAGAGGGTCTCGCTTGGCTATAAGCAGCTTCAGCCTCAGCCTTGGGATCTTGCGGCAGAAAAGTATGCCGTGGGCGACGTCGTACACGGAAAGGTTGTCCGCATCGTCAGCTATGGCGCTTTTGTCGAACTGGAGAAGGGTGTTGACGGACTTGTTCACCTCTCTCAGATCTCGCACGAATGGCTGGAAAATCCTACGTCCGTACTCAAAGTCGGCGAAGAAGTCGATGTGAAGATCCTTGCGTTCAACCCCGAGGAAAAGCGCATCACGCTCTCCATCAAGGCGCTTCAGCCCCGTCCCGAGCAGGAACCGCGCGCCGAGCGCGAGCCCAGAGAGGGCCGCGAATCCCGCAAGGCCAACAAGAAGGGCGGCAGAAAGAATAACTTCTATGCCGAAGAAGAGGATGAGTACAGGGAGTGGAAGGATGAAGGCTTCAGCAGCGGCGCCTCCATTGCCGAGATCCTCGGCCTTGAAAATAAGGACGAAGAATAATTTAAACTGTCAAAAAAACGGTCGTCAGACCGTTTTTTTATGCCCGAACGAGGATTCCGGAATGCGAATTTGTTTGATAGGCAGTTGCGCGTGGTATATTATATAGGAAAATGATCGCGCAGATCAGGCGCGTTACAAGGAGCAAGTTATGGAAAAGCAGGGTAATATTCGCATCGCAAGTGAAAACATGATGCCGATCATCAAGAAATGGCTGTATTCGGAAAAGGACATCTTTTTGCGTGAGATCGTGTCCAACGCTTCCGACGCCATCACAAAGCTGAAAAAGCTTGTGGATCTCGGTGAGGCGGAGGGATCCGATTCCTATCGGATCATCGTGAGAACGGATAAGGCCGCGGGAACGCTCACCGTTGAGGATAACGGCATCGGCATGACGGAGGAGGAGGTCGAGACCTATATCACACAGATCGCCTTCTCGGGTGCGGCAGACTTTGTGGAAAAGTATGAAAAGGCAGGGGGCGAGGGCATCATCGGGCACTTCGGGCTCGGGTTCTATTCCGCCTATATGGTCTCCGATAATATTGAAATCTTTACGAAATCCTATCGCAGCGACGCACCCGCCGTGCATTGGGAGTCCGACGGCAACAGCACCTATACGATCGGCGACTGCGACAAGCAGGACCGCGGAACGCGTGTGGTGATGCATCTTGCCGAAGAAGAGAAGGAGTTTCTGGATGAGAGCGTCATCCGCCGCCTGTTGAACAAATATTGTTCCTTCATGCCCTATGAGATCTATCTCAATCCGAAGAGCGAGGAGGAACTGAAGGCGGAGAGCAAAGAGGGTGAGGAAAAGAAAAACGAGCCCGTGAACACGACGCAGCCGCTCTACCTGAAGCAGCCCAAGGACTGTACGGAGCAGGAATATAAAGATTTCTACCGCCACACGTTTGCCGATTTCAACGAGCCGCTCTTCTGGATCCATCTGAACATGGAGTATCCTTTCCGTCTGAAGGGGATCCTGTATTTCCCCAAGGTAAAAAAGCAGGTCGAACTGGAACGCGGGCATGTGAAGCTGTACTGCAATCAGGTCTATATTGCAGATAACATCAAAGAGGTCATTCCGGAGTTTCTGATGCTTCTGAACGGCGTCATCGACTGCCCGGATATTCCGCTGAACGTCTCCCGTTCCTTCCTGCAGAATGATGCACAGGTGCAGAAGATCGCAAAGCACATCACCAAGAAGGTCGCGGACAAACTTGTCGAACTGTACAAGAATGACAAGGAGCGCTACGAGAATTGCTGGAAGGATCTTTCGACTTTCGTCAAGTTCGGCTGCATCAAGGACGACAGCTTCTATCAGCGCGTCAAAGATATTATTATCTATAAGAATCTTTCGGGCGAGTATCGCCCTGTCGAGAGCTATTTCGGCGAAGAGGTCTCGGAGGAGGACGCAAAGGAGGGCAAGGAGCCCAAGGCGGTCTACTATGTCTCCGACGAGAAGAAACAGGCGCAGTATATCCGCATGTTCAAGGATGCCGGGCTGGATGCGATTGTGTGCGATACCTTCATCGACCCGCACTTCATCAGCTATATCGAGTACAAAAACCCGACGAAGGTGCGCTTCCTGCGCATCGATGCCGATGTCGCAGGCGAGCTCAAAGAGGAGGGCGGCGCCGACAGCGAGCTGGAGGAGATCTTTAAAAAGTATCTCGGTGAGAAACATGTCAGGATCAGGACGGAAAAGCTCAAGGGCAATGTGCCCGCGATCGTCAACGTCTCTGAGTTCATGCGCAGAATGAGCGAGATGAATCAATTCTACATGATGGGGGACGCCGCAGCGGACGTCACGCTCGTCGTCAACAGTGCCTCTCCCGCCGTGCAGGCCCTGAAGGGCGCGCAGGAGGAGCAGCAGAAATGTGCCGTCATGCAGATCTACTATCTTGCACTTTTGGCATACAAACAGCTGACCCCCGAAGAATTGAGCGAGTTTACCGATAATCAGACCGCAATGATCGAAAAATTCTTGAAATAAGTTCAGGAATTTTCATAGGGGCCTTGACAAGTTACATAGAGATTGGTATAATAAAAAAGGCACGGTGATAACAGCATTCGCGCGATGGTACGACCCAAATTTTATAGGACGTATTTGAATGTCTTGCGTAACGTCGCCATTGGAGGATAATTGTGTACGGCATAGTTAAGTGGTTCAACGACGGAAAAGGGTATGGCTTCATTTCCAACGAGGACGGAGGCGACGATATCTTCGTGCATTTCTCGGCCATTCAGACGGATGGATTCAGAACACTCAAGGAGGGTCAGCGCGTCAGCTTTGATTCTGAACCCGACCCCAAAGACAGCGGAAAGCTTCGTGCAGTGAACGTTGTGCCGCTTTCGTAAAACATTCAGCGCAGCCTGCGGGCTGCGCTTTTTTCATGTTTTCGTATCAGTTTTGCCGCCGCCCGCATAGAATATGATATGTTTTCTGATGAGAGATGCGAAAGTTATTATCTGATCGGGATCGGCGGTGTGAGCATGAGTGCGCTTGCCATGCTCTTACACGAAGAGGGCTTTCGCGTGCGGGGGAGCGATCGCGCGGAGGGTCGCTTTACGCAGCTGCTCCGCGAACGCGGTATTCCCGTCAGCATCGGGGAACATGAATCCATCTCGGAGAAGACGGTCGTCTATTCTGCCGCGATCGACGGGATGCATCCTCAGCTGCTTGCGGCGAAGCGGGCGGGAAAACGCCTCATGTCGCGCGCACAACTTCTGGGCGCGGTCGCGGAGGAATATCCGCACGCGCTCTCTGTGGCGGGATGTCACGGAAAGACCTCTGCCGTCGCCATGCTCGCGCATGTGTTCTATCGCGCAGGGCGGCAGTTTACCTGTCATATCGGCGGAGAAGATCGTCTGCTCACCAACTATTTCTCGACGGGAAAGGAATATTTTCTGACGGAGGCCTGCGAATACCGGCGCAGCTTTTTGCAGCTGCGGAGCGAAGTCGCCGTCATTCTGAATATCGACCGCGACCATACCGACTGCTATGCCGATCGTGAGGATCTCTTTGAAGCATATTGCTCCTTTGCGGCGCGGTCCCGGCGCGTCATCGTCAACGGCGACGATGCGCTTGCGCGCAAGATCCCGCATGCATGTTCTTTCGGTATGTATGAGGGGGACATCCGCGCGGAAAAACTTGTTTCAGAGGGAGAATGCTATTCCTTTACGATCACGGAGCGGTCTGTGCCCGTGCTGCGTGTGCACCTCTCCTGCATCGGGAAAGTGCATGTCCGCCATGCGCTTGCCGCATATGCCGCATGCAGGATGTATCGTTTTACGCCTTCCGAGATTGCAAAAGGGCTGGAAAGCTTCAGCGGCGTGCGGCGAAGGTTCGAAAAGGTCGGCCGTCTGTGCGGGGCAAGCGTCATCTGCGACTACGCCCACCATCCGCGCGAGATCGAAGCGAGTCTGAAGACCGCGCAGCGGATCTGCCGCGGCAGCGTGCATCTTGTCTTTCAGCCGCACACCTACTCGCGGACGCGCGACATGATGGACGACTTTGTTTCCGTGCTCCGTATGGCGGAGGATCCCGTCATCTATCAAACATATGCTGCGCGTGAGCCGTTCGATGCGGCGGGAAGCGCCTATACGCTCGTATCCCGCCTGCCCGAAGCCGTCTATGTGCAATCGCCCGAGCAGCTGCTTTCGCGACTCGCCGGGCGCGTCGCCAGGGAGGATATCATCCTCGTTCTGGGGGCGGGCGACATCTACGATATCGTCACTTCCATGCTTGACTGCTGAAAATTTAATCCGCCTTTGACAGATCTGCGCTGCGGATCTGTTTTTTTGCGCGCATTCCGCAAGGCGCGCATCTGACGCTCATGGGGATTTTCGCCGTGGGCACACTATGTGTGGTAAGGCGCGGGTTTTTTTGGCAGAATCGCGTGCATTTTCCGCAAAAAAGAGGAAAAAAATTTCGATTTGGTATTGAAAGTCGGCGCAAGATATAGTATAATAGTTACAGTGAAAAGCATGATGCGGATGTTTCGGCATTCCGCCATGAGAGGGGAAGTTATGCAAATCGAGGATCTCAACAAAAAGGAAAAAGAAACGGATTTTCCGCTGTATCTCTACCATCACGGCAAGAACGAGCGGATCTATGAATTGTTTGGCGCGCACAAGGCAGAGTGCAACGGTGAAACAGGGTATGTCTTTCGCGTGTGGGCTCCCCACGCCAGGAGCGTCTCCGTCGTGGGCGACTTCAATCAGTGGAGGGTGGGTGCGCACGAAATGCACCGCATGGCCGATAACGAATCGTTCGAGCTGTTCATTCCCGGGCTGAAGGAGTACGACCTCTATAAATATTGCATCACCGCGCAGGACGGGCGCCAGCTGATGAAGGCGGATCCCGTCGGGTTCCATACCGAAACGCCGCCTGCGACCGCCTCCAAATTGTATGATCTGGAGGGGCATGTCTGGCAGGACGGGGAATATTTTCAGAAGCTCCGTCACACGGACCGCTTCTCGACGCCCATGAACATCTACGAGGTGAATCTGCTCTCATGGAAGCGGCACGAGGACGGGAATTTCTATTCCTATCTCGATCTTGCCCGCGAACTTGTGCCCTATGTCAAGGAGATGGGATACACGCACGTCGAATTTATGCCCATCACCGAATTTCCCTACGAGGGATCGTGGGGATATCAGGTGACGGGGTATTTTGCCGTCACCTCGCGCATGGGAACGCCCAAGGATTTCATGACGCTCGTCGACGCATTTCACCAGACCGGCATCGGGGTCATCCTCGACTGGGTCCCCGCGCATTTCCCCAAGGATGCGCACGGACTGTATGAGTTCGACGGGCAGCCGCTGTATGAGAGCAGCCAGTGGGACAGAATGGAGCATAAGAGCTGGGGAACGCGCCGCTTCGACTACGGCAGGAACGAGGTGCTCTCCTTCCTCATCTCCGGCGCATGTTTCTTCTTCGATAAATTCCATGTAGACGGGCTGCGCGTCGACGCGGTGGCGTCGATGCTCTATCTCGATTACGACAAGCGCCCAGGCGAGTGGGTGCCGAACATCTATGGCGAAAACAAGAATCTCGAGGCGATCGCTTTCCTGCGCAAGCTGAACGAGGCGGTGTTCCTGCGCTTCCCGTATGCGCTGATGATCGCAGAGGAATCGACGGCGTGGGGACTTGTGACCAAGCCCGGCTCTGTGGGCGGATTGGGCTTCAATTATAAGTGGAACATGGGTTGGATGAACGATATGCTCTCCTACCTCTGCCTCAATCCCTTCTTCCGCATGAACAATCACAACAAGCTCACCTTTTCGATGATGTACGCCTTCTCCGAGAACTATGTGCTGCCCATCTCGCATGACGAGGTGGTGTACGGAAAGGGCTCGCTCATCAACAAGATGCCGGGCGAGTACGAGGAAAAGTTTGCGGGCGTAAGGTGCTTCCTGGGCTACATGATGGCGCATCCCGGCAAGAAGCTCAACTTCATGGGCTATGAGTTCGGGCAGTTCAAGGAATGGGATTATCATGAGGGGCTGGAATTTTTCCTGCGCGATCAATATGAATTGCACGGAAAGCTCTCTGAATATGTAAAAGAACTGAACAATTTCTATAAGAATACGCCTGCATTCTATGAGATCGAGGATTCGTGGGACGGCTTTGAATGGCTCGCTCCCGACGACGCCGATCGCAATATCGTCTCGTTCATCCGCCGCGACAGAGCGGGCAACGAGGTGATCATGATCGCAAGTTTTTCGGGCGCGGACGCGCCGGACTATTTGCTCGGCGTAAACAAGCGCGGCAAATATCGCGTCGTCTTCTATTCCGACGAGGAAAAGTACGGCGGCAACGGGAAGCCGAGGAAGCGCGTGTATACGGCGGTGAAAAAGCCCAGCCACGGAAAGCAGTATTCCATTCCCGTACCCATGAACAAGTTCAGCTGCATGTATCTCGTGCGCGAACCCGATCCCGTCAAACCCGAAGAGAAGGGCGCGGGGCAGGGCGCAAAGAAGACTGCTGCCAAGAAGACCGTTTCGGCTAAATCCGCTTCGCAAAGCGGTAAAAATAGCGCAAAGAAAGCAAAATAAGGGGGCATAATCATGCAAAGAAAAAAAGAATGTGTTGCAATGTTGCTCGCGGGCGGACAGGGGAGCCGTCTGTACGCACTCACGAATAACATTGCAAAACCCGCAGTAGCATTTGGCGCGAAGTATCGTATCATCGATTTCCCGCTCAGCAACTGCATCAATTCGGGGATCGATACCGTGGGCGTTCTCACGCAGTACATGCCGTTGGAGCTCAACGAGTACATCGGCAACGGCCAGCCGTGGGATCTGGACCGTTCCTTTGGCGGCGTACATATCCTGTCGCCCTATCAGGCAAAGTCGAGATCTTCCTGGTTTGAAGGGACGGCAAACGCCATCTACCAGAACATGAACTTCATGAAGAAGTACAATCCCGACTATGTGCTCATCCTCTCGGGCGACCATATCTATAAGATGGACTACTCCGATATGCTGAGGCGCCACATTGAGACCAAGGCAGATTGTACGATCGCCGCCATCGAAGTGCCGCTCAAGGAGGCCTCCCGGTTCGGTATCCTCAATACCAACCCCGACGGCTCCATCTATCAGTTTGAAGAAAAACCCAAGCAGCCCAAGAGCACGCTCGCTTCCATGGGCATCTATATCTTCACTGCAGAAAAGCTCTTCAAATACCTCGAAGAGGACGATGCAGATCCCAATTCGAGCAAGGACTTCGGCAAGAACGTGCTGCCGGCAATGCTCAACGCGGGCGAGCGGATGTTCTCGTATAAATTCAGCGGATATTGGAAGGATGTCGGAACGATCGCCTCGCTCTGGGAATCGAACATGGACCTTCTGGGCGAGGAGCCCGCGTTCGACGTCGGAGACGCAGACTGGAAGATCCATTCCCGCAATCCGCTTGCACCCCCTGAATATATCGGCGACAGCGCATGTGTGACCAACTCCATGATCGCGCTCGGCTGCGAGATCGAGGGTACGGTCAAAAATTCCGTTCTGGCGAGCAACGTCGTCGTGGAGGAAGGCGCGACCGTCATAGACAGCGTCATCATGGCGGGTACGGTCGTGAAGAAGGGCGCCGTCGTATCGTGCGCGATCATCGACGAGGACTGCGTGATCGAAGAGAATGCGCGGGTCGGCGGCGAAAAGACGGACGACATCAGCATCGCCGTGCTGGGCAAGAAGGTCACTATCGGTGCGGGCGCCACGGTCGAGGCCGGAAAAATTTTGGATAAAGATTATAAGGGGGAGTAACATCATGGCTAATTCGACGGTAGGAGTCATTTTTTCCAACATACACGATCATAATATCCCGGAGCTTTCCCGTCACAGGACGATGGCGTCCATTCCGTACGGCGGAAGATACCGGCTCATTGACTTTGCGCTTTCCAACATGGTAAACGCAGGGATCACGACGGTCGGGATCGTGACAAAGAACAACTATCAGTCCCTGATCGACCACCTCGGCAGCGGTAAGGATTGGGATCTGGCGCGCAAAGACGGCGGCATCATCCTGCTTCCTCCCTTCTCCGACGAGACGGACGCGCCCTATAACAACCGCCTTGAGGCGCTGAAGGGCATTACGGGATTTCTGACGCACCGCAAGGAGGACTACGTTCTCATTTCCGACTGCGACGGCGTGGCACATATGGACATCGGCGATATCGTACGCTATCATGTAGAAAAGCACGCAGACATCACCATGGTATACCATGAGGAACCGGACGTCGACTCCTCCTATTATATGACCTTTGCCCCCGATGAAACGGGCCGCATCCGCGGACTCAAGATCAACGGAAACGTGACGGAGGGGAAATATAATTGCTATATTAACGTCATGGTCATCAACCGTGAATTTTTGCTTGACATCATCCAGGACGCCGTGGCACGCGGATTGACGAGCTTTGGCAGGGATATTTTGGTCAAGAGCGTCGATACCCTCAAGCTGTACGCGTATCGGTTCGACGGCTACTATGCCGGGATCAACTCGCTGCAAAAATATTATAAGCACAGCATGGAGCTGCTCGACAGAAAAGTCCGTGCAGAGCTGTTCGGCGCGCGCGATATCTATACCAAGATCCGCGACTCCGCGCCCTCGAAGTATAACGACGATGCCGTTGTCAAAAACTCGCTTGTGTCCGACGGCTGCATCATCGAAGGAACGGTCGAGAACTGCATTCTCTTCCGTGGCGTCAAGGTCGGGAAGGGGAGCGTCATCCGCAACTCCATCATCATGCAGGACACGGTCATCGAAACGGGCGTCACGCTCGACTGCGTCATCACGGATAAAAACGTCGTCATCCGTGACAGAAGGCATCTTGCGGGCTGTGCAGAGCTTCCTTACTTCATTGCAAAGGGAAGAATGTTATGACGGATTTTTATTGAGAAGGGGGATAAGAAGATTATGAGTACAACGAAAAATACGACGGCTAAGAAAACCGTTGCAAAAAAGCCGGCATCGGCTGCTGAAAAGAAGGTCAAGGCGGCGCCCGCACCTGCGGAGGTCGTCGCGCAAGAGCCTGTCGCTCCGGTCGAGGCCATGGAGGAGGCAACCGCAGCGCCCGTTGCGGAAGCGCAGCCCGAAGCCACGCAGCCCGAAGTTGAGATCGTCGCGGAAGAGATGCCAGCTGAGGAGCAGCCCGCGCCCGAGATCACGGTAGAGCCCAAGAAAAAGATCCTCTTTGTCGCATCCGAGGCGGCGCCCTTTATTGCTACGGGCGGACTGGCCGAAGTGATCGGCTCGCTCTCCAAGGCGCTTGCCAAGGATGACAGATTCGATATCCGCGTGATCATTCCGCTCTATCAGGACATCCGTAAGGAATATCGCAAGGATTTCAGATTTATCGGGAACATCTTCGTTCCGCTCTCCTGGCGCAATCAATATTGCGGCATCTTCGAATATGTGAAGGACAATGTGACCTTCTATTTCGTCGATAACGAATATTACTTCAAGCGCCCCGGCTGCTACGGCTACTACGACGACGGCGAACGCTTTGCTTTCTTCAGCCGCAGCGTCATGGAGATCCTCGGATTTTTGAACTTCTATCCGGATATTTTGCACTGCCATGACTGGCAGGCGGCGCTTGCAGCGATCTACTTAAAGACGATCTACTGTTTCCGCCCCGAATATCAGTATATCAAGGCGGTATTTACCATCCACAACATCGAGTACCAGGGCAAGTATTCGCTCGACATACTCGAAGATCTCTTTGGCATCTCCTATCGCTATCAGAATCTTGTGGAGTATAACCGCTGCATCAATCTGATGAAGGGCGCGATCGAGTGCTGTGAAATGTTCTCTACGGTCAGCCCCACCTATGCCGGCGAGATTAAGGATCCCTATTATGCGCATGGGCTCGATCCCATCGTGCGCAGAAATGAGTTCAAACTCTGCGGCATTCTCAACGGCATCGATACAGACTATTACAACCCCGAAACGGACAAGGCGCTCTTTGCAAATTACAGCGCAGAAAATCTTGCGCCCAAGGCGATCTGCAAAGAAGAATTGCAGCGCATGCTCAATCTGCCTGTCCGTGCCGATGTGCCGATCATCGCTATGATCTCGCGCCTGGTCTCGCACAAGGGTCTCGATCTTGTCAAAGAGGTCATCGAGCAGGTCCTGCGGCAGGATGTGCAGTTCGTCTTGCTCGGAACGGGCGATTCGATGTACGAGAATTATTTCTCCGACCTCGGCAGAAGATATCAGGGGAAGGTGGTCTCGGTCATCTCGTTCAACTCCGATCTTTCCAGAAAGATCTACTCTGGCGCGGATATCTTCCTGATGCCGAGCAAGAGCGAGCCGTGCGGCCTTTCGCAGATGATCGCCTCCCGTTACGGTACGGTCGCCATCGTGCGCGAAACGGGCGGTCTGCGCGACAGTATCACCCCCTACGGAGCGGGCGGAAACGGATTTACCTTCCGTGACTATAATGCGTACGATATGCTTTACGTCATCAACGAGGCGATCGGCGTCTATCACAACGAAGAGGAATGGGAGCGCCTTGTCAAGAAGGCAATGACGACCGATTTCTCCTGGAACAAATCAGCGAAATATTATGAGGGCTTATACCTCGGTATGATCAAGTGACGGGTTTTAACAGTTTTTCAGAATGGAGCATAGATATATAGAATGGAGAATTTAACGCAACAGGAAGCACAGGCACTGATCAGCGGAAAGCTATCCCGATATTTCGGGGTAGCTGCCGCTGAGGTAACACGCGAGCAGGTCTACAAAGCGGTCGTCATGAGCGTGAGAGACATCTTACTCGAAAAGCGTCAGAGATTTCATCAGAAGATCAAGGGCGCGCGTGCAAAGCGCGTCTATTATTTGTGTATGGAGTTTTTGATGGGGCGTTCCCTCAAGAACAATATCTATAATCTCGGGATCGCTGACGCGATCGAGGGCGCGCTCAAACCTTATCATCTCACCCTTGAAGATCTGTATGAGGAGGAGCCGGACGCAGGGCTCGGCAATGGCGGGCTCGGGCGGCTTGCGGCCTGCTTTTTAGACGGGCTTGCAACGCAGAACTATCCTGCGATGGGGTTCTGCATCCTCTATCAGTACGGATTGTTCAAGCAGAAAATCGTTGACGGCTGGCAGATGGAGCTTCCCGACGTGTGGCTTCCGGGCGGAGAGTGCTGGCTGACCCAGCGCAGCGACAAGCAATTCATTATAAAATTTGACGGCGAGATCGAAGAAAAATGGACCGATCACGGCATGGAGACGGTCTACCGTAACGCCAAGGAGGTCGAAGCGACCGCATACGACATGATGGTGTCGGGCGCCGACTCTGAGGCGGTCAGCGTGCTGCGGCTTTGGCGTTCCCGTGCCGTGCAGAGTTTTGACATGAACCTCTTTGCGCAGGGGAATTACGACGCCGTCATGCGCGACGATGCCGAAGCGGAACTTATCTCCAAGGTACTCTATCCTGCGGATAATCATTTCGAGGGCAAGTCGCTGCGCTTAAAACAGCAATACTTCCTCGTTTCTGCGTCGTTGCAGTGTATCGTTTCCGATCACAAGCGCAGATACGGGTCGCTTGCGCTGCTGCCGCAGATGGCTGCGATCCACATCAACGATACGCACCCCGCGCTTGCCATTCCCGAACTGATGCGCATCCTTGTCGATGAGAATTTCTTCGACTGGTCCATCGCATGGAATATCACCACGGCGACATGCGCCTATACCAACCACACTGTGCTTGTCGAGGCGCTCGAGACCTGGTCCGAGGACCTCGTCGCGCGCCGCCTGCCGCGCATCTATTCCATTCTGAAGGAGATCAACCGCCGCTTTTGCGAGGATCTCTGGATGAAATATCCCGGGGATTGGAATAAGATTTCGCATATGGCGATCCTGGCCAATCATCAGGTGCGCATGGCGAATCTCAGCGTCATGGGCTCGCACAGCGTCAACGGCGTCTCCGGGCTGCACAGCGAGATCATCAAGCAGAGCATCTTCAAGGATTTCTACGACTATACGCCCGCCAAATTTACCAATGTCACCAACGGCATTGCACACAGGCGCTGGCTGAATCAGGCCAATCCGGAGCTCTGCGCGCTGATCACCGATTGCATCGGAGATGGCTATGCGCTGGATCCTGAAAAACTGATCGGTTTACGCAAGTTTGAAAATGACAAAAATGTTCTTGCGAGGCTTGACGAGATCAAGCGCACCAAGAAGATCCAGTTTTCCAATCATCTTAAAAAGCACCAGGGTGTAATCATCGACCCCGATACTGTATTCGACGTGCAGGCGAAGCGCATGCACGAATACAAACGGCAGCTTCTTAACGTGCTTCACATCATCGGCGATTATATCGCGCTGCGCGACAATCCCGATCTCGATATCCTGCCCAAGACCTACATCTTTGCGGCGAAGGCGGCTGCCGGGTACGAGATCGCAAAGCAGACGATCAAGCTCATCTGCTTCCTTGCCGCTGAGATCGAAAAGAACCCCCGCATTGCCGAAAAACTGCGTGTTGTCTTTCTTGAAAACTATAACGTTACGATGTCAGAAACACTCATGCCGGCGTCGGAGATTTCCGAGCAGATTTCGCTTGCGGGCAAGGAAGCGAGCGGCACAGGCAATATGAAGTTTATGATCAACGGCGCACTCACCATCGGCACGCTCGACGGGGCAAACGTAGAGATGCAGGAGCGCGTCGGGGCGGAGAACATCTTTATCTTCGGCCTGAATGCGCAGGAGGTGAACGAGATCTGGAGCAGGGGATATAATTCAAGTTCCTATTACAACCGTGATCCGAACATGCGCCGTATTATCGAGGCGCTCATCGTCGGATTCAACGGCTGTTCCTTCGGTGACATGGCAAACTATCTGCTTCGCAAGTCCCCCGTGGCCGATCCCTATATGTGTCTTGCTGATCTTGAGTCGTACAGCAAGACGCAGGCTGCGGTCTCTGAATTGTATCGCACGAACAAGTCCGAATGGAACAAAAAATCCCTTCGGAATATCGCCGAGGCGGGATATTTCTCGGCGGACCGCAGTGTGCGCGAATATGCGCAGAATATCTGGAACCTCAAGCCCATCAAATAGTCGTTGCAACCTACGTTAATTTTATGAATTGTTATTATAACCCTACGGACATCGCATGCAAAAATCCCATCGGGGCGTTTGCATGCGATGAAATTGTTCATATTCATGTGTTTAAGAATGGAGACGGCGAAGAGGATTCGGCGGAGAACTGTAACATCATTCTGAACAGAGATGGGCAATATAAAAAGTATTTTCCCATGAAGCGCACGGCCGACGGCTGGCATATCGCGCTTCGTTTTCACCAGTGCGGGCTCTATTTTTATCACTTTCAGATCGGCGGGCGCTACCTTGCCTGCGATTCGCTGCACAATGCCGTGTTTGTCAACAGCAATCCCGCATCATGGCAGATAACGGTGTATCGGAAGGGATTCTCTACGCCGGAGTGGTTCAAGGGCGGCATCATGTATCAGATCTTTCCCGATCGGTTCTGCCGCTCCGGAGAGATGCCTCCGCTTCCGCACAATAAGGTTGCAAGGGAGTGGGGTCAGCAGCCCTATTTTCGTCCGAACGAGAACGGAAAAGTTCTTAACAATGACTTTTTTGGCGGAAACTTCAAGGGGATCGACGAAAAGCTTGACTATCTCACGTCGTTGGGTGTGACTACGATCTATTTCAATCCCATTTTCGAGGCATATTCCAATCATCGCTACGATACGGCGGACTATCTTGCGATCGATCCGCTGCTGGGCACGGAGGACGATTTCGACGCACTGATCGAGGACGCCAAGAGCAACGGCATCCGTGTCATTCTGGACGGCGTATTTAATCATACGGGCTCCGACAGCCGCTATTTCAATCAGTTTGGAACCTACAACGATCTCGGCGCCTATCAGTCAAAGCAGTCGCCCTATGCCGATTGGTACACATTCCACATTTTTCCCACCGTGTATGACAGTTGGTGGGGCATCGAAACGCTTCCCGCCATCAACGAGCATTCTGAATCGTTCCAGAAATTCATGTTCGGGGATGACGGCGTGCTCAGGCATTGGCTGCGTCGCGGGATCGGCGGATATCGCCTGGATGTTGCAGATGAGCTGCCCGATTTTTTTGTAAAAAAACTGCGCAGCGCCGTCAAGGAGGAGATGCCGGATGCGCTCGTTCTTGGCGAAGTCTGGGAGGACGCCTCCAACAAGATCGCCTATGGCGAACGCAGGCAGTATTTTCAGGGCGAAGAACTTGACAGCGTCATGAATTATCCGCTGAAGGACGCGATCATTCAGTACTTAACTGGTGGAAATACGAGGCCTCTGCGTGAAGCGATCGCGATGCTCATCGATAATTATCCGAAATGCGTGCTCGACTGCCTGATGAATATCCTCGGCACGCATGATACGGTCCGTATTCTGACCGTTCTGGGCGGAAAGCCGTGCCGCAACAAGGAAGAGATGGCGGTCACTAAGCTGAGCGATAAAGAGCGTGCGCTGGCGATCACGCGGCTGCACATGGCTGCCGTGCTGCAATTTACGCTGCCTGGCGTCCCCTGTATCTACTATGGCGATGAGATCGGTATGGAGGGATATCTCGATCCGTTCTGTCGCGGCTGTTACAATTGGGAGCATCCGGACAAATCTCTGCTTGCATTCTATCGCCGTTTGGGTACGATCCGCGAAAAGAGTCTTCTGCACGTGTTCCGCGACGGCGTCTATCGTGAGATCTTTGCAGACAATACCTGCCTTGTCTATGAGCGTCGCAGCGCAGAGGGGGCTGCCTACATCTTTGTCAACAATTCGCGTAACGAATACAATGTCCATTTTTGCGGCGCGTATCTCGAATATCTTACCCAGGAACATTTTGATAATGAATACCACATCATGCCATATTCCTGCGGAATCATTGGAAAAGCATAGCTATTATGCCACGCATAGTATAAGAAATTTATATAGTGTCTACCTGCCGAGCCTGCGCCTGTTTGTGGCCGCTTCACCTTGCCTTTTGTATTTTAGATTGTATTTTAGAGGGAAACCTTAACGATGCTTGTTTGACGCGCCTATGCAACGAGCCTATCGCTTCAAAATCAATCAGCGCAGCGTATGAGCGTCATAAAATTTGCTGTTGATCGACAGAAAGCCTTGTATAAGAGGCTCTTATTGTTTTTTCGTGAGAATAGCTATTTTTGCGCCTTACTATTCGTAAAAGCTGCATTTTACGAATAGTTATGTCTATTGCCCTCTTGTTCAGAGGGGTGTGCGCCAATAAACTCTTCGTAAAATTTGACTTTGTCTCTGTATTGTGCTATAATGTTGCCATGGATTATTACCGCGAACGAAATCTGAAGAATCTTGACAGGATCGATCGTCTGCTCGATGAGCTTCCTCCGTTTTGCGAGGACTTTTTGCGCGGGATCGAAAACCGCACCAGCGTTCTGACCCGACTCAACTACTGTTATGACTTAAGGATCTTCTTTGACTTTCTTACAAAGCGCGTATTGCGTGGCAAGACCGTGCAGGAGATTGCGCTCTCTGATCTTGAACGCGTAACGGAGACAGATCTTGAAATCTTTCTCAGCTATCTTTCCCGCTATCGCTACGAGGGGCGCATCCTCTCCTGTGACGAGCGCGCAAAGGCGCGCAAGCTCTCTACGGTGCGTTCCATGTTCAAGTATTTTTTTAACAAGGGACTGATCGAGACCAATCAGTCTGCCAAGGTCTCTACGCCCAAGCTGCACGAAAAGGAGATCATCCGCCTCGATCCCGCCGAGGTCTCTTCGTTGCTCGAGACTGCGGAGAGCGGCGACGGGCTCTCTGCCCACCAGGATTTTTATCACAACCGCACCAAGGTACGCGATACGGCCATTCTCACCCTCTTTTTGGGTACGGGGATCCGTATCTCTGAGCTGGTCGGTCTGAACAACGAGAGCATCAACTTTCTCGACAATTCTTTTGTGGTCACGCGCAAGGGCGGCAGCCAGGCGATCCTCTATTTTTCGGAGGAGGTCGGCGAGGCACTTGCCGCCTATCTTGCCCAAAAGGAAGAGGATGTCCGTATTCCGGCTGAAGAACACGCCCTCTTCCTCTCGCTGCAATATCGCCGGATCAGCGTGCGTGCTGTGGAAAATCTGGTAAAGAAGTATGCCAGGATCGTCTCTCCCCTCAAGAAAATTTCGCCGCATAAGCTGCGCAGCACATACGGCACAAGCCTCTATCGCGCCACGGGCGACATCTATATCGTTGCCGATGTCTTGGGGCATAAAGACGTCAACACGACGCGCAAGCATTATGCGGCCATCTCCGAGGACAACCGTCGGGCCGTGGCGGACGCCGTAACGCTGCACCGGAAGCCGGAGGACAAGCAATGACGCAGGAGCTTGTCTACATCATTCAGCCCGTCACGGACGATCGCACCCGCGTATTGCATGACGAAGCGGTCGCGCTGATCGAGGCTGCCGGCGCCGCCTATGCGGGCACGATCTATCAGACGATACGCGAGATCAATCCTGCGACCTATATCGGCGAGGGAAAGCTCGCGGAACTGCGCGATCGGATCGAGGGGCTCGATCTCACGATCTTGTTCAACGGCGCCCTTTCCCCCTCTCAGACGCTCAATATCTCTTCGGCGCTGAACGGGCGCAAGGTGATCGACCGCACAACGCTTATTCTCGATATCTTTGCGCTGCGTGCCGAGAGCAGCGAGGGAAAGCTGCAGGTGGAGCTGGCACAGCTGAAATATCTCTATCCCCGCCTGAAGGGAAAGGGTTCGGCGCTCTCGCGGTTGGGTGGCGGGATCGGCACGCGCGGCCCCGGGGAAAGCCAGCTTGAGACGGACCGGCGGCATATCCGAACGCGCATCCATGCGCTGGAGGAGCGCCTGAAAGATACAGAAAGGCGGCGCTCCTATCAGACGGAACGCCGCAAAAAGGACGGGGTGCGAACGATCGCACTCGTCGGCTATACCAATACGGGGAAATCTACGCTGCTCAATGCGTTGACGGGCGCCGATGTTCTGACAAAGGACGCCCTCTTTGCTACGCTCGATCCCACTGCGCGCCGGTTTGAGATCAACGGTGCGCCCCTCTTGCTCGTTGACACGGTCGGCTTCATCCAGGATCTGCCGCATCAGCTGGTCGAGGCGTTCCGCTCCACCCTGGAGAGCGCGCTCAACTGCGATCTGGCACTCATCGTCTGCGATGCGGCGGGCGACTTCCGTACGCAGCGCGAAACGACGCTGCAGACCCTGCGTGAGCTTGGCTTTCATGCCCCCTACCTCATCGTCATGAACAAATGCGATCTGAGCGAGGATGTGGAAGCGCTGGCGCATGATGCGATCTGTATTTCGGCAAAGGACGGGCGCGGGCTGGACGTCTTGCGTGCGAGCATCTTCGAGGCGCTGCGCAAGCAATATCTGGTTGCGACGCTGTATGTGCCGTATACACAGATGGAGCGCTATTACGCCCTGCGACCCCTTCTTCGGGAACGGGGCATGCGATATCTTGAAGAGGGCGCCGAGATCGACGTGACCGTTCCTGCAGAATATCGCGCGAAAGTTGCCGAATTTTTACGAAAAGACGATCATTTTTCGTGATATTCGCTCGGATCCGTATAGACGCGGTCGATGCGGATCGCAGCATAGTCGCGGATATCCAGGCATTTTCCGCAGTTGTCGCAGATCTTGTTCGGGTCGAGATCGCAGATCTCGCACTCCATACAGTTGTCGCATTCCTTATTTTCATCCAAGATACAGACGGTTCGGTTCATAGAGGCTCCTTTTCTCTTCGATTGCCCTACTATTATAGTACAAACGCAAAAAAAGTCAAGAGAAATGCAAAAAAATCTTCAAAATGAGGAACATTTGTTTGCAATCTTTGCCGTAATATGATACAATATTGCTATACGGAGGTGCAGGACGATGGATCAACGAAAGCTGGATATGGTGCTCTTATATATCAACCGATATACGGAAGAGAACGGGTTCCCCCCCACCGTGCGGGATATGTGCCGCGATCTCGGCATAAAATCGACCGCCACGGCATACAGCTATGTCAATCGTCTGAAGGACATGGGGCTTCTGAACAAGGCGGACAAGAAAAAGCGTGCCGTGGTGCTCAAAACGGGCGACACGGTCAAAGTACCGCTGATCGGCGCCGTGACGGCTGGCCTTCCCATTCTGGCCGTTGAAAATCACGAGGGATATTATACCCTTCCCGCCTCCGAATTCAAGGGGGAACTGTTCATGCTGCGCGTCCGCGGAGAGAGCATGATCGAAGCGGGCATCTTCGACGGAGATAAGATCATCATCCGTCGGCAGGACGACGCCGAGAACGGCGATATCGTCGTTGCAATGTTTACCGACGGCATCGAAGAGGGTGCGACGGTGAAACGGTTCTTCCGCCGCGACGGAAAGATCGTGCTGCACCCCGAAAATGCCGCAATGAACGACTTTGTACTGGACGAACAGAGCGGCGTGAAGATCCTCGGGAAGGTGATCGGCCTGCTTCGTGCCATGTAAATCACATACAGTAACATTAAACCGCAGCGCAACCGCTGCGGTTTTTCTGTGTCAAAGATTTTTGAGGTAGTAGATCTCTTCCCGGGTCAGTTTGCGTACGCTCCCGCGGTCCAATCCGTGCAGCGTAAGATCGCCGATCCGGATGCGTTTGAGAAAATCGACCTGCTTTCCCACGCACTCGAACATTCTTCTTATCTCACGGTTTTTTCCCTCGGTGATCGTGACGTGCAGTTTGGTATGATCCTTTGCCGTCTCGATCACATTGATCTTGCACTTTTTCGTGACGACGCCCTTCTCGATCTCTACCCCTGCCCGCAGACGATTAAGCTGTACGGGTGTGATCGTACCCTCGATCCTGACGAGATAGGTCTTGGGGATCTCATTCTGCGGTGCGGTAAGGCGGTATGCAAGATCGCCGTCGTTGGTGAGGATGAGAAGGCCCTCCGTGTCATAGTCGAGTCGTCCCACCGGGAACACCCTTCCCGCATCGGGGGGTAAGAGGTCCATCACCGTCTTGCGCCCCTTATCGTCGGACACGGTACAGACGCACCCCTTCGGCTTGTTGAGAATATAATATTCATTCTTTACCGTATGAGAGAGGATTCTTCCGTCCACCTTGACCTCGTCAGACGGGGAAATATCATCGCCCGGGCGAGCGGGCTTTCCGTTTACGGTGACGCGTCCCTCCTGAATGAGGGCGTCACTGCCGCGGCGGGACGCTACGCCCTGCTCGGCAAGAAATTTATTGATGCGCATGCGTTTTCGGCTCCTTCTGTAGTAGGAAAGTCTTCTGTTCCTATCATATCCGAAAAGCAAAAAAAAATCAAGCGCTTTTATGGAAGATCTGCGGCGAGGTCTGAAAATGCACATTCGAGCAGCTCCTGCGAGCGCTCGTACATCTGCGGAGAGTACAGCACGACGCATACGAGCTGGTGCCCCTCCTTGCAGGCGCCGCTCACAAGGCAGCGCCCCGCCTCTACGGTAAACCCCGTCTTAATGCCGTTCGCGCCGGCAAACGACCATAGCATCTTATTCTTATTTTTCCAATTATGTCTGGCATAGTACTTCGTACTTACGATATTTCTGAAGGTTTCGTTCTCCATGGCATATGCCGCGATGAGCGCAAGGTCGCGCGCCGTCGTATAATGTTCCCGATCGGGAAGCCCGTGCGGGTTGACGAAATGGCTGTTGTATGCCCCCATCCGCCGTGCTCGCTCATTCATGCGCTGCGCAAAGGCCTCTGTGCTTCCGCTGTGATGCAGTGCAAGCGTTACGGCGCAGTCGTTGCCCGATTGCAGCATGAGGCCGTAGAGAAGATCCTCTACGCTGTATCGCTCCCCCGCCTTGAGATAGACGCTGGAGCCTTCCGTACCCTCTGCCTCCTGAGGGATCGTGATCTCCTCTGCGAGGTTGCATTCTTCTATGATGATTACTGCCGTCAGGATCTTTGTCGTACTCGCCATGGGGAGCTTTTTTTCGGCGTCATGCTCGTACAGAATATGTCTTCCTGCCACCTCCATGACACATTCCCCCCTGCTCATTGTTGCGCCCTGCGCGATTTTCGGGCGGAACGGCGTCAATACCGTCGAGAGCAGCAGGATCAGAAGGAGCGCCATGGCGGCATAGATCAGCCGCCTATTCGACCTCATTTGCCCCTTCCTGTCTTTGCATGACGGAGGCGATCAGATCGCCCGCCTTTTCGATGAGCCCGTCAAGGGGATCGTCCGTCACCCTTATAAGGCGGCAATGCTTGCCGTCGTCTACAAGGAATCCCGTCGGTTTCAGATTGATGACGGTACCTGCGCCGCCGCCGAATGGGAACGTCTCATCCTCCTTGACTGCCTTCACCTCGCCATACTCGCTTCCTCCCGTCAGAAATCCCATCGTGACCTTGGTAAAGGGAATGACCTGCGCGCCGCTTGCCGTAAAGATGGGTGCTCCGATCACGGTATTCACGTCCACTAAGCCTGTGATCTGGCGTGCCGTCTTTTCCATGAAGCTGTCGATTTTCTTTTTTTCATCCATATGATCAATGCCTCCAATAATTTTTTTGTTAATGCGACGATGAGCACGAGCAGATTGAAGATCAGCGTGCATTTGATCGTCTGTTTCAGGGTCGGGCGGTCGGCGATGAGGGTATCGTGTTCGGCATCGAGAAAGGGATGCGTCCCCTTCAGCCGCCCCAACAAGAGTTCGCCGATCAGGCGGGCGAACGCCGCCCCCATGATGCCGTATGGGCTGTTTTGCCCGCCCAACTCCGTGATGATATGCAGCCTGTACAGCTGAAAGCCCTTTGTAAAGTCAAATTTCTTTCCCGTCGCAGCGATCTGGCCAAAGGGCAGAAATACCGCCTTTGTGTCGCTCAGATGGATCGCGATCCCCCCTTTCACGATCTGCAGATATCCGCCGAGGATAGGGAGATGCCCGTACAGACTGATCGAAAATGTAAATTTATTTTCAAACGGGTGCAGAAAGAGATCGGCGCGCAAAAAGATGGGAAAGAACAGCAGGATAAGTCCGATCGCTACAGACAGGACAAAAAAATCGCCCATATCCGTAATATGGGCGATCATATGAAAACTATTCCGTTGTAAGGAGATGCTCCCTCTTTCTTGTGCGAATTACCCGATCTTGACGAGGTCAGACTCGTCAAGTCCGCGCAAAAAGTCGGGGATCTCGTAGCCGTCGACCGTCTTTTTCTCCGAAGCATCGGCCGACGCGGCCTTCTGCCCCTCTTCGGGCGCGTTCGGGTCGATATATTCGTCATGCGCATAGAGATATGTATCGCGCTCCTCCGGGCGGGAGATCGCCGCCATCAGTGTATCGTAATCGGGCAGATCCTGCAGCGACTCCAGGCGGAAGCGCTTCAAAAATTCGTCGGTGGTGGCATAGAGGATGGGCTTTCCGATCGCGTCCTTCCTGCCGCATGGGTATATGAGATCGAGGTCGAGCAACACGCGCACGGCATAGTCGGAGTTCGTGCCGCGCAGCATTTCGATCTCGGTTTTGGTGATGGGCTGTTTGTAGGCGATGATCGCCGCGCACTCCAGAATCGTGCGGGTGAGCTCCTTTTCGCGGATGGGGTTGAGCACCGATTCGACCTGATCTTTGTAACAGGGATTGGAGCACAGCTGTGCCTTTGCGTTGAATTGCAGCAGCTGAATGCCCCCCTCCTCTCCATATCTTGCCTTCAATTCCGCAAGGGAGCTTTTGACCTCCTTTTCAGAACAGCCGAGCTTTTCTGCAATATCGGCGATCGGAACGCTTTTGCCCGAAGCAAACAGGATCGCCTCAATTGTATTCGTCAATTTTTCCAAAGATATCCTCCTCGTTGCCGTCGGGATTGCGCGAGATGCAGATCTCGCCGAAGGCAGTCTCCTGCGACACATGCAGGTATTGATATTTCAGAAGTTCCAGGATCGCCTGAAAGGTCGTAACGACCTCTGTCCTGGTATGATCGCGGGAAAAGAGCTGTGAAAATTGCACGCTCTTGCTGTTTTCAAGCGATTCGAGCACGAAGTGCATCTTATCTGCCACGGTGAAGGTATCCCGCGGGATCTCGCGCACCTCCTGCGAGGCCTTCATGCTTTCGCGCTTGATCATCAGCTTTGAAAAGGCTGCGATCAGTTTGTCAAGCGTGAGATTGTCGACGGAAAACACCGTCTTTGTCTCGCCCACGTTTTTGTCTGGCTCTTTGAAAAAGGAGCCGAGCGTCTCGCGCTCTTTCAGCTTGTCGGCCTCGCCGCGGATGAGCCTGTATTCCTCTACGGCGCGGATGACCGAGGCCTTCGACTCCTCGATGTCGGCGTCGATCTCGGGGTCCTCGTCCAGATTGGGCACAAGGCTCTGTGCCTTAATCTTGAGAATGGTCGCCGCGATATTGAGGTAATCGCTCACCTTGTCGATGTCGAGATAAGGCAGCCCCTGCATATAGTCCAGAAATTGCTCCGTCACCTTCGATACGAAGATGTCCTGGATCTCGATCTCCTCCTTGTTGATCAGAAAGAGCAACAGATCGAGCGGCCCCTCAAAGTCATCAAGGACGGTCGTGTAATCCACATTGGACTCAAAATTGCTGCGGTTTACCACGGGATCAACCCCCAAAGCGCCGAGATGGGCCAGCCGAGAATGTCGGTTGCAAATCTCATGAGCCAGCCGAGCACGTTAAATGCCGCCATCTGTGAAACGCCCATGCGTACAAAGATATTGCAAATGAAGCTCTCTGCAATGAGGGCGAGCAGAATCCAGTAGCCATATTGCCGCAAAAAGCGGTAGATCTTGCCGCGGCGCTTGTTGAGGGCGTCGACGATGCGGAATCCGTCCAGCGGATAGAGCGGCAGAAGATTAAAGACGCAGAAGGACAAGCTGTACGCATACAGAAAGTAAGTGAAATAGTACAGCAGCGCGTATGCGGCTTCGGGCAGCGGAAGAGCATAGTGAACGACAACCATCAGCAGCGGATAGAAGAGGAAGGCGCAGATGTAGTTCATTACCACCCCTGCCGCAGCCGTCAGGAACATACCCTTCCGGTAGTGGCGGAAATTGTAAGGATTGACAGGAACGGGCTTTGCCCAGCCGAATCCCACAAAGGCAAAACAAACCAACCCGATGGGATCAAAGTGCCGCAGCGGGTTAAAGGAGAGGCGCCCGTTCATCTTCGGCGTCGGGTCGCCGCATTTGTAGGCGACGTAGGCGTGCGAAAACTCGTGAAGCGTCAGAACAATGACGACGGCCAGGAAGCTGGCGAGTAATTGAAGAAGATACATAACTTATCAATATTATACTCAATTGCGGAGAAAAAGGCAAGAAAATTGCGCCGAATGCCCATAGAAAATGTGTGATAATTTATGTGCGCATCATGAAAAAGCCGCAGAGGACTTCTGCGGCAAAATATATCTCATTTCAGTTCTTCCCACGGTACATCGCGGCGGGTAAGGTCTTCATAGGTCTGCGGTTTTACGATATACTTCGCTTTGCCGTCCTTGACCAGGACCGCGGGCGGGATCAGGTTGTGGTTGTAGTTGCTCGCCATGGAGTAGTTGTAGGCGCCCGTTGAAAGGATGGCAATCACGTCGTCGATTTTCGCCTCGGGCAGCGGCATATCCACGCCGATGAGGTCGCCGCTTTCGCAGCACTTGCCTGCAATGGCGACCTTTTCGGTCGGCTGCGCGTCGGCGCGGTCGGCAATGAGCGCGGTATAGCGCGACTGATACAGGCAGTAGCGTGGGTTGTCGAACATGCCGCCGTCAATGGCGACATATTTGCGGATGCCGGGGATCTCTTTGATCGCGCCCACCGTATAGAGCGTGATCCCCGCTTCGCCGACGATCGAGCGGCCGGGTTCGATGAGGAGATAGGGGCGGCGTACGCCCAGCGCCTCGCTGCAGCGTTTGATCTCGTCGATGAGCGCGACAAGATATTCGCGGTATCCGGACGGCGCGATCTTGCGGTCGCCCTCGGCATACCAGATCCCGAATCCGCCCCCCAGATCGAGCGTATCTGCCTCGAATCCGAGCTGCGCCTTGACGTCTGCGATGAACTGCATGCAGCGGGCGGCGGCTAACACGAAGGACTGTTTTTCAAAGATCTGCGAGCCGATGTGGCAATGGAAGCCGCGCAGCCGCAGGTGTTTATAGGCAAGTACCTGCTCTGTCATCGCAAGCGCGCTGCCGTTTGCAACGGAGAATCCGAATTTGGAGTCGGGCGTCGCCGTCTGCACATAGGCGTGCGTGTGTGCCTCGATACCCGGATTGATGCGGATGAGCACATCCTGAACTTTACCGCTTTCTTCTGCCATCCCGTCGAGTATCTTTGCCTCGGAGGCGGCGTCCAGAACGATACAGCCGACGCCGTAGTCAAGCGCGTCGCGCAGTTCGCGGGGAAGCTTGTTGTTGCCGTGCATATAGATTTTATCGGCGGGGAATCCCGCCTTGCGGGCGGTGTAGAGCTCTCCGCCAGAGACGACGTCGATCCCCAGGCCCTCTTCCTTTGCAATGCCGTAGATCGCCATACAGGAGAACGCCTTGCTCGCATACAGAACGAGCCCGTTGCCGTCGTAGCGCTCCTCGATCGTGTTGCGATAGGTGCGCATCATATCGCGGATGTGCTGTTCATCAAAGACATAGAGCGGGGTGCCGAACTCCTTTGCGAGCTGCATGCAGTCGGCGCCACCGATCTCAAGATGTCCCTCTGAATTTACCTTCAATGTCTCTCTGGTGTTCACGTCTGATCCCTCATTGGTAAAATTTTTCTCATTCTACCACGGAAGGAGCTCATCTGTCAACCGTTCGCGCTTTGTGCCGTGAAAAATGGCGGATCGATCAAATATTATATCACGCATATTACATCGTAAACCAAGTAAAATGCACCCGAATTACCAGTTTGCGGCGCTTTCCCGGTAGGCGTCTTTCCAGGACATGCGAGCCGCATCCTCAGCGGCACAAAGCGGCGTCCTGCCGCACTCCATCCCGTTGCTGTACAGGACAAGTTCCCCGACGATGTCCCCTTTGCAGATAGGAGCACGGCATTCCTGCAGGTTGATAGCGGTCTCCACCCCCTGCCGTTCGCCGCGCTTTACAAATTGCGAGAGCGTGTTCTGCGGGAATACATCGATCTCGTGCAGTTTGCTGCCGCGCACCGTCAGCTTTTGCGGAAGGCATTCTCCCGCCCGCGCGATGATCTCCGTCTGATATGCCGAAAAGGTATCTTCAAACATCTGTTCCATGCCGCGAAAGCGCGTTTCGGATCGATCCGCGCCGATGATCACACCGATGAGCCGCGTGTCCTGGCGCACGGCGGTCGCCGCAAGGCAAAATCCCGCCTCCTGCGTAAAGCCCGTCTTGCCGCCGTCGCAGCCGATATCGGAGCGGATTAGACGGTTTGTGTTTGTCATCTGCGTCACCCTTCCGTCCGGGTGGTGGAAATCTTCCAGCCAGATCCCCGCATAGGAAAAGTATTGCTCATGCCGGATGAGCTCGCGCAGCATCTGCGCGACGTCCTTTGCGCAGGAATACTGCGGCTCCTTGGGCAGGCCGGTACAGTTTGCAAAGAGTGTGTTCTCTGCACCCAGCTCCTCTGCGCGCGCATTCATTCTGTCGACAAAGCTCTGTTCGCTGCCGCAGACGTGTTCTGCCATTGCCACGCATGAATCGTTTGCGGAACAGACGACGATGCTTTTGATCAGTTCGTTGACCTTATAGCTGTCACCCGCCTGCAAAAAGACCTGAGAGCCGCCCATTCCCGCCGCATTTTTGCTGATGCAGACGCTGTCGTCGACGCCAATGTTGCCCCGTTCCAGCGCTTCGAAGCTGATGAGCAGCGTCATGATCTTGCACATGCTTGCGATCGGCAGTCTTTTTTCGGCGTTTTCCGCCAATACCACGGTTCCCGTCAGACTGTCGCACACATACGCCGCCTTATACGCATGCGCACTTTCGGCATATGATTGCGTTCTCTGCATCGGGAGTGCCCAGGCGGCAATCATCAGGGCCGCAAGGGCAAAAATCTTCACTGTTTTTTTCATAGTATCAGTTTGTGCCGCATGCGGGAAAATATAAAAGGCGATCGCAGATTTCTGCATCGCCCTCTTTACGCTATGGAAGCATCTTCTCTATCCCGATCCCGTAGCCGCGCGTCGGGTCATTGAGAAAGACATGTGTCACCGCGCCGATCAGTTTTCCGTTTTGCAAGATCGGGCTTCCGCTCATGCCCTGCACGATCCCGCCCGTCTGATCGATCAGCCGCTCATCCGTCACCTTGATGACAAAATTTTTGTTGTCGCGGTTGCCGGAATCCACTTTTGCGATGGCGATCTCGTATTGCTGCGGCTCTGTCCCGTCCACCGTGGAGTAGATGACTGCTTTGCCGATGGACGCCTCGCTGAGCGGTGCGATATCGACAAGTTCCAGCTTTGAGCAATCGAAACCGCGGTCGATCGTGCCGTAGAGGCCTGTGCTCAGCACCGCCTCGGCGCAGGCAAACGGCTTATCGTTGAGCAGCAGGCCCTTCAATTCGCCCGCCTTGCCCCGCATGCCGCGGTTGACGCCGATGACGCTGCAAAGATAGACTTTGGGGTCGGAGATTTCGAGCGGATGGCGTGCCTCATCTGTAATACTGTGGCCCAGGGCGGCGAATTTTCCGCTCTCGCGCTCGATGCAGGTCACGGTACCGATCCCGGAGAGGGTGTCGCGGATGAGGATCCCGATCTTATAATCGCCGTTTCGCCTGTCTTTGACCGGGCAGAGGGAGATGGTAAGCTGTTCTGCACCGCGCAGTACGCTCAGTGTGATCTCATTTTCCCCTGCTGCCCCGAGCGCTTCGTTCAGGGCGCGAATGCTCCTGATCTCGCGGCCGTCCACGCGCACGATGCGGTCGCCCGCCCGCAGCCCGGCGTCCTTTGCGGGGGAACAGGTACCCCCCTCCGTCTGCACCTCGTTCAATTCAATGATCTCAACGCCGCCCGCACTCAATAAAAAACCAGCCGTCATGCCGCCCACATAGTAGTCGCCGCCTTCCGCGCGCACACAGAGCCCGCGTTCGGCGCCAACCGACAGGATCAGACACAATACGACCGATAAAAACAAAAATTTCAGCCTGCGCATACTACCTCCGAACAAAGTTCAGCATGCGCAGAACAATCGAATTTTATGTAAGTTCGTCTTTGCGCGTTTGCGCTAGGCGGAGCATCTCCTCCGCCTGCTGCAAAGAAAGTGCGCTCTCGCCGCCGGAGATCATACGCGCCAGCTCCGAACGCCGCGCTTCGCCCTCGATCACATTGACGTGCGTCTGCGTCTTTCCGTCGCATTCCTCTTTGGTGATGAGCAGGTGCCGATCGGCATAGGCCACCACCTGCGCAAGGTGCGAAACGGCGATCACCTGCGTATGGCGTGCGATCTTTGCAAATTTTTCGGCGACGGCGACCGCCGTCCTTCCGCCGATCCCGGCATCGATCTCGTCAAAGATGCAGGTCCCGATATCAGAGGCGGAGATCGCCTTTACGGCGAGCATGAAGCGGCTCAGCTCACCGCCGCTGATGATCTTGCCCAGTGCTTTGAGCGGCTCGCCCGCGTTTGCAGAAAAGAGAAATTCGATCCCGTCCAGGCCAAGAGAAGTCGCGCGGTCGGTGTCCTCCTCGGTATAGGGCGAAAACGTGATCTCGAAGCGCGCCGATCTGATGTTCAGATCCTTCAGCTCCTCGGTCACGGCATCAGAGAGCTTTTCGGCGGCCCGTCTTCTCAGTTCGCTCATGCGGCAGCAGAGCCGGAAGATATTCCGATTGCAGTCTGCAAGGCGGGCATTGAGCGCACGGAGCTCCTCTTCGCTGTTGGCAAGTTTTGTATATTCTTCGCGGGCCTGCCGCTGAAAGTCGATCGCCGCAGCAACGCTCCCGCCGTATTTTCTTTTTAATGTCTTGATCTCGTCGAGGCGATTTTCCAAATGTTCAAGATCGCCCTCGTCAAATTCCGAAGAGTCGAGCAGCGACGAGATCTCCTCCTCCACGTCAGAGAGTTCGGCAAGTATACCATCGAGCCGATCTGAGAGCGCACGGCAGCGTTCGTCGAATCTGGCGGCTGCGTCGATGGCGCGTTTTGCAGCCGTGACTGCGTCGACTGCGCCCCAACCGCCCTCACCGCGCAGGGCGGAATGCGCCTCACTGAGATTTCCGAGGATCTTTTCTGCATTTTGCAGCAGTGCCCTTCTGGCGAGCAGTTCCTCCTCTTCCCCCTCTTTCAGCGCCCCGCGCTCGATCTCGTCGATCTGATAGCGCAGGATATCCATTCTGCGGGCGCGCTCTGCCTCGTCGCCGCCGATGGCCCCGATGTCGGCAAGAATGTCCCGCTTCTCTGAAAGGTGCAGCGCAAGTTCCTCCTTCAATGCAGAAAGCCCAGTGCCTGCGGCCTTGTCGAGCAGCGCAAGCTGGTTGCTCTCTTTGAGCAGAGAGAAGTGTTCGCTCTGGCCGTGGATGTCCACGAGCAGCGGCGTGATCTTTTTGAGCATGGTCAGCGTGACCGCCTCGCCATTGATGCGGATACTGCTTTTCCCCTCTGAGGAGAATTTTCTCGAGAGGATGAGTTCGTCCTCCACGGGCAGATCGAGTTCGGAAAGCGCGTCGCGGACGGGCCCCGCATCACAGGAAAATACCGCCCGAACGCTGCACTCCTGCGCGCCGTGACGGATCAGACTGCGCTCTGCCTTGGCGCCTAGAACAAAGTCGATCGCGTCGAGCACAATGGATTTTCCCGCGCCTGTCTCGCCGGAGAGGATATTGAGACCAGGGGAAAAGGCGATCTCCTCCCGTTCGATCAGCGCGATGTTTTGAATGGTTAGCGCCTGCAGCATGGCTTATTCGCGCACGATGCGTTCCAGGCGCTCCTTGACGCGGATCGCTGCCTCTAGGCTTTTGCATACGGTGAATACGGTGTCGACGCCGCCGATCGTTCCAAGGACGTCGTCGTAGTTGAGCCTGTCGATGACGACGCCCGCGTTTGCGCCGTTGCCGTTGAGCGTGCGGATGACGATAATATTGTTCGCAACGGCGATCGATTCGATACACGTCTGAAAGAGCAGCCGCATCTTATCGGAAAGCTCGCCCTCTGTCTTGCTGATGGCGGCGTAACGATAGCGCTTTTTGATCCCCGCTACCTTAAAAAGGCGCAGCTCGCGGATATCGCGGGAGACAGTTGCCTGTGTGACCATATAGTTCTGAGCAGCGAGCTCCTTGCAGAGCTCCTCCTGCGTTTCGATCTCCTTCTCTTCGATGAGTTCAAGGATCTTGCTGTGTCTTGCGTTTCTTAACATTTTTTCTCCCTTATCAGTTAATTTATTTTTTTCGTCAACCGACGGAAAAATTCGTTCTTGTCTTTGATGAGGAAATCGGTCGTTCTGGGGGATCTATGTATCGTGATGACATCTCCGCAGACCGATTCGCCCAAAAATACGCCGTCGCCGTGCAGAACGAGCGGCTCCTCGCCCACGGTAAATACGAGCGTGCTGCTGTCGGGGCAGACCACGGGACGGAAGCGCAGCGAAAATGCGCAGATGGGCGTGAGAATGATGCTTTGGCATTCCGGCGAAAGAATACACCCACCCGCCGAAAGAGAATAAGCGGTGGAGCCCGTCGGCGTTGCGACGATCAGTCCGTCGGCGGCAAAGCGAATGGCGGGGCGTTCGTCGATCGCAAGGCTGAATTTTGCAATGCGCTCATCTGAAAGCCCTGTATTGCGCCGCATGGAAATTTCGTTGAGGCAGTGCATCGACCTGCCTCCGCATTGTACTTCGAGCATGGAACGCGGTTCGATCGCGCAGTCAGACATCAAAAAATTAAGCGCCTCTGCAAGCTGATCCCGCTCAAACTCCGCAAGAAATCCGCGCGTGCCGAAGTTGACGCCGAGGATCGGAATGGAGAATAAAGATGCGCGGTGTGCTGCATGCAGAATGGTCCCGTCGCCGCCCAATACAAGCAGACGATCGACATCGGCGATCTGATCGGCGTCGTCAAAGACGACGCAGTCCGCAACGCGGCTTAGCGTCTGAACGACAGAGCGCACCGTATCCGCCGTGACGCGGTCTCGATTGTAGAAGATGCCCACCCGAATCATTTCACCTAATATTATAACCGTAATTTGTATAAAATCAAGAGATAATGCAAAAATAACGAAAAAATTTTTCAGATTACTTCATGTCCGCGGCGCGCCGCAAGAGCTCATCCGTCGGGGCAGGAACCCCTCCCTTTTGCAGCTGCACAAGGTACTCGACGTTCTTGCGCGGTCGCAGCGGTGCGTTAACAATGTTGCGCGGAGCCATTCCGATTCCCCGGCAGAGGGTGAAAAAGTCCCGCAGCAGCGGAGGATGCTTGCCGGGCGGAAGAATCCCGCTCTTGCCGATGCCGCTTTTGCCGCATTCAAACTGAGGCTTGAAGAGCACGATCGCCTGTCCGCCGTCATGGAGCAGCCCGAAAATTGCGGGCAGCACGAGCGAAAGGGAGATAAAACTCAGATCGGAGACGACGGCGTCGATCTTTTCGGGGAATTGCTCGCGCGTAAGATAGCGTGCGTTTGTGCGGTCCATTACGGTGACACGTGCGTCGCCCGCCAGGGCGGGATCAAGCTGATGCTCCCCGATGTCGACGCAATAGACGTGCCGCGCGCCGCTGCGCAGCAAGCAATCGCAAAACCCGCCCGTGCTTGCGCCCAGATCGGCAAAGACAAGACCTTCTGCCGAAAAGGAAAAGGCATCCAGACCGCGTTCGAGCTTATAGCCGCCGTTGGATGCAAAGCCGGGGTCGTCGAGAAAGAGAAAACAATCGCCCTCTCTGACTTCATCGCCCGGGGAGAGTGCTCGTCCCCCTCGTTGCACGAGTCCTCTTTTTAAGGCATTGCTTGCCTTACTGCGCGAGCCGTAGCGCGCGGAAAAATATAAATCAGCACGCATAACCATATCCTATGTCTGGCACATTACTAAATTAAAACGCAAAATCAATGATTCCGAAGTCGCACGAAGCGGACAAGCTCCCGCAAAAACGCAGGATCACCCATCTGATCCAGCGCGTCGAGGCATTGCTTCGCATAATCGTCTGCGAGTCGTTCTGCCTCGGTCATGCCATAAAGCTTCACGCAGGTCAGCTTGTCCTCTATGGCGTCTTTTCCCGTACTCTTTCCAAGCTTGTCGTCGTCCCCTTTTACGTCGAGGATGTCGTCTGTGATCTGGAAGAGAAAGCCAAGCGCCCTGCCGAATGCGGACGCCTCTTTTTCACATTTCCCCGCAAGGGCAGCTGCCATCTCCGGCCCCGCAGCCAAAAGCCGCGCCGTCTTTTTTTCGTAGATCGAAAAGAGCGCCGCCTGTTCTGCGGGTTTGCCCTGCCATTTTAGATCTTCCGATTGGCCCGCGACCATGCCGCGAATGCCTGCGGCGTCCGACAGTACGCATGCGGCACGCAGATGTTCTTTGTCGCGCAGTCCTTCCCGCAGAAGGAGATCGAACGCTTCGGAGAGCAATCCGTCCCCTGCAAGGATGGCATTCGCCTCGCCAAAGACCTTGTGGTTGGACGGCCTTCCGCGCCGGAAGTCGTCGTTGTCCATTGCGGGCAGATCGTCGTGGATGAGCGAATAGGTATGGATACATTCCAATGCAATCGCAAGGGCATGCTCTTCGGCGTATGGGATGCCGAAGTGATCGAGAAATGCAAAAAAAAGCACGGGGCGTATGCGTTTTCCCCCCGAAAGCAGGGAGTATTTCATGCTTTCGACAAGGCAGGTCGAAGACGCCGGAAGCTGCCCGGCGAACGCTGCAAGGGCGGCTTCAAAGGCTCGGCGATAGAGTTCGTATTGTTCGGAATAGTTCATTTGCGCGTGAGATTCCCTTCTGCACAGCTGCATACGTTTTGCAGCAGCATGGCAACAGTCATGGGCCCGACCCCGCCGGGGACGGGCGTGATATAAGAACATTTTGGTGCAACGGCGGCAAAATCGACATCGCCGCACAGTTTGCCATTTACGCGGTTCATGCCAACGTCGATCACGACCGCGCCCTCTTTTACCATATCGGCGCCGATCAGCCCCGCATGGCCGACGGCAGAGACGATGATATCGGCGCGCAGACACTCCGCGCGAAGATCCCGCGTTTTGGAATGGCATACCGTCACGGTGGCGTCTGCATTCAACAGGAGCAGCGCCATGGGCTTTCCGACGATCACGCTGCGCCCGACCACGACGGCATGTCTGCCTGCGATCCCGATCTGATACCGGTGTAAAAGTTCCATGACGCCGAGCGGCGTGCATGCGACCATGCTCCGTTCGCCGCGCACGAGCGCGCCGAGGTGATAGGCCCCGAAGGCGTCGACGTCCTTTTCGGGCGGGATGTGCGCCAGCAGCGCATCGGCATTCAATCCTGCGGGAAGGGGCAGCTGCAGCAGGATGCCGTCGACGGAGCTGTCGGCGGCAAGCGCGTCGAGCAGCGCCGCGATCTCCCCTTCCATCGCCTGCGCGGGGCGTGTATATACGACGGAGCGGATGCCGACCTCTTCGCACGCTCTCGCCTTGTTGCGCACATAGATCGCAGAGGCGGGATCGTCGCCAACAAGGACAACGGCGAGCCCCACCGTACGACCCAGGCGTTGCAGCGCCCGGACGCGCAGGGCGACCTCCTCCCTGATCTTGGCAGCGGTCTGTTTTCCGTCCAGCAGCGTCATGGGTTGATCACACCTGCCAGAACGCCGTTGACAAAGCTTACCGATTGCTCTGTCGAATAGACGCGCGCCAGACCGACCGCCTCGTTGACGGAGATGACGGGCGGAATGTTATCGATATATTTGATCTCCGTCAGCGCGACCATCAGGATCGCGCGGTCGACGGGATAGATGCGATTTTCGGCGTAATTTTGTACCTTTTGGGTGAGAATATCGACGATTTCGTCGCGGTGCGCCCGCGAAAGGGAGACGATCTCCTCTGCAAAGGCGACGTCATCCTCCTTCAGACCGCTTTTTTTGTAAATTTCCGAGCGGAATTTCGCCCCCGTATCGCCACCGAACTGATCGGCGAATACGATCTTGAAAGCTGCTTCTCTTGCTTCTTTGCGCATGGTGCTCCTTATACGAGAAATTCCCTTTCCCGCAATTGCGGGAAAGGGCCGTTGTTATGCTCTTGCTTCCTGATTCTGATTTTCTTCTGCTGGCGCTGCGGGAGCGGGAGGAAATACCACGCTTTGAATATGAACGTCGATCTTGGCGATCTTGAACTTCGTCATAGATTCCACCATCTGCTTGACCGTCTGCTGAATGGCATATGCAAGTTCGGGGACATTGTATCCGTAATGCGCGATGACGGAGATGTCCGCAAAGATGCCCTCTTTTTCAAAACAGATCTTGATGCCGCGGCTCCTGGACGGGACAAGCTCGATCCCCTCCGTCTCCTGCAGGCTGAGCACGACGATGCCGCTCACGATATCGGAACTGTAAGAGATTTTCCCCTTCTGCCCGTGAGGATTGTATCTGATGTTGGCCATAATATGATCTCCTTGTTCGCTGAAAAAGAATCGTCTATATTATAGCACATATTTTTCTCTTTTACCACTATTTTCGGAAAATTTTTTAGCTTTCTGCATATATGGGCATAATTATGATGTTCCCGTTCCGGATCCCCATCTCCTCTTCGAGTACGGAGAAGATCTGTACCGTATTGTCGCTCGTCAGTTCGGCTGAATTTACAAAGATGTTGACATTTTCCGAGTCGGAGCCGATGACGACGGCTGCGTCGCTGAACCCGAGTGCCTTGACCATCGTCTCGATAAGGAGTTCATCCTCCATGATCGAGACCATCTTCTGTTTTGCAGCGACTGCTTCGGCATATTCCGCAGAGTCGGCGGCATAGGCAGAGATGATGCTGTCGAGCTGTACAAATTCCTCGCTGCGCGTAGAGAGCCGCTCGCTGCGGTGAACGGTAAAGAAATCTGCCTCGATCTCTGCATTTGCCGCGACGTCCGAGCGCGTTCCCGCCAGCACGAAATTGACGACGGCGGTTACGGCAAGCAAAAGAACGAGGGTTGACATCAGTGCAATTTTCTTTGTGTTGGACATGGCGATTTACTCCTGAAAATTATTTTGAATGAGGATGCGTCCCCATCATTCACGCATTTTGTCAGCTCTTGGGGTAGAGAGAGATATTTTTCTTTTCGATCCCGAGCGTATCGGAAACGAGGTTGAGGATGTCTGAGCGGAGCAGGATCCCGTCGTTGCCGCTGTATATGACGACGGCGGTGCGCACGTCCGCCTCGGAAGAAATGAACACGCGCGCTTCCTCGATCCCGTCGAGCATACATAGGATGGAGGAGATGCGCTGTTCCTCCTCGGTCAGGGCGATCGTCTCCTCCGAAAAGACAGCCCACGTCAGGGCGAGCAAAATGAGGGCGGCGATTCCGATCACAAGGATGCGAACGATTTTATTCCCCCACCACCGCCTGATCCAGTTCAATTTCCACCTCACATTGAAAGCGCGATTTTAAGTCGCGCGCAAGCTCTTCGATGCTATCTATATGCGCGTCGCCGCCGTTTATTCCCGTTTCCTCGATGGTTATGATGATCTTTTGCAGCGGGTAACCATCCTCCTGCGCACGAATGGCCCGGACTGTCGCAAGGATCGCATATTCGCTGCGCAGGTATTCCTCGACGGCGGCCTCGTCGCGTCGTTCGATCAGTTGCGTGCAGGCGGCGAGAAACTCCTCGTCGACGGCAGGAAAGTTTTCTGTGGATGCGAGCCCCTCTCCGCGGAGCAGCGAGATCAGCGGAGAGATCATGAGGATGAGGATGAGAACGCGCAGCAGCCCGCGCAGAAATGCATGCATTTTTCCGCTCGGCAGAAGCATGGTGAACACGGCGGAGAGCAGGACGGCGCCTGCAATGGCGAGGATATACTGCGTCATAGAAACACCCCTGCGGAACAGACGAGCAGAAGCACCGTCAGAAAATACAGAAAGGCGATCGTGAGCAGCCCTGCAATGAAATACCCCATGTCCCGTGCCAGGGCGGAGAGAAATCCCGGGATCTCTCCCCCGATCGGTTCAGTCGCCGCCGCGGAGAGCCGAAGCATGAGCTGCACGGCGGCGAACAGGATAAGCGGCTGCAGGACGACGGCAAGCAGCATGAGAATGGAGAAGGACCCGATCGCATTGCGGATGAGAAGACTGCCTGCAAGTACGAAATCTACGCTGCCCGAAAGAAATCCGCCCACGATGGGCACGGATCCCGATATGACATATTTGATCGCGCGAAGAGAAATGCCGTCGTATTGCGCCGAGGCGATCCCCTGCACCGAGAGCATGATACCGAACAGCGTGAGCGTCAGCCCGATCAGCCATTTGTTGATGCTTTTCAAAAAGTCGCCGAGGCGGGAGCACCGCACATCGGGCGAGAGGCGGTCGACAAAGGTCAGAACGATCGAGATAATGTTGATCGGGAACACGATCGAAAAAAACAATTCGAGTACGGCGCCGCTTAAGAAAGCGACGCCCGGGCGAAACACTGCCGCCGATACGCTTCCGCCGCTCGCTGCCATAAGCGTCATAAGGATGGGAAAGACGATCTCCATCTGAGTGCGGAGCGAACGCATGCAGGAAAGTCCCGCCGAAAAGGCCTGTATGAATAGCGCAAGGGCGACGCAGCCGACAGAAATATATCCTACAATTCTAATTGTGTCTGACATATTACTGTGCAAAATGCCGTTTTTATTGCAGTCGAGCAGTCCACAAATCAATGCAAGCGCAAGGATCATGGCAAATGCGGGCAAAAGGCGGAGCAGCTCGTCGCTCAGAAGTGCAAGAAGTGCCTCACCCAGTGTGTCGTAATCGAGCGCAAAATTGCCGTCGATGACGGAGCGGATAGAATCCATGACCGAGGCGCCCCGAAAGTCTAACAAGGTGTCGAGGTATTCCTGCAATTCGGTGAGGTCGAGCTCTGAGAGCAGCTCGTCAATGGCAGAGGAAAGCTCCTCCTCTGTGCTTTCCTCTGCGCCCTCTTCTGCAAATGCCGTGACATCTTCCTGTGGAACAAACAAAGCACCTAATACGAACAGCATCGTCAACAATAATATGATTTGTTTCATCCGGCAAGCTCCAGAAGCTCCACGATCAGGGTGAGCGCACTTTCGAGAATGGGGACAGCAAGTAAAAAGATGATAATCTTTCCGCAAAACACCAGCTTGTCCGCAAGGGATGCGCATCCGAAATCCTGTAAAATTCCCGCCGTGAATTCTATCAGATAGCCGATGCCGAGCATCTTTAAAAGCGTCTTGACAAGTACGGGGGAGATGCCCGTCGTCTCTGTGATCCTGTCAAAGATCCCAAGGACGTCTTTTGCAAGATCAAGGGCGAACAGCAGCAGAATGATCCCTCCTGCCAGTGTGATCGCAAGAGAAAGCTCCGGTTTTATGCTTTTGACGAGGAGAGAGGCGACGGCCGTCAGAAAGGCGATCCCGATGAGCGGGAATATCGTCATATCGTCACCCCGAAGATACTTTGGATCAGCGTAAAAAGTTCCCCGATCATGCTTACGGCAATGCTCAGCACCATGACAAGCCCCACAATGGAGACGATCGTTGCGACGTCGTCGCGGTCTGACTTTTTTAGAATCTGACAGACTACGGTGACGATGATCCCGATCGCCGCAAGTTTGAAGATGACTGAAATATCCATATCAGATGATCAGAATGACAAAGGCAAGCCCCGCAAGCAGTCCGAGCTTCATGTAGAGGACGCAGCGCGACTTGCGTTCCCCCTGATATTGCCGATCAAGCCTTGTAAGCTCCTCCTGCTGCGTCTGAAAGTATTGCGTCTGAGACGCGCTGTCTCCCCTTCCCATCATATCGAAATAGTTCATGACAAGCGTCTGCTCCTCTTTTCTTAAAAATCGATAGTCACATTTGGCCTTATGGCTTCCCAGAAAGCTCTGTATCGTCTGCAAAAACTCACCCTGTGCAGGGAAGCCCTGTAAGAAGTCCGCAAGAGGTTTGCGCATAAAGCGCAATTCGCTCAGATACAGCTCATTCAGGCGGCAGAATTGTGTAAAATATTGGCTGCGTGCGCGGCAGTCATTCCCTGCCAGATACCCGAGCAGCGTACAGAAGGCAATGATCAGCACGGCAAGGAGCAGTTTAATCCAACTCAGCGCCATATTCGTCCCATACCTTGTCGACCTCCCCGATCCCCTTCAGCAGGATGTACTGCGAAAATATCTTTTCGGGAACCTGTTCGTAGTCGGTCAGATGCGCTGAGGCCATGACGATGATTCCCCCTTCCATGGCCCGTTTTACCGCCGCATAGTCTGCGGGAAGCAGCTCGTCCGTCACGATGACGGTTGGCCGCATGGCGCGGATACCCGCCGTGAAGGCCGTAAGCTTGTCGCAGAAGCACACGCGGTCGCTTGTGATGCCCGTATCACCTGCCGAGAGTTCGCCGCGCTCATCGCAGACGAGCACGTTTTCCTGCGTCATCTCGCAGATCATCCTGCTCAGATCGCGCAGCAGCGTCGTCTTGCCCATTCCGGGCGGCGAGAGGAGGAGCAGAGAGTGCAGCCCATCGTGCAGACAGCGGTCATAGATCTTTCTTGCGCAGCCCGCGACCTCATGCGGGAGGCGGATGCAGAGCGAGGTGACGGCGCGGATCGTATGCACGCTGCCATGTTCATAGACATATGTGCCCGCAATGCCGATGCGAACCCCTTGGGCTGTCGTGAGAAATCCCTGCCGCAGTTGATTTTCCACAGCATAGAGCGAATATCCGCATGCCGCATAGAGCGTCTCTTCCACCTCATTTGCAGTCGGAATGAGCGCAGTTTTGCAGGATGGCGCAACGCCGCTCTCCCCCAACGGGGAAAAGCGTCCCGCGATGTTGGCATACAGGGGCTTGTCTGCCCGGATACGCAGCTCAAAGAGCTTATCGCGCGGGATATGCCGCACTGCCCGATGCAGCCTGGGCGGAAGAAACTCGATCACGCTATATCATATGAAACTTGTCCCGGGGTTATGAATTTGCGCGCATATAAAAACCTCCGCAGATTTTTTCTGCGGAGGTCTGACCCGATCTTATAAAACGTGTTATTACTCGATCACAAATACGGTGACGCTGTTGTTCTTTAACGTCGTATTCAGCGTGTCGCCCGCAAGGGGGATCTCTGAAACAACGGGTTGAATGTTATAGCGCTTTCCGACTTTTGTGCCGATCTCGTTGATGACGGTGACATCCTCATGCCAGAGCGTCGTAACGGTCGCCTTCGTCTTTTTGCCGAAGTTGACAAGCTCGCAGGTGAGATCCTCATCCTTGCCCGATACATTGACGACCTTCAGATAGATCTTGCCGTCCTCGCCCACGCTTGCCGTTTGGAAGATGCGCTCGTTGACCTTCCAGACATTTTTAAAGAGCACCTCGTGCCATGCGCCGTCTTTAAGGAGTTCCGCACGGAAGGTCTTGGTCGTATAGGTGAGCTTCATCGTATTTCCCTCGGGGCTGTAGCCGAGGAACTTGTCCTTGCCCATCATTTCGCATACGGTGCGCATGAAGTCTACGCGCTTATCAAAGGAGACATCGTATCCCTTGTGATTTTTGCCGTATTGGCAGGAGATGGAGAAGCCTGCGCTGTCCATCGTGCCCGCATCGCGGACGTCGCATACGCCCACGCCGGAGATGAAGCTCTGTTCGCCGGACAGGCGTTGGAATTCGACATAGACCTCGCAGTTCGAGAATTTCTGTGCGTCGTAGTAGAAGCCGTTGAACGCGTCGCTCTCCTCAATGATGAGCCGTCCGTTTTCGATATGGCCGCCCATGCAGTTCGGATATACCTTCCAGCCGCCCAGGCCGTCTCTGAAGTCGTGGTGATACAGCGTTTTGCCCGTTGCAATGTCCTTTACGGTGACAGAGGACACGGCATTTGCCGTTCTGTGTCCGCCGATCAGAAGGCCGCCGCCGTTGTCTTCGTCGACGGGAGTCACGTCCGTCAGCGTATATTTGCCCGTGTTGCCGGCAAACATCTGCTGCACATAGTAGTTGGGCGTCAACATGACGTCGCGCGTGTTGAACCAGATCATATCGGGCGTCCAACGATAGTTGTAGGTCGCGGCGAACAGCGGAGCATAGCAGGTCATCTTGACGACGTCTGAATTGCGTTCACAGCCGGTGAGGAATGCCGCCTCCGCAAGTGCGGAACGCAGGTTGTTGTCGCCGTTCAGGCGGCCTCTGCCGTCAGACATGGTGTGCATGGCATATTCGCCCATGAATACCTTGGCGCCGTCGCGGTCGTAGCAGTCATAGCGCTTGGTGTTGTCGATAAACCACTGATAGGAATTGTAGACGTGCTCGTCCACGATCATGTCGCGGTATTTCTCGTTGATCGTCTTCCAGCTGTCGTTGGAGTCCTGCGGGCGGATATCTACCCCCGCCGAGGTGACGATGGTGATATCGAACAGCTTCAGAAGGTCCGTCATTCTGCCCTTATAGGTGTACTGACGCACTCCGAGCAGGCATGCGGCGAAGTTGTCGAAATACTCGTATCCCCAGTTCTCGTTACCGATGCCGATATATTTGAGCTCAAACGGCTGCGGATGGCCCATATCGGCGCGCACCTTTGCCCAATAGGACTCGGCGGGATCCGTCGAGGAGACGTCGCCCTTGGCAAAGTAGATGAGATGCGCAACATTGTCGATGACCTCTGCCTGGAACTCCTTTGTTCCGGGCATGATGCGCTGATACCCCGTCTTGCGCTGTTCGCCCATGCGGATCTGGCAGAGCAGGCCGCAATGGAGCACGGGCAGCGGCGTCATGTTCAGATCTTCGCAGAGGGCAAAATACTCATAGAAACCCACGCCGTACGACTGCATGTACTGCCACAGGTTGGGGATCTGTTTGCGCTGTTCGAGCGGCCCCACCGTGTTCTTCCATTTGTACTGATACTCGAAGGCGACGTCGCCCTCGACGACGCAGCCGCCCGGGAAGCGCAGGAAGGAGGGATGGCACTCTTTGAGCACCTCCACGATGCGGGGCGAAAGTTTTCCGTTGCGGTATTTGTCGGGATCCCCCCACGTCTTTTCGGGCAGCAGCGACACATAGTCTACGCCGAGCTTGCCGTTCCCCTCAAAGATGATGGAAAGGCGCCCCATGAAATCCTTCTCCGCCACAATGCTGGCAGAGACCTTGAACCATTCCCCGTCGTTCCCCTTGGGGATCTTGATCTCGCCGATCGTAGTATGTCTGCCGTGTGCGCCCTTGATGAACACCTTGGCAACGCCGGAGAAGCCGAGGCGCTTGACAAACATAGAGAAATTGTACGTCTCCCCTCCGTAGATGGGCATGCCGTACATATCGTATCCGCTGTAGGTATAATAGCCGGGATTTTCAAGATGATAGATCCCGCCGACGTCCAGCTGCAGATACGAGGGATTGTTCGCGTTCATGCCGCCCTTCGTCTTGATGGATTTGGGGCCGGCGCCATAGATATCCCAGTAAAATCCGTTCGCCCTGCGTGCCTCGACGGTGCTCTCTGCATTAAATCCGTCGTAGGTGAAGTACCCGAATTCAAAGGAATTGTTGATCACCATTTCGGCATTCATGCCGCCGTCTGCGGCCTGATTGATGTCCTCAAAAAAGAGGCCGTAGAGATGTTCCGAAATTTCTACGCCCTTTTTCGTTGCGTCAAGAATAAATTTTGCCATGTGATTTTCTCCTCCGCCATACAACTTTATTTATCAGAAAACAGGCGGTTTTACTCTCAGATTTTATCAGTTCTTGAAGGCAATGTCAATCCTTTTACGGCATTTTTTTGCGGCATGCCGTGTTTTTTTACATAAGGAAATTGTCTGAAATCATGCGTTCACTTCCCTTGCAGGTAGACCGCGCGGCAACATGCTTTTCTCTCTGCCGCACAGGTAGATCGCCCCGTCGATGATGCCGAAGAACATCCAGTGATACAGCCTCAGATATCCCTGATTGATCTGCAGGATGACGGTAAATACGACCAGTGCGAAGATGAGGCCGATCATGAGACAGGACTGCTTTGAACGCTGTTTCTGATCGAGCGAGACGGCGCGCAGGCACTGCTGCACGGTGATCGCATAAAAGCTGAGAAAGCCGAAGATGCCGAGCGTTGCAAGCAGCTCCAAAGAGACGTTGGTGGGGACATAACCCGCCTCCTCCCCCAGGTACAGGCCGTAATTTCCGGGGCCGACGCCGAAGAGCGGATTTTCGACGAACACATTCCAGGTCTCTGCCCAACCCTCTACCCTGCCGCCCGAGGCGTCATTGAGCGAGGAATCAAAGAGGCGTGAGATAAATACCTCATAGAGCGAGGAGAACGCGATGCGAAAGACGAAAAACGCGATGAGCATGAGCACGGGAATGAACAGCTTGAGCGGCGTGATCCCCCTGCGCAGCCAGAACAGATAGACAAGCACCAGAACGAGCGCGATTCCCACGAAGCCGGATGTCGCGGTCGACATGATGAACATTGCAAATGCCATCAGAATATCGGTAAGATAGTTCTTCTCCTTGCCGATGACAAACATATACGCAGAGAGCGCAAACCAGAAGATTAAATAGGTGGCAAGATAGCTTGGTTCATAGAACCAAAGCTGAAAGCGCGGGATCCCGAAGTATTCGCCGTATGAGGGCAGAAAGGGAAATTCGTACGAGAAAAGCACCTTCAGAAGAAATTGCAGCAACAGCAGCGCAAATTGCACATAGCAGGTGGCGCGGAAGATCGTGAGAAATGTGCCGATCCCGTATTGGCGCACATAGCTTGTAAAATTGTAAAAGAGGAAGACGATATTATATATGATCGAGCAATAAAAAAGCACGCCGCGGGTGATGCTGACCGCAAACAGCGTGGAAATGAGCGAAAAGAAGGCAAACAGAAGGACCGGAAGCGTATTGGTCAGGACAAAACAATTTCCGCGCACGATCAGCAACAGCGCCAGAATGCAGAGAAAGATCTGATCGATGCGAAAATTGACGCCGAGCAATTCGACGCCCCATCTGTCTGCCCCGATGAGCAGGACAGAGAGGAAGCAGAAGAAATGGATGAAGAGATCCAGATTGATCCGATGGCGCCAGAATGTCTGGCGAAGTCTTTGGAATGCTCCCTGTTGTGTCTTTATCTGCGGCATAGTTCCTCAAGTTGATGTATCAGTTGATCGGCGCACCGATGAAAGTTGTAACGGGTGCGCACCGCGTCTGTGCAGTCGATGCGATCGGGCGTTTCGCGCATGCGCGCGGTCAGTTCCGCCTCATCGCGGAAAAACTTGACGGGCAGATCCCGGTAGATCTCACGAAAGACGGGAATGTCCGAAAGGATGGGCTGTGTGCCGAGACAGAGCGCCTCGAGCGGCGGAAGACCGAAGCCCTCGTAGCGGGAAGGCAGCACAAGATATTTTGCGCAGGCGATCTCCTCGAACAGCCTGTCGTCATCAAGTTTGCCTGTGAAAGTGACGTTGCGGTAAGCGTCCTCTTCGAGCGAAAGACCTGTCAGAAAGTTGTCTTTCTCGCCGATGATGCGCAGCGTCGTGTCCGTTCTGAGGGCAAGAAATGCAGAGAGCAGCGTATTCAGCCCCTTATGCGGCTTGACATTGCCCACAAACACGATCGTATCCCGCTTCTGCAGGGGTGCGGCATGCTCTTTTGCATAGGCAAAGACGCCTTCCGAAACGCCGTTGTAGTTGACGAAGCACTTCTCTGCAAGTTTGCCGTAGTAGTGGCGGCAGCGATCCAACGTAAATTGAGAGACGCAGGCGATTTTTTTGGACCGCCGCATGCAGCGCTTTAAAAGCGTCTTTTTGATCATGCGGTCCGCTGCGCCCCGCGTTGTCTCCTTCACGTCGAGGAATGCGAGATCGTGCATGATGGAGAGAATGGGGATCCTGACCCCGAACGGAACGAGAAAGTTCGGAATGAGCAGGGCGTCGCATTTGCGGTTGAGCGAGCGGTCAAAGGAGAAAAGCCCCGCGATCGAATAGGGCTCAGACGCGTCCTCGACAAGATGTGCGCCGCGCGACGTGTAGCGCGCAAGGCGGTCGCGTTTGCCGATCAGGTAATATTCGTGCGCGGTCAGATCGAGCGCGTCGAGGATCCCCTCGCACACCCTTCCGATCCCTGATTTTCCAAGATATCTGCAATCGATCGCGATCCTCATGTCCCTTCCTCGTTCATTCCAGCAGATGCGAAAGTTCCTCCCGCATCGCCGCAAGTTTATGCTCCGCCGCCGCTTCCGTCTGTTCGCAGACGCCGAAATACAGTTTGATTTTCGGCTCTGTCCCCGACGGACGGACGCAGAACCAGCTTCCGCCCTCCAACTCGTAATAGAGCACGTCGCTCTGCGGCAGCGACAGCTGCGTTACATTTCCCCTTTCGTCCGACTCAGTGCCCGCAAGATAGTCGCGCACGGAAATGATTTTTCCGCAGTTCAGTTCGGGCACGACCTTGCGCAATTCTGCCATGAGCCCCTTGATCTTGCGCATACCATCGGCGCCCTCGTATGTCCTGTCGACAAGCCCTTCGCGATAATAGCCGTATGTTTGCTCCATCATGCAGTGCTTTTGCCAGAGGCTCAGCCCCTGCGTGCGGTAGTAGGCGGCCGCCTCGCACAGCGCCATGACGGCAGACACCGCATCTTTGTCGCGTGCATAGGTGCCGATCAGGCAACCATAGCTTTCCTCAAAGCCGAAAATATATTCATAGGCACCCTTTGCTCCGTTGATCGCCCCGCCGTTTTCCGCCCGTGCAAGTTCGAAATCATGGATGAGTGCACCGATATATTTGAATCCCGTCAGCGTCTGCAGATGCGTAAGTCCGAAGGCGCGGCACATTGCGTCTGCCATTTTGGAAGAGACGATCGTCGAGATGAGCGCGCCGTCCCTGCGGTTTTGGGGCAGTAGGCCGAGCTCTGCCTTGCGTTCAAGCTCATACTGTGCGATCAACAGCCCGCTCTGATTCCCGGTCAGGCGACAATAGGTCCCGTGCGCCTCGTCTTTGACATATACGCCCAGACGATCGGCGTCGGGATCGGTCGCAAGAATGAGATCGGCGTCGACGCGCCTTGCGAGTGCAAGCGCAAGCGCGAACACATCCTCGCGCTCGGGATTGGGCTTGGGGGTTGTGGGAAAGTTTCCGTCCGGATTCTCCTGCTCGGAGACGACATGGACGCGCTCGAATCCGAGCTCCTGCAAGATGCGCCGCACGGGCAGATTGCCCGCCCCGTACAGCGGCGAATAGACGATACAAAGATTTTTTGCCTCGCGCGCGATCGCCTCGGGGCTGAGCACGAGCGCACGGATCGCCTGCATATAGGCGTCGTCGACCTCCTTCCCGATCGAAAGAAGCAGCCTGCGGGCACGCGCCTCGCCCTCCTCCATGCGGCGTATGGCAGAGAAATCCGGTACGGCATTCACCGCTTCGATGATCAGTCTGTCATTGGGCGGAACGATCTGCCCGCCGTCCGAGAGGTACACCTTATAGCCGTTGTATTGCGCGGGGTTATGGCTTGCCGTGATCACGACGCCGGCATCCGCCTTCAGATAGCGGACGGCAAACGAGAGCATGGGTGTGGGGCGCAGACTGTCAAAAAGATATGCGCGGATCCCGTTTGCGGCAAAAACGAGCGCAGTCTCCAGGGCAAATTCGAGCGACATGCGCCTGCTGTCGTGTGCGATCACGACGCTCTTCTCCCCCTGGCTTTCATTCAAAAAGTTGGCAAGGCCCTGCGTCGCCTTGCCGATCGTATATCGGTTGAGCCGATTGATGCCCGCGCCGATTTCGCCGCGCAGACCGCCCGTGCCGAACGTCAGCGGGCGATAGAAGCGATCCTCGATCTCTTTGCGGTCGGTGATCGCAAGAAGTTCCTGCTGCGTCTGGCGGTCGAAGAGCGGACTGCGGCACCAACGGCTGTATTCAACATAGTAATCTGTCACAGTACTTCGTCCCTGCCTTTTCGTTTGAGTTCCTCAACGATCTTTTTCACGTCCTGCGCCCGCTCCTTGGGGCAGATCAATGTGACGTCGGGAGTGTTGATGACGATGACGCCGTCCATGCCGATGACGGCGGTCAGTTTCTCTTTTGAATAGACGATGCTGCGGTCGGTGTCCATCTGCATCACGTCTCCGATGAGGGTGTTGCCGCGCGCATCCTGCTCGTGAAGCACGGAGAGCATGTCCAGACTTCCGACATCGTTCCAGCCGAAATCTGCGGGGATGACCAGGATGTCGTGCACCTTTTCAAGGACGCCGTAGTCCACGGAGATGGACGGGAGCTCGGGATAGATGCGGTCGATCACGCGCGCCTCGTCGGGGAGCCCGATGTGATCGGAGATCTCCATCAGCCGTGCATACAGCTCGGGAAGACAGGCCTTCAGGTGCTCTAAAATGACGGACACCTTCCATACAAACACGCCGCTGTTCCAGACATAATTGCCCTGCGTGATATACTGCAATGCACGCATATAGTCAGGTTTTTCGACAAATTTCAAAACGGGCTTTGCATCCGCAGGATCTAATTGATCGTATTCGATATAGCCATAGCCCGTCGCGGGGTAGCTCGGTGTGATCCCGATCGTGACAAGCGCCTCCGTCTCTGCCGCCTTTTGTACGGCGAGATTGAGAACACGCGCGTATTCCGCATCGTCGCGGATATAGCTGTCGGAGGGGACGACGACCATGACGCCGTCGCCATGCTTTTTCAGGACCTCGACGGCGGCAAAGCCGATACACGCCGCCGTGTTGCGTGCGGCAGGCTCGATCAGAACGTGATTGCGCGGGATGCGCGCCTGCACCGCGTCGCAAAGGCGCTCTGCCTGTGCCTGACCGGTCACGATATAGGCCTCCCTCGTGACGGCAGGGATCAGGCGATCGATCGTTTCGTTGATCATGAGATCCCTTCCGCTGAGGTTGATCAGCTGCTTTGGGGTTTTCTTGCGCGAAATGGGCCAAAGGCGTGTGCCTTCTCCCCCCGCCATGATGACAGCAAAGACATTCATAACAAATTACTTATTCTCTTGTTCCGCAAACGATGCGATGAGGTTGCGCACGTTTTCGCGGAAGATCTCCTGTGTAAACAACGTATGCACGCGCTTCGCCGCCGCCTGCGAGAGACGGGCATAGAGCGCAGGATCCTCTGCAATCCGCACGATGGCGCGGGCATATGCCGCATCGTCGCCGTTGGCAACTTCCAGCCCCGTGACGTCCTTCAGATTGACATAGTTTACGCCGGAGCCGGGGATGGCAAAGGTGACGGCAGGTTTTCCGTACGCCATCGCCTCGGCAAGCGCTATGCCGAACGCTTCGTTCTTCGTTACAGAGGGGAAGCAGTAGATGTCGCAGGCAAGCAGATATGCCTGCAATTCTGCGTCGGAGAGCCGCCCCAAAAAGATGACTTTATCGTCCCCCTTGGCAAGTTCTTTCAGCTGCTGCGTGAGCGGGCCGCTGCCGCCGATCAGCACGGCATATTCTTTGCCAAGGTGACGGGATGCCCCCACGAGATGTTCCAGCCCCTTATAGGGGACGTGACGCCCGCAACTGAAACAAATGATCCTGCCGCTGTATTGCGTTCTGATCTTCTGTGCCAGTTCCCTTGCCTCGGCAGAGGGCTCAATGCGTGCGTCCCCCGCACAACAGGGTATGACGCAGCATTTCTCGCGGAAAGCAGAGAGAAAGCGGCTGCCATCGATATAGTTCGGACTGGTGGCGATCACCCTATCTGCCCTTTTCAGCAGTTTGCGCGATTGCCCGACAAAAAATTTACCCAGGATCTTTTGCTTGGTGATATCGAGGTGCCACCATAGGATAAACTTGCACGGATACTTTTTCAGTTGCGGCAGCAGAAAGAAGGCGACGAAGGGGTTCGGATAGTGAAAGATGACAAGGTCGGGGCGGAAGGAGTTCATCTCCCGCCTGAGAAGCTTTCCGATGCTGAAGGAGAGCGATTGCGATGAGATCTTTGCAAAACATCCCGCGCGCACGACGGTGACGCCGTCGACCTGAGACGTGACATCCCCCTTCTCGTGGTGAAAACAGAGGACGCGCTGTTCGCATTTGCCCTCGAGCGCCTGCACGCAATCGCGTGCGACCTGCTCGATCCCGCCGATATGCGGATAATAATAATTGCTGATATGAAGGATCTTCATGATTTATTTGGCGCCTGTGCGGCGGAATACACCTACGATCGTCTTAAATATGATCTTGATATCAAGTCCTATCGAACAATGGTCGACGTAATACAATTCAAGTTTTTGGCGCTCCCCGCTCTCGTATGTGCAGTTGCTGCGCCCGTTGGCGGCCCACCATCCGATCATACCCGGCTTTACGGAAAGAAGTTTCTGCATATCTTTTCCGTATTTGCTTTCAGCCTCTTCGCGCATGAGCGGCCTCGGTCCGATCACCGAAATATCGCCTTTGAAAATTGAAAAGATATTTGGCAATTCGTCGAGGCTTGTCCTGCGCAAAAATTTTCCGAGTTTTGTGATGCGGGGATCGTTATCAATCTTATACTCTTCCCGATATTGCCGCAGCTGTTCGGGCGTAAGCTGAAGTTCGAGCTGATCTGCGTTCACCCGCATACTGCGGAATTTTGCGATGTAGATGTCCTTTCCGTTTTTTCCCACGCGTGGATGGCGATAAAAGACAGGCCCCCCGTCGCTGCATTTGACCGCGATCGCCAATATGAGATACAGCCAGGAAAGCAGAACAATGACGATCGACGAAGAAACAATGTCGAATGCACGTTTTATAAAAAGATATAATTTATATCCCGCACCGCGCCTTTTTACAGGGCCCGATTCGGAGCTTTGCAGTACCGTGTTTTTATCCATCGTAAATCAGTTTCTCCAAATTATCAGAGATATACTCGGTGCTTCATAGAATAGAACGATTCAGCGGCCTGTTTTGTCCCTTAAAAAACAAAAAAACAGGGACGTCGGCAGAAAAATCGCACAATCCGACGCAAGTTTATCAACATAAACATTATACTTTCCACAAATATGATTGTCAAGTATCAAAGTGTGTTTTATCATAAATTTTAATGTTATTCCGAATAGTTCATCGGAAGAACGAAAAATGTCATCTATTGACATATATTGAAAGAACCGACCCGCGTCATTACCGGTCAGTTCTTGTATAAGATCGTAAGAAAGAAGCCCTCGTACAGCTCATCCGGGCAGACGGCGAGCATGCCGTCTGCTGTCGGCAGCTGCGGAAGCTGCGACGCAAGCGGAAAAGGTTCTATACGGCACCCCTCCCGCCTGCAGAGTGCAAGTACCTGGTCCTCGTTTTCCTCCCGCAGAACGGAACAGGTGGAATATACCAATCTTCCGCCCGGTTTCAGAAGGCGGAAAGCCTTCTCCAACAGCTTTTTTTGCAGCGAAACACTGTTTTCGACGAGCTTTGGCGAGATCTTCCCGGGATTGGCAGCCGTCAGCGTACCGCTTCCGCTGCACGGTGCGTCGAGCAGAATGCAGTCAAAGCGGAAGAAGTCGTCCAGCTTCAGCGCGTCCGTCTGCAACAGTGCGATGCGCCTGATCCCCTGCCGTTCGACGTTGAATTTCAGGCGCTCAAAGCGAAGTTTATCTCTTTCGCACGCCGTGATGCGCGCCCGATCGCCCGTAAGCGCCGCGATCTGCGTCGTCTTGCCGCCCGGGGCAGCCGTCATATCGAGAATGCTCTCCTCCGTCCTGGGGCAGAGCGCGAGCGGCGGCAGCATGGAAGACAGACTCTGCAGATAGAATGCCCCTTGCGCATAGAGCGGAGATTTGATCAGGGGCGCCTCTGTCGTATTTTCTGCCACAAACGCATCGGCATACCACGGTACGGATCGAAGAGAGATACCTGCCGCCGTCAGCTCTTCACGTGTCTGCTGCGGCGGCATGCGCAGCGGATTCAGCCGCAGCGTCACGGCGCGCGTAGCACAATATCCTTCAAAGATGCGTTCGGCGCTCTCCCTGTCGTATTGTGCAAAGATCCGATCGTGCAGCCAAAGCGGACAGATCTCAGCGAGCGAAGTCGTCACAGGATCTGCCGATCCATCTTTTTGATCGCTGCATTCGTGCCGAACACGACGACGGAGTCCCCGGGCAGAAAGCGATCGTCGCCTGTTGGAACGTGATCCTCCCCGTTGCGGCGGATGAGCAGGACGTTCAGGTGATAGCGCATGCGAAGATCCATCTCACTGAGCTTTCTTGAGGGTTCTTTTCCGCTGTATTTGAGCGTCGCGACACTGGAGCTCTCCGTCACACGGAAGTACTGTGTGATGCCCTGATTGAGCAGCCTGCCGCACAGATTGTTGACGGCAAGCTCCCATGCGTCGATGACCTCGTCTGCGCCCAGACGCAGCATGACGCGTTTGGTTGTCTCCTCCTCCGCGCGCACAATGATGCGCTTGACGCCGAATTCTTTGAGCAGAACGAGCATGAGGATGGTCGCTTCAATGTTTGCGCCGATCGCAATGACGACGCAGTCCACCTCGCCAAGATCGAGCCGCCGCAGCGTCTCTTCCTTTGTGCAGTCACAGCAATAGGAGAGCGGGATCTCCTCCGCAATGCGGTTGACGCGCTCTTCGTCGCTGTCGATCGCCATGACGTTTGCGCCCTGTTCGGCGAGCTGCAGACAAAGCTTGCTTCCGAACGATCCGAGTCCGATCACTGCAAAATTCTTCTTCATGAATTTCTCCTTTGATAGCTTTTATCCGACGAGGACGTCCGCCTCTGCATAGCGGATCACATCCTCTTCCTTATGATTCCAGTTGCGCCTGAGCAGCATGAGCACGGTCATACAGCCGATCCTGCCGTAGAACATCGCAAGGCAGAGCATGAGCTTGCTGCCCACCGTGAGCGTCGTGGTGAGATTTGCCGAGAATCCGACATTCGCAAAGGCAGACACCGTCTCCAACACGATGTAGTCGGTGCAGACGCCCGGCTCGAAATAGCAGATGATAAACACGGTGAGAAAGACGAATATAAGCGTTGTCACCGTGATCAGCATGGAGCGCGAAACGATGCGCGGCGAAATGGAGCGCTTGAAAGCGGTCGTCGGTTTTCCGCGCATGAAGGAAAAGAGCGCGACCACGACGACAAAGAACGTCGTGCATTTGATGCCGCCTGCCGTGGAAGCGGGCGCGCCGCCGATGAACATGAGCAGATCGCAAAGCATCATAGAGCTGCTCTTCCATGTCGTGAAGTCTGCAACGCTGAACCCGCAGGTGCGCGCCATGGCGCTCATGAACATCGCCTCGCCAAAGGTGATATTCCCCCATTCCGAGAAGAAGAAACCAAGGCCGCCGCCAAAGAGCAGGATGGGCGTTATGGTGAGCACGATCTTGCTGTGCGCGGTCAGCCTGCGCAGGCGGCGCACCGTGATGACTTCGTTGATGACGATCGTACCGAGGCCGCCGAGGACAGTCATTGTGGCCGTGCTCAAAAGCAGCAACCAGTTTTCGGAATAATCGATGAGGCTGTTTGCCCCGAACAGGTCAAATCCCGCATTGTTGAAGGCAGAGACCGACTGAAAGAGCGAGAAGAATACAAGATCAGCGCCGCTGTAATCGTTGCGCAGCGCGATCATGTTGAGGATGAAGCCGATGCACTCTATGATCGCCGTGATGAGCAGGACCCTGCCCAGGAAGCTGCGTACTTTCAGCCGCTGCGAGCCCATATTTTCTTCGATGAGAAACTTGTCGGAGAGGCCGAGTTTGATCCCGAATAGTGTAAATGCCGACGTCATGACGGTGACAAAGCCAAGGCCGCCGATCTGAACGAGCAGCATGATGACAAACTGCCCGAATCGTGTAAAGGTATCGATGAGCACGACGGAGGAAAGCCCTGTGATGCAGACGGCGCTTGTCGTCACAAAGAGCGAGTCGACGAATGCGATCCCGTTCGTGGTCGAGATGGGCAGCATGAGCACCAGGCATCCGATGAGGATGATGGCAAGGTAGCCCAGCAGCATATACAGATAGGGAAATTTCAGCTTGAAGTTTTTATTGTTATGTTTCATGGATCAATAGAAGGTGGCAAGCTCCTGCTCGGGCGGCTGTGCCGGCACGATCGCCGCAGCTTTGAGCACAGGGCCGTTCTGCCCGTACAGCTTATGATATTCTATGTCGATACGCCCTGTCACCTGCACCCAGTCGCGCGTCTTGAAGGGCACGGAGCCCTGATGCAGCACCACGATGCCGCCGTAGGCGATATCCGCCTCGCAACAGGTCATGATATGTCTGCCGACCACGATCGTGCCTTGTTTGAGCTTGCGGTCGGTTGCGACCATGCCCTTGAAGGAGACGACCTTGCCGTCGTATTTCTGCATATCCTCCATGAGATCGCGGTAGAAGATGGCGTAGTCGCGGTCCTTGATGGATACGACGTCCGCCTCTAGATCATAGGGCAGCGGGTCGACGATCTCGTCATATACCGCTCTGCCGTCTGCGTACTCATATACGATCTCCGGGCGGCGGGAGATGCCGCGTACGATCTTATGAAACTCCATCTGATCGTCGCCATCGCGGAAGCGGTTGAACACCACCATGTCGGCATACTGCACCTTATCGAAGACGAGCTGCCGCATGTTGCGATTGTAGCTGAGGAAGGTCGTCGCATCGAAGAAGGCCATCACCTGTGCGATCATCCAGCCGTCGGGCATGGCGTCGAAGAACTGCCCCAGCTCGAGCATGCCGTTGTATTCGACCACGACGCGCTCTGCACGGTATTCGCGCGCAAGCGCCGTCAGCCGCTCGTTCGTCATTTCGGCGGGATCGAGGGTGCGCACGCAGAAATTTTTTACGGCAAAATGGGAAGAGTCATATTCCTCTTCCCCTTCTTCCAACACCAGGAGCATCGTGCGTTCCCCCGAGTCAAAACGCGGGTCCGCCATCGTCTCCTGGATAAATTTTGTCTTGCCCGACTCCAAAAAGCCGAGAAACAGATATACGGGAATTTCCGTCTGCATGGTCAAAGTTTGAACAACTCCTCAAGTTTATCTTCGCGAAGCGCACATCCGATCACGCACAGCCTTCCCGTGACGAGCGCACTGCCCGTGCGGATGTCCGCCTCGCCAGGGACGTAGTCGAAATGATACCAGACGTCTCCGCCGTCGACGATCCCCTTTGCGCGCAGGATCTGCCCGTATGCACCCGTGTCAAACGCATTGAGCGCATTGCGCAGCGCTTCCTCCGTGAATACCTTTGTAGTCTCCCTGCCCCAGCTCTGGAACACCTCGTCGGCATGATGATGGTGATGATGCTCATGCTCATGCTCATGTTCATGTTCGTGCTCATGTTCATGTTCGTGCTCATGTTCGTGCTCGTGCTCATGTTCGTGTTCGTGCTCATGTTCATGTTCGTGCTCATGTTCATGTTCGTGCTCATGTTCATGTTCGTGCTCATGTTCGTGCTCATGTTCGTGCTCGTGCGCATGTTCGTGCTCGTGCGCATGTTCGTGCTCGTGTTCATGACGGGCGGCGGTCTCAATGGCGAGCTGTTCCAATTCCGCGGTGAGCGAATTTTTCTGCTCCATGGCGGCGAGGATCTCCTTCCCGGAGATGCGATCCCAGTCGGTCGTGATGATGGTCGCCTTGGAGTGCTCCTTCAAGAGAGCAAGCGCCTCCTCCGTCTTTGCGCCCGTGTGCGAGAGGATGATGCAGCTTGCATGCTCGACCTGATCGAGGAAGAATTCCCCGAAGTTTTTCAGATACATCTTGCACTTTTTCGCGTCTACGACGACGGAAAAGGCATTCAGCTGCGCGCCGCTGACGCCCGCCTGCTCCACGGCGCGGATGATGTCGGAAAGTTTGCCGACGCCCGAGGGCTCGATGACGATGCGGTCGGGCGAAAATTTTGCCGCGACCTCGCGCAGTGCCTTGGCAAAGTCGCCGACGAGCGAACAGCAGATGCAGCCCGAATTCATTTCGGTGATCTCGATGCCGCTCTCCTGCAAAAAGCCGCCGTCCACGCCGATCTCGCCGAACTCATTTTCGATGAGCACGACCTTTTCGCCGACGTAAGCCTCTGCAAGAAGCTTCTTGATGAGCGTCGTCTTGCCGGCGCCCAAAAATCCGGAAATAATATCGATTTTTATCATTTATTTGCCTCTTTGCGCCAAATCGGCGCTATGTTGTCAGATTGCCCAGTTCCCATCCCTGAAGATCTGTACGCGCTCTCCGTTTTTGCGGATGCCGACGATGTTGAGATCTTTGGAGCCGATCATGAAGTCTACATGGATAATGCTGTCGTTGACGCCCTCTGCGATCAGCTCCTCCTGGCTCATATTTTCAAAGTCGTTTACGCATTCATTGAATCCCCTGCCCAATGCCAGGTGGCAGCTTGCATTCTCGTCGAAGAGGGTATTGTAGAAGATGAAGCCCATGTTGTTGATGGGGGAATCGTATGCGATGAGGGCGCACTCGCCGAGACGGCATGCGTTTTCGTCCATCGCGATCATCTTTTCGAGCAGTTCCTGGTTCTTTTCGGCGTGCACCTCAACGACCTTTCCGCCTTCAAAGCGCACCGAGAAATTTTCGATCAGCTGCCCCTGGTAGGAGAGCGGTTTGGTCGCGTAGACGATGCCCTCTGCCTCCCCCGCCTTGGGCGAGGTAAAGATCTCCTCCGAAGGGATATTGGGGTTGTAGTAGTTGCCCTGGATCGTCTCCTCTCCGCCGCCCTTGAACACGCTCTTGTCCATGAGACCGACGCGAAGGTTGGTTCCGTTGGAGGAGGAATATTCGAGCGCCGTCAGGCCGAGGCGATTGAGTTTGTCGCAGTAGGTGGCAAGCGCGTCGTTATGGCGCGCCCACTCGCGCACGGGATCGGCGCCGTCGGCATGCGAGGCGGCGAGGATGGCGTCCCAAAGGCGTTCGACCGCCGTGTTGACCATGAGATCGGGGAACACCTTCTTTGCCCACGCCTTTGAGGGAACGGCGGCAATACACCACTGATATTTGTTGTCCATTGCGTCGCGGAAGGGCTTGAACACCTTCGCACGCGCCGCCGAGACGGCCGCGTACTTCTCCTGATCGATGCCCTTGAGCCCGTCGGGATCTTCGGAGAGGATATAGAGCATGGCGGGGAGCTGCTCCTGCATATACTCGCGCTTTGCGATCTCCCATTTCTCAACGGAGGCAAGCCGCTCCGTTGCGGCATATTTATAGTGCGCCTGTGCAAGGGGCTGATGGCTCCATTCCACCGTGACAAGCCCCGCGCCCGCGCGATAGAGCTCCTCCACCGTCATTTCGACAAATTCCGGCTGATCGAGCTGCGCATAGACGATGACCCACTGCCCCTTTTTGACGTTGATGCCCGTTCTGGCGAGCAATTTCGCATATCTTCTCATCTGTAACTTATTCATGGCGTTCCTCCGTTTTTTGATGAAAAATCACATCGATTGTCTGCAATATTATAGCGCAAGCACATTTTTTCGTCAACTGTTTGCAGGCGGAAAGAGCAAAAACGCGGCAATGCTGCCGCGCGTTGCAAATTATGTCAGATAGAGAACGACCTCGCCCTGCTCGAGCGTCTTCTTCATGTCGATGACCCGCTGGTTGGATGAGCCGCGAAAACGCAGCCGGATATCCTTGAGCTTTTCGACAAATCGTCCGTCGACCAGCACATCGATGAGCGAGAGAAATTCCCCCGTCGTCGGAAGGTTGACCTCCGGCTCGAGCATGCCGCCGTTTCCGTAGGTATAGCCCGTAAAACACCAGATATTTTTTTGAGGATAGCGCTCTTTGACCCTGTGCAGAAAGGGAAGCAGCGCGCGTTGATTTTCCGGCTCCATGGGATCCCCGCCCAAGAGTGTGAGCCCCGCGATATAGTACGGTTCGAGTTTTTCGAGCACAAGCTTCTGCGCATCTTCGTCGAAGGGCTTTCCGTAATTGAAATCCCATGCGATGGCGTTGAAGCAGTTTTTACAGTGCCTTCTGCATCCCGAAACGAAGAGCGACACGCGCACGCCCTCGCCGTTGGCGATGTCCGTTGTCTTGAGCTCGGCATAGTTCATGCCATTCCCCTCCCGAAATTACAGGTGCAGGACGCGGTCCTTGATCTCCTGCGTGCGCCCCTGATTCCAGAACTGCGTGCCGATGTAGCCGCAGGTCCTGCGCGCGACATTCATCTTGTTCTGATCGCGGTTGTGGCAGTGCGGGCACTCCCACAGAAGTTTTCCGTCCTCCTCGACGATCTGGATCTCTCCGTCATAGCCGCATACCTGGCAATAATCGCTCTTGGTGTTCAGCTCTGCATACATGATGTTGTCGTAGATGTACTGCATTACGGCGAGCACGGCGGGGATGTTGTTCTGCATATTCGGCACCTCGACATAGGAGATGGCGCCGCCCGGAGAGAGCTGCTGGAAGTCGCTCTCGAATTTGAGCTTTGTGAATGCGTCGATCTGTTCGGTCACATGCACGTGGTAGCTGTTCGTGATATAATTTTTATCCGTGACGCCGGGGATGATGCCGAAGCGCTTTTGCAGGCACTTGGCGAATTTGTACGTCGTGCTTTCGAGCGGCGTTCCGTACAGCGAGAAGTCGATATTCTCCTTTGCTTTCCACTCTTTGCACTTGTCGTTCATGTGCTGCATCACGGAGAGCGCAAAGGGCTTTGCCTCGGGATCGGTATGCGATTTGCCCGTCATATACTTGACGCATTCATACAGCCCGGCATAGCCGAGGGAGATGGTGGAGTATCCCCCATAGAGCAATTTATCGATGGTCTCGCCCTTCTTCAGGCGGGCGAGCGCGCCGTACTGCCAGAGGATGGGCGCCGCGTCGGAGAGCGTGCCCTTCAGGCGGTTGTGGCGATACATCAGCGCACGGTAGCACAGCTCCAGGCGCTCGTCAAAGATGTCCCAGAATTTTTTCTCGTCTCCGCCCGAGGAGAGTGCCACGTCGACCAGGTTGATCGTGACGACGCCCTGATTGAACCTGCCGTAATATTTCGGCTTGCCGTTCTCGTCGACATAGGGTGTCAGGAAGCTTCTGCAGCCCATGCAGGTATAGCAGTGCCCCTCGCCGTTCTTGTCGATCTTGTATTCGAGCATCTTCTTTTCGGAGATATAGTCGGGCACCATGCGCTTGGCCGTGCATTTTGCGGCGAGTTCGGTCAGATACCAATATTTGCTCCCCTCGCGGATGTTGTCCTCTTCCAGGACATAGATAAGTTTGGGGAATGCGGGCGTCACCCATACGCCGGATTCGTTTTTGACGCCCTGGATGCGCTGTTTGAGCGTCTCTTCGATGATGAGCGCAAGATCGGCACGCTCCGCTTCGCTTCTTGCCTCGCCAAGGTACATAAAGACGGTCACAAAGGGCGCCTGCCCGTTGGTGGTGAGCAGCGTGACGACCTGATACTGAATGGTCTGGATCCCCTTTTTGATCTCGTCGCGCAATCTCTTTTCGGCGATCGCCGCGATCTGCGCCTCGTCCGATACGCCGACGGAGGCAAATTCTTCGGCGACGTCCTTTCTGATCTTTTGCCTGCTGATGTCGACAAAGGGCGCAAGATGCGTCAGCGAGATGCTCTGCCCGCCGTACTGGTTGGACGCGACCTGCGCGATGATCTGCGTTGCGATGTTGCACGCCGTCGAGAAGGAGTGCGGCTTCTCGATAAAGGTTCCCGAGATGACGGTGCCGTTCTGCAGCATATCCTCGAGGTTGACGAGGTCGCAGTTGTGCATGTGCTGCGCAAAGTAGTCGGCGTCATGGAAGTGAATGAGCCCCTCGTCGTGCGCCGCGACGATATCGGGCGGCAGCAGGATACGGCGCGTTAAGTCCTTGCTCACTTCCCCCGCCATGTAGTCGCGCTGCACCGAATTGACGGTGGGGTTCTTGTTGGAATTTTCCTGCTTGACCTCTTCGTTGTTGCATTCAATGAGCGTGAGGATTTGCGCATCCGTCGTGTTGGCCCTTCTCACGAGCGTACGCGTATAACGGTAGGTGATGTATTTGCGCGCGACCGCAAACGCCTTCTGATCCATGATCTGGTTTTCGACAAAGTCCTGGATCTCTTCGACGTGCACGGAGCGGTTGAGGTCGTTGGCGTGCGCCGTGACCTTGTCGGCGATGAGCTTGATCTGTGCTTCGCTCAGACGATTTTCATCGCTGACCTCATTGTTCGCCTTCTTGACGGCGTTGATGATCTTTTCGACGTCAAAAGAGACCTCTGTTCCGTTTCGTTTGATGATTTTCATAGGTTGAACCCCCTTGTCGTTATCATGGTATCGCTGATCTGCTCCCGATCGGGAACAGATAACAGTATATACCATATTTTGTGTCCTGTCAAGGGTTTCATGCAAGATTTAGATAAAAAATTTTTCCGACCACAAGATGTTGTGGTCGGAAAGGAATTTTGAAAACTCAAACGAGACTTGTTCCGTTGATAATGAGCGAAAATTTACATCCGAGATATTCCGCTGCGCGGCGGCAAAGCTGCATTCTGCCGAAATAGATTTCGAAGTAGTCCATGACCGAACAGATCTGCGTGTCGATGTGAATGTTCAGCGTGACGGTCATGCTGTCCTTGTCCGTTTCGAGCGTCGAGCGCTCGGCAGCCAGATTGACGCGATCGTGGATGTTGGCGTTGAGTACGTTATCGATGGGGTTGCGCACGCGGCTTTTGTGTACGTCCGCCTTATCGGCCAAAATAAGCGCCGCACAGACATCGGATACGGGAAGTCCGAATTGTTCATCGTGGTTGCCGATTGCCGCCATGACCTGTGCGGCGTCGTGATAGCTCATGCCCAGCCTGGTCAGGATGCGGTATGCCATAACGGCGCCGCTCATGGCGTGATCCTGCCGATTGATGCAGTTTCCGATGTCATGCAGGTATCCTGCGATCTCGGCCAGATTGACCTGCGTTTCATCTCTGCCGAGCGTCCGCAGCACCATGCCCGCCCAACGGCTTACGATCCCGCTGTGGCGGCGCGTGTGTTCGGTATAGCCGAGCGCCTCGATCGTATGTGCCGTCATATCCATGATCGCGGCGACCTCTGCGTCGTTTTTTATGGTGGCGAGATCAAGCATGATCAGATCTCCGTAACGATCAGACTGTTGTAGATCTCCTCATATTTTTCCTTGGTAAAGGAGATCGCGCCGAACGTCGTGACGGTCGCAGTGCCGGCAGCGACGCCCGCACGCAGGATCTGAGGCAGGTCGGCGCCGTTCTGCAACTGCACCGCTGCGGCGGCGAGCATGCCGTCTCCCGCGCCGACGGTCGAGTTGACTGCCACGTTGATGCTGCGGCAGTAGTATCTTCTTGTTCCGTCCGTGATCACGGCGCCGTCTTTCCCAAGCGAAAGCAAAACGATCTTTGCGCCGCGGTTCAACAGCTCGTTGCAGCCCTCGAACATCTCTTCCTTGCTGCGGATCTGTCTGCCCAGCGTGCTCTCCAGCTCTTCAAGATTGGGTTTGATGAGATCTACGCCCGCTTCAAGCGCGGCGTACATTTTTGCACCCTCGGTGTCGGCAATGCGCAGCGACTGCGGATCGACCGCCTTGAACAGGTCGCGGTAATAGCTCGCGTCTACGCCGCGGGGCAGCCCGCCCGAGATGACCGTTACGCCCGAGCGGGAGGAGAGGTTGCGGATCATCTGCAGAAGCTCGACAAGCTTATCGTCCGTGACCTGTCCGCCGACGTCGTTGATCTCGGTGAGCATCGCCTTCTTGTCGATACATTTGTAGTTCTCGCGCACCCTTCCGCCGTTCCATACAAAGGCAAACGGAACGCCCTCCCGGTCGAGCGCGCGCTCGAACATGGTGCCGTTCTCGTTATACATGAAGCCGGTCGAATACGCCTTCTCCCCAAGCCGCGAAACGCCGATCGCCACATTGATCGCCTTTCCCGTAAAGGAGAGCGTCTTGCTCTTGACGACGTTCACCTTTCCGACATTCAGCGAGTCGAGTTCGATCGTGACGTCGACGCTCGGGCTCATACAAACAGTTAATATCATAATTATAGACCCCCTTCGGCATCCGGCGTCCTGCTTGTGCCGTATGCCGCATTATGATAGACGACAGATCTGCCATTTCCTTCCCGTGTATTATATAATAACCTCGGGAAGAAATCAATATCAGATCGCGATTTTTTTGTCTTTTTTTGCAAAAAAGCAAGGCCCGCTTTCCCCGCACGGGTCACATAGAAATCATCTGCAGCGTCTCGTACAGTTCGTAGTTGAACTTCTTTTTCATGGAGACAGCCTCAATGATGTCCATGTCGATGATCTCGTTGCGATGGATGCCGACGACGCGGTTGCCGATACCGTCCTTCAGAAGCCGGACTGCCTTATTGCCGAACTGGGCGGCGAGCATGCGGTCTGCCATCGAAGGCGATCCGCCGCGCTGAATGTGCCCGATGGTGGTCGCACGCACGGAATATGTCGTGACTTCCTGCAATTTTTTGGCAAATGCGTCTGCGGTGATCGCGCCCTCTGCCACAACGATGATGTTCGAGTGCTTTCCGTTCGCACGGGAACGGTTGATGCGCATGACGATGTCGTCCATATCGTATGCGATCTCGGGCACGACGATAATCTCCGCTCCAGAAGTGATGCCCGCATAAAGGGCGATATCGCCGCAGTGCCGCCCCATGACCTCGACGACGGAGATTCGCTCGTGCGAATTCATGGTGTCACGCAGCTTATTGATGACCTCCAGGCAGGTGTTCACCGCCGTATCGAAGCCGAGCGTATAGTCGGTATATTCCAGGTCGTTGTCGATGGTGCCGGGGATGCCGATGGTCGGGATCCCGTAGTCCTCCGTAAGACACTTCGCCCCGCGGAAGGATCCGTCGCCGCCGATGACGACCAACCCCTCGATGCCGCGGCGCTCCAGCGTTTCGACCGCCATCTTCTGCCCATCCTTGGTAAGCATCTCAAGACAGCGCGCCGTTCTCAGCTTGGTGCCGCCGCGCTGCACGATGTCCGAGACGCTGCGCATCTCCATGGGCATCATCTTATCCTCGATCAGCCCTGCATAGCCGCGCTCGATGCCGTAAACCTCCATACCGAAATAGATCGCAGTGCGTACGACCGCGCGGATGGCGGCATTCATGCCGGGCGCGTCTCCTCCGCTGGTCAATAACCCGATTCTCTTCATCTTCGGCTTCCTCCATTCTTTTATTCCATAGGTCATTATAACAGATAAATCTCAAATTGAAAAGGGTTTTCGAGGAATTTCGGATATTTTTCACGAGAAGTTATCTTTGTGAAGAGATAAGCTTCAGGCAGGATTCGGGCAAAAAGGTCCTCAGTTCCGCCCAGAGCGCGTGCGTCAGCCTGGTCGAATACACATAGCGCTTGCCGCCATGCAAGATATTCGTCTTTACCTCCCCCGCATAATCCTGTATCATGTCGATCAGCTCCTGAAAATCATCTTCGGGGAGCGTGCGGGCGTCGATCCAAAGTACATCTTCGGTTGCGGACGCCGAGGCGGGTGCATTCTCTTCGGGGAGCTGAAACTCCTCGATGCTGTCGGGAATGATGACGGGCGCTTTGTCGGGCGAGATGTCGATCTTGCCCGTTACCCTGACGACGACGTCCTGCCTGAGGAATGGCTTAATCTGATCGAACAGCCGCGGGAAGGCCACGCAGTCGATGCTGCCGTACAGATCCTCGATTGTGACAAACCCCATAACTGCGCCCGCCTTGGTGGTGATGCGCTTGATCGCAGATACGATCCCGCCCATGACGACGCGCTGCCCGCTTGTCACCTGCTGATAGGTCTTTTCGCCCGTCTCTTCGTCCTCCTCGAAGTCGCTGAGCAGGCCTGTGTGAAAATTGCTGTCGCGGAAATAGGGCGCATAGCGTGCAAAGGGATGGCCGCTGACATAGACGCCGAGCACATTTTTCTCGCGGGAGAGAAGATCCTGCAGGTTCCACTCTGCAATGTCGGGATAGTCCGCGCGGGGAGCCTCCTCCTGGATGATGCTGCCGAAGAGGGACATCTGCGCGCTGTTGTGCTGCTTGTCGATGCCCGCAATGCGCCGCATCAGATCTTCATAGACGGCATAGTATTGGGAACGGTGATATCCCATGCTGTCGAAGGCACCGCTGTAGATGAGACTTTCCACCATGCGGCGGTTGACGTATTTTGTGCAGCGCATTAAAAAGTCGGAAAAGTCCGCAAAGAGCCCGTGCTCCTCGCGCTCGCGGATGACGTTCTCCATTGCTGCGATGCCCACGCCCTTGAGCGCGCACAGCCCGAAGCGGATGCCGTCGCCCTGAACGGAAAAGTACGCTTTGCTCTTGTTGACGTCGGGCGGATAGACGGCAATGTTCTTCTCCTTCATATAGACGACGTATTTTGAGATCTCTTCGATCTTGGTGATGCGGTTGTTGAGCACGCCCGCAAGAAATTCCTTGGGGTAATAGCGCTTGAGGTATGCCGTCTGATAGGTGACCACGGCATATGCCGCGGCATGCGACTTATTGAAGGCATACGAGGCAAAGCTCTCCATCTGGCCAAACAATTCCGCGGCGATCTCGGGCGCGATGCCGTTTGCAACGCAGCCCGTGATGATGTTCTCCTTCTTGCCGTCCGGGCCGACCTCCTCGTTGTGCTTGCGGATTCGCTCCTGCTCCTCGGGCGGATCGCCGTAGATGAACTTGTCCTTTTGCGCCATCAGCTCGGAGAGGTGCTTCTTTGCCATGGCGCGGCGCACGAGGTCCGCCTGCCCCAGCGAATAGCCCGCAAGGTTCTGGAAGATTTGCATGACCTGTTCCTGATAGATGATGACACCGTACGTCTTTTCCAGGATGGGCTTGAGCATGGGGGTGAGATAGGTGATGCTCTTGGGATCGCTCCTGTTTTTGAGGTAGGTAGGAATGAAGTCCATGGGCCCGGGGCGATAGAGCGAGATCCCTGCAATGAGATCTTCCAGGCAGGTGGGCTGAAGCTGTTTCATGAAGCGCTTCATGCCCCCCTGTTCAAGCTGGAACACCGCATCGGTGTCCCCTTCCGAGATGAGCTGATAGGCGCCCGGATCGTCGCAGTTCTGGTCGAATTCGATGACCTTTCCCGTGTCCTCTACGATATAGTCGAGCGTCATTTTGATGTCGGTCAGCGTCGTAAGGGCGAGGAAGTCCATCTTGAGCATGCCGATGGATTCCACCTCTTTCATGTCGAACTGCGTCGTGATATCCTCGCCGTTGCGCGAGAGAGGCACGTTGTCCGCGATCTTTTTGCGGCAGATGACGACGCCCGCGGCGTGCATGCCCGTCTGGCGGGGCATGCCCTCCAGCTTGAGCGACATATCGATGACGCGCTTCAAATTATCGCTCGACTCGTAGACGGCGATAAAGTCTGCATTTTTCTTTGCGAGCTGATCGCTGAGTTTTTTCTGCGCCTCCTGCAGGGCCTCTGGGTCGTTCTGTGCGTCCTCCACCGCCTTCTGGCATTTTGGAATATTCAGTCCCAAGAGCTCGCGGATGGAGGACTTACCGTCCATCAGCTTTGTAATGCGGTCTGTCTCGGAGAACGGGATGCGCATGACCCGCCCAACGTCCTTGATGACCGCGCGCGAAGCGAGCGTGCCGAAGGTGATGATCTGGGCCACGTTTTCCGGATGATAGCGGCGGCGGACATATTCGATCGTCTCGCCCCTTCTCTCCGTGCAGAAATCCACGTCGAAGTCGGGCATGGAGACGCGGTCGGGGTTGAGAAACCGCTCGAAGAGCAGATCATAGCGCAGCGGATCGACATTGGTGATGCCGATCGCATAGGCGACGATGCTGCCCACGCCCGAGCCGCGGCCGGGCCCCACCGGGATATCGTGCAGACGGGACCAGTTGATATAGTCCCACACGATGAGGTAATAGTCGGCAAATCCCATGCGGATGATGATATCAAGTTCATATTCCGCACGTGTGCGGATCTCGTCCGTGACGGGCTGATAGCGCTTGGGCAGGCCCTCGCGGCACAGCCTTCTCAGATATTCGGGCGAGGGCGTTCCGTCGTCCGCCGTGTACATGGGGATGAGCGATTTGTCGTACACGGGCGTACCGTTTGCCTTCAGATTGAAGGGCGTATCGGTGTCGGAGACCTTGTTCGCGATCACGCGCGTATTCGCGATCGCCTCGGGCAGCTCGGGAAAGAGCGCCGCCATCTCGTCGCCCGATTTCATATAGAACTCATGCGTCTGCATCTTCATGCGGGCGGGGTCGTCGAGCGTGCGTTTGGTCTGGATGCACATGAGCACGTCCTGCATCTCCCAATCCTCCCGGTTGAGATAGTGCACGTCGTTGGTCGCGACCAGCTGGATCCCCGTCTCGCGCGAGATCTGTACGATGAGCGGCAGGATCTGTTTCTGTTCGGGGATGCCGTGATCCTGGATCTCGAGATAGAAGTCCTCGCCGAAGAGAGATTGCAGATACAAGGCAAACTTCTTCGCCCCTTCATAGTCCCCCGCCATGAGAAGGCGCGGAATGCGCCCCGCCAGGCAGGCGGAGAGGCAGATGACCCCCTCGGTGTGCTCGGCAAGCACGGTGTAGTCGATGCGCGGGCGGTAATAGAAGCCGTCGACAAAGGCAAGGGAATCGAGCTGCACAAGGTTGATGTACCCCTTTTTGTTCTTTGCGAGCAGAATGAGGTGATCCGCCTTCTGATCGATATGCTCCCGATAGTTGTCCACCGCATAGAACTCGCAGCCGATAATCGCCTTGATGTGTGCGCGCTTGCACTCCTCGGCAAAGCGCAGCGAGGTGTACATGTTGCCATGATCCGTGACGGCGACCGCGTCGATGTTGTTTTTGACGCAGTGCTTGACGAGCTCCTTGACCTTGACCGCGCCGTCGAGCAGGCTGTATTCGGTATGTAGATGAAGATGTACGAAATCAGTCATGTTCTTCCCTTCTCTGTTGCAATTCGATGAGCTTTCGCATGCGATGATTGAGGCAGCTCTTGCTGACGCCGAGCGATTTCGCGAGTTCGGAAAGCGAAAGCGTGGGCGCCGCAAGCCGCGCGAGCGCCGTCTCCTTCAGGGCGGAGGGAAGCAGCTCCAGGCTTCCGTCGCGCGCCATCGCTTCGAGTGCCATCACCTGCTTGGCGCTTGCGATCGCAGACTTGTCCGCGTTGCCCGCGTAGCAGTTGAACACGCGGTTTGCCATATTGTTTTCGGCACGGCTCGACGCAACAGACTCGATCGTGCGCAGCGCCCCCTGCGCCCCGACGACGAACAGAAAGTCGGCAAGCGCCTCCTGGCTCTTGAGATATACGATCGTCCGCTCCCCGCGCACGATCATGCGGGCGAGCAGTTCAAAGCGCTCCAACAGTTCTGTAAACTGCCTTGCCCTTGCATAGGAGAAAAAACCGAACTCCATGTGGTATCCCGTCTTGGAGGACTTTCCGGGCAGCGTACAGCTTCCCCCGCCCAGAAAGGCGGCGCGCAGATAGAACAGCGCAGCGTCCTCTTCGGCAGCGAGTGCAGAGAGCTCAGCATCCTCCAAAAGTGCGCTCTCCTGCAGAATGCGCGGCAACAGCTCGCCGCCGTAGGAGAACGTGAGCTTATCCCGCTCCCTTCTCGGATCAAAGACCGCCTCCTTCACCTCGGGGCGCACGCCGAAGGCGGCCTCGGCAAGGCGCAGAAAATATTCTGCGATGCGTTCGTTTTCGCTGACAAATTCAAAGTGGTCGGATCGGACGATCCCGCCTGTGGAGAGCAGCGCAGAAAACGCCGCGACGGCGCCCTGCCTGCGATCGGGAAAAAAAGCGAGAAGTTCGCGTTTGATATCAGAGGTAAAATTTGCCATAGTTGCTAAAACGGCATCAGAGATGACGCTCTTTATACTGTGCAAGGCGAAAGACGGGCACCCTGCCTTCGATGTTATCGACGCGGTCAAAGGGGATCCCCACCCGCTGAAGCTGTTCCAGCGCGATCGCAACGTCGCCGATGCGCGTGACGGAGTGCGCGTCGGAATTGACAAGGAAGCGCACGCCCGTCTCGGCGACGGCGACAAGTTCTTCATCGCTCAGGTGCGGCTTTTTTCCGCTGATCTCGATATAAGTCCCCTCGTCGCGGCAGCATTTTGCGACCTCGACGGCGTCGGCAAAGCACTCGTAATTGAGGTGTGTGATGACGTCGATGGGGTTCTTTTGGATCGCATTGATATAGGAGCGCGTCGTGTCCGCCACCAGACGGGCAGATGGCTTTCCACCCCAATGATATTTGAAATATCCCCGTGTGGAATTAAAGAAGTCGCGCGGCGTATCGTGCTGGCTCATGAGGTGGAATCCCGCAAGAAAGATATCGAAGTCGGCGTAATCCTCCTCTTTGAGGTCGCTCCTGCCCGCCAGACCGCAGACATTCCCCTCGATCCCGACGAGCACGTTGATGCCCGTCTCATCGCGTGCCCTGTGGATCTCGCGGACATACTCCTCCTTCTGTTTGCGCCGCAGCCCGAACACAAGGTGGGTGAATCCGTGCTCGGTGATAGCGATCGTTCCGATGCCGAGCTCCTTTGCGCAAGCAGCGTTCTCTGAAATGGTGTTTTCCCCGTCCGAATAGACGGTGTGCGTGTGATAATCTCCCGTAAGAATCATAGATCTCCTGCAGCGGACGTCGTCAGCTCCTCTCCTTATGCTTCCCGTCTGTCAGGGAAGCCGCTGTATCTCCTCGCGCAGACGGATCCCCGTCCGGCGTTTTACGCGTTCGGATACGAGGCGGATCAGACAGTCGATATCGCGGCTGCTGCGCCCCTCGTTGATGATAAAATTTGCATGCTGCAGGGAAACGTATGCATCCCCTACGCGCATTCCCTTGAGCCCGCAAGCCTCGATCAAGGCGCCCGCCGAACCTTCGGGCGGGTTGACAAAGACGCAGCCCATGCTTCGCCCCTTGGGCAGATGCTCCCGCTTTTTCAGAAAGTAACAGCGTCTGCGCGCGATCTCATCGGAATAGCAGGCTCTTGTTCTGAGCATGACCGATACCACAGCGCATTTTTTGCGTAAAAAGATGCTGTCTTTTTGAGAAAATCTGCATTCCTGCTCGTTCAGTTCAGTAAGTTTTCCGTTGCATACAGCCGTGACGCGCACGACAAAGTCGCCGATATGCCCTTCCGATACGCCCGCGTTCATGGCGACCGCGCCGCCTACCGTCATCGGAATGCCGCTCAGCACCTCCAGACCGCCGCGCCCGCGACCGGCCGCAAAGCGCAGGAGCGCCCCGCCCGTGACCCCTGCCTGCGCAAGGATGTTTCCGTCGGGAAGCAAAGCGATGTCCGTCATGCGGGAAAATTTTATGACGACGCCCTGAAAGGGCGCATCGGCGGCAAGCACATTTGCGCCCGCCCCCAAAAGGCAATGCGGAATGTCCTCCTCCTGCAGCCAGGTGAGAAGTTCCGCAAGCTCATGGCCGGAGCGCGGAAAGACCGCTGCCGCGGCAATGCCGCCTGTGCCGATCGTGGTATGCCTTGCAAAGCTGAAATCGCCCTGCACCGCCGCCGAAGGAAACCTGTCTTGGATGCGCGTACAAAGTTCCAAAATCCCACTCCTATTTATTTTACCACACTCGGGCAAATATTTCAAATGGTTCTCAGATATTTTTGCATACTTTTTATATCGCCCGATCGGGCGAGCATACAGAGTTCCTCCTCCGCCGTTTCAGAGAGAAATACGCTCGTCGTGTATTCCGCCGTGGGGAGCGCGTCCGAACGGTAAGGTGAATACATGCCGATCTCGGAAAGCGCCGTTTGCGTCTGATCGGAGAGCAGTTCCCGCACGAGCATCAGACACGCCGCCTCGTGATCGGCAGAGAGAATGGAGAGATAGCCGTACAGATCGGAAAATTGCGGGAGCGTCTGCATATAAAAACTTACGCCGCGGCTTTGAAGGCGCGCAAGGTCGCGCTGCGTACCCAAAAGATAGCGGTATTCTCCGCGCAAAAACTTCGTATATGCCGTAAGGGACTCCGCCTCGGTGCCCGTAACGCCCGCAAGCGCCGCGGCGACGGCACTCAGATTGCTCCCCCCGACGGAGATCGCCGTATCCCCCTCCGCCGAAAAGTCATCGGTAAGCGAGAAGAGCATATACCCGCCCCGATACCAGGGCACGGCAAGCGACTGTGCGGAGACGATCCCCCCTGCAAACGAGTATGGAAGGGGTTGCGCATAGTCCAGCACACCCGCAAGCCCGATCCCGAAGGAGATCATATCGGGAAAATCCCCTGCGGCAAGCGCCGCCGCTGCGCCCTCCTGCGTGTAGGAGGAGACGAGATAATAGATCCCCTCCTCCGCCTCGGAGACGCGTTGCGCCGCACGTTTGAGGAACGCCGTCCGCGACCCCCTGCCGCCCTCGAATGTATCCACGTTCCACACCCTGACCACGCAGCGCTGCACCGCCTCCGCCTGCCTCGCGGGCGCAAGCAAGACATACGCGATCAAAAGAAGGATCATGGCAAATGGCAGCAGACGAAGGAGCAGACGAAAAAAGCGCTTCACGCGCTATCTTATGAACGGCAGAGCGGAAATATCACAAAGATGCGGACAGACGAGAAAGGAGAGATGCCGTTGCACCTCTCCTCTGCGCCCCGAAGGGACGCTCTATCTGAAAGCGGCGTCCCGCTTCTGTTATTTTGTGCACATGCACAAAAAGAATACGAAAAAAGCCCCGCAAGGGGGCGAGAAGATCATCTTCTCTTCTGAAAGCTGTCGCAGCAGGTGCAGGCGGTGCCGTTGCAGGCGCTGCCGACATGGATGCGATCGAGCTCGCAGTGCATCCCGTCTGGGTTGAATCTGCATTCCGTCACCGCGCACGATACGCCGCTGTTGATGTTGTTTTGCATACCGATTATCCTCCTTCTCTAATCATTATGCGCGCAGACAACTTTTTTATCAAAGAGCATTGACAAATCCTTACATATTCTGTTACAATATAGCTTAGAAAAATCATCTGCCGACCGCCAGATCGTGCGGCAGAAGGAGGCAATGACATGAAAGTAATTCTCAAAGCAGACGTCAAAGGCAGCGGCAAGGCCGGAGATATCGTAGAAGTGTCCGACGGTTACGCGCGGAACTTCCTGATCAAAAAGGGGCTTGCACAGCAGGCGACGCCCACTGCGGTCAACGAGGCAAATCAGCGCCGCAAGGCGGACGAATTCCGCCGCGCGGAGAATGCAAAGGCGATGCGCGAGCTTTGCGACAAATTGAAGGGAACGGAGGTGCCCGTTGCGATCAAGGTTGGCGAGAACGGCAAGGCGTTCGGATCGGTCACGACCGCGCAGATCTCTTCCGCGCTGACCGAACTCGGATATGACATCGATAAAAAGAAGATCGAGATCGAAGAGCCGATCAAGGCACTCGGAACGTACGACGCCGAAGTCCGCCTGATGGAGGGCGTTGTGGCAAAGATCAAGATTAAGGTCGTTCCGGAGGAGTAAGGCCGCATCGATCGCAGAAAGCAAAGTCTTGCTTCAAATCATCTTACAAAACGCAAGCCCGCGGCATAGCCGCGGGCTCTTTCTCATGTCTTATGGTATGAAATTGATCATGGAAGCTGGATCTCGTACAGTTCCTTTTCGGGGATCTTCTTGGTCGAGCCGGCAACGAATTTCTGCACCTCGGCAGCGCCCTTTTCCACGGGAATATTTACGCCGGCGCCCGCAACACAGCCGCCGGGGCAGCCCATGCCCTCGATCAGGCAGCCGTTTTTCTTCCCCGCCTTGGCGAGCATGAGTACCTTTTTGCATTCGGTCAGCCCCTCTGCATGCTCGATCTTCACCTCGACATCTGGGTAATATTCGCGCACGCAACTCTCGATCGCGGCGGCAACGCCGCCTGCCACGGCATATCCCCTGCCCGCGCCCGTCGCGTCGTGAATGGGTTCCTCCTTGTCGTAGGTGGCAAAGTCGATGCCGGCCGCGTCGAAGATCGCGGCAAGCTCCTCGAACGTGATGACAAAATCCACGTCCGAACGCACGGTACGGCGCATCGCCTCGAGCTTTTTGGCGGCACAGGGGCCGATGAAGATGACGCGCGCGTTGGGCATCTTCTGCTTGATGGAGCGCGCCGTTGCCACCATGGGCGTGAGCGCGTTGGAGACCTTATCGATCATGTCGGGGAACTGCGTCTTGGCGAGCATGCTCCAAGCCGGGCAGCACGAGGTGAGCAGGAAGGGAACTTCTCCCGTCACCACGCCCGTCGCATAGTGATGCGCCTCGGTCGAAGCGCCCACATCTGCGCCGTGCGCCACCTCGAATACCTCTTTGAAGCCGATATCCTTGAGCGCAGCCTTGATCTTCCAGAGCGAAACGCCGGGCCCGAACTGGCCGACAATGGCGGGCGCCACCTCGGCGACGACCTCGTCACCGCGGCGAATGGCGCGGCCAAGCTGGAAGATCTGCGATTTATCTGCAATGGCGCCGAAGGGGCAGCTGACCATACACTGTCCGCAGCCCACGCACTTTTTGGCGTCGATGCTGGCGCGCCCGAGTTCATCGCTCGAGATCGCCTTGATGCCGCATGCCTGCGCACAGGGGCGGATCTTGTGGGCGATCGCGTCGTACGGGCACGCCGCCTTGCATTTTCCGCACTTGATGCACTTTTCCTTGTCGATGACGGCCTTCCCGTCCTTGTCAACGGAGATCGCACCGCGCGGGCACACGGAGATGCAGGCACGCGCAAGGCAGCCACGGCACTGGTTGCTCACCTCGTACACATTGTCCTCGCAGCGGTCGCAGGCAGAGGGAATGACCTGCATGAGCGGGGGTTCATAGTACTGGTCCCCGATGTTGCTTGCATCGAGCCCCGCCGTGATATGCACGGGACGGTCCTGCGGACGGATGGACATGCCCATGGCAAGGCGCACGCGCTCGGACGCAATCGCGCGTTCACGATAGATGCTTTCGCGGTATTGCGGCACCTCGGTAGGTGTGATCTTATAGGGGATCGCCTCGATGTCGTCGTTTACATTGTCGGACAGGAAGGCGACCTTTGCGATCTCGGTAAAAATTTTTCTTCTGAGTTTTGTGACGGAGGTATTGATGCCTCTCATAAAACATATTCTCCTTTTTTGTGAAGATGAAGGCAGGAGTTTCCCCCTGCCTCATCATTGCACCGATTATTTTCTGCCGTAATAGGCGTTCAGATACATCTCTTTGATCTCGGTGATGAGCGGATATCTGGGGTTTGCGCCCGTGCACTGATCGTCGAATGCATCCTCCGTCATGGAGTCGAGCCGTGCAAGGAACTGCTCTTCCGTGACCTTGTCGCCCAGCGCCTCCTTGATGGTCTTGGGCTGGCCGATCGCCTCCTGCAGCTCCTTGAGCTTCTTGATAAGTGCTTCGAGCAGCTCGTCGTCATTCTTGCCCTTCAGCCCGACATAGCGTGCAACGTCGGCGTATCTTGCTTTGCACTGAGGATAGGCATACTGCGGGAAGGTACCCATCTTGGTGGGCGCTTCGGCGCTGTTGAAGCGCAGCACCTCCTCGAGCATGAGCGAGTTCGCCATGCCGTGCGGGATGTGCCAATAGGAGCCGAGCTTGTGCGCCATGGAGTGGCAGACGCCGAGGAAGGCGTTGGCAAATGCCATACCTGCCATGCAGGAAGCGTTTGCCATCTTCTCACGCGCCTCCGCGTCGTGGCCGCCCTTTTCATAGGCACGGGGCAGATACTCGAAGATCAGCTTGACTGCCTCTTTGGCGATGCCGTTGGTAAAGTCGGTCGCCATGACGGAGGCGATCGCCTCGAGCGCATGGCTCATAGCGTCGATGCCCGAGCAGGAGGTAAGCCCCTTGGGAATGCTCATCATCAGGTCGGCGTCTATGATTGCCATATCGGGCATCAGTTCATAGTCTGCAAGAGGATACTTCGTACCCGTCTTTTCGTCGGTGATGACAGCGAAGGGCGTCACTTCGGAACCCGTGCCCGCCGTGGTGGGAATGGCGACAAAGAGTGCCTTATCGCCCATGTGCGGGAAGGTGTACACGCGCTTGCGGATGTCCATGAAGCGCATCGCCATATCCTGGAAGTCGACGTCGGGATGCTCGTACATGACCCACATGATCTTCGCAGCGTCCATGGGCGAGCCGCCGCCGATCGCAATGATGACGTCGGGCGCGAAGTCGCGCATCTGCTTGACGCCCTCGTTTGCGCAGGCAAGCGTGGGATCGGGCGTCACGTTGAAGAATGTCGCGTGCGTGATCCCCTCTGCGTCGAGGATGTCCGTGATCCTCTTGGTGAATCCGCTTTGATACAGGAAGGAGTCCGTGACGACGAACGCCTTTTTCTTGTTATATACCTGCTTGCCAAGCTCCTTGAGCGCAACGCCAAGGCAGCCGCGTTTGAAATAGACCTTTTCGGGAGCTCTGAACCACAACATATTTTCCTTCCTTTCCGCAACGGTTTTGATATTGATAAGGTGTTTTACGCCGACATTTTCAGAGACGGAGTTGCCGCCCCAGGAACCGCAGCCGAGCGTGAGTGAAGGCGGGAATTTGAAGTTGTAGATGTCGCCGATGCCGCCCTGCGAAGAAGGCGTGTTGATGACGATACGGCAGGTCTTCATGATCGAGCGGAAGTACGCGATCTTGTCCGCACCCGTCTCTACATTGACATACAGCGAAGAGGTGTGGCCCAGACCGCCATCCTTGATCAGCCTGTCTGCCTTTGCGACGGCGTCTTCAAAGCTCTCCGCCTTGTACATTGCAAGCACGGGCGAAAGCTTTTCGTGTGCAAATTCTTCGGAAAGATCGACCGACTCGACCTCGCCGACGAGCACCTTGCTGCCCGCGGGCGCCGTGAAGCCTGCAAGCTCAGCGATCCGGCAAGCGGTCTGCCCGACGATCTTGGAATTGAGCGCGCCGTTGATGATCATGGTCTTGCGGACCTTGTCCGTCTCTTCAGGCGTGAGGAAGTATGCGCCGCGCAGCTTCATCTCCTTCTTGAACGCGTCGTAGACGTCCTTCATGACGATGACGGACTGCTCGGAAGCGCAGATCATGCCGTTGTCGAAGGTCTTGGAGTGAAGGATAGAGGACGCTGCGAGTTTGATATCTGCCGTAGAATCGATGACGGCGGGCGTATTGCCTGCGCCGACGCCGAGTGCGGGCTTTCCGGAGGAATATGCAGCATGGACCATGCCGGGGCCGCCCGTTGCGAGGATCATATCCGCTTCGCGCATGATCATGCCGGAGAGCGGCACGGTAGGCTCGTCAATCCAGCCGATAATGTCCTCGGGCGCGCCCGCCTCTACGGCAGCTTCGAGCACGATGCGTGCAGCCTCGATCGTGCAGCGCTTTGCTCTGGGGTGCGGCGAGATGATGAGGCCGTTTCTCGTCTTGAGGCAGATGAGGCTCTTGAAGATCGCCGTCGATGTGGGGTTGGTCGTGGGAATGATTGCAGCCAGCACGCCGACGGGCTCTGCGATCCTGGTGAGGCCGAAGCCCTCGTCGCGTTCGATCACGCCGCAGGTCTTGGTGTCTTTATAGGCGTTGTAGATATACTCCGCCGCATAGTTGTTTTTGATGACCTTGTCTTCGACGACGCCCATGCCCGTCTCCTCGACAGCCTGCTTGGCAAGGGGGAGCCGCATCTTGTTGGCAGCCAGCGCCGCTTTGTAGAAGATGTAGTCGACCTGCTCCTGCGTATAGGTCGCAAACTTTTCCTGCGCCGCTCTGACACGCGCCAGCATCTTCGCAAGCGATTCTTCATCGTTCACGATAAAGTCCTTCATGTGATTACCTCCGATATTGAATGTTTATTGCGACAGAAGCAGACCGCTGCTGAATGCAGCAAGCGAAGCTGCCAAGTCTTCATATTTTACATGCACGCCCGCGGGAACGTCCAGATGGATGGGTGCAAAGCTGTATACCGCACGGATGCCGGCGCGGATCATATGGTCGAATGCGCTCTGCGCAGACGACCGCGGCACTGTGAGGATGCCGAGTTTGACGTCCTCTCTGCGCACGATCTCGTCCAACCGCTCCATTGGATAGATTGGTTTTCCTCCGACGGCGCCGATCATTTCGGGCGAAATATCGAAGCCCGCCACAACACTCAGTCCGTAATGCTCAAACCCCTCGTAGCGCATGATGGCTCTTCCGAGCCCCCCTGCTCCGACGACGACGGCGTTTGTGCGCCTGCGGTATCCCAAAAAGCGTTCCAGATCGGCAATGAGCCCCTCTGCAGGGAATCCCAGTTTTGGCTTCCCCGGGAAGGTACTTACGAGCGCAAGATCCTTTCGGACGGTGACGGGGGAAAGATCAAGTTCGCGCGCAATCTCTGCCGAAGAGACATACTCTGCTCCGCTCTTGACACGCGCACGCAAAAACCTAATATAGGCCGGCATGCGGCGCAGGGTGGCGTTTGAGACGCCCGAACTTGCGTCATTCATCAATGATACGCTCCGAAATTTAATCGATATTTTTTTATCGGTTTAATTTTAACAAATTTTACGGCATTTGTCAACAGTTTTGCCGCAATTTTTTTCGTAAGAAGGAAAATAATTTTGGCAACAAAAAAACTCCGCCTGCCGAAAGGCAGACGGAGCGCATAATTTAATCGAGATCCTTGATCTGTTGGTGAAGTTTTGTCTTCATATCGAGGAATTTATCAAGCTTGGCACGTTCGTCCTCGACGAGCTTTTTGGGCGCCTTCATGACGAAATTGTTGTTGGCAAGCTTGCTCCCTGCCCGCGCGATCTCCCCTTCGATGCGCTCCAGCTCCTTGTTCAGGCGCTTGCGCTCCGCCTCGATGTCGACCAGCTCTCCGAGCGGCACCAATACGGTACCGATGGAGGCAACGCCGGAGACCGTCTTTTCGTTCAGATCGGACGTGGAGGCAAGGAAGTCGATCTCGCTCGCGCCCGCAAGGCGCTGTACAGAGCTGCGGTTTGCGTTGACGAGCCGCTTGCTCTCCGTTACAAGATATAGATGTACCTTTCTCGAGGGCGGGCAGTTGACGGCGACCTTCATGGCGCGCACGGCCTTGATGAGTTCGATGATCTCGTCGAAGGCGGCTGCCTCCCTGCGATAGGCAAGTTTTGCATTGTAGTGCGGGAATTCTGCGGTAATGATCAGCCCCTTTTTGCCGGGCAGATAGCTGTAGATCTCTTCGGTGACAAAGGGAATGAAGGGATGCAGCAGGCGCAGGATGTTGTCGAGCACATACAGGAGCACGCTGAGCGCGCCCTGCCGCTTCTCCCGATCTTCCCCGTACAGGGACGCCTTCGTCAGCTCGATATACCAATCGCAGAAGTCGTTCCAGACAAAGTCCGTCAGCTTGTCTGCGGCGATGCCGAGGTCATATTTCTGCATCGCAAGCGTCACCTCGCGGATGGTCTGCATCAGATGCGAGATGATCCAGCGGTCGGCGGGCTGCAGTTTGCAGGTGCCGAAGGGCGGGATCTTTTCATCGCCGACGTTCATAAGCACAAAGCGGGAGGCATTCCAGACTTTGTTGATGAAGTTGCGCGAAGCTTCGACCTTGGTCTCCGTAAAGCGCGTGTCGTTTCCGGGGGCGACGCCCGTCAGCAGCGAGAGGCGCAGGGAGTCCGCGCCGTATGCGTCGATGATCTGCAGGGGATCGATCCCGTTCCCGAGCGATTTCGACATCTTTCTGCCCTGTTCGTCGCGCACAAGTCCGTGGATGAGCACGTCGCGGAAGGGAACTTTTTTGGTGTATTCGATGCCCGAAAACATCATGCGCATGACCCAGAACGGAATGATGTCGTAGCCTGTGACGAGCACGTCCGTCGGGTAGAAATATTTGAATTCGGGCGTCTCTTCCGGCCAGCCAAGCGTAGAAAAGGGCCAGAGCGCAGAGGAGAACCAGGTATCGAGCACGTCCTCATCCTGCGTCAGATGCGTTCCGCCGCACTTCGGGCAGACGGTGGGCGTCTCACGCGAGCAGATCGTCTCGCCGCAGTCGTCGCAGTACCACACGGGGATGCGGTGTCCCCACCAGAGCTGCCGGGAGATACACCAGTCGCGGATATTCTCTAACCAATTATAATAGATCTTGGCAAATCTGTCGGGTATGAACTTCGTCTTGTTTTTTACGACTGCGTCGATGGCGGGCTTTGCAAGGGGCGCCATTTTGACGAACCACTGCTTGGATACGATGGGCTCCACGGTGGCGTGGCAGCGGTAGCAGTGCCCCACGTTGTGGCTGTGCGGCTCGATCTTGACAAGAAGCCCCAGTTCCTCCATGCGCGCCACGATGCGCTTTCTCGCCTCGTAGCGGTCAAGCCCCGCAAATTCCCCCGCGAGTTCATTCATCGTGCCGTCGTCGTTCATGACGCGGATGACGGGCAGGTTGCAGCGCAGCCCCACCTCAAAGTCGTTGGGATCGTGCGCGGGCGTGATCTTCACCGCACCCGTACCGAATGCGGGATCGACGTATGCATCCGCTACGACGGGAATCTTGCGGTCCGTCAGCGGCAGAAGCAGCGTCTTGCCGACGAGATGACGGTAGCGCGCGTCATCGGGATGCACCGCAACGGCGGTATCGCCCAACATCGTCTCCGGCCGCGTGGTCGCAATGGTGATATACTCCTCCGATCCCTCGACGGGATAACGGAAGTACCAGAAAAATCCTGCATCCTCGGAATACTCTACCTCTGCGTCGGAGAGTGCGGTCTTGCAGCCGGGGCACCAGTTGATGATGCGGCTTCCGCGGTAGATGAGTCCCTTCTGATAGAGGCGGAAAAATGCCTCGCGGACGGCGCGGGAGCAGCGCTCGTCCATCGTGAACGCAAGGCGCGACCAGTCGCAGGAGGAACCGAGCTTTTTCAGCTGTTCGACGATCCTGCCCGCGTATTTGTCCTTCCATGCCCAGGCGCGCTCGAGGAACCCTTCGCGCCCCACTTCCTCTTTGCTCAATCCTTCTGCCTTCATCTGATCGACGATCTTGACCTCGGTCGCAATGGAGGCATGGTCTGTTCCCGGCTGCCAAAGTACGGAGTACCCCTGCATGCGCTTGAAGCGCGCAATGGTATCCTGCATCGTCTCGTCCATGGCGTGCCCCATATGCAGCTGCCCCGTAATGTTGGGCGGCGGCATCATGATGGTAAAGGGCACCTTCTGCGGGTCGATCTCGGCGTGGAAACAGTTTTTCTTCATCCACTCATCATAGATCTTGTCCTCAAATAACTTGGGATTGTAAGTGGTCTGCATCTCTTTCATGTTTTGTCACCCGAACTGTAATACTTCGCCATTATACTTCATTTTGCCCATGTTGTCAATTAAAGTTGCCGCGTCATAGAATATATTATTCTTGGATTTTGGAGCGATTTTTATGAAAAGAAAATTTGCAGTTGCAGGAGCGCTTCTCTTTGCTCTCCTACCCCTCTCCGCCTGCGGAGAACAGGACGGCGCCGTGACGCTGAGGATCAACGAGGTGACGCATTCCGTATTCTATGCCCCGATGTATCTTGCCGATTCGCTCGGGTATTTTGAAGAGGAAGGGATCCGCATCGAGCTGACCAACGGCGGCGGCGCCGATAACGTAATGGCGTCCGTTCTGTCGGGCGACGCCGACATCGGGTTTTGCGGGCCGGAGGCAGCGATCTATGTGCTGCTCGGCGGCACGAGCGACGTGCCCACCGTGTTCGGCCAGCTGACAAAACGCGACGGATCCTTTCTCGTCTCGCGCGAGGAGGAGCCGGACTTTCAATGGACGGACCTTGCGGGCAAGGACGTCCTTGCGGGCAGAAGAGGCGGCGTGCCCGCAATGACATTCGAGTATATCCTCAAAGAACACGGCCTGCCCGAGGAGGAGATCACGCTCAACTACGATGTCGCCTTCAACCTGATGACAAGCGCGTTCGAGGGCGGGGTCGGCGACTATTGCACGATGTTCGAGCCGACGGCGTCGGAATATCAGGCGGCAGGCAAGGGCTATATCGTTGCCGCCGTGGGCGACGCGAGCGGCGAGGTTCCCTATACGGCGTACTTTGCAAAGCGCTCCTGGCTGGACGAGAACGAGGAGACGGCAAGGGGATTCCTGTGCGCCGTCATGCGCGCGATCGAATATGCGCAGAATGAGGACGCCGCAACGATCGCGGAACACCTTTATGCACAGTTCCCCTCCACCTCGCTCAACTCCATCACGACGAGTATCGAAAGCTATCAGCGCATCGACGCGTGGAAGAGCGATATGGTCATGACGCAGGAAAGCTTTGAACGCCTGCAGGACATCATCGAAAGCGCGGGCGAACTTCCCGAACGGGCAGATTACAACAGACTTGTAGACAATTCCCTCGCGCGCGAAATTTTTGAAGAACTCTGATCGCAACCGCCGCGACGGCGGACACAAAAGGAACGCAAATGAACGAAATTCTTACATTCGACCATGTGTCATACATCTATCATACCAAGCGGGATGAGATCGAGGCGCTTAACGATCTGAGCTTCAGCGTACGCGAGGGGGAGTTCGTCGCCGTGATCGGCCCTTCTGGCTGCGGAAAGAGCACGCTCCTCTCCCTTGCGGCGGGGCTGCTTACCCCCTCGGCGGGGAGCGTGAACTGCAGCGGCAGCGTCGGCTATATGCTGCAGCGCGACGAGCTGTTCCCCTGGCTCACGATCGAAAAGAACATCTATCTCCCGCTCACGATCAAGCACATCAAGACGAAAGAGATCTATGAAAGAGCGCGCGCCCGTGCCGTAAAATACGGGCTCGGAGAATTTCTCGCAAGCTATCCCTTTCAGCTGTCGGGCGGGATGCGCCAGCGTGCGGCGCTGATCCGTACGCTGGCGTCCGATCCCGACGTGCTGCTCCTGGACGAACCATTTTCTGCGCTTGATTACCAGACGCGGCTGAATGTGACCGAGGACGTCGCGGCGATTTTGCGAAAAGAAAAAAAGACCGCCCTTCTCATCACGCACGATATCTCCGAGACGATCTCGCTTGCAGACCGCGTTCTCGTTCTGACCGCTCGCCCCGCCCGTGTCGCCCATGCCCATGAACTCATGTTCGACGGTGTGGTCAATCCGCTCAAACGGCGGGAGATGAGCGCGTTCTCGGGCTGGTTCGAAATCTTATGGAAGGAGCTGAACGCATGAAAAACACAGAGAACTTTTCGCAGGAACATCATAAATTTTTGCGGGCAAGAAAGAGAAAGAGCATTCTGATCCAATGCCTTCGGATCGGACTTCTCATTCTTCTGCTCGGTATATGGGAGCTTTCTGCCGCGTGCGGCTGGTCCGATCCGTTCCTGACGAGCTCCCCTTCGCGCATAGCGAAGACGATCGGCTCCCTCTACACCGAAGGGACGCTGTTCTATCACATCGGCGTGACGCTTGCAGAGACGCTGACAGGGTTTTTCATCGCCGTTCTCTTCGGCACGGCGGCGGCGCTTCTGCTCTGGTGGAGCGATACGCTGCGCAGCGTTCTGGAGCCGTACATCGTCGTGCTCAACGCACTGCCGAAGATCGCGCTCGGGCCGCTCATCATCATATGGTGCGGCACGGGGAGCAAGGCGATCGTATTCATGACCATTCTTGTGTGCATCATCGTCGTGATCATGCACATGCTGAATGCCTTTATCATGACGGACCAAAACAAGATCCTGCTGCTGCGCTCGATGGGCGCGGGAAAGCTGCAGCTTCTGACCCGCCTTGTCATCCCGTCCTCGCTGGCAAGTTTTATCTCGATGCTCAAAGTGACGGTCGGGATGAGTTGGATCGGATCCATCATGGGCGAATATATCGTCTCCAAGGCGGGGCTCGGATATCTCATCGTCTATGGCGGGCAGGTATTCCGGCTCGACCTCGTCATGGGCGCGACCTGCATTCTGTGCTCGCTTGCGGCGATCATGTATTTCTGCGTGGTGCTGCTTGAAAAACTACTCGTAAAAAATACGCAAACATAATACGATGCGGGCATACCGAAACGGCGTGCCCGCCTCCTTTCTTGGCGAAAAAATATAAAATTTTAGTATTTATGCCAGACACAATACTGTGTAAGGCTTGACACACGTCCGTATCTTGTGATATACTGTATCAAAAGGCACAATCTGCCCATTTTTACAACAGGAGGCGCCACTATGGATGAAGAGATTCGCGAAGGCGAACCCCAAGGCACCGATGAAAATTACGATTATGATCTGTTTGCATATGCGTCCATGCAGAACCCTGCTGCGGATGCAGAACAGGGGCAGGCAAATGCAGACGAACAGCAGCCCGAACCCGAACGGGAGACCCCTGCCGAAGCGCCTGCACCCCTGCCCGCTCCTTCCGTGACGGCGCTGCCCGCCGCTGAACCGGAAACCGCCGCGCCATCCGCGCAGGAGGACGTTGCGGCCCCTTCCGCAGAGGCCCCTTCCGAGGAGGCCGCCCCAGATGAGGAGGAGAAGGACGAGGAGGAGCGTGAGGACGACGAGCAAGATACCGAGGGCATGAAGATCAGCTCCGACCTTATTCGCGGGCACATCAATACCATCATTCTTCGTGCTCTCTACGACGGGGACAAGTATGGCTACGAGATCCTCGCCGAGATCGAAAAGAAGAGTCACGGGCAGTATTCGCTCAAACAGCCCTCTCTGTACAGCGCCCTCAAACGGCTGGAACGCGAGGGATACGTCACTTCCTATTGGGGCGGCTCCGTGGGCGGCGGAAGGCGCAAGTACTTCTCGCTGACGGACGACGGCAAGGCGATCGCAGAGAAGAATCAGTCGGAATGGGAGTATTCCCGCACCGTCATCGACAGCCTAATCTCTGACAAGGATTTCGATTTCAATGAGCCGGCTCCCGGCATTGTAGATATGCGCATGCTGCGCCGCTCCACCTCGCGCGTGCCCGACCGTACGCTTGACGAGGATGAGGAATACGACGGAGACGACGATGAAGTGCAGGCGCAGGAAGAGGAGATGGAGCGCCGCCAGACAGAGTTTGAGGAGCAGCGTTCGCGCATAGAAGAGGAGCTTCACGCGCGGGAAGAGGAACTCCGCGTGCGGGAAGAGCGGCTTCGTGCAGAAGAGGAAGCGCGCAGGCAGGCCATCGAACAGGAAGAGGCGCGCATCCGAGAGAAACAGCGCCGTGCGGCCGAGGAGGAGGCAAAGCGCCTCCGCGAGGAACAGGCCGCCCTCGACGCCGCGGCGCGGCAGGAGGAAGAGGAACAGCTTCGCCGTCTGCACGAGGCGCGCCTGCAGGAAGAACAGGCACTGCGCGAGGCAGAGGCACGCCGCAGCGAGCTCAATGACGAGATCGCCCGCCGCGAGGAAGAAGAGGCAGCGCACGCTTCCGCCCTCGCCGCAGAGAAGGAACAACAGAATGCGCGCATTCTTGAAATGGAGGGATTCATTCAGGAGCGTGCGCAGTACGAAGAACGGCTGAAACAGCAGGAGGCAATGTTCAAGGCCAAGCACGAACGCGAACTTGCAGAACAGGAGAAGCGCATCCGCGCCGAAGACGAGCGCTTGTTCCGCGAGCGGGAACAGCAGATGATCCATCAGAATTATCTCAATCTGATGAAACCGCCCGCAGAGCCCGAACAGCCGCCCATGTTCTATGATGCAGAGGTACAGAGCACGCGGCCCAAGAGCGAGCCTACGACAGAGCGGAGCGGCTATCGCAGCGTCATTCAAAAGTTGTTCATGAACACGGTAAAGGCGCCAAGCGACGCGCAGAACCCGCCCCCGCCCCCCGCACAGCCCACGCGCAGCAGCGCATCCCCCGCGCACGCTGCGGCGACATATACGCCGAGCGCCCCTACGCGCGAAGCGCAGCGCGAACCCGCCTATCAAAACGAACCGCAGGCGGACATCGTTCCCGTCGGCAAGATCGATTTTTACGACCTTGAAACGCGGGCGGCGCAGGACGGCATTCGCATCCGCACCTCGGGCGGGCGCATCAAGACAGAACGCGAGGCTTCGTCGTATTCCCTTGTCCACAAAGGCAGGGCCCTATTCTTCAGCGCACTCGTCGTCTTTCTGATGTGCATTGCAGAGGGAAGCGTTGCACTCGGCCTGCAGAGTTCGCTCGGCCTTCCCCGCTTCTTCCCCTACTTCATCTGGGGAACGGGACTTGCCCTTCTGCTTGTTGCGGGGCTTGCCTATCTGAACCACTACGGCGAACGCGCGCTGCGTCAGACGGGCAATCTGTTGACGAACACCATCGTGACCTATGCGCTATGCGTGATCTTGGTGCTCATCGTGGCGCTCACGGCGCGCATCGACTTTACCGACGCCGGGCAGCTTGCAAGCTATGTCATCTTTCCCGTGATCTATTTCTTCGGGATCGTCGTATTCGGGTTTGTGTATTATGCGCAGATCCGCCCGACGCGGGAATCATAACACAATCAATCAGGGAAAGAGAGGGAGGCCGCATCGGCCTCCCTCTCTTTTGGTATAAAACGATTTCAGCGATCACTGATCGAACAGTTCGCCCGCCCGCGAGAAAAATTCGCGGTTGTCCTCCGTTTGGGACAGCGCCGAAAGCGCCGCCTCCGTTCCGCAGCGCATGGCGTGCTCCCGGGCATTGAAGAATTGTTTCAGCACATCGGCGTCCAACAGGAGATCTTCGCGGCGGGTCGCGGAAAATTTCAGATCGACGGCGGGGTACACCCTTCTCTCTGCCAGCTCGCGATTAAGTAGAACTTCGGAATTACTCATTTTGCGCAGTTCTTCGTACATGGTATCGTCGGCGGGATCGCCGGAGCGGATGAGTGCCGTGGCAATGACGGTGAGGCTTCCGCCCTCGATAAAGCTGCGCGCCGCGCCGAAGTAACGCCGGACGGCCTCCAGTCCGTCCTCGCGGCAGCTCGTATATGCCTTCATTAGCTTGTTGAGCGAATCGACGAAAACGATCGCATCGTGCCCCATCTCCGCAAGCCGCATTGCATAGGACAGGGTGAGGCGCGCAGCACGGATATGCTGCTCGGCGCCGTCGTCGAAGGTGGTATAGCAGATCTTCATTTCCGGATAGAAGGAGCCGCGAAAATCCGTCACCTCTTCGGGGCGGGCGTCGATCAGAAGAATGGCCGGATCGCATTCCGAATGTCTGCTCACGATGGCCTGCGCCAGGCGTTTGAGCAGGGTGCTTTTTCCCGCCATGGAGGGCGCGGCAATGAGCATGCGCTGCCCTCTTCCGACGGGCACGAATGCGTCGATAAAGCGCGCACAGAGATCGGTCTGCACGATGTCCAGATCGAATTTGTGATTCGGATAGCAGGATACAAGACGATGAAAGTCTGAACGCTGCTCATATTTTCCGATCGGCTTCCCGTTTACGCTGAGGATCTGCGAGACCTCGGGCGTCTCCTCGCGAACGCGCAGAGCGGAAGTACAACAGACGAGATCCCCCTCGCGCAGCTGCATGACGCGGATCGTCTGCTCGCTCACAAATACGTCGCACGCCTCGTCCGGGCGGCAATTTGCCGCGCGCAGAAAACCATATCCTGCAGGTAAAATCTCCAAGAGGCCGGACATCTTCTCGCTGCGTTTGGGTGCAGGCGGTGCGCTGGGCATGGGGGAAGCGACCTCAAGCATCCCCACGGGGTACTTCGTCTCATTGCTGCGCCGAATGTCAGCAATGTGCTGAATGACTTCAGGGTCGAGATAGTTCTGTTTGACGGGTGCGCCGCGGTTGGTCTTGGGCACGGGAAGCGTCCGCCCCATCAGGATATTACAGAGGGCGTCGATAAAGGCGCTCTTGCTCGTCCCGGAAGCGGAGGCCCCAAGACGCCTTGCAAGTACGCGCAGAACGGCAACGGAGAGCGTCTCAAAATATTCTCTGAACTCCCGTTCCAATTTTGTCATCTCTTGTTCGCTCATATGCCCTTCCCTGCGTCCAATACAATGATATTTGCCGTCGTTCCTTGGGGCGGAAATTCACAATGATTGCAGTGCGCAAACCGGATTTCCTCCCGCGGGAAACGCGAAAGGAAGGCCTCGGGCGGATCGATATCGACGGTCGAGCCGGGGAGTGCATAGTGCATGGGGATCGTAAACGCGGGGTCGATCAGGCAGATATAGGTATGCGCCGTCCCGGCGTCGATGGTGTAATTGCCCCCGACGGGGATGAGCAGCACGTCCGGTTTGCCGATCTGCGCCAAAAGCCGCCGCGAGGGCGCCTCGCCGAGATCGCCGAGGTGACAGATCTTAAGCCCGTCGATCAAAAATTCAAAGATGAGCACACTGCCGCGCTTGCGCCCCATCGCGTCGTCGTGAAAGGCAGGAAAGGCGCGGATCGATACGCCGCCCCGTTCATATTCCCCTGCGCGATCCAACACCTCGGGGGCGTCTACGGCAGAGGCGTTGTTGTGATCGTAATGCGCATGGCTGATCGTGATCAGATCTGCCGAAAGCCGCGGAAGCGGCAGGCCGATCGCACCGAACGGGTCGCATACGATGCTGAAACCGTCGTCTGCGATCAGTCTGAAACAGGAATGACCATAATATTCTATCTTCATAACTTCTCCCTTATCCGTAACAACTCTATTTCAAGGTTGAACTCATCCCCGCCGCTGCCACCGAGGCGGTATTCTAGCGAGATCGAACCATGTTCCGGAAGTGATTTTTCTTCCAGTTCCCGCAAAAAGGTATGCGAAAGTCTGTGCGTATATACCTCAAGCGAACCCGATCGCTCCCCCAGGCGTACGGTCGCGCTTGTGCGCTTTCCGCCGGAAAACGGAATATGCAAAAGATCGCCGCGCGTCATGATGAGCGCATGCTGATAGACGGAAAGCGTAACGGGATCCCCGTCCTGCACGTAGCAAAACTGAAGCGCGCCGTCGACGAAGGCCCCGTGCGCTTCTGCATGGAAATGACCTTTTTGCCCCGCGCTGTGGTTGGAGATCCGGATGAAATAATCGCCCATGGCAAAGATAGTATAATGTAAAGTGGCGGATTTGTAAAGGGTTCTGTGTCGAATTTTGTCGGAGATGAAAAAAAATTCCGCAAAACGGAATTTTTTGACAACATGGTATAAATGAATCGATCAATATGTCTGAAATAATACTATGCAAAAGACTAAAAGCACTCCATGACCCACTCATATGTGCGCAATGCCGCTCTGCGGCGCCGCCAGTCGGGCAGGATCTTTTTTACTTCCTGCCAAAAGGCTGCGCTGTGGTCCATATGCCTCGTATGGCACAGTTCGTGAACGACAAGGTATTCCGCAAGTTCGACCGGCAGAAAGGCGGTACAGAAGGAAAAACGCAGCACCCCTTCTGCATTGCAGGATGCCCAACGCTTCTTTGCCGAGGAGATGAGGACGTCCTTGAAGTGAAAGCCATACTTTGCTGAAAAATCCCGCACCAGGATCAACGTCTCCTCCCGCACACGGAATTTCAGAAGACGCCGAAAATGCTCTTCACGACGCTCCTGCGGCAGCAGCATGACGCCATCCCCCCAGGCGGGCTTTCCGCTGCATACCCTGTATTCCTCGTCAAACAGCGTCAGCTGTGCTCCGTCTTCAAGGGAGATCGCAAATCGCTGCGCACGGGCGCTCAGCCGCCGCTCGATCCAGCGAGAGTGCCTGACCATAAACTCCTCCAATTCGTCGTCCGAATATGTCTGCGGAATCTTAATCTCAAGCACGTCGTTGCCGCGCAGCTGCAGCGAGATCGTCTTTCGGTTGGAGCGGATCACACGGATGCGAATATGGTATTTGTTCTCAAATTTATCCATAAGTATTATAATTATATCACATCTATTTCAAAAAAGCAAGTGCAATTATCCATTTTAATGATAATTCTTGACCCGATGCTGAAAATTTGTTATCATAAGAATATGAGCTACACATGCGAGGCCTGCGATCACAACGAAAAATATTGCGCCATGGAAGTGCCTGCATCCAAGAGTATTTTCAATCGCGCCGCCCTGCTTGCAGCGCTCGCTGCGGGCGATACCCTGCTGCAAAGCGGTGCGCTTTGCGATGATTCGCTTACCTTTTTGCATGCCCTGTGCGCATTTGGGGTCAGCTGCGAAGTAACGCAGGGGGGGATCCTGGTGCATGGTGGCCTTCCGCTTTCGCGCAAAAAGGTTGAGATCGATGTGCGAGACTCCGGCACCGCCGCACGCTTTTTGAGCATGCTTGCCGCCTTCCGCGGCGGAGAATACCGTTTTATTGGATCGGAACAGATCTCGCGCCGCCCCATGCTGCATCTTTCTCTGCTTCAGGATTGCGGTGTTCTGTTCCGATTTGAACGGGAGGAATGGCATCTTCCCTTCTCCATGTATTCCGACGGGATCAACCGCAACGCCTTTTCGCTTCCGACCGATGTGAGCACGCAATATGCAAGCGGTCTGCTGATGGCCGCCCTATGCAACAGGTCGTCCTTTTCCCTGCAGCTGTCCGGAACGCGGACAGGGGGAAGCTACATCGCCATGACCCTGCGGCTCATGCAGGACTTCGGCGTACAGATCAGAACAGAGGGCGAACAGATCTTGGTATGCGGCACGCTCCGCTCGCCCGCATCCTACCGCGTCGAGGCGGATCTCTCCTCCGCCTGCTATCTGTACGCGCTCGCCTTTCTTTTGCGCGACCATATTCTTGTGAAAGATGTTACACTCTCCACGATGCAGAGCGACAAAAAATTTCTAACCCTGCTTGCTTCGCGCGGTATGCGCTTTGAGGAGCGGGAGCAGGGCCTATACGGCGACGCGCGCGGGGTCGGGGCGTTTGAGGGCTTCTGCGAGGATATGTCTGATTTTTCCGACCAGGTGCTCACCGCAGCGGCGCTTGCACCCTATGCCGCCACCCCCACAGTTCTCTCTCATCTTGCCCACATCCGCAACCAGGAGTGCGATCGCCTCCATGCCATCTGCCGCAACCTGACTGCGCTCGGCGTCCCCGTGGAGGAGCGCGCAGACGGCGTGACCATCTTCCCCGCACCCATTCGCCCCGCCCGCATCAAAACTTACGGCGATCATCGCGTTGCGATGGCGTTTGCGCTGTTGCAGGCAAAACAGGAGGGCGTCGTGATCGACGATCCCTCCTGCTGCAAAAAGACGTTTCCGCAATATTTTGATATTCTGCATCGCCTCATGAACAATAGATGACGATCTTGTTTGCAAGCGTAAATCCCGCTTTCTGCAAAGTCTTGGGAGAGAGCGCAAACTGCACGCGAAGCACGGTATAATCCCGCGCTTTGACGTGCTTTTTTCTTGCATGGGCGAGGAGGCGGTCGGGGATCTCAAATTCACGCTGATAGCGTTCTTCGCCCAAAGTGTCGTTGAGGAACCCGTCGAACAGCGTCTCGCCCTCTGCCGTGATGAGAATGTGCCTTCCGTTGTCGCTATGCAAAAATCCCACGGCGAGGATATTTTTTCTTTCCGGATCGACGGCAAGATCGTACGAGACATACCCGCCCGGGGCAACGGCACGCGTCGAACCTTCCGCCGTGCCCGCAACGCTGCAAGATTCGCGCATTTCGTGCAGATCGTCTGACTCATACTGACCATAGCCGGGCTGAACGCTGTCGAAGGGCGTGCGCAGATCTGCGCCCTCCGGGGTATCTTCCGCGCGCAGCCCCTGCCTGAGCCGCCAATAGATCGCATAACGCTCGCGGTAGCGCCGATAATGCAGGCCAAAACGCAGCGGGATATCGCCGCCTTGCAAGACGAACGCCTCCCCCTCGCGCCGGAAGAAGGTATCGGGCGCGGCAAGGCGCTCTGCAAGGTCGGTAAAATAGATGCGCTCGGTGGCAAGTTTTCTGCGCGCGGGAATGGTCACGTCGACCCCCGTCTCCGTCTCCTGCATATCCTCGCAGCCGAGGTCGGCACTCAAAACGGCGCCGCCAAAGCGAAAGGCCAGCGCGTCGCCGTCGGGCAGCTCTTTCAGCGAGATCGAGGCGGGAATGTGAAGGCGAATCTCGTCGCCTTCGCGCACGGAAAGGAAGAGGTATGCCCCGTCTTGCCCGACGGGACAACGAGCGCCGTTTTTGAGGAGCGTCGGCTCATCTGCCGCCCATTCCGGAATGCGCATCGTAAAGCGGAATTCCCTTTCCGCCTGCACGATGCGAATGGTGACGTCTTCATCGAACGGAAGGTCTGCCTCGAGCTCGACTGTCATATCCCGATCATGGTAGCGCGCCGCAAGATAGTGCCCGATACAGAGCCCGCTCTCGCCTCTGAAAAAGACGCTTTCGCCAAGCTTGGAGAAATTTTCCATGCCCGTTCCCGTACAGCACCAGAACTTGTCGAAGGGTCTTGAAAACACCTTAAAGAATCCCCCCGCCATGGGCTGAAAATAGGTCGTCATGCCTGTTTCGGGGTTCTGCGAGGAGAGGATGCTGTTTGTAAAGGCGTTATCGTAATAGTCGAGATACCGCGCCTCTCCCGTGAGCGCAAACAGCGCGCGCGAGAGCTTGAGCATATTATAGACGTTGCACGTCTCGCAGTTGCAGTTTGTGCGCCGACGATCCAGAACGTAGTCCGCGCCGAAATGCTCCCATTCGGAATTGCCGCCCGTGACATAGGTGTGGCGCTCCACCACAATGCGCCAGAACGCCTCGGCAACGCGAAGATATCGCGTTGCATCCACAACGCTGCCGCCCACTGTTTTGCCGTGCAGCGTCATATAGCGGTTGAGTGCGCCGATGATCTTGGGGATCATGGTGTTGGCATGTTTGTCCTTGAGAAGGTCCTTCCCCTCCGTCAGGAGCTTGTCGAACAGCGGCTCCTCGTCAAAGATATGCGCCGCAACGGCATGGCGTTCGCATCCCCCGATGCGGTACAGATCGTACATGCAGTCGTTCATGCCGCCGTATTCTACAGAGAGAACCTGCGCCACCGTGTCGCCGTCCCAGCCAGACGCACGCGCGGATACCCAATCACCCAGCCGCATGGCAACGGCAAGGGCGGGCTCATATCCCCCGATCTCGTACGCGGAGATCAGCCCCGCGAGCAGTTTGTGCATGGTGTACCACGGCACCCATGCCTCGTTCAGTATGTCTGTACGGTTTTTTTCGACGTTGTCGAACTGCGCCTCGACGCCGCCCGCAGGAACGGCGGGCGCGCCCCACAAAAATCCGGCTTTGACCTTGCTGTGCGCTTGGCAGAGCGCAAGCCCGTCTACCATGTGTACAAGCTTTTCATAGAGACGGCCTTTGATCTTATCGTCAAGGTCGCCGCGCGAACAGGCAAAGGAGAGCGCAGAGAGGTAGTGCCCTGCCGTGTGTCCGCCGATGAGTCCGCTCTCCCATCCGCCGTACGGGACATAGGGCGTCGAAAGCCCCGCATTGCGGAAGAAACCCGCAAGCAGGCGGTTTTCGTCCAGTTGCATCAGATACGCCGCTTCCTTCTGAACGGCGTTGGTGCAATACGCGTCCGAGATCTGAACGGACGAGAGCGGGACAAAGCGATAGCGTGCAGAAAAATTCAGTTCATTCATGTGATATCTCCATGAGGTCATTCGCAAAGCATTATACCCAACGCAGAAACGGGAAGCAAGCGCAGAAACACAAACAGAACTATCAAAAAGTAAGATGATCTAAACGAGATCGCGTTTGAGCCGCTCAAGCAATGCAGTACAACCCGCCATGATGTCGGAAAAGGTCTCTTCAAAGTCGCCCGTGTACCACGGATCGGCGATATCGCGCGGATGATCGGTAAAGTCGAGCAGACGGAAGACCTTCCCCTCGTTGCCGCGCGCAATGCGTTTCATGTCGCGCACATTGTAGGAATCCATGCCGATGAGAAGATCATATTCGGCGCCGTCGGCCGCCGTCATCAGCCGTGCGCGGTGGGGAACGAGGGGGATCCCCTTTTCTGCAAGAACGGCGCGCGTGCCGCGGTGGGGCTGCGATCCGATCTCGTCTGTGTGCGCAGCCGCAGAGGCAACATGGACCCGCTCCAACAAAACGCTATTTTCAAGTAAATATTTCATGACGCTTTCAGCCATGGGCGAGCGGCAGATATTACCGTGACATACAAATAAAATTTTATACATATTTCAAACCTCTGCAAAAATGGTAACAACTGTTTGCATGATAGATGCGAAAATGATAACAAATGTTGGCACGAAAAATTAGATATTTTGGAACACATGGATGAAAAATGGAATTTTTTTTGATTTTAGGCTAACTTTTTTCTCCAAAATGATTGCATTCCCGAAAATAATATGCTATCATATAGTCATGAAGATTTTTTCTGAAAGACTCATGGAATTGAGAAAAGAGAGAGGTCTCTCTCAGGCTACCGTTGCGAAAGATCTTGGTGTCAGCCTTGGCATCGTTTGCTATTGGGAAACGAACAAGAGCGACCCTACCGCAGGCAATATTGCAAAGGTTGCACGTTATTTCAACGTGTCTGCGGATTATCTGCTCGGTCTGTCCGATTGAGATTGTATCTGCCACAACTTCATATCACCCGTATGCGGCTGTGAAGCCGTATCGTTCCATAATTTTGGGGCTTCTGTTTATATAGGCTTTGTTGTATCCCATCAAAGCCATTTTGTCATCCCATTGTACCGAAAATCAGTTCCTGTTCAAATCTGCGTATTCCGAGCAACGGAATACGCTTTATTTTTTGTGCTGCGGCCTTTAAGATCTGTTCCCGATCCTCCTGCCCGGCGCAGGCTGCCAACGCACGCAGATACTCAACGGAAGCATTTTCCCGTTCGGCAAGCTCGGGCAAAGCATATGTTTGCTCTCCCTGCACCAGGAGCCCTTTTTTTTGCGCCCATACAAGGTCGCACAGCGCCTCTTCCCTCGCCTCAGAAGGAAGATCCTCAAAGAGGCGGGACATCCTGTTCAGCTCCGCGGCAGCATGTATCCGATCGCCGACTGCATAGGCATATTGCCAGCGCAGACGAAGCAGCATGAAAAAACAAGGATCGCTCGCAGGAATGGCGGGAACGTCCTGAAGAAGCGCGGGCGGAAGTGTTTCAAACGTGCCGCGATAGAGCATGCCGCCGGCGCGCATGACGGCAAGCAATGCCTCTCCGTCTGCACGGCGGAAGAGCAGCGCAGCAAGAAGATAGCCATCCGTCTTCCCGGCGGAAAGCTGAACGGGCAGGAGCGCCATGATCCCCTCATAGAGGCAGAGCGGCGCATAGAGTGCAAAGAACATCAGTGCATGGGAGGGCGGAAGAAGAAAGTAGAGTACAAGAAATAGAACGCCAAAGAGGAGTTCAGTACCTGCCCCGCCCAGCAGATAGAGCAAAAAGCGCCCGCGCATATGCTCTGCCCCGCGCGGATACATCTCGCTCGCACCGGCGTGCGCGATCCTGCCAAGAATACGGAATCGCCGCCCGAAACGGAAGAATCCGAAGTGCCCGACGACGACGGAGGAAAACCCCATTCTGACGATCGCCCCCAGCAAGAGATGCCCGAGCTCATGCAGCAGCGTATGCAGCGGAAGCAGGAAAAGGGAGAGCAGAAAGAGCACGAGAAGGATCCAATCGGCGGCTGCGATCGTGCGATCGCGCAGGAAAAAATACACCATGCAGATGATCCCGCAGAGCGCTGCCGCAAACAAAAGCAGGGAACATACCTGATAGATCCGCTCCTTCGTATATCCGCTCATAAAAGCCCCCTCACGGCCAAATATCCCTCGAGATTGTCGCGATCGGACGGGGCAAATTTGTCTGCATCCAACGCATCCATGATGCACAGGAGCAGGAGCGCCCCGCCCGGCAGAATGTCCGCCCGCCGCACGTCCATGCCAGGCAGTTCCTTGCGCTGCGCGACAGAGAGCGAAAAGAGGCGATCGACGAGCGCCGATACCTCTTGCCGCGTGAGGACGCAACGCCCGATCGCCTCGGGATCATATGCCGGAAGCCCGAGGTGGACGGACGCGATCGTCGTTGCCGTGCCGCCGACGGCGGTCAAAAGCGGGGCGCGATCCCATGCGGCAAGCGGCGATACAACCGTACGGATGTATTCTTCCAATTCACTGCGGCGTTCTCCGAACTTGCGGAAGAGCAGCACTGCGCCGACATTCAGGCTTGTACAGAATGCGATCTCTCCCCTCTTCCTGATACAGACCTCGCTGCTCGCCCCGCCGATATCGACGACGGCGCCGTCGCGCCCGCCCAGCGCGCCGCAGATCGCAAGCAGCGCCTCATCCTCGCCGGCGATAATATCCACCTTTACGCCGCCCGTATGGTAGATCATATCCGCAAGCGTGCCGCCGTTTTTTGCAAGCCGAACGGCAGCGGTCGCAAAGGCGTGAATGCTCTCTGCGCCCCATGCTCTAGCCGTTCCGATGAAATCCGTCACGGCGTCGCACGTCCTTTGCATACTCTCCGCAGAGAGCGTGCCGTCTGCAAGCAGTCCCGCGCCCAGGCGGGTGGTATTTATCTTCTTTAATAAAGTTTTTCCGTCCGCCCAAAGCATGAGGCGAACGGAATTGGATCCGATATCAATGACGGCACGTTTCATATTGCCTATTTCCAGCCTTCCTTTCTAGCCAAATAGTAGAGCCCCGTCTGCGTCTGATAATAATCGAGATCCGTCTGATCGGATTCGATCATCTCTTCGTAGCGTGCGATCTCCTCATCGAGCCGGGCGGATTCTGACTGACGTACCCCGATCTGTACAAATTGAACGATGAGTACAATCACAAGAAAGAGGACGATCAAAAGCCCGCCCACCGTCGCGCCGACGGCAATGCGCTTTGCCTTATCCTCTGAAATATTCAGCTTGGTTTTTGCCATACCGTTTTATCCTTTGTTTGCTTCACGCCTGACTTTATCTTATTATATACCTTTCTGCGCAAAAATGCAACTGCTTTGTGCAAACTTTTCATGGAAAGAAAGAGGCCGAAGGCCATGCCGAGCAGCATATATGCCTTCGGGGCGGGAAGACCAAAGAGGAGCATCGCCGCAAAGTACATCCCCCCGCACAGCAGGCAGAAGACAAGATCGCATAAAAAGAGAAGATACGGGCGGGAGCTTTTGCGCAGGAAGAGATGCGTCAGCTCGTAAAGCACGCCGAAGGCAACGCCGAAGAGGGCGCTCACACAAAAATTGTAGAATTGCGCTTCGAACATGTTATTTGAATAGATTGCCCATCTTTTTCCCTGCGCCGTAGCGGATCCCGTCGATCCTGCCCTCGGCGCAGAAACCTCCTCCGCCCTGCGAAAAGGAGAGGATGCGCAGATTTTCGCCGACGATCGTCACGCGCTTTCCAGCGATGGTGAGAAGGATCTGGCGGTCGGAGAATTGATCGACGCTCTCCACGGCGGTGATGCCAAGCCGACTGCGGTTTTCTAAGGTGAGAACACTGTCCGATTTCTGTTCCTGCATACGATATCGTATGCGCCAAAGCAAAAAAAAGAACGGCACGACGCACAATCGTCTCCGCTCCTTTTTGATGCGATTTTTGTTATGCTCAGCCGAGTTTCGCCTTCGCACGCGCCTTTGCACGCAATTCGCTGTCCAGGATGCGCTTTCTGATGCGCACGCTCTTGGGCGTGATCTCGAGCAGCTCGTCCTCGCCGATGAATTCAAGCGACTCCTCCAGGCTCATGTGCTTGGGCGTGATCAGCCGCAGCGCATCGTCCGACGACGAGGAACGCGTATTGGTGAGGTGCTTCGTCTTACAGACGTTTACATTGATGTCCTCATCCTTGGGCGAAAAGCCGATGACCATCCCCTCGTACACGGGTGTGCCGGGACCGATGAACAGCGTTCCCCTGCCCTGGGCGTTGAACAGCCCGTAGGTGACCGATTCGCCCGTCTCGAAGGCGACGAGCGAGCCCGTCTTGCGGCGGACGATCTCGCCCTTATAGGGCTGATATTCAAAGAAGACGGCGCTCATCACGCCCTCACCCTTGGTATCCGTCAGAAATTCGCTCTTGTAGCCAAACAGCCCGCGTGAAGGGACGAGAAATTCCAGCCGCATACGTGAACCGAGCGCGCTCATATGAAGGAGCTCGCCCTTCCGCTCCCCCATGCTCTGAAATACGGGCCCCGTCATCGTCTCGGGGACGTCTACGATCAGCCTGTCCACCGGCTCGTAGCGCTCGTCGTCGATCTCCTTATAGAGCACTTTGGGCGCGCTCACCTGAAATTCATACCCCTCGCGCCGCATGGTCTCGATCAGAATGGAAAGGTGCATCTCCCCCCTGCCGCTCACGCGGAATGCGTCTGCCGAATCGGTATCCTCCACGCGCAGCGAGACGTCGCGCAGGAGTTCGCGGTAAAGCCGCTCGCGCAGGTGGCGTGTGGTGACAAACTTCCCCTCTTTGCCCGCGAAGGGGGAATCGTTGATGGAAAAGATCATTTCAACCGTGGGGTCAGAGATCTTGACAAACGGAACGGGTTCCACGCAGGCGCAGGAGCAGACGGTGTCGCCGATGTTGATCCCTTCCAGCCCCGCAAAGCAGACGATGTCGCCCGCCATGGCGCTTTCGCATGGCACGCGGTTCAGACCCTCGATCTCGTACAGCTGCACGATCTTGCCCTTGCCGCTGACCTCGCGCTTGTTGTAATTGCAGATGCTGACCTCGCCGTTCTGCCTGGCGACGCCGCGCTCGATCCTGCCGATGCCGATGCGCCCGACATAGTCGTTATAGTCGATGGAGGAGACAAGGATCTGCAATTCCCCCTTCTCGTCCAGCTCGATGGGCGGGAAGTGCGAGAGAATGAGTTCAAACAGCGGCTTCAGGTCCTCGCCCTCGGCGTCGGGATCGAGCGAGGCCGTGCCGTCCCGTCCCGAACAGAAGATGAAGGGACTGTCGATCTGTTCGTCGGTGGCGTTCAGATCCATCAGAAGTTCCAGAACTTCGTCGATCACCTCGTGGACGCGCGCGTCCGGGCGATCGATCTTATTGACGACAATGATGAGTTTAAGGCCGAGCTCCAGCGCCTTTTGTGTGACAAAGCGCGTCTGCGGCATGGGCCCCTCTGCGGCGTCGACGAGCAGCAGAACGCCCGAGACCATCTTCAGGGAGCGCTCGACCTCCCCCGAAAAGTCCGCATGCCCCGGCGTATCGATGATGTTGATCTTGACGCCGTTATAGCGCACGGAGGTATTCTTGGCAAGTATGGTGATGCCGCGCTCGCGCTCGAGATCGCCGCTGTCCATCACGCGCTCCTCCACGACCTGATTGCTGCGGAAGGTGCCGCTCTGTTTGAGCATCTGGTCGACGAGCGTCGTCTTGCCGTGGTCGACGTGTGCAATGATCGCAATGTTTCTTAAATCTTCTCTGACCATATGTATCCTTTTCTGTCGTAAAATTTTCCGTAAAATATTTTAATCTTTTCCCCGCCGTTTGACAACAAAAAACGGGCTGTCCGCGAAAATTTTTCCGCAAAAAGCCCGCAAATATATGCAATTTCGCGAAGATTCTTGTCAGAATGAGCGCACACGCTCGTTCCGATAGGTACAAAAGCGGATGGTATAGCCGTTGTCCTCGATGGGCGCGCTCTCTGAAATCAGAACATAGCCCGGCGTATGATCGAGGTCGGGCACAAACACGTCTGCGTTGCCGTCGGCATCGACCTTTGTCACGAGCACCTCTGAACAATAGGGCAGCAGCGCGCGATAGACGCTCGCCCCGCCGATGACGAACACATCGTCCGGCGGATATTGTTTTACGGCGGCAAGCAATTCGTCGATGCTGTGGACGGTCGTGACGCCCTCGCCCGCATCATCGGGCGCAAGCACATAATGGGTGCGGTTTTTCAGCGGCCTGCCGTTCGGGAAGGAGCGCAGCGTGTTCAGCCCCAAAACGACGACCTTGCCCGCCGTCGTCTCGCGGAAAAACTTCATATCCTTGGGCAGCGAGAACATCAGATCGTTCGATCTGCCGATGCCCCAGTTTTTGTCGGCATGGAAGATCGCCCTCATATCGCCACCGGGATCTTTGCCGCAAGCGGCGTATATTCATAGTTTTCAAGCTGAAAACTGTCGACCGTAAAGTCATAGAAATTTTTCACGGAGGGATCGACGATCAGCCGCGGCGCCGGCTTTGGTTCGCGTACGATGATCTCCTTCACGATGGGGATATGGCGGTCGTAGAGATGCGCATCGGCAATGACGTGCACAAGTTCGCCCGCCTTCAGACCGCTCACCTGCGCAAACATGATAAGGAGGATCGCATACTGCACCACGTTCCAGTTGTTTGCGGTGAGCATGTCGTTGGAGCGCTGATTGAGGATGCCGTTGAGTGTATCGCCCGACACATTGAAGGTCATGGAATAGGCGCAGGGGTACAGGTGCATCTCGTGCAGATCCTGAAAGTTGTACAGATTCGTCATGATGCGACGGGAGGCGGGATTGTGTTTGAGGTCGTAGAGAACGCGGTCGACCTGGTCAAATTCCCCCTCCTTGTAGATCGCCTTCTGCGCAAGCTGATAGCCATATGCCTTGCCGATGGAGCCGCTCTCGTCTGCCCAGCTGTCCCAGATGTGCGAGTTGAGGTCATGGATGTTGTTGCTCTTCTTCTGCCAGATCCAAAGGAGTTCGTCGATGCACGACCTGAACGCCGTACGGCGGATGGTGAGGATGGGAAATTCCTTTTGAAGATCGTATCGGTTTACGATGCCGAACTTTTTGACCGTATGCGCGGGCGTGCCGTCCTCCCAATGAGGGCGCACCGCATATGCCGTATCCCATACCCCGCTTTGCAGGATATCGTTGCAGTTTTCAATAAAGATCTCGTCCGCTCTGCTCATGATCTGTCCTCCATGGCGCCTGTGATGCGCGCTTTCACCTGTTCTTCGCCGAGGATCTGCATGATCGTCCACAGATCGGGCGTATTCGCCCCGCCCGTGACCGCGATGCGCAGCACCTCAGCAACGTCCGCAACGCTTCCCGCGTACGCCTCGGGCGCCGCCCTGTACTCCTTCATCTCGGCGGCAAAGCCGAGGGATGCTGCGACCTCTTTGACCTTGGCAAACCACACCTGCGCGTCGTCGGCGGCGCAATATGTCTGCAAAAAGGCGGACAGAATGGCGTTCTTCATCTCCGCCGTCACACGGTATGCGTCCGTTTGTTCGGGCGTTTCAAAGAAGTATGCGATATGATCGATCGCCTGGGCTGCGGTCTCGAAATCCTTTCTGCGTTTTTTGCTCCCCGTGCCCATGCAGAGCGCCAAAACGCGCAGCAGATATTCACGGTTGGCAACGCGCGCCCTCTGCGCGTCGCTCCCCCACTCCTGCGCCCAGGAGAACAGGAAGTCGTACATTTCCTCTGCGGAGAGCTTGGCAAGTTCGTTGCGGGAGATATCGTTGAGCTTATCAAGGTCGAAGAGCGTGCCGCTCTTGCTCATCTTGCGCACCGAGAAGGAAAAGTCCTCAAGGGGCGCGTCGGGGTGCTTTAAGTACCACTCCTCGAAGTTGGAATTGAGCAGCGTGAGCATATAAACCTTTACGGCGCGGGGCAGATAGCCCGCCTTTCTGTAAAATTCCAGGGAGAGTTCGGGATCTTTGCGCTTGCTGAGCTTGCGGCGCGTCTCGCCGTCCTGCTTCATGAGCGAACAGTTGTGCCCGTAGCGCGGGCGCGGAAAGCCAAGCACGTCAAAGAGCTCGAGGTGAATGGGAAGGGATGCCAGCCACTCCTCGCCGCGGATGACGAGCGTCGTCCGCATAAGATGATCGTCTACAGCGTGCGCGAAGTGATAGGTGGGGATCCCGTCGCTCTTTAAGATGACGACGTCCTGATCGTTCTCTGTGACGGTGATCTCCCCCTTGATCTCGTCGCGGAAGCGCAGCTTGTGTTCCGGATCGCCCATGGAGCGCAGGCGGATGACATAGGGCTTCCCTGCATCGAGGTTGCGGTAGATCTTCTCCTCGCTGAGGTTGCGGCACTTTGCATAGGCGCCGTAGTAGCCCGTGATCTTCTTTTCCGCCGTCTGTTGTTCACGCAGTTCAGAGAGTTCCTCCTCTGTGCAGAAGCAGGGATAGGCGCGCCCGCGCGCGATCAGATCTTTGACATATGCGCGGTAGATCTCGCCGCGCTGCCGCTGGTACCAAGGGCCATAGGTGTCGTCTCCGCCGATCTCGGCGCCCTCGTCAAAACGGATATCGAAGTACTCCAGCGCGCGCTTGACCGCCTCGACGGCGCCGTCGACCTTGCGTTTGAGGTCGGTATCCTCGATGCGAAGGTACAGTTTTCCCCCGCTCTGGTGGGCGATGCGTTCGTTTGCGATTGCCACGAACAGGTTGCCCAGGTGAATAAATCCCGTGGGCGAAGGGGCAAGGCGGGTGACCTCTGCCCCCGTGGGCAGCGCACGCGGCGGGTACATTCTTTCGTATTCCTCAAGCGGAAGGTACTCCCCGGGGAGCAGCCGCTCGGCAAGTTTTTTATAGTCCATAATATCTCCTATGGTTTTTATTCTGTTTCGTCCAGCAGAGAGAGGCTCTCGGGCGCGATCTCTGCCAATCCGTTTTCGATCTCGTGAACGACCGCGACCGCACGCGCAAGATGCGGCGTCGGAACACCTGCCTCCTCGCCCGCACGGATCGCGGCGCCTGCGACATAATCGATATCGCACCGCCTTCCTGCCGCAATGGCGCGCAGCATACCCGAGCGCGTCGTGCGATAGGCGCGCATCGCAACGGGAAGCATGCACCATGCCCAGGGGCGGCAAAAGACGCGAAATAAATCGTGCCCGTTGAGCGGAAGTTTTTTGCACCCTACGGCACGGGCGACCGAAAAGACCTCGCGCATGAGGGAGAGCACCCTTGCCCTGTGCGATACGGCAAGTTCCCCGAAGGTGAGCCCCGTGATCGCAGAGAGCGTGGAAAAGGAGGCGTTGATCGCAAGTTTGGCAAAGCGAAGCTCCTGCAAATCGCCCGTCGTCACGATCCCGATCTGTTCCAGAAGCGCCTTCAGCTGCGGGAGTTTGTCGCCCCCTCCGTATGCCCCGAGCGCAAAGCGGAACCCGCTGCCGCTCGTGATCGCAACGACGCCGGGCGACAATCGCTCCGCGCCCCAGGAGAGCGCACAGCCGTAGATACGGTCTCTTCCGAATATGTCGCGCAATCCCCGCTCGGGCAGGCCGTTCTGTACGGTGACGAGCGCGCCGTCCTCGCTCAGATATGCGCAAAGCCCGCCAAGCTCCGCGTTAGACTGCTGCCCCGTCGCAAGAAAGATCACATCGTATCTGCCCGCCATTTCTTCGGGAAGGAGCGCCGAGACGGGTATTTTTTTCTGATCGGCGGCGAAAATCGGCGCTGCGTCTTGCCCGCGCAGAATGCGCACGCGTCGCCTGCCGCGATTTTCAAACGGAAGGCAAAGCGTTGCGCCATGTTTGCGCAGGGCGTCTACATGCGCCCGATCGCGAGTGACAAGGTCGCAGGCGATCCCCGCTTCCGTGAGCGCGGCGCCGAGGCTTGTCCCCATGGCGCCCGCCCCGAATATACAGATCCTCATCCCGTCACCCCCAGAACGGAGGCGATCGCCCCTGCCGTCTCTTCAATGTTCTTTCCGTCGCAGTCGACCGTATACTGCGCATAACGTTCATAGAGTGGAATGCGTTCGCGATACAGCTCATCAACGGTATGGACGCCGCCGCGCATGACCACGCCGCGCGCAACAAGGTCGGGAATGCGCCGCTCGATCTCCGCTGCGCTCAACCGAAGATACACGATCGTTCCGATCGAGGCGAGATGCTCCATGGCGATATGGGAATATACGGCGCTGCCGCCCGTCGCGATCACGCACCGCACGCAGGCGAGCGCGCAGTTGAGGCGCTCCTCCGCCGCAAGGAATTGCTCCGCCCCTTGCGTTGCAATGATCTGCGCAAGCGGCATCTGCATCAGGCCGCGCAACAGCAGATCGCAGTCGATCAAACCATAGCCGATGTGCTGCGCCAGTCGGGCGCCCGCGGTACTCTTGCCCGAGGCGGGCATCCCGATCAGAACGATATTTTCCATATTTTTTATTATAGCGCAAAAAAGCTGCGGATGTCAAGACCGAAAAGAGAAATTCGATAAGTTCACAGGAAGAAAAATCCAGAAAAAAGTTTTGTCCCTGTATTGACAACCTGACGATAATTTGATATAATCAACATAGCAAGAGAAAAAGGAGAATGTCTATGAAAAAAAGATTTTCGGTCATGGCATGTATCATGCTGATCGCTGCGATGTTTGCCCTTCTTACGGCATGCAGCAGCATTTCATCCATCCGCTCTGCCTATGAAGACGCGGGATATACCGAAAGCGAATCGGTACAGGAATATCAGAACCAGGTTGTCGAAGCACTTGGCGAAGATTACGAGAACGTATGCACCGTACATGTGTTCACCAAAGCGAACGGCCTGCTCGACATGGGCGTTGCCGTCGTGCTCGAATTCAACTCCACCGCCGAGATGGAAGAGGCGATCGAAGGCAGCGAAACGCTGCAGGGGCTGATCGCCGACATTCAGAACAGCGAACTCGTCAACGGAAACTGCGTCTTGCTCCTTGCCATCGGCTCCGATTCCCGCAGCCCCTTCCTCAATGCCTGATGCATGCAAAAAACCTTTCCTTCGGGAAGGGTTTTTTAATTTTTTCCCGCAAAAAAAGTTGTCATTCTGCTTCGATTATGGTATAATTGCTGATGTACTTTGTAATAAAAGGAAAAAGTGTTATGAACTATCTTTCCATGATCGCAAACTTACTTGCACCTGCAAGCTCTGATGCCGTATATGCGACCTATCGCATCGTCAGCTTTGTCTTTATCGCTCTGATGCTTGCAGCCGCCGTTGCCGCCATCATTCTTGTGCTGCTCACCCCGGGCAACTCCCGCGGGATCGACGGTCTGACCGGTTCGAGCGAAACCTTCTTCGGGAAGAATAAAGGGAAGTCCACCGAGGCGAAACTGAAAAAATGGACGGTGATCTCCCTTGTCATTCTGGCGGTTTTCGCCATTGTATTCTTCATTCTTCAGATCGACTCGATCTGGACCTGATCACGAAGAAAACGGAAACGGGCGGCTTGTTGTAAGCTGCCCGTTATTTTTACCCGCGGCATGATGCCGATCGCATTTTGAAGGAGTTATCTTGAACGCAAAACAGACGATATTAAAAAAGATCAAAGATGGGACATTTGCCCTTTTAAGCGACGACGAGATCGCTAAACGGCTGCGGCTGGGCAGAAAGGAGAGTCTTGCCCTGCGCGAAATGCTGCACGCGCTCTGCCGCGAAGGCGAGCTCATGTGCGATTCGCATTACCGCTACGGCACGGCAGAGCAGTTCCATGCCCTGCGCGGAAAATTCGTGGGTAACGAGCGCGGGTTCGGGTTCTTTGTCCCCGACGACGGGAGCGAGGATCTCTTTATCCCCGCGCGCCGCACCCAGGGCGCGTTGCACGGGGACATCGTTCTCGCAATTCCCGTCCGCGGCCGATCGGAGGATGAGGGCGAAGTGCTTGCCGTCCTCTCGCGCGGGTTGACGCAGATCGTGGGCACATACCGCCGCGAAAAACGGGGCGGATTCGTCGTCGCCGACGAACGGAAATATACGGCTGAGATCTTTATCCCCGCCGGGAAAAACGGCGGATGCGGCACGGGCGACAAGGTGGTCGTAAAACTTGCCGAGGGGCTTGGCGAGCCGCGCGGCGAGGTGATCGAAGTGCTTGGCCGTCAGGAGGATTTCCTCACCGAGGAGCTCTCCATCATCCGTGCGCACGGGCTGTATGAAGAATTTCCGGCGGAGGTCGAAGAGGAGGCGGGGCGCCAGGCCTCCCGTCCGCATACGGCGGGCGATCTGAAGGGACGGCTCGATCTGCGCGACGAACTCATCATCACCGTAGACGGCGAAGACACGCGCGACATTGACGACGCGATCTCCGTCTCCGAGCACGACGGCGTCTTTGAGCTTGGCGTACACATTGCAGACGTCTCGCACTATGTGGCGCGCAACGGCGTCATCGACCGCGAGGCATTCAAGCGGGGAACGAGCGTCTACTTCCCCGACCGCGTGCTCCCCATGCTGCCCAAGGCGCTCTCCAACGACATCTGCTCACTGAATGAGGGCGTGGACCGCCTCACCCTCTCCTGTCTTATGACGATCGATCAGCACGGCACGGTCAAAAAGAAGCGCATTCAGAAGTCCGTCATTCGTTCGCGGCACCGCATGACCTACGACGAGGTCACGAAGCTGTACGAGGGCGATTCGTCCATGCGGGAACGCTACCCCGATCTCGTCGAAATGATCGATCATGCGATGCGGCTGACGAAGATCCTGCAGGAGGTGCGTGCGCGGCGCGGCAGTGTGACGATGGACATTAAAGAGGCAAAGATCCTCTACCGCGACGGGAAGATCTCCATCCCCGACCACAAGCGCACGATCTCGCACGACATGATCGAACAGTTCATGGTGCTTGCCAACGAGAGCGTGGCACAGCTCATGACGCAGAAAAAGATGCCCTTCGTCTACCGCGTGCACGAGGCGCCCTCCGAGGACAAGGCGCACGACTTTATCGCCTTTCTCTCCGACATCGGCGTGCGCGTCAAGTTTCGCCCCGGGCACATTACGCCAAGAGACTATCAGGAGCTGCTGCGCTCGCTTGAAAATTCTCCGCTCTATCCTCTTGTTAACCGCGTCATGCTCCGCTCCATGATGAAGGCGATCTACTCTCCCGAAAACATCGGGCACTTCGGGCTTGCGTCCGACTGTTACTGCCACTTCACCTCTCCCATCCGCCGCTATCCCGACCTGTGCATCCACCGCATCATCAGCGAGAGCTTTTCCCGTCCGGAAGAGACGAAGGAGCGCTATGCGTCCTTTGTAGAGGAGGCGTCCGTTCAGTGCTCACAGTGCGAGAAAAACGCCGCCGAAGCGGAACGCGATGTCGACGCCCTCTATATCGTCGCCTATATGCAGGAGCATATCGGCATGGAGGCAGAAGCGACGATCTCCGGCGTGACGTCGTTCAGCGTATTTGCCGAGCTGGACAACACGATCGAGGGCATCATACCCGTCGAAACGCTGCCAGACGATTACTACGAATTTATCGAATCGCGCTTTATGCTCAAAGGGACGAAGATGTCCTTCCGCCTGGGCGAACGCATCCGCGTGCGGGTCGACGGTGTGGATTGGGGCATGCGCAGAACGCACTTTACATTCCTTGGAAAGGTGACCAAATTATGAATGTGATCGCAGTCAACAGATCGGCTTCCTTTGAATATTTCATCGAAGAAAAATATGAGGCGGGCGTGGTGCTCGAAGGCAGCGAGATCAAATCGCTGCGCGCGGGCAAGGCATCGCTCGGCGAAAGCTTCTGCGAAATCCGCCGCGGCGAGGTATTCCTCAAAAACATGCACATTGCGCTCTACGACAAGAGCGGCGCATTCAACACCCGCGACGCAAGGCGGGATCGCAAACTTCTGCTGCATCGGCAGGAGATCGCCAAGATCATCGGCCGCGTCAATGAAAAGGGATATACGCTCGTCCCGCTCAGGCTCTACTTCAAAGATGCGCTCGTCAAGGTCGAGATCGCCCTCTGCAAGGGCAAACATACCTATGACAAGCGACAGTCCATCAAGGAGCGCGATATCAAACGCGCGACCGATCGCGCCGTGCGCGAACTGAGCAGATAAAACAGACAAACAGGAAAAGACGGCGTACCGCGTCATGCGGTGCGCCGTCTTATCGTTGAGATGTTTTTTATCTGTCCTCGCGGAAGTATGAGAGCCCAAGACTTGCGGGCGGCTGCGTCTCGCGGTGACCGATCATACTTGTTGCGATGAGCACGATGACGGTCACGATGAAGGGGATCAGATTGAGCAGCTGGATCTGTTCGAAGGAGATCATCGTGATGCGCGACGAGAGAATATACAGCGCGCCAAACACGATGGAGCCGACAATGGCAAGCGCGGGTTTCCACATCGTAAAGATGACGAGCGCGATCGAAAGCCAGCCGATCCCCTGAATGGTCTGAGAAACATTTGCGTCTACATTACCCAGATTAAAGTCCATGATGCAGCAAAGTCCGCCAAGGCCGGCGATCGCCGCGCCGAGGATGATAAAGCTGTACTTATACCGCGTGACATTGATGCCGACCGCGTCCGCCGTTGCGGGACTTTCGCCCACGGCGCGCAGATTCAGGCCGATCTTGGTATATCGCAGCATGAGGGCCGCAAGAACAGCAATGATGATCGCAAGATAGACGAGCGTGCCGTGATCGAGAAAGATGGTGCCGAACCACCCTGTGCTTTCCGCCCCGGGAAGGGCCGCATTGAAGAAATTTTGCCCTGCATAGGAGAGTTTTGTGCTGACCCCTTCCGTCAATACGATGGTGTTCAGGAAGAAGGAGGTGAACCCGACGCCGAAGATCGTGCAGGCAAGCCCCGTCACATTCTGATTCATGCGCAGCGACACAGTAAGAAAGGCATAGACCGCGCCAAGTGCCGCCGCAAAGAGCATGGCGAACAGGATCGCCATCAGAATGGTGACAAACCCGTTCGGGTTGTCCGTTGGCATGAGATAGAGCTTGGCACCAAAACACCCGCCGGCGGCGCCCATACACATGATGCCGGGGATGCCGAGATTGAGATGCCCGGATTTTTCCGTGAGGATCTCCCCTACGCAGCCGAACAGGAATATGACGCCAAATTCGATCGCCGACGAAAAGAACATGATATCCATACTATGCCGTCTCCTCCGCCGCATCGGGCGTATTTTCTTGCTGAGTCTGCGCTGTCGTATCTGTTATCTCGGGCGGCTTTGGCGCAGGATCCATAAAGTCCGGTCTGTCTTTTTTCGCCCTGCCCTTGCTGAAATGCAGCTTGTACGAGATGAAGAATTCGCATCCGATCAGGAAGAAATAGATGAGACCGACGACGGTATCGGAGAGCGCCTCGCTGGTGAAGCCGAAATCGATGCACACCTGCGACATGCCGCGCGTAAGGAAGTTGACGAAAAGCGACACCCCGATCATTACAAGCGGATCAAATTTTCCCATCCACGCCACAATGATGCCTGTAAAGCCCATGTTGCCATCCATCGTTGTGGTGATCATCTGATTGACGGTTGCGACCAGAAGGAAGCCCACAAGCCCGCAGAGCGCACCAGAGAGGATGAGCGTGCGGATGATGACCTTTTTAACATTGATGCCCGCATAGCGTGCCGTGTTCACGCTCTCGCCCACGATAGAGATCTCAAATCCGTGCTTATGATAGCGGAGATAGCAGTAGATGAATATCGTGACCAAGACAGCCGCCAATACAACAGGGATCGTTTTACCCCATATGCTTGTATTGCTCGGATCAGAAAATTTGACGATGAGCGCATACTCCGACATAGAGGGCATGGCGCCCGATCCCTGCGGATACCAATGGGTGATGAAGAACGCCACAAGGTACATGGCGATGTAGTTCATCATGAGGGTGAAGAGCGATTCGTTCGTGTTGAAGAACGCCTTGAACAGGGCAGGCAGCAGCGCCCAGATCGCGCCCGCCAGAATGCTGACGACAAACATGATGAGCCACAGCACGCCGTTGGGGATCCTGCCGCCCAGATAGACAAGGCACATGGCCGAGGCGAGGCACCCCATGAGGATCTGCCCGTTCCCGCCAAGATTCCAGAATTTCATCTTGAAGGCGATGACGAGCGCCAGCGCGACAAGAAGCAGCATGGACGTCTCGCGCAGGAGCTGCGAGAGGCGCCGCATAGTCCCGAAGGAGCCGGAAAAGAAGGAGCCGAAAAACCCGAAAAAACCCTGCGAGTTTGGCGCCGCGGCAGAGATGAAGATGCTGCTGATGACAAGCGCGATGAGGACGGCGCCGGCGCGGATGAGCATGCTCTTCCACAGCGGCATGCCATCGCGCCGCGTGATGTGAAGAAGCGGCTCTTTTATTCGTTCCATGATGCGTCACCTCCGATCTGCGTATCCTTTGCAATGCCCATCTGCTTGCCCTTCTCCTCCATGAGGTTGAGCGAGCCCGCCATCATGAGCCCGAGTTCCTCCTTATTCGTCTTTTCCGCATGCACCACGCCCATGAGCCTGCCGTGGCAGAGCACCATGATCTTATCGCAGAGCGCAAGCATGACGTCGAGGTCCTCCCCGATGAAGAGGATGCCCGTTCCGCCCTTCTTTTCGCGGTTGAGAATGTCGTAGATGAGGTAGGAGGAGTTGATGTCCAGCCCGCGCACGGGATACGCCGTGATGAGCACGTTGGGCTGAATGAGGATCTCGCGCCCCAAAAGCACCTTTTGCAGATTGCCGCCCGAAAGCCTTCTCACGGGCGTCTCGGTGGAGGGGGTCACGATATCAAGCTCCTGAATGATCTGTTCTGCCTGCTGCCTTGCACGCTTGCGGTCGACAAAGCCGCAATAGCGGTTGAGGAAGCGCCCGATCCTGTCGCCTGCGCGCCGCAAAAACACCTTGCACCCGTTTTTCTTCTGCGCTGCGGAATCGGCATCGGGCTCTTCCATATGCCCAGCCGGAGCGGCGCCAGGCTCTTCCGTCTGTACGGCAAGATCGGCATCGGGCGCTTCAGCGCTCTCGCCCGATTCCTCCACTGCGGGCATACGGTCCTGATAGTTTTTCAGCATCATATTGTCCGTAATGGAGAGCGAAGGCGCAAGCCCCATGCCGAGGCGGTCCTCGGGAATGAAGCTCATGGCGATGCCCTTATGGGTGATCTCCTTGGGGGAAAGGCCCACGATGCTCTCGCCCTCGTGATAGATCCCGCCCGATTCGACCTTGCGCAGTCCTGCGATCGCCTCGCACAATTCGCGCTGCCCGCAGCCCGCGATACCCGCGACGCCGAGGATCTCACCCCCGCGGATGAAGAAGCTCAGATCTTCGATGGCGCGGCTGCCCATGTCGTTTTTGATACAAAGATCCCTGATCTCGAGAAGCGGACGGTCGAACTTCGTCTCGGGGCGTTCAATGTTGAGCGTCACCTTCTGTCCCACCATCATTTCGGTCAATTCCATTTCGGAGCTCTCGGCGGTATTCACGCAGCCGATATATCTGCCCTTGCGCAGTACTGCGACGCGGTCGGAGATCTCCATAACCTCGTGCAGCTTGTGCGTAATGATGATGATGGACTTCCCGTTCTCCTTCATCGCGCGCATGATGGAAAAGAGCTTTTCCGTCTCCTGCGGGGTGAGCACCGCCGTCGGTTCGTCGAGGATGAGGATGTCCGCGCCGCGGTAGAGTACCTTGACGATTTCTACCGTCTGCTTTTCCGAGACAGACATGTCGTAGATCTTCTTTTTTGGATCGAGGTCAAAGCCATACCGTTCAGCGATCTCCTTGACTTCCTCGTTGATGCCGCGTATGCTGCGCCTCTCCACCCCGAGCACGATGTTCTGCGCGGCGGTAAATATATCGATCAGCTTGAAGTGCTGATGCACCATGCCGATCTGATGAGCAAACGCATCTTTGGGCGAGCGGATGACCACCTCCTGCCCGTTGACCAGAATCTGTCCCTCGTCGGGGTAATAGATCCCTGAGATCATGTTCATGAGCGTCGTCTTTCCGCTTCCGTTCTCGCCGAGCAAGGCGAGGATCTCACCCCTTTTCAATGAGAAGCTGATCCCCTCGTTTGCGGCGACCGTGCCGAAATATTTGCTGATATTTTTCAGTTCCAGCGCGTTGATTTCTTCCACATTGGCACCTCGCTGTAAAATTCTGAAAAAAGCACAAGCGGCGGAGAAAATTTCTTCGCCTGCTTGTCCTTATTTTATTTTGTAAGTTCCAGACATCCGATCAGAACGCTGCATTCAGAAGCGTGATGCCGTCGATCTGCACGTCAAAATAAGGTGCGCTGCGCTCTTCCGATTCCATGAATACGCCGTTTACGACCGCTTCGGTATCAGCCGCATAGTTGGCATCGGTGTCGACGTCTGCCATGTACGACGTGAGTACGCCGTTCTCGTCCACCGTAGCATTTGCATTCTTGTTTTCAGTTTTTGTCACCGTGAAGGTGGAGCAATCGAACACATGAAGTTCACCGCTCATGAGCTGCGCCCTGACTTCGTCGATCTTTTCCTGCGTGCCCTCGGCAGCTGCCGCTCCAAGTTCGGTCAGAACGACAGATTCATCTTCGAGCGTGCCAAGCCAATCGGTAGCGATATCCTCGCCTGCAACGACGCAGTCGATCATATATTCGAAATAGGGGACCCAATTGATGCGGGAGGAGACGATGAACGTATTGGGGCATGCTGCCGCAGTGCTGCCGTTGTACGAGACGTTGGGAACGCCGGCCGCTTCGCAGGCGGAAGGAGCGCCCATGGAATCGGCATGCTGTGAGATGAGCGCCGCGCCGCGATTGATGAGGGCATTTGCCGCCTCGCCTTCTGCTACCAGATCATACCAGGAGCCCGTGAACTGAACATCCATGACAAGGCCTACCTCTTCGAGTTCCTCTTCGATGATAGATTTTGCACCGAGATAGAAGGAGGTATAACCGGAGATGACTTCCGCATAGGTATATGCGCCGACATAGCCGATCTTGATATTGCCGTTTTCGTCAAAGTTATTCTCTTCCAGCTGATCTCCGTTGTACATCTCTACAAGCTTCATGCCTGCGGCAACGCCGGCAAGGTATCTGCCTTCATAGATGGAAGAAAACGCGTTGTGGAAGTTTGCAACATTTTCGGTGTGCGCCATCGTGCCCGTCGCGTGGCAGAACTCCACCTCGGGGAATTCTCTTGCCGCCTGAATCATGAAGGTCTCATGGCCGAATGAGTCTGCAAAGATGACGTCACAGCCCTGATCGACAAGGTCAGCAGCCGCATCGTAGCAGTCGTTGTCTTCGTCGACGCCCGTTCTGAGAATGAGGCTTACACCCTTGTTTTCGCAGGCCTCTTCCATGGCGTCGATAAAGTTCTTGTCGTACGTCGAGTTGCTGTCGTGCAGTGCGATCAGACCGACCGTAATGCTGCCGTCGTCTTCCGTGCAGCCGCCGAGCACTGCAGCTCCTGCGACCGCAAGGGTCGCCGCAAGTCCCATAGCCAACAGTTTTTTCATAATAAAACTCCTTTTGTCGTTTTGCGACAATAAAAATTTTTCCAAACAAAAAACCGCGCTCTCTCCCTATGCGCGGAATGTAACGCCCTCGTCCGTCATACTGTCGATGATGGCAAGAGAATCGATGCGGATCCCTTCGGCGCGCATGGCGTCGCCGGCGCCCTGAAAGCCCTTTTCAATCGCGACGGCACAGCCTGCAAGCGACGCCCCGGACTGCGACACGATGCTCATAAGCCCGCGCAGCGCGTTGCCGTTTGCAAGAAAGTCGTCTACGATGAGGACGCGATCACGCTCAGAAATATATTCCTTTGCGACGGCGATCTCGTACTCCATGCCGTGCGTAAAGGAATAGACCGATGCGGTATAGACCTCTTTCGACATATTGGCGCTCTTGTGCTTTTTTGCAAAGACAGAGGGAACATGCAGCGCAATGCCCGCCGCGACCGCAAGCGCGATCCCGGACGATTCTACCGTAAGCACCTTGGTGACGCCCTCATCCGCATAAAGACGCGCGATCTCCCTTCCGATCTCCATGATGAAATCGGAATCCATCTGCTGGTTGAGAAAGCTGCCGACCTTAAGAACGTTTCCGGGCAAGACCTGTCCTTCCGATAAAATCTTTTGCTCCAATGCCTTCATGATGCCCTCTTGCGAATTACAGCGTCTCTGTCTTTTTCTGTCGAAATATAGTTCTACTTTACCACATTTGTAAAATTAAGTCAATGACCTGTAAAAAACTTTTCACAGGAATAGTATTTGATCGTTTTTTGCACATTATCCGCACAATTTTCACATGAGATCATCATGAGAATCGTTCAAAAAAGCGAAGATCGATTTGTATTTTCTGCCTCCGGATCGTTGAAAAAAACGGGATAAAGTGCTATAATATCGGATGAGAAAAAAGCTCTGCACGGAACAAAATAAAATCTGATCGATAAATCGTTGATCTGCGTTCAGAACGATATCAAACATTCAGGAGATAATCACATGGCAAAAAGAAGCAGACGAAGGGCGGCAAAACGCCTTCCCGGATGGATGATCGCAATCCTGATCATCCTTGTCATTGCGATCGTGGCGTTTGTCCTCTACGACCGGCATGTACACGGCGCATTTTTCTGGGAGCGCAACCGCTCCCCCGCCTCGCCGTCCACCGACGTCCTTCAGGGTGAGCGCGCCGATATCGCAGATGCCGACCTCTCTGTACACTTTCTCGAGCTCGGTTCGGCAAACACGGGCGATTGTACGCTGATTAAAGCGGGCGACACCGAGGTCCTCATCGACGCGGGCGCAACGAGCGGCTCCGCCCCCACACAGGTCATGCAGGACTATGTGGCGTCCTACTGCACAGACGGGATCCTCGAATATGTCGTCGCAACGCATGCGCACGAGGACCACATCGCCGGCCTTGTCGGCCAGGAGAGCGGCTCCACGCGCACAGGATTTCTCTACCAATACGAGGTCGGCACCATCATTCAGTTCTCCAATCAGAATACGACGAGCCAGGTCTCGCAGCGCTATGCCGAGGCGGTGGAATACTGCCGCGAAAGAGGCAGCAACGTGTACACCGCGCTCGAATGCACGCAGGGCGCAAACGGCGCTCGGGCGACCTACTATCTCGACGAGGCACAGACGATCGCCATGAATGTGCTCTATCAGAAATATTACGAGGAGCGCTCGAGTTCCGAAAACAACTACTCGGTGTGCATCCTGCTCACGCATACGACGGAGGACGGCGCCTACAACTACCTCTTTACGGGCGATCTGGAGGAATCGGGCGAAGAGTCGCTCGTCGAACACAATCCCGGTCTTCCGCACTGCGTCCTCTATAAGGGCGGGCATCACGGCTCCTCCACCTCCTCCGGCGATGTGCTGCTCGAAAAGATCACGCCAGAAAACATTGCGATCTGTACCTGCGCGGGGACCTATGAATATGCCGACAAGCCCTCCTCCGAAAACCCCGACGCATATCTGAACACCTTTCCGACACAGGAGGCGATCGACCGCATGGGCAGATATACCGACAAGATCTACATCACCAGCCTCGGCATCCTTGCCGACGATTACTCCACCGAACGCTATACCTCGTTCAACGGGGATATCGTGTTCTATTACGGCAGCAGAGCGGACGAGGATAGAAAGTCGCTGAAATTGTGGTGCTCCAACAACACGACCGTTCTGAAGGACAGCGAATGGTTCCGCCAGAACAGGACGTGGAACGGCGTTACATAACTGCATAGCTTTGCGCCGTCTGCCTTATGGCAGGCGGCGCAATTTTTTTACTCTGCAGCGCGGACAAGCACGAGCACCTCATATGCATTCATGGCGACCGTTCCGCTGAGCCGCCTTTCGGTGATGAGGTCCTGCCATGTGCCGGAAAGAGTCAGCGTACCCGCTCTTCCCTCCGTCTCCACGGCGATGATCCCGCTATGTGCCCCGCTGCGTTCGGTGAGGGTGATATTTTCATCCGCCTCCGCAATGGGTGCAAGATCGACAAGGCGCAGCAGATCGCGGTGCGAGGGAACGCTCCCCAGAAGGATGACGCAACCCTTCCCCACGCTGCGGCGGGTCACGACGGAGAGACCGTCGCATTCGCCGCCGTCATAGTCGGCAAGGCTCTCCGTGCCGGGCAGACACTCAAACGCGTCGTAATAGGTGGAGATCGCACAGGCCGACCCATCCTTCCAGCGCGCCTTCAGATCGCTGTCGATGGGCTTTTGATATTTTGTATATACGCCCGCAAACTCCTCCAGGAAGGAGAAGGGCGCCCGGGTGTATTTCGAGGTGTTTTCGTCCATGATGTCCGACATCGGACCAACGATCCACGTTCCGCCCTGTTCGACCCACGCCTTCACGTGCGATACGAACCCGTTTTCGTCAAGCGTCGTTGCAAAGGGCGTGATGAGCACGCGGTATCCGTCGAGCGCATGCGGCGTATCGATGACGTCCACATTGTAATGGCGCAGCGCAAGATAGAACTTTTTGACGAGGTTTTCGCGATAGTCGAATCCCTTGACGAGGGGCGCACTCATGAAGTTGACGGCTGCGGTCGCGGAATAGGTAAGCGCGACCTTGCTCTCTACGCGGCTTTTGGCAAGAAACTCCTCTGCGCGCGAGAACTCCTCTGCCGCCCGCTTCACCTCGTTGCTGACGCGATACGCCCTGCCCGCCGTGTTGTACAGCGCCCCGTGCGCAAGCTCGTGCCCGTTCGGATGGGAGCGGAAGAGCCAGTACATATTCATCTCTCCGCCCCGCGCGATGGGGAGCCAGGTGTTGGCATAACAGTTCCCGACGGGGCGATCGCCGAACTCGGCAAAATGGCTGCCGTTCCACCCCGCCTGCGTCTCGGTCACCCAGAACGGCCTGTCGAGCACACAGCGCAGAAAGTCATAGGAAAAGGATGTCATCGGCAATTCTGCCGCAGGATTGTAGTGGTTGAACTGCACGCGATCGAGCTTGCGGTTTGTTTTGTAGTAGTCAAGCAGATCCATCTGCATCATATCCGTACCGACATTCCTGCAGCCGAAGGCATGCAGGATCTCGGCCTGTTCATCGACATAGGAATAGATCTGTTCGCACTGGAACTTGTGCCACTCCGTGACGAGCGACGGATGCCGCCATTCGTGGTAAAAGGGCGGTTCGACGGCGTCGAAACTTTCATATTCCAGCGACCAGCGTGTCATGCCCCAGGCGCGGTTGAGGTTGTCCGTCGTGCCGTATCTGCGCTTTAAGTAGCCGCGGAACGCCTGCCTGCAGAGCGGGCAATAGCAGCCCTCGCCATAGGGGAAGAGCTCGTTGTCGATCTGCCAGCCGATGACGCCCGGATGATCTGCAAATACCTTCGCCATCTCTGTCACGATGATGCGGTTCTTCTCCCGCATGATGGGAGAGGTCTTGCACGGGTGACAGCGCGACGAGACATTCGCCCGCTGCAGGCGGGATGTCACCTGCCGCATCTCCTCATAGCGGTTGAGCATCCAGCGGGGCGGCGTACAGGTGGGCGTACACATGACGGTCATGATGCCGTTTTCATACATGATATCGACCGCACGTTTCAGCCAGGCAAAATCGAATTCGCCCTCACGCGGTTCCATCTTTCCCCAGGCAAATTCGCCCATGCGAAGGACGTTCAGCCCCAGCTCCTTGCAGCGGACGACGTCCTTCTCTACCTCTGCCTCGTCCCACATTTCGGGGTAATATGCAGCGCCGATCCAAAGTTTGTCCATATCAGACACTCCTGTTATCTTTTTCTGCATTATATCATACTACCCTTGCCTTCGCAAGAGGATGATATGAAATAGTTAAAGCCCGGTATCAAAATTTTGCCCTCACGGCATACTATGATACAGAAGATATGGAGGGAAGAATATGCTCGTACTTGGAATTGCGATCGGCCTTGTAATCGGGGCCAATGTTGGGCTTGTGACGTTCGCCCTAATCTCGGCAAACAGAAAGCGCTGACGGCCGTACGCATACGGCGAAGGGGTCCCGCTCAACCGAGCGGGACCCCTTCATTCTACCGTGACGCTTTTGGCAAGGTTGCGCGGGCGATCCACATCCAATCCCTTCAGCACACCCACATGATAGGCAAGCAGCTGCAGCGGGATCACGGCAAGGCTTGCCGCAAAGAGCGGATGTACCCTTGGCAGGCGCACGATCTCATCTGCGGCAGCAAAGACCGCCTCCTCCTGCGTTGTGATGACGACCACGCGTGCGCCGCGGCTTTTGACTTCGGCGAGGTTGCCCGCTGTCTTACACGCGAGGCGGGGCTGCGTCACGACGCCGATGACGGGAGTACCGCGCTCGATCAGGCTGAGCGTGCCGTGCTTGAGTTCCCCCGCCGCATATGCCTCTGCATGGAGATAGCCGACCTCCTTCAATTTCAGCGCGCCCTCCATACAGACGGTGTGATCGAGCCCCCTCCCCACGAGAAAGATATCATGCAACTGATATATCTGCTGCGCAATGCGCTGCATCTGCTCCTCACCCTGCAGACAGCGGGAGATCCCAAAAGAAAGTTCCCTTGCGGCCTGTGTGAGGGGCAGATCGTCCCCCTGCAGGCAACCGCGCACGCGCGCAAAATGCAACGCGAGGACATACATGGCCATCAGCTGCGCGCTGTATGCCTTGGTCGTGGCGACGGCGATCTCGGGACCCGCACGGGTATAGACGACGCGCTCCGCCTCCCGCGCCATGGTGGATCCGCGCACGTTGACGAGCGCAAGCGTCTTGAATCCGCGCTCCTTTGCAAGGCGAAGCGCCGCAAGCGAGTCCGCCGTCTCGCCCGACTGGCTGATGACGATGACAAGGGCGCGGGAGGAACAGAGGGGCATGCGATAACGAAATTCCGAGGCGATCTCAACACGGACGGGAATGTGTACGAGCTGCTCCAGAATTTCACGCGCACTCAGCCCCGCATGATAGGCAGAGCCGCACGCCGTGATCAGGATCTGATCGAGCGAACAAATCTCCTCTTCCGTCAATGGACAGGCCTCTTCCGAACAGGATAAAAATGTATCGCGAACGACGCGCGGCTGTTCCTCCATCTCCTTGCGCATAAAGTGCCTGTATCCGTCCTTCTGTGCCTCCTCCGCGTCCCAGGAGACGGATACGGATGGGCATTCACAGGCGCAGCCGTCGCGATCAAAGAAATGCAGCCCGTCTCGATCGAGGCGCACAATGCCGTTCTCCTCCGGATAACAAACGCGGCGCGTATACGGAAGCAGCGCGGGGATGTCGGACGCCAGAAAGCACTCTGTATCCCGCTCGCCCGCGATCAGGGGACTATCCCGCCGTATGCCGTAGACTTCATGCGGCCGGTCGGAAAACATTGCCGCGATCGCAAACGACCCTTCGACGCGGCGGCCGAATGCGACGAATGAAGCAATGGGGTCGCCGAGCGCACGATAGAGGCTGTGCAGCAGCAGGGCGGCGGATTCGGTATCCGTGTCGGAGGCAAAGACATATCCCGCTGCAGAGAGTTCCTTGCGCAGCGCCCCGGCATTCTCGATGATCCCGTTATGGACGATGGCGACAAGGCCGTCTCCGCTCCTCTGCGGATGCGCATTGCTTACGGAGGGCTCCCCGTGCGTCGCCCATCGCGTATGCCCGATGCCCCACGTTCCCTCGGGCGGCCCCTCGGCCGCAAGTTTTTCCTTCAGCCGCAGCAGGTTGCCCGCCGCGCGTACGATGCGAATGCCCTTTCCCTCCCCCACGGCGACGCCCGAGGAATCGTACCCGCGGTATTCAAGCCGCCCGAGCCCCGCAAGCAATACGGGAAGCGCACTCCGCTTTCCCACATATCCTATGATCCCGCACATACTCCGTCCTCCTCATGTCCCTTGCGGCGCAGCACTGCAAGAACGCTTGCGATCAGCTTCTGACAGAGTGCTTCGCTCTCTCCCTCCGCCATGATGCGGATGACGGACTCCGTCCCCGAGGCACGCACGACAAGCCTTGCGCGCCCCGCCGCAAGCCGCTCTGCGTCTGCCGTCGCCGCCAAAACGTCGGGGTCGAGCATGGCGGCTTCGCGGTCGCGGACGGGCACGTTCCTCAGCAGCTGCGGATACATCGACGCCTCGGCGCAGAGTCTTGAGAGCGACGTCTTACGAGAGAGCATGACCTCCATCACCTTGATGCTGGTGAGGATCCCGTCGCCCGTCGTGGCATATTTTGAAAAGATGACGTGCCCGGACTGCTCTCCGCCCAACGCGCAGCCGTGTTCCTCCATATAGGCATGGACGAAACGATCGCCCACCGCCGTCTGCACGCATGCGATCCCCTCCCGCTCGAGCGCGCGAAACAGCCCCATGTTCGACATCACGGTGGCGACGACGGGGCTCTGCCGCAGCTCTCCGCGCTCCTTCATGTATTTGGCGCATAGGTAGAGGATGTGATCACCGTTGACGATATTGCCGCGCTCATCCACACAGACACAGCGGTCTGCGTCGCCGTCGAAGGCGAACCCGACATCGAGATGCCGTTCGCGCACCAGCGCCTGCAGCGCCTCCGGGTGCACCGCGCCGCAGCGCTCGTTGATGTTCATGCCGTTCGGGCGGTCGTTGATGCACACGGTCGTTGCGCCGAGCGCCTCGAACACGGCGCGTGCGATGCTCCAGGCCGCCCCGTTGGCGCAGTCCAGACCGACGCGGATATCTTTGAAAGAATACAGGCCGAGCGAGATGAGGTAGGAGATATAGCGATTTCTGCCCGCGGCATGGTCCACCGTCCTGCCAACGCCCTCCCGGACGGGACGGGGCAGATCGTACCCGCCCGCGGCATATCCGTCCAGATATTCCTCGACCTTAGCGATCAGCGCATCGTCCATCTTCTCGCCGCGCGCATTCATCAGTTTGATGCCGTTGTCCGAAAAGACATTATGGCTTGCCGTGATCATGATGCCGCAGTCGAACGATTCCGTCCGCGTGACATAGGCGACGGAGGGCGTGGTCGTGACGTGCAGCAGATAGGCGTCTGCCCCCGAGGCGTTCAGTCCTGCCGCAAGCGACTGTTCGAGCATATAGCTCGACCTGCGCGTATCCTTTCCGATGACGACGCGCACGCGCCCCTTCCCCGCAGGAAGATGCGCGCCCAGAAATCTTCCGATGTGAAAGGCATGTTCCGCCGTCAGCCCTGCATTGGCCTCGCCGCGGAAACCGTCCGTTCCGAAATATTTTCCCATAGCACCTCACACGATCGGGAAGATCCCCTTCCCGCCCTTGCAAATATGCCGCGGCGGGACATATCCGCGCACGGAGATGAGCGGGTAGACACGCGCGCCCCGCCCGATCACCGTTCCCGGATTGAGCACGCTGTTGCAGCCGATCTCTGCCTCGTCACCGACGAGTGCGCCGAACTTGCGCATGCACGTCCGCCTTTCCCCTGAAGACAGATCAAGCACGATCTCCGAGCGGTCACCCTTGACGTTGGAGAGGATGACCCCCGCACCGAGGTGCGCCCCCGCGCCCAGAACGCTGTCGCCGATATAATTGAAATGCGGCGCCTGTACGCGGTCAAAGAGGACGGAGTTCTTTATCTCCGTGCTGTTTCCCACCACGCAATGCGTGCCGATGAGCGCATTGCCGCGCACATAGGCGGCGTGGCGCACCTGCGAATGCGCGCCCACGATGCAATGCTCCCCGAGAAAGGCACTCTGTGCGATCTGCGCGCTCCTGTGCACCCAGATATGTTCGCCCCGCCGTATGTATTCATCGCCGAGGGCGGCGCCGAGCGCATCAATGCGCTCTGACAGATCCCCAAAAAGCCGCCATGGCTCCCGCCGCAGCTTCTGCGGCGGGCAGAGCTGCGTATGCGACCAGTCAAACAGATCAAAGAATTCACTCATCTCTTCTTATTTATTCCATGGCGCTAAAGAGTGTGACAGTTTTGCCCGCATCGGCGTGTGTACGGCATAAAAAAGGGCCCCGAAGGGCCGGTCGGATCATTTTCCGTATTTGTGTTTGACGTTCAGACGCGCCAGCGCACGGGCAAGCCGCGCCTGCGCCGCATGATATTCCTCGATGCTCTTCTTTTGCAGCATCTCTTCCCGTGCGGCGTCCTTTTGCCTGCGGTTGCGCTCTTCGTCGATGTCCTCGGGGCGGATGGCGGAATCGACAAGGATCATCACCCTGCCCCCCTCCACCTTCATGATCCCCGCTGCGATCGCGGCGACATGCAACGTCTTGTCAGGCGTGAAAAAGTGCATTGTTCCGGGGATCAGCGCACAGATGACGTTGGAGTGGCCTGCAAGCACGCCGTAGTCGCCATCCGTCGTCGGAACGACGAGCGACTCGCACGGTCCGACATAGAAGGGACTGGACGCGGTTAAAACCTGAAGTTCAAATGTCATGACTGCTCCGCCTTCAACTCCTCTGCCCTGCGATAGACGTCGTCCAGCGTACCGGTGTTATAGAACGCCGCCTCGGGCAGCTCGTCCGCCTCGCCCGTGACGATCGCCTTGAACCCGCGCAGCGTCTCCTGCAGCGGAACATACACGCCGGGAATGCCTGTGAACCGCTCGGCGACGAACATGGGCTGCGACAAAAAGCGCTGCAATTTGCGCGCACGATAGACGGTGAGCTTGTCCTCGTCGCTCAACTCCTCCATGCCGAGAATGGCAATGATATCCTGCAGCTCCCTGTATTTTTGCAGCGTCTCCTGCACCTTGCGGGCGATGCGGTAGTGCTCGCTTCCCACGACATCCTCTTCCAGAATGCGCGAGGAGGATTCCAGCGGATCGACGGCGGGATAGATGCCCTGCTCGGCGATCTTGCGCGAGAGCACGGTGGTCGCGTCGAGGTGTGTGAACGTCGTCGCGGGTGCGGGGTCTGTAAGATCGTCCGCGGGGACATAGACGGCCTGCACGCTCGTGACTGAGCCGCTCCTCGTCGAGGTGATGCGCTCTTCGAGCATGCCGAGCTCCTGCGCGAGCGTGGGCTGATAGCCGACGGCAGAGGGCATACGCCCGAGCAGCGTCGAAACCTCGCTCCCCGCCTGCACAAAGCGGAAGATATTGTCGATGAAGAGCAGCACGTCTTTATTTTCGCGGTCACGGAAGTACTCCGCCATGGTAAGCCCCGTCAGGGCGGCACGCATACGCACCCCGGGCGCCTCATTCATCTGCCCGAAGACGAGCGCCGTCTTTTCGGCAACGCCGCTCTCCTTCATCTCCAGCCAAAGTTCATTGCCCTCGCGGCTGCGCTCGCCCACCCCCGTAAAGATGGAATATCCGCCGTGCTGAATGGCGATGTTGTGGATAAGCTCCTGAATGAGGACGGTCTTCCCCACACCCGCGCCGCCGAAGAGACCGATCTTTCCGCCCTTGGAATAGGGCTCGAGCAGGTCGATGACCTTGATGCCCGTCTCCAGGATCCTGACGGAGGGTGCCTGCGCCTCAAAGGAGGGCGGGCGGCGATGGATGCGCCATTTCGGACAGTCCGTAAGCGCCTCTCCGCCGTCGATCGGCTCGCCGAGGACGTTGAACATGCGCCCCAGCGTCGCTGCGCCTACGGGGACCTCGATGCCCTTTCCGTCTGCTATGACCTGCATCCCGCGCGAAAGGCCGTCGCTCTCCGCGAGCATGATGCAGCGCACCGTGTTGTTTTCGATATGAAGCGCGGCCTCCATGACACGCGTCTTGCCGCCGACTTCCACACGCAGCGCCTCGCGGATGCGGGGCAGCCTGCCCTTTTCAAACTGCACGTCGACGACCGAGCCCTCGACGCGCACAATAACGCCTGTATTCATAGACGTTCCTCCCTGCCATGCGCCCTGGATCCCGCAGAAATCTCTGTGATCTCCTGTGTGATCGACCCCTGCCGCACCTGATTATAGCGTGCAAGCAGCTCGTCGAGGATCTTCTGCGCGTTTCGGTTTGCTGCGTCCATCGCCGTCATGCGCGCGTTCTGTTCGCAGCAGAAGCTGTCGACGAGCGCACTGTAGATGAACCCCGAAAGATAACTTGGAATGATATTGTCGAGCACGACGCCGATCGACGGATCGAACTCGAACTTTGCATCGTTGTCGCGCCCGTCCCCCGAAAACTGCCCCCTGTGAAAGGGCAGAAGGCGGGTGGTGCGCACCTCTGCCTGCATGCCGCCCTGCATATCCGTATATACGACGAAGATCTTCTTCAGCCAGTCCTCGTCGTATCCCTGCAAAAGCACGGTAGAGATCTCCCTTGCGCGGTGCATGGTGGGATTCTGCGCCGTATATAAAAAGCTCCTGCGGATGGGAATGTTGTGGCGAAGGCAGTGCTGTCTGCCATATTCCCCCACGACGAACAGTTCCGTCTGCGGGTTCTGTGCGACGATCTCCTTCGCAGCCTTGATGACGTTCTGATTGTATGCGCCCGCAAGCCCCTTATCCGCCGTGACGACAAGGCAGCCCACGGGGCCCTCCTCCGGCTCGCCTTCCAGCGGATAGAAGTATCTGTTTTCGACCCGCTCGTCCGTATGGAAGATGCGTTTGATCTCCGCGCGCACGGCGTCGAAATAGGGGCGCGTCTTGTCGAGCTCCTCCTTCGCCTTGCGCATCTTTGCCGAGGCGATCAGATACATCGCCTGCGTGATCTTCTGCGTATCGCGGACGCCCGCCATACGGCTCTTGATCTCCTTCAGCCCCGGCATCAGCTCTCCTCCCGATGCGACGCAAGATAGGAATGCAGGTACTGCTCCGCAAGCGAACGGATGCGCGCCTTCTCCTCATCGGACATCTGCCCCGAGGTACGGATGCTCTCGCACAGATCCGCATAGGTATTCTCGAACCAGTCGAGCATGCCCTCTGTGAAGGCTGGGATCTCTTCTTTGGGGATCTCCTGCAGGATATGCGCCATGCCCGCAATGAGCATCAGCACCTGACGATGGCGCGGAATGGGGCTGCTCTGCCGCTGTCGGAGCAGCATCAGAAGGCTCTGCCCGTAGCTGATCTGCCGACGCGTCAGTTCATCGAGGTCGCTGGAAAACTGCGTGAACACCTCGATCTCGCGGTACTGTGCAAGGTCAAGGCGCAGCGTGCCCGCCGCGGCGCGCACGGCCTTGGTCTGCGCGCTGCTCCCCACGCGGGAGACGGAGAGCCCGACGTTGATCGCAGGCCGCTGCCCAATGAAAAAGAGCGAACTCTCCAAAAAGATCTGACCGTCCGTGATGGAGATGATATTCGTGGGGATATAGGCGGAGATATCGCCGCCCTGCGTTTCGACGATGGGCAACGCCGTCATGGAGCCCCCGCCGCGTTCCTCGGAGAGGTGCGCCGCACGCTCCAACAGCCTGGAATGCAGATAAAAGACATCGCCGGGATAGGCCTCTCTGCCAGGCGATCTGCCAAGCAGCAGGCTGAGCGCACGATAGGCGACGGCGTGCTTGGAGAGGTCGTCGTAGACGATGAGCACATCTCTGCCGCGGTCCATAAAATATTCGCCGATGGCACACCCCGCATAGGGCGCAATGTACTGCATCGAGGCAGATTCCCCTGCCGACGCGTTGACGACAATGGTATAGTCAAGCGCCCCGCTTTTCCGCAGCGTATCGACAAGGCGGGCGACGGAACTCATCTTCTGCCCGATGGCAACGTAGATACACACGACGCCCTTATCCCGCTGATTGAGGATGGTATCGATCGCGATCGCCGTCTTGCCCGTCTGCCTGTCGCCGATGATCAGCTCGCGCTGTCCCCGCCCGATGGGGAACATGCTGTCGATCGCGAGGATCCCCGTCTCCAGAGGGGCGTTGACGGGCTGGCGGTCGACGATGCCGGGCGCAGGCGTCTCTGCCGGCCGGTAGCCGTCCGCCTCGATCTCACCTTTGCCGTCGACAGGCTCACCGAGCGCATTGACGACGCGCCCCAAAAAGCGTTCGCCGACGGGGATCCCCGCGCGGCGGCGCGTGCGGCGCACCATGCTCCCCTCCGCAATAAGGGAATCGTCGCCGAAGAGGATGCACCCCACGCTCTCGGGGCGCAGCTCCTGCACCATGCCGCGGATCCCCCGCGAAAAGAGCAAAATTTCGCCATATTCGGCGTGTTCCAGGCCGCTGACGACGGCGATGCCGTCACCGACGGCGAGCACCGTACCCACCTCCTCCGCAACGACCTGCGGCTCCCAGTCGGCAAGGCTCTCCTTGAGCAGCGGGATGATGTTCCCCTTTTCGTCGGAGAGCTGCGTCAGCGCGTCGCGCAGCTGACGGATGCGGCCCTTGGTGGACCAATCGTAGATCTCCGCCCCGACCTCCAGGCGGAACCCGCCCTGATAGAGCGCGCTCTTGCGGAACTCTAGCTCTATCCCTTCGCCGTACCGCCTGTCGAGAAAGGCACGAAAGCGGGCAAGCTGCGCCTCGTCGGGGGATACGGCTGCATAGAGCACGGCGCGGCGGATCATGCCTTTCCTCCGGCATCGTCGCCGCGTTCCGCCTTATCGAGGAACTGATCGTACATCTCTGACGTGCTCTTATTGAGCGCAAGTTTTTCCGTTGCGTCTGCAACCAGCGCCGAGATCTCTTTGCGCGCGGCACGCACGGTATATTCCCTGTCCTCGGCGGCACGCTTATGTGCCTCAGAGAGCACCGCGGCGGCCTGCTCTTCGGCGGCCTGTTTGCGCTTCAGTTCGTAATTTTCCAGCTCCTGCCGTACGGCAGCGCGCTTCTCCTCGATCTCATGATCGGCTTCGGCGAGCTTTTGTTCGTAGGCAGAGCGCTTTTCCTCTGCTTCGCGCTCCTTCTCTTTTGCGCTCTCCTCCATCTGCTCGTAATACTCCTTCCGCTTCTTCATGAAGTTGCGGACGGGCTTATACAGGAGCAGCCAGAGCCCCGCAAAGAGGATGACGAAATTGAGCAGATGCAGTAAGATCTGCTGCGGATCGATATTCAGCGGCAGCGCCGCAAGATTCCATGCCATATGCGCCTCCCGTTACAGGGCAAACACGATCAGGATCGCCACGACAAAGGCGTAAATGATCGCCGTCTCGACAAACACGAGGCCGATCATCATGGAGCTGCGGATCTTTCCCTCCGCCTCCGGCTGGCGCGAGATCGCCTCGGACGACCTTGCAACGGCGATCCCCATACCGATCGCTGCGGCGCCTGCGGCAAGCCCGATGGCGATGCCTGCGGCGATCGCCTTGCTGCCCGTTGCGTCCTGTTCTTCCTCCGCCTCGGCGGTCTCTTCCGTCGCGGGCTGTTCCGTGACCTCCTCCGCAGAGACGGGGAGCGCGGGCGAGAAAGCCTCTGCAAGCGCAAATCCTGCAAACAGGACGACAAGTACAATGCCGATGATAAGCAATCCGCGCAGGAAGCGCCCTCTGTTTTCTGTCAAAATTCTCATGTTCAAACCTCCGTTTGGATCTGATGTTTTTTTCTTTTGTATCTCTTTTCCTTTCTGACGGGTGGCTCGCACACCTCGCCGTAGAAGAGCGCCGTCAGCATCGTCAGGACGTATGTCTGCACCACCGCATGCAGCAGCGTGAACATGACCCCGACGAATACGGGCAGCACGATGGAGAGCATCAGGTAGGAATAGACGAGCTCCGTGACCAGCATGCCGCTCAGAAGGGCGCCGAAGAGGCGGAAGCTCATGGAAATGGGCAGCGAAAATTCCTTCAGCGTTCTTCCTACGCCGCGGAAGCCGTTGGAGAGGATGCCGCCCGAAAGAATGACAAGATAGGAAAGGCACCCCATCATGATCGCGCCGTTGATATCGGAGAGCGGCGCAGGCAGCGCGACGGAACCGCCCGATGCGGTCACGACGGGCACACCCGCAAGCTCGAACAGCGTTCCGAAAAAGATATACGCCCCCGCGGCAAAGATGTAGGCGCCGAGAAAACCGTTCCTGTGCGGGCTGTACGATCTGCTCATGCCGTCGAACATACCCACCGCCTGTTCCAGAAGAAGCTGAAATTTTCCTGGAATGAGCCGAAAGCGCGGGATCACAAAGATGCGTACGATCGCCGCAAAAAGCAACAGCAGCACCGTTACCAAATATGCCGAAACAAGCGCAGGATTGACTTCAAGTCCCAGTATGCTGATCTTGTCATTTTCATGCAAAACGGCATTTTGCATGGTTTCATCGAGCGTCTCTCCCCCCATGTAAAGCCCGTCCGTCAGCACGACGCCCACAATGAGCAACGCGATGACGGGCACGACGATACAGAGAAAGATGATCGTCTGTTTTTTAGTCATATCTCCTCCATGCTAATGACTTTCTTGCGAAAAAACAACCATATTATAGTCTGCAAACGGCCGTTCGTCAACGACATTTCGCACAAAATCGCGGAAAACAGTATGAGGTTTTTGTCATAAAGCACAAAAAAATTCTATTACTCTATTATAAAATAATAATAATTATAATAAAATGATCTCCTCATACGGCTTGCCGAGCCGATAGCGTGCAACGGTGAGGCGATTGCCGTCGCGGTCTGTGCACTCTTCGAGGGCAAACCACTCCGGATGGCGCAGATACTTGATTGCCATGTCGTCCCAGATATAGCTGCCCTTCTCGCCGGAGACAAATGTCATTTCACGGCAGCGGTTGACGATGGCGCGCATCAGCCCGCCACCTGCTAGAGCGCGCTCCTGCACATTGAGCGCCGGGACGCGGCAGGTATCGAGCGTGATCGCCACATGCGGATGCAAAATCACCCGGGCAAAGGCGGCGCGGTCGAGCGCATGGTTGAACTCATAGCCGTGAAAGTTCGGCTCTTCCGCAATGTTGCCCCCCATGAGAACAAATTTCCGGCATGTCCCGCGGGAGAGGATCTCGGGCACGAGCGTGGCGGGGCCGAGGCTGACAAAATCGTATGCTCCCTCCAGCGAAGACACCCACCAATCGAAGGCGATCACTGACAGCGTGCTCTCGCAGGGGGCAAACAGGTCGCCCATGCCGTCCTCCCCGTGAATGGATTTCAGAAATTCGTTCGGCTGAGGGCGCATTGTTGTATCGACGATGAGAACGGGCACATCACACGGGCAATGCGCCGTCAGTTTTTTTGCGTTCGCAAGCGAGACATCGCACGGCACATTTCCCGCGATGGCGACCAGCACGACGCGCTCATACCCGTCCGCCCCGGCATGCGTGAGGGCGTCCACCGTTGCGGCGGCATCGTCCAGTCCATAGTCGCAGCACAGAATAAGTTGCATATGACCTCCTGAAAAGACCTTACCGCCGCCTGCGCCGTTCTGGCGCAGGCCTTGATGAGGTCCTTGTTTACATGATATTATTGACCGATCTGGGGAAGAGCGTGACGTCGCGGATGTTCTCCATGCCCGTCACATACATGACGAACCGATCGAACCCGAGGCCGAAGCCGCTGTGCGGCACGCTGCCGAAGATGCGCAGGTCGAGATATTGTTTGTATGCCCCGATGTCCATGTTGCGTTCCTTCATGGCGCTGAGCAGCTTTTCATAGTCTGCCTCGCGCTCGCTGCATCCGATGATCTCGCCGATGCCGGGCACGAGGAGATCGGTCGCGGCGACCGTCTTGCCGTCTGGATTCTGCTTCATATAGAAAGATTTGATCGCCTTCGGATAGTTCGTCACGAACACCGGGCGTTTGAACGCCGTTTCGGTGAGGTAGCGCTCGTGCTCCGTCTGCAGATCGCATCCCCAATCGACGGGATATTCAAATTTGACGTCCGCCTTCTGCAGCAGCGAGATCGCCTCGGAGTAGTCGCAGACGGCAAATTCGCTCTCGACGACGTGCGTGAGCTTGTCCTTCAAACCCTTTTCGACGAAGCTGTCGAAGAAGGTCATCTCGTCCGGGCATTCCGCCATGACGGCGCGGATGACATATTTGATCATATCCTCCGCGATCTTGATGATATCGGGCAGTTCGGCAAAGGCGACCTCTGGCTCGACGTGCCAGAACTCTGCAAGATGCTTGGTCGTGTTACTGTTTTCGGCGCGGAAGGACGGGCCGAAGGTGTAAATTTTGGAGAATGCCATCGCCGCGACCTCGCCCTCGAGCTGGCCGGATACGGAGAGCCCTGCGCGTCTGCCGAAGAAGTCGTTTTTGTAGTACTCCTCCTCCGTCTTGGCGGTGCTGTTCCAGGGCTGCGTGGTCACGCGGAACATCTCGCCTGCCCCCTCGCAGTCGCTGGCCGTGATGATGGGCGTATTGACATAGTAATATCTGTTTTCATGGAAATAGCGATGGATCGCCTGCGCCGCCACGGAGCGGACGCGGAAGACAGCGGTAAAAATATTCGTCCGCAGGCGGAGATGGGGGATCCCGCGCAAAAATTCCACCGTCGTACGCTTCTTCTGAATGGGATATTCGGGCGGACATTTGCCGAGCAGCAAAATGGCTTTGGCGTTCAGTTCCACGCCCTCCCCGCGATATGCCCTGACGATTCCGCCCGTTACACACACGGCGGCGCCGTTGCGCGTGCATTCCGCGTCGAAGGAGATCGCGCCTTTATCGATGACCACCTGAAGGCGGGCAAAACTTGTGCCGTCTGCAAGCTCCAGAAAGGCGACGTTTGCCGAGTCGCGAAAGGTGCGCACCCAACCGCAGACGGTGACCTCTTGCCCGAGCAGCGCCTCGTTTCCGATGATGCGATAGATGTCTGTATGCTTCATGTTTTTCTCCCTCTGTATCTTTAATATGCGCGCGCAAAGATGACGGTATGCTCCGCTTTTTTTCCGCACGCAACGCAGGTCGACGCGGTGTTTTGCGCATCGAGCACGCGCGCGGTCGCCTGTGCGAACTCCTTGACCTTGTCCTCGCAGGCGCGGCATCCGCACCAGCCCGCCCGCACAAAGTTGCCGCCGGCAACGCCCGCGAGCAGTCCGTCGAGCGTATCTGCCTCGACGATCCTGCTTTCCAGACGCTCCTTTGCGGTGTTGTACATATTCTCGGCGATCTCCTTCAGGAGCGCGGCGATCGCATGCTCTGCTTCGTCCAGCGCCAGCTCGCCCTTGATGAGCGTATCCCTTCTGCAAACGGTCATCTTGCCCGCTTCAAGATCGCGCGGGCCAAGCTCGATGCGCACGGGAACGCCCTTCATCTCCCACTCGTTAAATTTCCAACCGGGGGAGTTATCCGAATCGTCGAGCACGGTGCGGATCCCCGCCGCAACAAGGCGCGCCTTGAGATGGGCGCATGCCTCGAGCACGCCCTCCTTCTTCGCGGCAATGGGCACGATGACCGCCTGCACGGGCGCAACAACGGGCGGCATCACCAGCCCGCGCTGATCGCCGTGCGTCATGATGAGCGCGCCGATGAGGCGCGTCGAAACGCCCCAGCTTGCGGTATAGACATATTTCTGTACGCCGTCCTTGTCGAGGAACTTGACGTCGAACGCCTTGGCGAAGTTCTGCCCGAGATAGTGCGAAGTGCCTGCCTGCAGGCTCTTTCCGTCGTGCATCATCGCCTCCATGCCGAAGGTGGCGACGGCGCCCGCGAACTTCTCCTTCTCCGTCTTCCTTCCCGTGATCACGGGCATGGAGAGGCAGGTCTTTGCAAATTCTTCATAGACGGCGAGCATCTTCATCGTCTCTTCCAGCGCCTCTTCCTCGGTGGCGTGGGCGGTATGCCCCTCCTGCCAGAGAAATTCGCTCGTACGGAGGAAGGGCCGGGTGGTCTTTTCCCAGCGCATGACGTTTGCCCACTGGTTCATGAGCACAGGAAGGTCGCGGTAGGACTGAATCCATTTGCTGTACATGTTGCCGAAGATGGTCTCGGATGTGGGGCGGATGCAGAGGGGCTCTGCAAGCTTTTCGCCGCCCGCGTGCGTGACGACGGCGACCTCGGGCGCAAAGCCCTCGACATGTTCGGCCTCCCTCGTCATGAAGGACATGGGGATGAGCAGCGGGAAATATGCGTTCTCGTGGCCGGTCTCCTTGAACCGCCTGTCCAGCTCATGCTGGATATTTTCCCAAATGGCGTACCCGTACGGGCGGATGACCATCGTGCCCTTGACGGGCCCGTAGTCGACCAACTTGGTCTTGAGCACGACATCGGTATACCACTGCGGGAAATTCGTTTCGATGTCGGCGATCTGTGATACGAACTGACTGTCTTTTGCCATATTGCTCTGCTCCGTAAAACATAATCGTGAACGGACGAAGATCCGCCCGTTGCGTTCCCCATTATAACACATTCTTCCTCGTTCGTCTACTGTTTGTAAAGCAATTTCGCACAATCGCTCACTGTTTTAAGATGCAAATATGACGGCAAAAGGGACGGGTCGCCCCATCCCTTTTGCTCCTTCCCCCCCTTTGGCATTATGCAAAGGAAATGATGATATACGACAGATTGATGCACAGATCGGTCGTCGTGAAATCGAGCCGCAGATAGCCGCCCGTCACCTGTACGCGCACCGTGATGGGCGTTCCCGTGGCGGCATTGGAGAGCACGCGTTCGCCGTTTGCGTCCATGCACACGTCTTTGGAACAGTTCCAGGGATCGTCAAAGTAGACCGTGACATCGTACGTTCCGTCCTCCAACTCAAAGAGATAGGAGAGGGTACGCGCCATCTGATTTTCGTACTGGTTCTTGGTGTATCGGCTTGACGCCGCCTTGTCTGCGTCGTCGCCCGACAAAAATTCGTATGCCCAGGTGTTTGCCGTGCTGATGCCGCCCGCCGTCGAAGCGGAGCCCGCCGTGCCCGCCGCAGGATCGCTGCCGTCGACGATCCCCCAATATCTGCCCGTTGCATAGTCAATGCCGAAAAGCTGCTCGGTGCGCGAATTGTACATGCCGAAGGCGTCGCCCGCGGAGAGCGTATCCGTGTCGTAGTCGCCGCAATCCACAAAGTAAGCGATATTTTCGTCGCGCTCCCCCGCAAAGGGCGCATGGGCAAAGGTCACCTTGGCGGTATGGATATAGGAACAAAGGCGCGCCGACGGCCCGTCGTCCGCACTGTCGAAGGTGAAGGTGAGCACGGTGCGCGTCTCCTCCCCCACACGCTTTTCCGTGGCGGCTGCGGCGATCTCGTCGGGGATGTGGATGAGCACCTCGTACGGCTCCGTGCCGACGTCGTAGGCGAGCGTGGCGGAATAGATCACCTGTTCGCCCGCGCGGATGCGGATGCTTCTGCTCACGTCCTGCTGCGTAAAATACGCGACAAGCCAATTCTCGCCCGCGGGGTCCACCGCCATGTCGTAGGAGAAATAGCCGCCGCTCTGGGCATAGCGCGTCGTGCCGCCCGCCGCGATGTCCGACGTGGAGCCGACGGAGCCGCTCTCCTGCATCTCATGCCAGACGTCCGCCTCGTACTGCCCGTATCCGGGCTGAACGGTGTCGATCACCTCGTAGGTGTACGCTGCGTCCGTTTCCTCTTCGACGTCCGACCCGTAAAAGGCAAAATAGATGCCGTACCGCTGCGTATGCTGGCGGAAGTGATAGGAATAGGTGAGCGCCCGATCGGTGCCCGAGAGCGTGAACTTGCCGTCCTCGCCGCGCACGAGATTGCGTGCAGGGTCGCCGAGGAAGGCCTGCAGCGTGCCCGTCACGTTGACGGTCTCCCCCTCCCATGCGGAACGCTGCGGAATTGTCACGTTGACGCCCGTCGTCGTGGTCGTCATGTTCTCGCTGCCCAGCTCCGCGCTCAGCACAAAGGGGCCGTAAGAGAAGGCATAGACATTCTCGGCATCGGGAAGGTTGTGCACCGTGACCGTCTTTTCGACGGTGAACATGAGTTCGTCGCCCTCCTCAAGCGAGACGGCGACAAATCCGCCCTCCTCCTGCACGGGAAGCGCCGTTCCGTTGAGGGTGAGCGCGCAGCTTGCACTCCAGGACGGCACGCGCAAATACAGCCGCGTCTCCCCCGCAGTCAGGCTGAAGCGGATCTCGTCGGAGTTTTCTAGATCGGCAGATTGTACCAGCGTGAAGTGTTCCGTCTGTAACGTGGAATCCAGGAAGAGCGCCACATATACGCCGTCCTCCGCGGGATAGTAGATGCTGTCATTCAGTTTGGTGAAACTCTCCATGCCGCTGCCCGTGCAGCACCAGAAATTCTCCTCGGGCGTAGAATAGACCTTGAAATAGCCCGACGCCATGGGCTGAAAGTAAGTCGTCATGCCCGTTTCTGGATTTTGCGACGACCAGATCGCGTTGTAATACGTCCTCTCGTAATAGTCAAGATATTTCACATCGCGCGTGATCGTAAAGAGCATGCGCGAAAGTTTGAGCATGTTGTATGTATTGCACGTCTCGCAGTTGCAGTTGGTGCGTTCGGCGTTGAGCACGTCGTCCCTGCCGAAGTGCTCCCACTCCGAATTGCCGCCCGTGATATAGGTGTGATGTTCGACGACGCGCGTCCAGAACATCTCCGCCACGGTGAGCATCTCGGCGGCATCGACGATTTCGCCCTCGATCTCCTTTCCGTCGCAGGTGAGATAGCGGTTGAGCGCGCCGATGATCTTGGGGATGGTCGTGTTGGCGTGGCGGTTGTTGAGATAGTCCGCCCTGTCGCTTAAAATGTCATCGAAGAGGGTCTGCTCGTCAAAACGGTGGGCGGTGACCGCATAGCGTTCCTCGCCTGTGATCGCATAAAGATCGTACATGCAGTCGTTCATGCCGCCGTACTCGATCGAGAGCACCGTCTCCTGCGTCGCCTCGCTCCAACCCGAGACGCGCCCGTAGACCCAGTCCCCGAGCGACGTGGCGATGTCGAGCGCATCCTCCTTGCCCGTCAGCTCATACACGTCGATGAGCCCCGCCATGATCTTGTGCATGGTATACCAGGGCACCCATGCCTGCGTTGCAATGTTGCTCAGACCCAATTCGACGTTGTTGAACTGAAATTCCACATCGCTGCCCATCGTTCTGGCACCCCACAGGAAACCGGGTTCCCCCTGCGAATTGCCCTGGCACTGCTCCAACTCAAAGAGCAGATAGTCAAGCCGCTCTTCGACCGCCGTGCGGTCCTCTTCGCCCGTGCTCGCATTGGCATATGCCTGGGCGAGCGCAGAGAGATAGTGCCCCATCGTGTGGCCGCCGATGAGCGCGTCCTCCCAGCCCCCGCCGTAGGAGGACGAGGCCTTGGGCGCAAGCGCGGCATTGCGGTGGAAGTAATAGAGCAGCCTGTCCGCGTCGAGCGAGTGCAAATAGTCGAGCTCCTTGTCAAGCGCATTGACGGCGTAATCGTCGGTGAGCGTCACCTCGGAGAGCGCATAGTAGCGCTCCTCGTCCTCCTCTCCGCCGCCGCAGCCTGAAAGAAGTGCCGCGCCCATCGGGAAGAGCATTGCGCCCGAGAGCAGAAGCCCCGCGATCCGCCTGCCCGTTTTCATTCTCTTCATCGAACAATTCCCCCTTCGCGGTTGATTTTTCTTCAACCATATGTTACAATCGATATTGTAACAGAAGGACATGCCGCAAAGCAAGTTCAATCCTTCGCAAAAATCTATCAAAAGGTAAGATATGCTGCATTTCAATCTCGTTCGCCCCGCCTCGCTCGTCTGGTTTGGCGAGTTTATCTCGCCCGAACACGGATGGAAACATCTCACGCGGCAACTGTACGAATACGAGCTGATGATGCTCACCGAAGGCACGCTGTATATTGCCGATGAAAAGGAGGAATACGCCGTCTCCGCGGGGGAATATCTCATCATGTCGCCCACGCGCCGCCAGCACGGCACAAGGATCTGCCGCTGCCGGTTTTATTGGCTGCACTTTCAGTGCCCTGCATTGCCCGCCTCGATCTCTCTGCCCGCACAGGCAAAGATCCCCGACCCAAAACGGATCGGGGAGATCGCAAATTGTCTGTTCTATGCCGAACAGCGCGAGCACCGCGGCATCGCCTCGCACTATCTTGCCTCGCAGCTGCTCATTGAACTTGCGGCAGGGAATGCCGTAGCGCGCGCACGGGAGGCACTCACTCCCAAGGAACAGCTGTGTGCGCGCATCCGCGAATATGTGGCGTGGCATCGTTTTTCGGACATCCGCATCGCGGATATCGCAAGGGAGCTCGGGTATCACGAAAAATACCTCTCTGCCATCTTTCACGAGACAACGGGCCAGCCGCTCAAGCGATTTCTCATTCAGACCCGCCTGACGGAGGCGGAACGGCTGCTGAGCGATACCGATTATACCGTCACGGAGGTCGCATACTATCTCAACTTTCAGAATCCGAACAATTTTTCGCGCTTCTTCCGCAGCGAGCGGGGCATGACCCCGCAGGAATACCGCAAGTCGCAGCGCAGCCGCGATCGCGCGATCGCCCTCGCTCAAAGCCCGATCAGCCAATAGATGAGCCCGACGGCGGCGCCCGCGCTCACACCGAATACGATAATGGGCCCCGCGACAAGGAACATCTTTGCCGCCATGCCGTACACGAGCCCCTCCGTCTTGAACTCGATCGCGGGCGATGCGACGGAATTTGCAAAGCCCGTGATGGGTACGATGCTCCCCGCGCCTGCATTGCGGCCGATGCGGTCGTACACGCCGAGCCCCGTGAGCAGCGTGCCCAGAAAGATGAGCAGCACAGACACCGTTCCGGCAAGCTGATCGCCGCTCATGCCCAGCATCTCGAGCATACTGCGAAAGAACTGCCCGATGCAGCAGATGAACCCGCCCACCATAAAGGCACGGAAGCAGGTCTTGAAGTGCTTCGTGGGCGGATCGAACGAATTGACATAGTTGATGTAGTTACGATTATAGTTTTCGCGCGAACGGCCCGTCATACTTTCTCCCTTGCGGGGCGCGTTGTCTCGCTCCTGCCCGCAGGGAAACAGCTTTCGCGCTCCTCGCGCGTCTTGCCGAGCGGATTTTCCCGAACCTTTTCCATGCCTCTAATTTGCATGGTTTTTTTGTTTTTTATACCTCTTTGCCGCAATCTTGAGCATCATCGGGAAATGCCTCCCGATACAGCGCATCCTGCCCGGGCAGATGGGTTACATATCCGACGGGGATCGCATTGTTCGTGGCAGCGATTACCATGCGCGCGCCCTCCTCGCCGAACGCGCCGCACAGCTCGATGCAGCCCACGCCCCCGGCGACAAGCAGCGGTGCAAGACGCGCCGCCTCCTCTTTGGAGCGTACCCCGACGATCTGTGAGCGGCCCCCGCCGATCGCCGCACGATCCTCTTCGGAAAAATCGCCCATGATAAAAAACGCAAAGTTCATCTCTGTCCTCCCATGCTATAAAATCAGACAACATGATAGCATCTCTGCACAGAAAAAGCAATTCACGGCAGACAAAAAGGACGGCTGAGCCGTCCTTTTTGTAAAAAAACCGATCAGTTTCCGCTCGTCGGCGCCGCAGGTGCCGCATTGTCAGCGGGTGCCTCAGGCGCGGGCAGAAGGCTCTGATAGAACGCGGCCTCTGCCGTCTTCATATAGGGCATGATCCAGAACGAGAGGATCCCGAGCGTCAGCCCGCAGAGCAGCAACCAACCGATGAAGCTGAAATCCAGGCAGAAGAGACGCCACTTGTTGCCGCGCATCATTTCCATTGATTGCTTTCTCGCTTCGTTTGCGCTCAGTTCGGGGTGATCTGCCATGATGTAATAGGTCATTCTGTAGGAATACCATTTGATGATCCCGGGGACGATGAGAAGGAGCGACCAAAGCACCGTAAAGATGCCGATGAGCAGATACGCCACGAACGCCCTGACAAAATCCCTGAATCCCGAAAAGCCGTCGGAAATGGTCGCGCTCTTGACGCGGATCACCGTGATGCCGAACACACAGAAGCCCAGGGCGAGAGGCCCGCCCAGGATCAGCGCTGCGATCGGACCGATGAACCCGACGATACCAAGGGCGGAAACCGAGCTGCATGCCGTCAGGATGAGAAACATGAGGAAATAAAAGAGCGCTGCGCTGCCCCAATTTCCGCGCAGATCCGACCACGCAATGTTACGAAAATCTTTTGCTTTCAAATTCATAAAACCCTCCTCGGGCAAACTTTGTTTGCCAATATTCCCATTATAGCACCACCCCCCCCCTCTGTAAAGTGTTTGAAAGCATTTTATATCACATTCTTCACGCCAAAAACACATATTTTGCACATTTTCGACGGCGTTTTTATCTCGATCTCCCGATCTTGCTTTTCACGCATTTTTCTCGCTTTTTTTGTGAAAATTTTTGTTTCACCCTTGAAAGAACGAGAAAAATGTGCTATACTGTTCTTGTATAGGTATAAATACAATTTTTTGTTGAGGCAACGATGGAAAATTACAGACTCACCCTGAATGAACTCGCTGCGTCGCTGGGCGTACGCTTTGAAAGCGGCCTGAGCGATGCCGAGGCAAAGGAACGGCTCTCACAACATGGCAGGAATGCCTTTGAAAAGCAAAAAAAGCGCAGCCTGCTCGCGCAGGTCCTTGCGCAGCTCAAAGACGTTTCGACCATCATCCTGCTCATTGCAGGCGTGCTCAGCGTCGTCATGGCGATCCTGGAGGGCAGCGGGTTCATCGAGCCCGTCGTGGTGTTTGCCGTCATCATCATGAACGTCATTCTTGCCGTCACGCAGGAGCGCAGCGCCGAAAATGCGCTCGAGGCGTTGAGCAGCCTTGCCTCGCCCGTATGCCGCGTGCTGCGCGGGGGAAAGGTGCACGAACTCAACCCCGAAGAACTTGTGCCGGGCGATGTCATTTTGCTCAAGACGGGCGATCTCGTGCCGGCAGACGCCCGCCTGATCCAATGCGAGGCGCTCTTTGTCGACGAATCTTCGCTGACGGGCGAGAGCGTACCCGTCGAAAAGGACGCCGCGGCGCACTTCGAGGGGGAGATCCCGCTGGGCGACAGGAGCAACTGCGTCTTTTCGGGCTGCCTTGTCACGGCGGGCAAGGGAACGGCCGTCGTCACGGGAACGGGCATGAACACCGAGATCGGTAAGATCGCCCGCTTTCTGAAGGAGACCAAGCAGCAAAAGACGCCGCTGCAGACCCGCCTCGACAAGGTGGGCAAGATCATCAGCGGCATCGCGGTCATGAGCGCCATCGTCCTCTTTGTCGTAAGCCTTTTGCAGAACGGCGGGCGGTTGACGATGGATATGATCATGGTCGCCATCACCCTCGCCGTGGCGGCCGTACCCGAAACGCTCTCGCTCATCGTCACGCTCATTCTTGCAGAGGGCGCCAAAAAGATGGTGACCAAAAACGCGCTCGTGCGGCAGATGCAGGCGGTCGAGACGCTCGGCTCCACCTCCGTCATATGTTCGGACAAGACAGGCACGCTGACCATGAACAAGATGACCGTAAAACGGCTCTGGCGCTACGGCGACGAGCCCGTCTCGGAACAGGCAGAGTTCACGGCGGCGCAGACGGAATTTTTAGAGCATCTCTGCCTCGCCTGCACTGCAAGAACGGAGCAGGACGAAAACGGCGAGATCAGGATCTTCGGCGATCCCACCGAGAGCGCCATCGTACGGCTTGCGCTCGATAAGGGCATCGACTATACCGCTTTGCAGGCAAGTATGGAAAAGGCGGGCGAGATCCCCTTCTCCTCCTCGCGCAAGATGATGACGATGATATACCGCCAAAAAGACGGGCGCTACCTTGTGCTCACCAAGGGCGCGTTCGACCGCCTGCCCTTCGACCGCAACGACCTGAACTATATGAAGGTACTCGAAGACACGCATGAGAGTTTTGCCTCGGACGCGCTGCGCGTCATCGCCCTCGCAAGCCGCACCGTAGACAGACTTCCCAAGAATCTCGAGGAAGTGGAGCGCGACCTCACATTCGACGGGTTTGTGGGCATCATCGATCCGCCCCGCCCCGAGGCGGCAGCCGCCATTGCAAAGGCAAAGACGGCGGGCATCCGCACGATCATGATCACGGGCGACCACGCCGCAACGGCGGCGGCGATCGCAAGGGAGCTGGGCATCATCGCCTCGAAAGAGGGGGTTATCACGGGCAGCGAGCTTTCAAAGCTGACGGACGAGGAGCTCAACGAAAGCATCGAATTTTACTCCGTCTATGCGCGCGTCTCGCCCGAGGACAAGATCCGCATCGTCAAGGCATGGCAAAAGCGCGGCGAGGTCGTCGCCATGACGGGCGACGGCGTAAACGACGCGCCCGCGCTCAAAGCGGCGGACGTCGGCGTCGCCATGGGCATCACCGGCACGGAGGTGAGCAAGAGCGCCGCAAAAATGATCCTGATGGACGACAAATTCTCCACCATCATCGAGGCGGTCGCAGAGGGAAGAAACATCTTCTCCAACATCCGCAAGCTCATGTACTTCCTGCTCGTGTGCAACATCTCCGAGATCGTCGTCATGCTGTTTGCGCAGTTCATGGGCTGGGATCTTCCCCTCACGCCGCTCATGCTGCTCATCATCAACGTGCTCGGCGACGGCATCCCCGGGATCGCGCTCGCCAAAGAGGTCTCAGACGCGCGCATCATGAAGCGAAAGCCCATCGGCAGATCGGAAAGCTTCTTCGGCGGCGGCCTCATGGAGGTCATCATCCAGCAGATCTTCGTCTTTGCCCTTGTCACGCTTGCTGCCTTCTATATCGGCGAACATGTGGAATTTGCAGGCTGCCTTTCCACCCCCGAAACGGCGCGCACCATGGCCTTCCTCGTCACGGGCTGGACGTCCTGCCTGCACGTGCTCACCGTGCGCTCGCGCAGCATGCTGTACAAATACCGCATCAGGAGCAACCCGCAGCTCTACCTCAGCGTTCTTGGCATGATCGTACTCTTTGCCCTCCTTTCGGGTATTACGCCCATCGCCGCCGCGCTCGGCCTGGGAACATTGGGCTGGCAGCAGTGGCTGATCGCGATCGGGCTTTCGCTCGTTCCCATTCTCGTCGCGGAATACGGCAAGATGTGGGACGCGATCAAATCGCGCACCGCAGAACGCAACCGCGTGACCATGCGCTAATTACGATCATCTTCCAAGTTATTTCAGACATAGAAAATTCCCGACGCCTTACGCGTCGGGAATTTTCTATGTCCCTTGAAAGATTTGTTACATCGGGAGGAAAATATGATTGTTGCTTGCCCAAACTGTGGTAAAAAAATATCTGATTCCGCAAAAGAATGTGTCTATTGCGGAAGCAAACTTGTTAAATGTCCAAAATGCAAGAATTTACAAATAGCCGGGTATCAATTTGTTTTTCATACTCGCTTATTTTGTCGCGTAGAGTTCTTTTTTTCCCTTCTAACAACGCCACCTGCTTATCGCGGGTATGCAGCACGCCGTTCACTTCGTCACTTTTCTGCGATATTGCAGAAAGTCCCGCGCGCAAAGCATACAGTCGCGCAAGAATCTCATTCCGTTCTAGTTTTTCCATATCCTTGCTCCTTTGTAATAAGTCGCAGGGAATGAAAAAGCGTGCCCTCAACCGAAGACACGCCCTGCACCAGTATCTCCGATTGTTGGCACAAAACTTCCTCAACACAAGGTATGAGTAAAAAGAGATACAAAAATGCCGCTTTGTATCCTTGTGCTGAACATTATGAAGTTTTGTGCCAGTTCTCAGTATAGCACAATGCACCTCAAAGATCAAGAAGAAAGACAAAAAAATCTCGCTTATCTTGCGAGATTTTTCAAAAATACAAATGGAATGCAGTCTTCCTTTGCCGTCACGCCTCGGGCGAAAGAAAGCGCCTGAGCCAGCTGAGATCGAGCGCCCACTCGCTCACGCGGTTGCGGCGGCGGTGCAGCTCGTTCGCCGCGCCGAGCGCGCGGCGGTAATCGGCATAGCTTGCGCCGTTGACGCGCATAAAGTGGTCGATCGCCGCGTTCTCGTCCCCCTTCAACTGCGTTCTGCCGATGTGGATGACGGCATGGCACGCCGGGCATACGGCGATCACGTCCTCCAGCTTCTGAATGCCGCGCTCCTCGTCGAAGCTCCAGCGCTCGTGCGCCTCTAAGCGGCGGCTCACGGCGCCGCAGATCATGCATGTTCCGCCCGCGCGCGCATAGGCGTCGCGGCGGACAAGATCCCATTGCGCGGGCGAGAGCACGGTGCGCAGATTGGAGTACCAGCAGCCGTCCGGGATGAGTTCAAACTCCAGCTTCATGCCCGCGCCGAACCGCATGCCCGCGCCGCCTCGGCGACTGCCGAAGCGACCGCGTCATGGGCGCGTTTGTCAAAGGCATAGGGCAGGATGTAGTCCGCCGTCAACTCCGTATCGGAGACGCAGCCTGCGATCGCAAGGCTTGCGGCGCGCATCATCTCAAACGTGATTTTGCGGGCGCGCACATCGAGCGCGCCGCGGAACAGCCCAGGAAAGACGAGTACGTTGTTGATCTGATTGGGCTTTTCCGAAGATCCCGTACCAACCACGGCGGCGCCCGCCGCCAGGGCGTCCTCGCGCGCGATCTCAGGCGTGGGATTGGCGCAGGTGAACACGATGGCCCGCTCCGCCATGGAGCACACCATCTCCTTTGTGACGCAGTTGGCAACCGACACGCCGATGAACACGTCGGCGCCCTGCATGGCGCATACAAGCCCGCCCTTCAGATGCCCGCGGTTGGTGACGGACGCGATCTGCTGTTTGACGGGATTGAGCGCGGGATCCCCCTCGCAGATGATGCCCTTGCTGTCGCAGATGACGACGTCCTTCACGCCCAGGCGAAGCAGATAGCGCGCGATGGCGATGCCCGCCGCCCCTGCGCCGTTGATGACGACGCGCAGCTCCTCCATGTTCTTTTTGACAAGTTTTAAGGCGTTGAAGAGCGCCGCCGCCGTGACGACCGCCGTACCGTGCTGATCGTCGTGAAAGACGGGGATATCCAGCTCCTCAATGAGGCGCCGTTCGATCTCAAAGCATCGCGGCGCCGAGATATCCTCGAGATTGATCCCCCCGAAGGAGCCCGCGAGCAGTTTTATTGTATGTACGATCTCGTCCGTATCCTTGCTGCGGATGCAGAGCGGGATGGCGTCGACATCGCCGAATGCCTTGAAGAGTGCGCACTTCCCCTCCATGACGGGCATGCCCGCCTCGGGGCCGATATCCCCGAGCCCGAGTACGGCCGTCCCGTCCGTGATGACGGGCACGGTATTCCAGCGGCGCGTCAGAAGAAAGCTCTGTTCGGGGTCCTTCTGAATGGCGAGGCATGGCTCGGCAACGCCGGGCGTATAGGCGAGGGAGAGCTTTTCGCGGCTATCCACCTCTACACGGGGGACCACCTCGATCTTGCCCCGCCACTGCGCGTGCAGTTTCAAAGATTCTTCTCTGTAATTCATCTCGTACCTCCTTGGTATGACCTCATCATTATAATGTTTTCGTGCCCGTCCGTCAAGCGCTGCGTCGCATTTTGCCGCTACATGGCGCGGATGAGCGCAAGCGCTTCGTCATAGCCGAGCGCGCACAACATATCCGCACGACGGGAGCCGTAGAGGATGAAATCTACCCCCATGCGCGCGGCACACACCCTGTCCGAGGTCATGCTGTCGCCCACGAATACGGCGCGTGCTGCGGAGAAGTTTTCGATCCCGTCCATGACCTGCCGGACATATTCCTGCGAGGGCTTGTTGGCGCCCATCTCGTCCGAGATGAACACCCCCGCCACATAGGGCAGAAAATTTGCGGCGCTCAGGTGCGCGCGCTGCACATCCGAGGCGCCGTTGGTGACGATATATACCCTGCCCATGCCGCTCAGCGTCCGGACAAACTCCTCTGCCCCCGCAAAGGGGTGGCAGATCTTGCAAAATCCCTCCATATACGCCTTTGCGACGGCGGGGATGTCCGCCACAACGCCGAGCTCAAAAAAGAGCTGCTCAAACCGCCGCACCGCGATCTGCGGCCGCGTGACTTCACCGCGTTCGAGCGCCTTCCAGAGCGCGTCGTTGATCTGATGAAAGCGCACGGCGACCTGCTCCGTCGCGGGCAGAGAAAACCGCGCGAGCACACCGAGCAGATTTTCCCGCTCCGTCCTGCCGAAATCAAGCAGCGTGTCGTCCATATCCAGCAAAAAGATATCCTTCATTCGGCGTCCTCCACGATCGCAAGCTCGCGCAGCGCGCGCGTGCAGGCGATATATTTTTCGTTTCCCGTCATGCCCTTGTCGTACACGGCGACGGTGGAAAACTCCAGGCCCTTGCTCTCGTAGACGCTCATGACGTTGATGCGCGTCTTGGAAAGCTTCCCGTCCTGCGAGAGCAGTTTATAGCCGCGCTTTGCAAAGAGCGGAAGATATTCCTCTTTGGCGATGACCGCCTTCAGCCCCTGCCTGTTTTTGAAAAACGCGCTGAGCTGGCGGATCTTCAGATGCGCCACCGCATCGCCGTGCAGGCCGATGGGCTGCATATCGACAGCGAGAATGCCCGAAACGTATTCGACGATCTCGTTGGTGTTGCGGTAGTTTCGGTCGAGCTCATAAACGCGGCGCTCCCCCCAGTCCGCCATGCCCCGCCAGGGCGTGATATTCTGCTTGAGGTCGCCAAAGATGTTAAACGTCGCGTCGCGGTGGATGCGCTGCAACAGGCGGTATTCGCTCGGGGAGAGGTCCTGCCCCTCGTCGATGAAGACGAGGCCGTAGGTGGGTTTCAGGTGCCAGCCCGCCTCGGTCAGAAGATAGCAAAGCGCGAACCGATCGGAGGGGTAAACTCCCTTCATGCCGTATTTCGCCTTGTATTGCTTGATCGTCCTTCGGTACAGCCAGCGAGCAATGTCGCCCGAATTTTCGCACTTGCCCACCTCGGAACAGATGCTTGTCAGCCGAAGAACGGCATAGAAGTCGCTCATGAGTGCCGTACCCCCGCCCATCTGCGAGAGCACGCCGTCCATTCTGCGCGCCTCGGCCTTGAGCTCCTCTCTGCGGGCGATGCGGTCGGCATAGGTATAGATGAGTTCCTCGCCCTGCCGCTGCCGATAGCGTTTGAGATCGACGATCTCGCGGTCGATGGTCTCTTCGAAGAGCAGAAGATCGTCGTGCGCCTGCGCGAAGATGCGGTCTGCGTTGGCAGCCGCATATTGCAGGCAGCGGTAAAATTCACGGAATTGGCGGAAGAAATGCTCGGGCGTACGCGGCGGCTCGCGCAGAACATAGACGAGGAAGTCCTCGATCTGCACCATGCAGCTCATCAGCCCGCGCAGCGGCTTTGTAAAATAGACGCCGCCGTCCTTTTTCTCCTTGATCTCGCCCAAAATGCTGCGACGGACGCGCACGGAGGAATTGGTCACGAGCGCATATTTGCTGCGACGCGCTTCGCAGTCGGCAAGCAGCTCTTCGGCGACATCGCGGCATTCCTCCCCCGTAAAGAGGCCATAGATCCCGTCGTACAGCTTTTTTACGTCACGAGCGATGTCGCGCGCAAAGGCGTCGGAATAGACATATACAAGATACTCTGCGTTTTCCCGTTCTCCGCCCATGTGCGCCTTAAGGTCGATCCCCTCGCGGCCGAGCGCCTGCTCATAGTAATTGGCAAGCGTGATGCTCTTTACCTTCTGCAATTCGAGAATGGCGGTGAGCTCGTCGATAAAGGCGTTGAAGGAATCGGAGGGCGTAATGACGAGTACGTCGCGCGGGCGCAGGTTCTCGTTGTTGTACATGAGATAGCTGAGCCTGTGCAGCAGGATCATGGTCTTGCCGCTGCCCGCACAGCCCTGCAGGACAAAATCTTCCCGTTCGGGCCGCGTGATGATCTCGAACTGCTTTTCCTGGATGGTCTCGATGATGTCGCGCACCGCCGTGTCGTCTTTGCGGCTCTTGATGATGCTGCGAAGATAGGGATCGAAGAGGATCTCCTCGTCCCGCCCGGAGATCTCCTCCGGAGTGAGCACGTCTTTTACCGAGAGATATTCGTTGCGGAATCCTTCCACCCTTCCGTTTTTGACGGAGAGCGCCCTGCGCAGCACCGTCTGATAGACATAGTCGTTGATCTGAAAGCTGACGCGGCTCTTCTGATAGTAGCGCACGGCAAGCGGGGCGCGCCAGTCGACGATCTCGAGGGCGACGTCACCCTTTTTTCCGATATAATAGCTGTTATACCCCTCGTGCGGATCTGTCACGTCCATGCGCGCGAAATAGGGCTCCGTAAAATAACAGCGGTAGGAGTCGAGCTTCTTCTGCAGCGACTCTGCCTCCGACTGCTTTTCGAGAATGGCCCTGTAATCTTTGGCGGAATAGTCCTCGCGGGAACGGATCTCTTCGATCTCCCGCTCGATGGCGCGCAGGGCATCGCGATATCGCCTGATATGGGTCAATTTGAGCATGGCAAGCACGGCAGAGAGGTGTTCGCCTTCGTATCGGGTCTGCGCCTCCTCGTCGAGTAGGGCAAGATACCAGGCCTTATCTGCCGTCTTGTTCGGATTGAGCAATGTTTTGATCTGTGAAAGCGACAACTTCATGGAACTCCTCTTGCCGTCCCCGCGGGCGCCCACGGGCACTTTGCGCCCTCAAAAACATTCTATTCCCTATCATAGCACATTTGGGCGAAAAAGAAAAGGATTTCGTCTGAAATTTTTGGCGCGCGCGGCGACGAAATCGCATGAAAAAGCCCTGCGCGCCAGGCACAGGGCTCATCTTTGTTTTCGTGACGGTGAGCGTTCAGTTTTTTCGGTAGATACTTGCGGAGAAGGGCGGCAGATAGATATCGTTGAGATTTCTCACCTGACCCGTAAGCAGGTCAGTGCCCTCCGCCTCCTCGACGCGCACGGTGCAGTCGCTGTCGGAGATGTTGACCGCAACGATGATCCGCTCCCCCTCATACTCCCGCACAAAGGAGAAGTTTTTATTCATGATCGTCGCCTTTCGATAGCTGCCATAGATCAGCGCGCGGCTCGTATTGCGGATCCGGATGAGTTTGCGGATGTGCTCGACAAGCTCGGGATGCGCCGTCTTATCGATCATGTCGATATCGGGCCGCAGATGATAGTCAAAGTCCGATTTGTCCCCCTCCTGTCCGAATTCGGAGCCGTAATAGAGACAGGGAATGCCTGGCATTGTAAAGAGCACGGTATATAAATTGCAGAGATTGCGCTTCTCTTTGAGCGCGGTATAGGCGCGGATGACGTCGTGATTATCTACAAAATTCAACATACGCTTCCCCGTATACAGCGCCCATGGCTGATCAGAAAAGAGGCGCGTGAGCGAGGATTCGATCTCGAACAGATTGTCGGAGTTAAAAGATGAGATGAGCCCCTTGAAACATTCGTAGTTCGTGATCGAATTCAGGCGTTCAGGGCAGATATTCTGCTGAAAATTTCCGCAGTGGATGACCTCTCCCACCAGGAAAAAGTCTCTCTTTTCCGCGTCCACGGTGCGGCGCAATAGCTCCATGAACCATTGGGGCAGCAGGTAGCAGACGTCCAGCCGCAGCCCGTCGATGTCAAATTCGCGGATCCACATGCGCACGGCGTCCATCAGATAGTTCTGCACGTCGCAATTTTCAAGGCGCAGCTTGACAAGTTCGGGATGCCCCTCCCAATTTTCATAGTCAAGGCCGTCATGATAGCGCGAATCGCCGTAAAAATTGATGTTGAACCAAAAGCGATAATCGGTACCCTCCCGCTTTTGCAGCACCTCCTGAAAGGGCGGGAATCTCCTGCCCGTATGGTTGAACACGCCGTCCAGAATCACGCGGATGCCCGCCGCGTGGAATTCGGCAACGAGCGCCTTAAACTCCTCGTTCGTGCCCAGCCTGCGGTCGATATGCAAGAAGTCCACGGTGTCATAGCCGTGCCGTTCGCTCTCAAAGAGCGGGTTGAAGAGAACGGCGCGCACGCCCAGCTCCTTCAGACGGGGGATCTCCGCGCTGATCTTTCCCAGACGATGGCGCACTTCGCCGAAATCGTTTTCCCGTTCCGCCCCGCAGAATCCGAGCGGATAGATCTGATAAAATGTTGCCTCATCGAACCACATGATATTATTCTCCTATGATCTTTTCCCTTTCATTGCCGCAGAGTGCAGCACAAAGCGCAAAATCTCCTCTGCATTGCGCTGCAATTCTCCCATGGTGATGCCCCCGCGTTTGCCGAGCGAGGCGAGCAGCGTACCGTCCGGACGTCTGGTGTTGAGGTAGGTGCCGCCCGGCATCAGCACGTTGATGCCGCTGCGCACGCGATATGCGTTGTCGCGCAGCTTGGGAAACTGCGGCGAACGCGCCCTGCGCATCCACCAATCGGTGACGACGACCCCATCAAAGCCCCATTCGCCGCGCAGGATGCCGCGCACCAGATCGTAGTTATAGTGCGCCCACACCCCGTTGATCTTGTTGTACGAGGTCATGATGACATCCGGCTTTCCCTCTTGGACGCAGATCTCGAAGGAGCGCAGATACAGCTCCCGCAGCGCGCGTTCGCTCAGCCTGGAGTCGTTCCGGTTGCGGTTGAGCTCCTGGTTGTTGCATGCAAAGTGTTTGGGACATGCCGATGCGCCCGTGCTCTGCAACCCGCGGACGGCGGCGGCCGCCATCCGACCGCTCAGCAGCGGATCCTCGGAAAAATATTCAAAGTTGCGCCCGCACAGCGGATCGCGCTGCAAATTCATGCCGGGGGCAAGCAGAACGTGCGATCCGCGCGCCTTCATCTCTCCCCCAACTGCGGCGTACACCTCGGCGATGAGTTTTTCGTCGAAGGAGCACGCCAACAGCGTTCCGATGGGCAGCAGCGAACAGGGCGTATTGAGGCGGATCCCGCTCGGCCCGTCCGTCATGGTGACGGGCGGCACCCCCTTCCCGCGCAGCGAGGGCAGAACGCCCCCCATGACACCCGCGTTCCCGCTCGGCCCGAGCGAACTGTTCATCTTATAGTCGCCGCGGCTGACCGCCTCCAGCTCGCGCAAGGAAAGCTGCGACACAAATTCCGCAAGCGTCGCCTCACCCGCCGCGACCATATCGAAGGTGACCCTTTTGGAAGCTTTTGTATATTCGGCGGGAAGACCTGCAAGGATCTCGGCGCGCAGGTCCTTTTCATTCTGCCGCGCATGCCGCTCCCCCGCCTGCGAGAGGATCGCGATCGGCCTTTCCGGGGCGCAACGCTGCGCGAGCGGCGCTTCCCGTTCCTCCTCCAGTGCAATGCGCGCAAACGGCTGTGCCTCCCGCACGTCGCCACCGAGGCAGAAGATATACTCCCCCGCCATGCGCACATACTGCGAACGCGCCTCATCGTAGACGCAGAGCAGATGACAGGGCACGCTCAGCGTTCCGCGCGCCTCCTCGCCCGGCTGCAGCAGCGGCGTCTTGCAAAAGGCGACAAGCTCCCGCCGCGGGACCTCGATGCCGCCCTTGGGCTTTTGCACAAAGACCGTGAGCGCATCCTTTCCCGCACATGCGCCCGTATTGCGCACGCGGTAGGAGATCTCGATGCGATCCCCGCGCGCCGCAGCCTGTGCGCTGCGGGAAAAGGTCGTATAACTCAACCCGAAGGCGAACGGAAAGAGCGTGCGATCGGGGGCAAACGTCTCGAAATAGCGATATCCGACGTAGATATCCTCGTAATATTCGTTGTACCGCCAGCCGCCGAAGTGCGAAGCGGAGGGATAGTCCTCGTATCTGCGCGCCACAGATGCAGAGAGCCTGCCCGAGGGATTCACCCTGCCGCTGATCAGATCGGCGCAGGCGTTGCCCGTCTCCATGCCGCCCTGCCAGATCAGAAGCGCCGCCGAGATCGTATCATCGTCCAGCCAGCTCAGGTCGATGATATTGCCGATATTGAGCACGACGACGATCTTGGAAAAATATCGTCTGACGCGCCCGAGCATATCCCGCTCCTGCTGCGTCAGATAATAGCTCCCTTCCGTCAGCGTGTTCTCACGGTCCTCCCCCGCCGCGCGGCCGATGATAACAAGGGCGGTCCCTGCCCGCGCAGCCGCATCCGATACGATCTTGTCCGTGAGCGGCATCTCTTCATACGCGCGCGGCCAGTTGCCCCAATGCCCGTGATCGACGGGGTGTTCCTTTGCCCACCCCTCATAGATCGCGGCAAGCGGCCTGTCGTATTCGATCCCGGCGCGCCTGATCCCCTCGAGGATACTGACGCGATAGGGCTTCATGACGTCGCCCCCCGAGCCGTAGCCCGTATAGAAGCTGTCCGTCTGCACCCTTCCGAAGATCGCGACCGTTCCGCGCAACGGCAACGTGCCGTCGTTTTTCAGGAGCACGGCGCCCTCTGCGGCGGCACGGCGCAAGCGCTCCGCCATGCCCGGCGTTGCGGCGCTTTCCCCCTCCCTGGCGATATTCTCGCCCTGGCGAAGACTTCTGCCCGCAGGCGTGCTGACATAAAGTTTTATAATAAAGTTCCGCAATTTGAGCAAAAGTTTTCCCATGCGTCACTCCTTTTCGCCCATCGGCGTTTCTCCGAATATTATATCAGATCGCCATCGCTTTGTCAATGCCCCATTTCTCTTGCATCTTTTCCCGAAAAGAGGTATAATGTGAAAAACACTACAAAAAAGACAGGTTACATCTATGAACGGACTCATCGACTTTTTAAGCAATTCCTACACCGCCTACCAGGCCGTGGAACGGGCAGAGCGCTTCCTAATCGATCGTGGATTCTCCCTTTTGAAGGAGGAGGAGCCGTGGTCGCTGCGCGAGGGCGGCAAATATTACGTCATCCGCAACGGAAGCTCGCTCATCGCCTTTACGCTGGGCGGCGGAAACAAATTCAAGATCGTGGCAAGCCACACCGACTCGCCCTGCCTGAAGCTGAAAGAACACCCCATGATCGCGGGAGAGCCCTTCCGCAAACTGAACGCGGAGCCGTACGGCGGCGGGATCTGGTATTCCTTCTTCGACAGACCGCTGAAGATCGCGGGGCGTATCGTCAAAGCAGAGGGCAATGTGCTCACCCCCATGCCCTATGTCAGCCCCTTTCAGGTCGTGATTCCCTCGCTTGCCGTACACATGCAGCGCGACGTCAACGAAAAATTTGCACCCAATGCGCAGATCGATCTGCTGCCTTTGCTCTCCCTCGACGACGTCGGCTCCTTTGAGGCGCTGATCGGCGACCCCGTCGCATACGATCTGTATGTCGCCCCCGCAGAGCAGCCCTTTACGAGCGGCGTCAACGGGGAATTTATCAGCGCGCCGCGCATCGACAATCTCACAAGCGTATATTCGTCTTTGGAGATGCTTACGGAAAGCTCGGGAAGCGGCGTGTGCGTCGCCGCATGCCTCGACAACGAAGAGATCGGCAGCCATACCCGTCAGGGCGCGGCCAGCGATTTCCTGCGCCTCACGCTGAAGCGGATCGCCGCCTGCCGCGGCGTCTCGGGGGAGGATCTCATCCGCGCCTATTCCTCCTCCTTCCTGATCTCGCTTGACAATGCTCACTCTCTGCACCCCAATCATGCGGAGAAGTGCGATCTGACCAACCGCGCAGTTGCGGGCGGCGGTATCGTCATCAAGAGTCATGCGGGCGGCGCCTACACGACGGATGCGCTCACCTTGGCAGTCGTCAAAACCTTGTTCGACCGTGCCGGCGTGAAATATCAGACCTTCTATAACCGCTCGGATATGCGCAGCGGCGGAACGCTCGGGGCGATCAGTCTGGGCCAGGTCAGCATCCCCTCGGCGGACCTCGGCATCGCGCAGCTTGCCATGCACGCCGCAGTGGAGACCATCGCCAAGAACGACTATTTCGAGCTCAAACGCGGGCTTGCGGCGTTCTATGCAATGGACTTCACCGTAGACGGAAGCCGCATCCTGCTCGGCTGAAAAGAAGGTAAAGCGAAAATGCTGCACCCCGGACCTTCGGCGTGCAGCATTTTTTCTCTGAACTTTTATCGTATAAGATGCAAGCGCTTTATATTGTAAGATGCAGGCGCCTTGCGGCGTCCTCTGCCTCTTTTCGGTCGGGAATGGAGATCTGTGCCCCGCGGCGCGTCACGGTGATGCCCGAGGCAAGGGAGGCAAAACGGGCTGCGCGCATCAGATCGGCACCCTCGGCAAGCCGTACGGCGAGCGCCCCGCAATAGGTATCGCCCGCGGCCGTTGTATCGACCGCCTCCCCCACGTCGACGCAGGCGATCTCCTGCCTTTCGTGCGACGTATACAGGAGCGAGCCGCGTTTGCCCAGGGTCACAAGCACGTTTCCCGCCCCCATCTGCAGCAGGCGGCGGCACCCCGCTTCGACGTCCTCCTCGCCTGAGAGCAATTTCAATTCCTTGCGGTTGGGCGTTATAATGTCGGAAAATGCCACGGCAGGCGCCGCCTCCGCCGTTGCGGGCGCAGGGTTGAAGATGGTAGTAAGTCCGCGTGCACGGGCGGATTCCAGGGCATACAGCACGACGGGCAAGGGATTTTCCAACTGCACGACAAAGAGATCGCCCGCCTGCGCCTCACCGAGCAGCGCGTCGACGTCCGCCCTGCCTACCTCTGCATTGGCGCCCTCGTCGAGAATGATGCGGTTATCGCCGTCGATGACGGTGATCATGGCGACCCCCGTATTGCGTAAAATACGGCGCACACAGCAAAGATCAGCGCCGACCGACGAGAGGCTCTCGAGCAAAAGATCGCCGAAGGCGTCCTTCCCGACCGCGCCCGCCATCTTAACATGGCCGCCCAGATTTGCCGCGGCGTATGCCTGATTGGCGCCCTTTCCGCCCGGGGTCATGAGAAAATCGCCCCCCTTGAGCGTTTCGCCCGCCTCCGGAAGATAGGGCGCGCGGATCGTGAGATCGCAGTTGAGGCTTCCAAGCAAATAGATCGTCCTCATAGTGTCCCTCCTTGGTTTACAGGCATATTATAGCACGATCTTGCCCGCTTGTAAACAGGTGTTTTGATTTTTATTTGACAAGCAAAAATGCTTGCAAACATCTATGAAGTTTGCTATAATATCACCGTTCGAGGCGTAGCGCAGTTTGGTAGCGCGCTTGGTTCGGGACCAAGAGGTCGTGGGTTCAAATCCCGTCGCCTCGACCACGCAAAATGGAGCTGACTTTTGTCAGCTCCATTTTGTGTAACCGAACCTCGACGGGGTGTTCAAAAGAGAAATCGATTTGTGGTTCATTATTTTATTCTCAAAAAGATTTGCTCTGCAAAACTTTTTGAGAAAGAGGAGTGACAGGCATGAAAGCAATGGGCTTTTCATAAGGAAAGCCCATGCAAAATTTGCCTTGTCGCGACGAGGGCGCGCCGCCAAAGGCGCAAATCCCGTCGCCTCGACCAAAATCCCCGTACGGCACTTATGTGCCGTACGGGGATTTTTAGTTTCTTTTTTGTTGCGCAAACAAAAAAGAACCGCCCGCGCATGGAACGGGCGGTCATGAACTGTTTTGTGTCAAAATTTATGCTCTTGCGCGGCGCCCTGCGCCGATCGAACAGCCTGCAATGACAGCAATGAGCGTCAGAATGCAGCAGCCGCCGATCACATAGTACAGCCAGACGGGAGCTTCCGCCATTGTGATCGAAACCCCGTGCAAGGTCATCTGCGTGTAGTACGAGACCCCGTCGATGGGAATGGAAACAGCGATCTCGTTGTCGCCCTCCTGCGTGATCGAGCCGGCCAGGATGGTGAAATCTCCGCGTGTGAGAAAGCGCAGAGAGGAGCCCTCCGCGTCCGTAACGCGGACGATCAGCCACTCCGGATCGTATTCCTGCCCGAGCGTGAAACGCACCAATGCGGGCTGCCCTACCACCTCGACGGTGACATTGCCGCCCGCTTCGTCGGCTGTCTGCACGGCGGCCGAAGGATCGGCCTGCTCCGCAGCGAAAGCCGATACCGCCGATACGCCAAGCGCCAACGAACACACAAGCAAGAGAATTGCCGCAAAAATCGCGATCGATCTATGTAACCAATCTGCCTTCATTGTGAGTTCCTCCTTTTGTTCTGCTTCAATTATAACACACGAAATGCCCATTTTCAAGGGGGAAAAGAAATTTTTTGTGCGGAAAGCCCATCAAGTTCTGCAAAAAAATTCCATCTTTTCAATCAATAGGAAAATTTAAGGAAACTCCAGCTCATCGGCGGCAGGCTGAGCGTACAGGACGAGCCGTCCTTCAGCACGGGAAGCTCCTTTGCGTGCGGCACGATGCGCTCGCACTCGAACGAGTTGACGGCAAAGAGGTCGCCCGACGTCATCTCGACATACTCCTTCGCGCTAAGGCTTCCGAAGGAGCGAAGCTCCAGCGTGACCTCGTTCGCCTCCTGCCCGTAATTGAGAAGCGAAACACACACCTCGCGCTTGGTGCGGTCGTGCGTGATCGCCTCGTTGATGATGCGCGCACGGTTCGGGGCATTCTCGCTCCCCCGTTTTGGCACAACGAGCGCGGGGAAGGTATCCGTATCCGAGATGGTGCGCACGCATTCGCCGCTCGCATTGTTGGAGAGATAGGCGAAGGGGAAGAAGGATGTCTGGCGGAAGGTGCCCCCGCCCTTCTGCGTCATGATGGGGGCGATGACGTTGACAAGCTGCGCAAGGCAGGCGAGCCGCACGATATCGCAGTTGTTGAGCAGCGTATTCATCAACCCCGCAAACACAAGCGCGTCCTGGAAGGTATAGACGTCCTCCAACAGGTGCGGCGCCCGCTTCCAGATCGGCTCCTTGCGCGGCGCCGTGACCGTCCAGATATTCCACTCGTCGAAGGAGATCCTGACGCGCTTATCGGAACGCAGCTTTGCGCGCACATATTCGATCGTCGCACGGATCGTGCCGATAAACTCCGCCATATCGTCTGCGCTGCCCAGGAAATCCTCCAGCGGGCGGGGCCGCGCCGCACTATACATATAGTAACGGTGCATCGAAAGGAAGTCCACCGCCTCGTATGTGTTCTCCAGGACGATGCGGTCCCATTCGGGGAAGGTCTCCATCTCGTGATTGGAAGAGCCGGACACGATCAGCCGCAGCCGGTCGTTCGTGTTTCCGCCGTCCATTTCACCATTGCTCCAGCGCATGACCTTGGCAGCCTCGAGCGCCTTCCTGCCGTATTCCTCCGCGCTGAGATGCCCGATCTGCCAGGGGCCGTCCATCTCGTTTCCGATGCACCAGTATTTTACGCCATACGGCTCCTGAGCGCCGTTTTCGTGGCGAAGATCAGAGATCGTCGTTCCGCCCGCGTGGTTGCAATACTCGACCAACCTTGCCGCGTCGAGAACGCTGCCCGTGCCCATATTGACCGCCATCATCGGCTCGACGCCCGCGATCCTGCACCATTTCATGAACTCGTCCGTGCCGAACTCGTTGGTCTCCGTCGAAAACCATGCCAAATCCAGCCGCACGGGGCGGCTCTCCCTGGGGCCGATCCCGTCACGCCAGTTATAGCCGGAGAGAAAATTTCCGCCCGGGTAGCGCACGAGGGGCACGCGAAGTTCGCGGATCAGATCGATGACGTCCCTGCGGAAGCCGTTCTCATCCGCTGTGGGGTGCCCCGGCTCGTAGATCCCTTCGTACACGGCACGCCCGAGGTGTTCGATAAAGGAGCCGAACAGATGGGGATCGATGGTGCCGATGGTAAGGTTTGCATCTGCAAAAATTTTCGTCCTTTTCATAAATCCTCCGATCAGATGAGACCAAACATTGCGGCGATGTTTACGGTCGCTTCGTTGATGTTGTGTAAAAATTTGCCGATCGCCTTCTGCGCGCCGCGGTCGATCTCGTCCTCTTCCGTCGTGCGAAGGACTGCGATCATCATATCAAAATTCCCGTAGATGACCTTGCACTCCTCTTCGATGTTGCTCAGCGCGGACTGTGTGCTGCCATGCTGGATGCGGTACATCCGCTTGATCGTCGTATTCATTTCCCCGAGAATGGAAATGTCTCCGCTGCGGAAGATATTGCCCAGCTGCGCACTCAGCGCGGTGAGCGCGTCGATAAATTCCTGTACTTCTTTGGTGATCTCGTTCTCCATACTTCTCCTTATAGTTCGATCCCGTTCTGAAGGAGCAGCGCGCGCGCCGTCTCCACGCTGTCTTCCCCCGTCAGATTCTTGATGGGGGCAAATTCCCGCGCACGGACGACCTCGAAGGGCAGATCGCTCTCCATCAGCCGTACCATATCCAGAATGAGCGTTTCATACTTGTACGCATTGGGCTGCTTGGGAATCACGGTATTCGTCCCGTCGAAATACGGCACCTTCTTCTTGACCCGATGCACGGGGATGGGATTCGCCGCGACCTCCTCCAGCTTACTCACGCGAAACAGATAATTGAGGATGACGCCCTGCCCGTAGAGGAGCTTTCCGTCCCGGTCGCGGGCATTTGCCATCTCCTCCGTCAGTTCGTAATACTCCACGATATCGGGAACGCCGCCGCGCAGACAGAGCACGCCCACCCGCTCATGCGGATCGGTCTTCATGACGACCTTTGCGCCGCTGTTTTTTTTGCTCAGGATGGTCGCTCCCAGGAAAACGGGATCTGCAATGCGCTGCAGGACATTGTCGACGGCAAAGACGTTGAACCACTCCACGCCGCGCGCCTTGGTCTCTTGCAAAAGCCCTGCGCGGCAGATCGAGGAAAACCACCCGCCGTTGCCGTTGGAGGAGAGGACAAGATGCCCTTTATCTGCAAGCAAGATCTTGCCGTTGAGATCGGTCGAGGGCGCCATATCCTGGCGGAAGAAACGGATCTCCTGCGCGGGATAGCCGAAATAATCGTGTTCGGCAAGAAAGCGCTGCGTCTCATGATCGTTGAGATCGCTCGTCATGATATAGAGGGGCACAAATACGCCCGCGGTTTTGCAGACTCCAAGCAGATTTTCGATCAGGCGCTGAAAGATATAGACGGGGCGTGTGATCCCGATGTCATAGGCGCCCTTGGGGCCCTCGATGCCCAGTCGCGTGCCCTGCCCGCCCGCAAGCAGCACGGCGCAAAGCTTGCCCGCACGGAGCGCAGAAATGCCGACCTCCTCAAATTGCCCCCTTCGAGCGGAGATCTCGGCAAGGGAGAGCCCGCCGATGGGCGTGATCTCCCCCCCTTCGGCGCCCCTCTCTTCAAAGATCGACCAGTCGATCGCAGCGATCTCATCGAGCAATATGCGCCGCTCCGCCTCATTCAATTCATCATAGTAGCGCAGCAGGTGTTCCTGCCCCTTCTCTTTCAGCAATGCCCTGATTTCGTCTAATTCCATATCCCATCCTTCCCGATCGGACTATTTGCCGCAACGCTCCAATAACATTGCGGCAGCGCGATAACAGTGTTCCGCCCCTGTGCGGGCGGGAAATATGATCGTGCCATCGGCGACAACGTACTCTTCGCTTGCAAAGCTGTCTGCAATGCGATATCCTTCCGTAGGAATGCAGATCTCGTCCGGAGAAACGCTGTGCACGATCACAAGACGGCGCCTGCCGAGCTGTTTTGTATAGATCTGTCTGCCCTTTGGCGCCCGGTAATATTCCACATTACAATCGATACCGACGATGTCCCCGTTGCGCACGATATCGCAGATCTTGCGGTAAAAGGCAAGTCCGCGCAGGAGGCATTCCCGTTTTTCTTCTGTCATGCCGAGCACGTCGCCAGAGAGGCAGATGCGGCCGAGCATGGCGGCGCAAAGCGAATATATCGTGCGGGAGAGGGACTCCTGTGCGCGCAGCACTGCCCAGATCTGCACCTGACGTGCAGGGACGACGCGGGTGACGTTGGCGGCGACGAAGGGGATCTCGTCGCACTCGTGCGCGTCGGAGAAGGAACACATGCTCACCTTGCTCATGCGCAGCGGTTCAATCCTGCTCCCGCCCGAGGAACAATTTTCGAGGATGATATCGGGCACCGCCGCCTTGATGCGGTCGAGCCAGCGCAGGCTTTCCAATGCGACCTGCCGCCCGCCCTCGCCGGGGGCGCTCCCGTCCTCGCTGTCGCAGCCGATCCCGATGCTGTCGTTGTAGTCGATCTTGAGGTACCCGAACCGATTTTCGCGCAGCAGCCGCAAAAAGCGCTCCTCGAGATAGCGATCGACGCGCTCAAGCCGCAGATCGAGGAAACGCCGGTTCTTCATGGTGAGCGGCATACCGTCCCTGTGCAGCAGCATATCCTCACGGGAAAAACATTCGCTGTCCCTTCCCGCGACTTCAAACTCATACCAGATGCCGGGGATCATCCCCTCCGCACGGATCGCGTCGGCAACGGCGCCGATGCCCGCGGGAAAGAGCGTCTTGCTCGGGATCCAGTCGCCGATCGCATTGCCCCAGCCCTTGTCGTCCGGCTTATACCACCCACAGTCGATGACGAAGATGTCGACGGGAAAGGGCCTGAGCGCCTCTAAGATGGCGGCGATATTCTCCTGTGAAGGGCATCCCCAGGTCGTGCAATATTCGTTGAAGAGGATGGGCATCTTCTCCTCCGCGGGCGGAACGCAGAGGCGGCTGTCCTGCTCATGCACCAACGCATTGCAGCAGGAGAGGAGATCGCCTTTGCAGGTGAAAAACATCTTCTCGCTTGCAAAGCGCTCCCCGGGCAGGATCTCCTTTCTCCAGTGTGCAAACTCATAGTCGCCAAGCCCCGCGCTGAAGGCACACATCTCCTTTTCGAGGTAGACCTCCATCTGCCAGGATGCGGGGGCCTCCAGTGTTGCGGCGAGCGTATAGTCGGCGCAGGAGAGCGCGGCAAAGGGATAATATCCGCGGTTTGCCATGCTGCCCACCTCGCCCCACTTTTCACACTTGACGCCATAGCGCGCCCAGCTCATATCCAGGCCGAGATGGGCGAAACTGTCCGTCCTGATGCGGCACTCCCGCGACCAGGCGCTCGTCATGCGCGTGAGCGCCATGCCAACAGTGTTTCCAAGCTTCGGGCAGGCGATCCCGCTGATCGAACCGCTCGCAAGATATTCCAGCGTACGGACCTCATCCGACGCGTTCTCATATACGACGTCCATGCTGAACACGCCCGTCTTGGCAAAGTAGCGCAGCGTATGGATGTAGCGGTTGCCCGCGTCATCTGCAAGCAGGGTCACAACGCCCTCTTCATCCGCCTCCTGCGAAAGTACATGCACGAGAACGGAGCTTCGGTTGCGCATCGTGACCCCCGCCGTGTAGTCGACAAGCGACGCATCTCCCGCAAAGGAGACCTGGATGAGGCTGTCGAGGCGCAGGTCCTGCGGCACGATCTCCGCCGCAGCGGGATATACGGCGAGTCCCACGACCTGCTTTCCCTCGTGCCCTTCAAGCGGGACCTCTCTGAAATAGATTGCGGTATCGCCAAAAATATATTTCCTCTCAAACATGTGTGCTCCCTATAAAGAATCCCGTAATTTTACGCGAAAATTACGGGATTCCATGAGGTTTTCAATCGATCAAAGCTTTGACTTCCAGACTCGGTCAGACCAGTCGAGCTGCCGCTTGAACTCGTTGATCTCCGTCTTTTCGTCGATGACGACAACTTCCATACCCCACATGTTCCCCAGATCGACCATGTCCTGAACGGACAGCTGCGAAGAGACGACCGTGTGGTGTGCGCCGCCCGCATAGATCCATGCGGCAACGCCCTCTTTGAAGTTGGGCTTGTATCTCCACATCAGTCCGCCGACGGGCAGGTTGGGCATCTTATGAGGGTACTTGACGAGCTCGATCTTCTGCACGATCAGGCGCATTCTGTCGCCCATGTCGATCATGGAGACGGCAACGGCCTCGGGCGCGGCAATCCCTTCGAACACAAGGCGTGCAGGATCGCTCTTTCCGCCGATCCCCAGGGGATGAACCTGGATCTCGGGCTTGGTCGCCGCAAACTGAGGGGAGACCTCAAGCATGTGCGCGCCCAGGCAGAGCCCGTCAACGAGATCGTAGGTGTAGTCCTCCATGAGGCCCGTGCCCTTCTGCCCTGCCATATACTGCATGACGGCGCCGAGCGCTGCGATCTTCCAGTCGCCCTCTGCACCGAAGCCATAGCCCTTGCTCTGAAGGTCCTGAATGGCGAGGCCGGGCAGCTGGTTCATGCCGTGCAGCGCGCCGAAGTGATCGACGATGCCGATGTACCCGCCGTTCTCTTTGCAGAACCTGTCGATCGCGATCTCATACTTTGCCTGCTCGCGAACGACATCGATGCGGTCGGTGCCCATCGTGTATTTTTGCGCATATTCCGCCATCATGGCGTCGACCTCTTCCTCTGTGATCGTGTTGATCATATCGACCAGATCGCCGATGGGATAGTAATCTACTTCCCAGCCAAGGTTGATGTGCGCCTCGACCTTATCGCCTTCGGTGACGGCGACGTTTCTCATGTTGTCGGAGAAGCGACATACCTTGACCGTCTTGGAGAACGCATAACCTGCCGCAACTTTGCACCATGCTGCAAGCTCTTTGAGCGCCTCTTCGTCCTTATAGTAACCCACGATGACCTTGTTGTCCATTCTGAGGCGAGAGACGATATAGCCGAACTCTCTGTCGCCGTGCGCCGCCTGATTCTCGTTCATGAAATCCATATCGATGGTGTCATAGGGCAGCTTCTCGTTATACTGCGTTGCAAAGTGGCACATGGGCTTTTGCAGCATCTTGAGCCCTTTGATCCACATCTTTGCGGGCGAGAAGGTGTGACACCAGGTGATGATGCCGATGCAATTCTCGTCTGCATTCACCTGCTTGATAGCGGCCACGATCTCTTCCGAGCTCTTGCAGGTGGTAAGATACTTAACGGTGACGGGCATTCTCTCGCTGACATAGTTTGCCATCTCTTCCGAGTGCTGTGCGACATGCGCAAGCACATCATCTCCGTACAAGGTCTGGGAACCTGTCAGCCAATATACGACTTTCTCTTTCATAACATTACCTCATTTAATTTGGATTCTTTTTATTTTTTCTCCGAAACCGTCGGAGTACGGAACACTAAGATCGCCCCGCAATTGGGGGTGGAAAGTACAGAGATGAGCCGGTCGCCCTTTGCCTCACGCTCGTTGGCAAGTGTAGCGATGCGTTCCGCCCGCCTGTACAGATTGGGGGTATACTTGATGACGACCGTTTCAATCATTTCCTTCTCTCCTATCTCTTTTTGGTCTGGCCGTAGTAGGCATTCTTGCCGTGCTTGCGCAGATAGTGCTTGTCCATCATGAACTGATCGGCACGGGTCACTTCGGGATTGATATGCTCGGTGAGAAATGCCATCTTGGCGACCTCTTCAATGACCGTTGCATTGTACACGGAGTTGCCGGCGTCCTTGCCGAAGGCGAACACGCCGTGGCTCTTGATGAGCACGCCGGGCACCGCGACGGGGTCAATGTTCTCGCTGCGGAACTTTTCAATGATGGCAAGCCCGGTGTTCTTTTCGTACTCTCCTTCGATCTCCTCCTTGGTCAAGGAGCGCGCGCAGGGAATGTCGCCGTAGAAATAGTCGGCATGCGTGGTCCCGTAGAAGGGAATGCTGCGGCCTGCCTGCGCCCATGCGGTGGCAAACGTCGAGTGAGTGTGCGTCACGCCGCCGATGTTGGGGAACGCCTTGTAAAACTCGATGTGCGTGGGCGTATCGGACGAGGGGCGCAAATCGCCCTCGACCACCTTGCCGTTGAGGTCGACGACGACCATATCGTCCGCCGTCATGCCGTCGTATTCCACGCCGGAGGGTTTAATGACGATAAGTCCGCTCTCGCGGTCGATCTCGGAGACGTTGCCCCAGGTAAAGAGGACAAGTTTGTTCTTGACGAGGTCGAGGTTTGCCTGTAACACCTTTTGCTTCAATGCTTCTAACATATTATCTCCTTACTGCTCTGCATCGCAGATCATTTCAATGAATGCACCGCCTCGCGGACGATGGGAAGCCCCTCTACATAGCGGCGTTCGAATGCCTCGAAGCCGGCGACGTCTGCGGGATCTGGGGCAAGGGTGACGCCCTCCTGATCGGCAAAAACGCGCTCGTCGAGATACTGTTCCAGGCTCTCGCCCTCCCTCTTTGTGATGAGGTAGTTTGCAAGGATCGCCATGCCCCATGCGCCGCCCTCGCCCGCCGTCTTCATGACGGTGACGGGCGCATTGATCGCAGCGGCAAGATAGCTCTGCCCAACGCGCTCCGTCTTGAACAGTCCGCCGTGGCCCGTGATGCGGTCGAGCTTGACGCCCTCCTCTTTGAGCATGATATCGCACCCGACCTTCAGGGCGCCGAATGCCGAATACAGGTGCGTACGCATGAAGTTCGCGAGGTTGAAGTTGCTGTCTGCCTTTCTGACAAAGAGCGGTCTGCCGTGGTCGACGTTGGTGACGTGCTCGTTGGAGACATAATTGTAGGAGAGCAGCCCACCGCAGTCCTTGTCGCCCTGTTCGGAGGCAAAATACAATTCGTCGTACAGCTTCCACTTAGGAATGTCTACGCCGAGGAGCTTGGCAAATTCGCCGAACATGTTCACCCAGCCGTTGATGTCTGACGTGCAGTTGTTGCAGTGGACCATGCCGACAAGGTCGCCAACGGGCGTGGTGACGAGATCAATCTCGGGATACGCCTTGCTCAGTTCGCGTTCCAGAACGATCATGGCGAAGACGGAGGTGCCCGCCGATACGTTGCCCGTGCGCTTTTTAATGGAATTGGTGGCGACCATGCCCGTTCCTGCGTCGCCCTCGGGCGGGCAGAGCGGGATCCCGGGCCTGAGGTTGCCCGTGGGGTCGAGGATCTTTGCGCCCTTTTCGGTAAGCGTTCCGGCGTCGTCGCCCGCAACCAGGATCTCGGGCAGGATATCCTCCACCTTGAATGGCACCTTTCCCGCGACAAGATCGTTGAACTGTTTGAGCATTCTCGTATTATACTGTTTTGTCGCAGGGTCGACGGGGAACATGCCGCTCGCCTCGCCGATGCCGATCACCTTTCTGCCCGTCAGAAGCCAGTGGACGTAGCCTTCAAGCGTCGTCTGATATTTGATCCGCGAGACGTGCTCCTCGCCGTCGAGGATGGCCTGATAGAGGTGTGCAATTGACCAGCGCGCGGGGATATGATAGTTGAAAAGCTCCGTCAGGCGGTCGCCCGCATAGGCGGCAGTGTTGTTGCGCCACGTTCTGAACGGCACGAGGATCTCGTCGTTTTCATCAAATACCATATAGCCGTGCATCATGGCGGAAAAACCGATCGCCCCGATCGTGGTCAGCGTGATGCCGTATTTTTCCCTGACGTCCTTCGCCATCGACGCATAGCAATCCTGCAGGCCGGTCACGATATCCTCCAGGGTGTACGACCAGATGTTGCCGATGTGGCGGTTTTCCCAGTCGTGACTGCCCGAAGCGATGGGCTGATTGTTTTCGTCTACGAGGATCGCCTTGATCCGCGTGGAGCCGAATTCGATCCCGAGCGCGGTCCTGCCGTTCTCGATAAGTTGCTTGGTGTTGTCCATATTGGATCCCCCTTTGCTGTGTACGTTTGTATTCGTGTTCATTATAAGATAAATCGGGAAAAATTTCAATAGGTAAACGAAAAAAATTCGGAAAATATTTTCGGGATTTGCCCAAAAAACGAAAGAACCGCGATCAGATCGCGGCTCCCCGTTGCCATCTATCCGGAAGGATCTGCTCCCCAAAGCAGATACCGCCGTTCCATATATTCCGCCCCTGCAAGACGGGCAGGGGCCCTGCAAAGGCTATTATATGCGCTTTGTGCGCAAATGTCAAGGGAATTAGCAATTTTTAATTGAGAAATCCGCGGATGATCTGCTCTTCCGCCTCGCTCTCCGTAAGTCCCAATGTCATCAGCTTGGTGATCTGTTCGCCCGCGATCTTGCCGATCGCAGCCTCGTGGATGAGCTGCGCGTCTACGCTGTTCGCGGTGAGTTCGGGTACAGCGACCACCTGCGCCTCGTCCATGATGATCGCGTCGCACTCCGTATGGCCGTTGCATGCGGCGTTTCCGATGATGCGCGAGGCAAATTTCTGTTTGGAATGGTCGGCGGCGACCGAGCGGGACACGACGTCGGCGCCCGCGCCTTCGCCGTTCAGTTCCACGGTGAAATCCGTGCCCGCAAACTGCGTACCGTGCGTGTAGATCTTCTCCTTTACGACAAGATCCGCCCCCGCGGCGACGATCGCCTTGGTCGTGCGCATGGTGGAGTCGATGCCCTTGATCTGCGTCGTCTCCATGAGCATGCTCGCGCCCTCCTCCAGATAGATGACGGTATCGGGGTTCATGATGTTTCCGCCCCTTCCGTCCCCTTCGCCGTAGTGTTTTTCGACATAGCGCACCCGCGCACTCTTCCCCACATGGAAGGTATGAACGCCGCTGTGCTCGCTCGTCTGCGCGCCGCAGTTGTGGATGCCGCAGCCCGCGATGATGAGGACGTCCGCCCCCGCCTCGACATAGAAATCGTTGTACACCTTTTCGCGGTAGTCACTCTTGGTAATGACGACGGGGATATGCACGCTCTCGTTCTGCGTCTGGGAAGACACAAAGATATCGATCCCGCTCTTACCGTCCGTTCTGTTTTCGATGCGGATGTGCGGGGTGCTGCGCCTGCCGTCCCCATCGCCGTCCTTGCGGATATTATACGCCCCGTCCGGGACCTTGTGCAGATCGGCGATCTGCATGAGAAGCATCTTTTCGATCTCGTTCATATCAGCCCTCCATCTTGTCCGTCAGCATACGGCACACAGACGCGCCGAGCAGGCCGGGCAAAATCTCTTCCCGCGTGCCCTCGCGCTCTACCTTCCCGCCCGAGATGACGACGATGCGGTCTGCAATGCTGAGGATGCGCTCCTGATGCGTGATGATGACGATATTGCCGCCCGTGAGCGAGTTCATCTTCTCGAAAACGGAGATGAGGCTCTGAAAGCTCCACAGGTCGATGCCCGCCTCCGGCTCGTCGAACACGGTGAGGCGTGTGGACCGCGCGAGCATGGTTGCGATCTCGATGCGTTTGAGTTCCCCGCCCGAAAGCGAAGCGTTGATCTCACGGTCGATGTAATCGCGGGCGCAGAGTCCGACCTCGGAGAGGTAGGAGCAGGCGTCCTTGACGGAGATCTTCTTGCCTGCGGCGATGGAGATGAGATCCTTCACCGTGATCCCCTTAAAGCGGACGGGCTGCTGGAAGGCAAAGGAGATCCCGCTTTTTGCCCGTTCCGTCACGGAGAGTTCCGTAATATCTGTGCCGTCGAGCAGGATGCGCCCCTCCTGCGGCCGCAGAATGCCTGCAATGACCTTGGCAAGCGTGCTCTTCCCGCTGCCGTTCGGCCCCGTAATTGCGACGAAGCGTTCGTCGATCGTCAGAGAGATGTCGTCGAGAATGCGCTTTTCGACGCCGTCTGTCTCTGCAGAATATGAAATGTGCTGCAATTCTAACATATAATACCTTTTTCCGCGCAAGATTATAGCATATATGCGCCAAAAAGTCAATCAAATCGATACGGCAAACTTTTTACGCAAAACGGGAGCGCAGATCTGCGGCATTGTGTGCAGTCCTGCGCTCCCGGAAGATCGCCTATGATGATGTTTCCTGCCCGTCCTTTTTTGCCTCCTCTACGGGCTCTGCGGGCGGATCGGGGAAGACGACCCAGAAACAGCTGCCCTTGCCCACTTCGGATTTGACGCCGAAATCGATATGCTGCTTTTGCAGGATGGTCTTTACGATGGAGAGGCCGAGTCCCGTTCCCTGTACGGGGCGCTTATGCGACTCCGAAGAGCGGTAATAGCGCTCCCATATCGTATCGATCTGTTCGGGCGGGATCCCCTTGCCCGAATCGATGACCTCAAAGCGGGCGCCGCCCTCCTCCTTTTTCAGCCGCACGATCACCTTCTTGTCCTCGCCCGTATAGTTGACGGCGTTGCCGATCAGGTTGTAGAGCACCTGCTCCACGCGGCTGCGGCTGGCAAAGGTATAGAGGTCGTCGTCGACCTGCGTCTCGAAATGATAGCCCTGCGTCTCGCTGAGGTAATCGAAGCGACCTGTCACGCGGTAGACGTCCTCGGAAAGATTGAACACCGACATATCGAACTGTTCGATCCCCGCCTGCATCTTGGAGAGATCGAGCAGGTCGCCCACCAATGCGGTGAGGCGGTCCGCCTCGTCGATGATGACCTGCGTGTGCTTGTTCCGCTTTTCGGGGTCGTTGCCCGAGATCTCCTGGATCATGGCGGCATATGCCTTGATCATGGTGAGCGGCGTCTTGAAATCGTGCGAGACGTTGGCGATCAGCTCCTTCTGCATCTTGTCCGCCTTCGAGATCTCGGAACTTGCATAGTTGAGCGCATGCGAGAGATCGCTCACCTCCGTGCAATAGTAATCCGCCTCGAAATTGACGTCGTAATTGCCGCGGGCAAGCTCCTTTGCCTTTTCCGTCACCTCGCTCACAGGCTTGGTGATGAGCATGGAGACAAACCCGCTCACAACGAAGGCGAGCACCACCGCAAAGAGCGCAATGATGACGGAATACCAGCCGAAGCTGCCGAACACGTCGTTTGCAAGCTGCAGCGAGCTGGAGATATAGCAGTAATAATCCTGCCCGCCCTCCGTCTTAAAGAATGCGACCGCGTATTCGTCGTACGAAGAGAGCTCGACAAAATAATGATAGCCCTCTGTGTTCGTGCTCTCGATCTCGTCGATGGTCTCGATGACGAGCTGCATCATGACGTCGTATTCTTCTGGCCCGTCTTCAGACATCATGGGGAAATAGAAATTTCCGTCCCGGTCAAACAGATAGACGCTGACGCCGTATTCGTTGACGACGTTCAGAATTCCGTTCAACATGTTATTTCCCAAAAAGATGCCCTCGTACATGAGCTGATACAGCTCCCGCCCCGCCGCGCGCGTGTTCTGCTCGAACTGCTGCTCGGCGCGCTGGCGCAGCGTCACATTTTGCACAAGCGAAAAGAATACGATGAGGATAAAGGAGAAAACGCAAAACGAAAGCCAAAGGATCAGGTTGAGATTGGCTTTCGGTTTGTGTGTGCGTATGGATTTGTTCTTTTTCTTTTTTGCCATATCCTGCCTGTACGCGCCGGATCAGGCTTCGAACTTATATCCGAGCCCGCGCAGCGTGATGATATACTTGCGATATTCCTTCAGGTTGCTGCGCAGCATCTTGACGTGCGTATCTACCGTACGGTCGTCGCCATAGAAATCGTACCCCCAGACCTTGTTGAGCAGCCGCTCGCGCGTGAGCGCGACCCCGGCATTCTCCACAAAGTAGAAGAGCAGCTCATATTCCTTGGGTGTGAGCTCGGCGCACTCGCCGTCTACATAGACGTTTCTGCCCACCATGTCGATCTTGAGCCCCTCAAATTCGTAGACGCCCCCCTTCTTCTGCTCAGAAGCGCTTTTGCTGCGGTTGACAATGGCGTGGATGCGCGCCATGACCTCCTTGGGAGAGAAGGGCTTGGTCACATAGTCGTCCGAGCCGATCTCAAAGCCGAACAGCTTGTCATACTCCTCGCCGCGGGCAGAGAGCATGAGTACCGGCGTGTTTTTGAATTTTCTGATCTCCTTGACCGCTGAAAAGCCGTCAAGCTTAGGCATCATGACATCCATCAGGATGATGTCGTAGTCGTTTTCGCGGCATTTTTTTACCGCCTCCATGCCGTCCTGTGCCTCGTCCGCCTCGTTGCCTTCGAATTCGATATATTCGCGAAGCACATTGCGGATCCCCTCTTCGTCGTCAACAATGAGAACTTTCATGGACTTTCCTCCTTGCACACCCATTTTACGGTACGTGCATAACCATTATTTTACAAGGGAGTGAAACCTCTGTGAAATTATTGTACCATACCTTAGCAAAAAAGGCAAGAAAAAAACAGAAATTAAATATGAACAAATGTTTGACAAATATATGTTCGTGTGCTATGATAGTGGTATGATCTCACAGGAAAAACTGCGCATCCTGACCGAGGGTGCAAAATACGATGTGTCCTGCTCCTCGTCGGGCAGCAAGCGGAAGAATACGGGCGGCATCGGCAACGGATATGCCACGGGATGCTGTCATTCGTTTACCCCGGACGGCAGGTGCATCTCGCTCTTGAAAATCCTTCTCAGCAACGACTGCATCTACCAATGCAGATACTGCCCCAACCGCCGCGAGGCGGACGTGCCCAAGGTGAGCGCGACGCCCGAGGAGATCTGCGAACTGACGATCGCCTTCTACAAGCGCAACTACATCGAAGGGTTATTCCTCTCCTCTGCCGTCGTGCGCTCGCCCGATCACACGATGGACGCCCTGCTCGACACGGTCAGACTGCTGCGCACGCGCTATCGCTTTCAGGGCTATATCCACCTGAAGGGCATTCCGTATGCAAGCCAGGACAGCATCCGCGAGGCGGCACGGTATGTCGACCGCATGAGCTTCAACATCGAACTGCCCAGCGAACGCAGCCTGAAGCTGCTCGCCCCGCAGAAGAGCAAGGAGGGGCTCCTTTTGCCCATGCGCGATCTTGCCCTGCGCGAACGCGAACACCGCGCCGCCCGCGAAAAGAGCCTCTTTCTGCCCGCGGGGCAGACCACGCAGATGATCGTGGGCGCCAGCCCCGAACGCGACGATGCGATCGTGCGCCTGAGCGAGAGCTTGTACCGCAACATGGGGCTCAGACGCGTCTATTATTCCTCATATGTCCCCGTTGTACACGACGCCCTGCTGCCCGATCTGCCTGCGGGGCAGCTGCGCGAGCACAGGCTGTACCAGGCGGACTGGCTGCTCCGCTTTTACGGATTCACGGCGGACGAGATCGCCCCGGAGGGAGAAAACCTGCCCCTCGAGTACGACCCCAAGACCGCCTGGGCGCTTCGCAATCCGCAGCTCTTCCCCGTGGAGATCAACCGTGCGCCCCTGGAGGTGCTTCTGCGCATTCCCGGCATCGGCGGCAGGAGCGCACAGCGCATCCTCGACGCGCGCCGCTACACCGCACTCACCTTCGATCAGCTCAGGCGCATGCGCGTCGTCCTCAAGCGCGCCCGACATTTTATCACCTGCAGCGGTAAATTTTATGGCGAGGAGCGGCCCGAGCGCGTCCGCCTTCTGCTTTCGGGAAAACCGCAGGCGCAGCAGCTCAGCCTCTTTTCGGACGCGGAAACGGCGCTCTCTGCCCTTTCGGGAGAACTATGATCTACTTCTTTGACGGATCCAAACAGGCATTTCTGACGGCATTTCTCACGGCATACCGCGACGGTGACGCATTCCTCACCTCCACCTCGCAGCAGCTTGCGCTCGGGCAGCAATCGGTATTCGTCGTCGCAGACGCGATGCGCGCAAGCCGTGCCGAGGCGCGGCTGCGCTCCTTCGACCCGCACTGCATGAAGGATCTCGACCTTCTGCTGCGCAGCGGTGACAAGGGGCATGAGCAGGTCGCCTTCCGCTATTTCCGACTGCTTGCGACGCGCAAAGTACCCGTCCGCAACATGTATGCGGAGGACGAGGTCATGCAGGCGACGGAGTATCTGCGGCGCGTGAGCCAGGAGATCCATCACCTGCACGGATTTGTTCACTTCATGGAGTGTGCAAGCGGGGCGCTCTATGCGCCCGTCTCGCCCGATCACGACATCTGCGATCTGCTTGCGCCCCACTTCCGCGCCCGCCTTCCCGGCTTTTCCTTTGTGATCCACGACGTAGCGCGCCAAAAGGCGGCCGTCTGCGACGGCACAAACCTCTTTGTTGCGCCGCTTGCGGGGGCAGACGTCCTGCTGAAGGCGGACGAGGGCGACTGGCAGACGCTCTGGCGCAGATATTACAGCGCCGTGAATATTCCAAGCCGCAAGCGAAGCAAGCAGATGCGCGGCTATCTGCCCGTGCGCTATTGGAAATTCATGCCGGAGCTGAACAGACCTGATCCAGAAGATGATTGAACAGCGCAAGATGCACGCGCTCGTCCTCAATGATGCGCGCGATCACCGCATGCACGTCGGAATTTTTCAGGCGGCAGAGCATACGCTCGTATTCGGCGATCGCATTCTCCTCGCTGCAGATATCAGCGCAGATCATGCGCCGCGCGCCGCGCACATAGTTCACCCCTGCCGCACAGTAATAGCCGACGGGATAGGGCGGGCATGCCGTAAACACGGGCGGGGCGCCCAGCCGCGTGATGAGCCGCGCCAGAATGTGCATATGACGCATCTCTACCACAGAGACCTGCATGAGCAGCTCCGACGCATCCTTCATACCGCACTCTCCGAACAAAACGGACTGATAGACATATTGCAAAACTGCAGTCATTTCCCCCATTCTCCCCGCATAGGCGGGCGCGACAATGCGCAGCGCGGCAGGATCAGGCGTGATCGCTTCAAGCGAGGGATAGGGCAATTCAGATCGGACATCCATTGAGCAGCCTCCTTTTTTACAATGTATGCCGTCGGAGCAAACTTGCGTTCCCGCAGCGGAATTTTGCAGGCGACAATGCTTGCAATCGGACAAAAAATATGCTATCCTTTTGGAAAGGACAGCAAGGTGGTTTATTCTATGATGGATGAAAGCAAATTCAAACGGCTTCTGGGCAACCGCGAACGCGTTCCCGATCCCATGCGATACAGAAAGGACGCGATGCAATACAGGCATGCAGGAAAAAGCGGCCTGAAATTGCCGGAGATCTCGCTCGGCCTCTGGCACAACTTCGGCGCGATGGGCGATTCCCTGGAAAATATGCGCGATATGATCTTCACGGCATTCGACAACGGGATCACCAACTTCGACATCGCAAACAACTACGGGCCGCCCAACGGTGCGGCCGAAGAGAACTTCGGCAGGATCTTAAAGAGCAGCTTCTCTGCCTACCGCGACGAGATGCTCATCTGCACAAAGGCGGGCTTCGGGATGTGGAAGGGTCCCTACGGCGACGGCGGCAGCAAAAAATACCTTACCGCCGCTCTGGATCAGAGCCTTAAGCGCCTCGGCGTGGACTACGTCGATATCTTCTATCATCATCGCCCCGATCCCAATACGCCCATTGAAGAGACATGCTATGCGCTGCACCGCCTGGTGGAAGCGGGCAAGGCGCTCTACATTGGCGTCTCCAATTACAATACCGAGCAGCTGAAGCGGGCGCTCCCCGTCTTCCGGGAACTGAAAACGCCCTTCCTGCTCAACCAGGTCTGCTATAACCTGTTGGACCGCACCATCGAAGAAAACGGCATGATGCAGCTTGCAGAGAATTCGGGGTTCGGGATCATCGTATATTCTCCCCTCGCCCAGGGTCTTCTGACGGACAAATACCGCTACGGAATCCCCGCGGACAGCCGCATGCAGAAGAGCTTTACGCTCAAACAGGAGCGCCTCACGCCCACCCTGATGAAACAGCTCGACGAGCTGCGCGACATCGCCGAGGCCCGTGCGCAGACGCTTGCGGAACTTGCGCTCTCCTGGGTGCTGCGCAGCAAGACCGTCTCCAGCGTCATCATCGGCGCCTCTTCCTCCGAACAGATTCTCGACAATATCCGCGTCAACCCCTCCTTCTCGGAAGATGAACTTGCCGCGATCGAACGCATCTGCGGCCAGAACTGAACATACGGCAAAACGAGGTGTACGCACCAGGCGTACACCTCGTTTTTTTCGGTTGTTTTTCAGTTATCCGCTTCGTAATGACAGTCGGAATACTGCGTAGGGGGCATGGTCTCGCCCTCACCAACATAGATGGTATTGATGACCTTACCCTCTCCGTTGACGACCTTGTAGGAACCTGTCTTAGGACAGGTATCACCGCAATTAAGTCTCATCACATTTACCTCCGATACCATCAGTATGGGGGAAATGCAGAAAGATATACATCGAAATGATGATTCATGCGAGCACGCCGGCAGCGCCGAGCGAAATACAGACGACGGCGAGCAGCGTAAGGTACAGGCTGAACCACTTATAATTCGCCTTCTCAATGATACGGAGCATGAACTTGACCGCAAAGAAGCCGCATACCGCCGAAACGACCACGCCGATCGCCATGCTGACCCCGGCTGCAGCGTCGATCGCAAGCGAGACGCCCTCTTGGGGAAAGACGACGTCCTTCAGGCTGACCACGGCGCTCCCGAGAATGATGGGAATGCTCATCAGGAAGGAGAAGCGCGCGACTTCGCTGCGGCTTCCGCCCGAGATGACGCCCGCCGCTATGGTAGAGCCGCTGCGCGAGATGCCGGGCAGCAGCGCAAAAACCTGCGTGACTCCCATGGCGGCGGCATTGCGCCAGCCGAGGGGCCGCCCCTCGCTGCGCTTTTTTGCCACATATTCGGTGATAATAAGAAGCAGCGCCGTCACCGCAAAGCACGCGGCGAGTACAAAGATGAACGCGCTGCCGCCCATCATGCCGTCGATGAGATCCTGAAGGAGCAGCCCCGCGATCCCCGCCGGGATGGTCGCCACGATGAGCATGAGAAGGGTCTTGAACGGCCTGTGAAAGAGCGCGAGAATGTCCTTCCACAGCACGATCACGACCGCGGCGAGCGTGCCGACGTGCAGCATGATGTCGAAGAACAGTTCATTGCCGACGAAGGTCTGCAGGCCGCATGCCTCAAAGATCATATGCACCAGCGAAAGATGCCCGCTGGAAGAAACGGGCAGGAACTCAGTGAGTCCCTGCACCGCTCCAAGAATTATCGATTGCCAAATCGCTGTCCATATCATAGTTTCAATCAGTGCGAATGCGTGTCGGAGGAAGTGCCCTCAACCGTTTCAACCAGATCGCTGTAACGCGAAGGATATTCCGTGACACATTCGTCGGTGGCATAGGCGTTGATGATCTGCGTCTGTCTGTCCGTCGCGTACGTCTCGAGATTAGAGGATTTCTTTGCCTCGTAGTAGAGGTTCGAGAAGGTCCCTTCCACATCGATCTCGTCCCAGTTGAAGGTATAAGGCGTATTGCCCGCATACGAGAAGGTGCAATAGATAATGTGCCAGCCGTAGTCGGTGGGCGCCACGACGATGGTACCCGCCCCGCCGCGCACTGCAAGCTGCGCCGCATATTCAAATTCGGGCATGTAGTCCGTTTCGTCGGGAGAGACGACATATCCGAGATAGCTGTTCAGCCCTGCCGTATCCGTATTATATGCAAAAGACAGTTCGTTTATCATGGACATCGCCACATTTTCCGTAGAGCCTTCCACAAAGACGTTGTTTGCATTGAAGGTCGAGGCGATCGTCTGCCCGTCCTTCGCCACGCTGCCCGTGTAATAGACAAAGGAAGAATAGTCCACTTCACCGTCGGTGTAATAGTTGCTCACCTGCCTGTTATAGTAGGCGGAGGTGCCGTTTGGATGATCCGCATTGAGAATGGAATATCCGCCGAAGGTAAGGTAAGCTTCGATCTCGGAGATGACGTCGTCCACCGTGAGCTGCTTGGGCGTGATGACGTAATCGCCGTCCTCGTCCGTCTCCACGGTGCCGTTGTAGGTGTACTTGCCGTAGTAATTGGTGAGCGCTTCGTAACGCGAGGTGTTCTTTAAGCTGTTTTCAAAGAAGAGGTAGCCGCGCGCGCTATCGCCGTTCGTGAATGCCTTGTCCTCCTCCGTTGCTTCAAAGGAATAATCGTCGTGCCCCGTAAACCATGTTCTGCGCTGGTCGGTCGCCCTGAGCGACTGCAGAAGAGATGCCCTCGTGCCGAACTTGTTGCCGTAGCGGTCGCCGCTGTCGGCAAGTGCGTTTTCCAGCGCCGCAGACTGCGACGTGGTGAAGGGAAGCAGGATGTTGATGACAAATCCGTAGTTCTCGTCGGGGGAATAGAGCACGAACGAGGAATCGGAGACGCTGTCGAGCGCGGTCTCGAGCGCATCGGTGTCGTTGTCGAACTGGTTGCGCTGCGAGGTGAGCGTATTGTTGTATTCCGATTCGATCCACTCACGCGTAACCTGCGCTTCCGCCTCCTCCTCGAAGGCGTCTGCAAGTTTGTTGATGATCAGCGTTTCGTATGCGTTTTTCAGCTCGATCTTGAAATAGGTCAGGCTTTCGGGATCGGTCGTATCCTCGTTGCCCGAAATGAGCGAGAAATATTCGAGGCTGGAGACGAAGAGCCCGTAACCCCTTCTTCTCGTCGAGGGGGTGGAACCTTCCTGCGTCTCGTAGCTGCCGCAGTTGGAGGCAGAGTTATAGCCCGTATAGATCTTATACGCCTCGTCGTAATAGTCCTCAAGCTCCGTATCGATGCCCGTGGGGGTCGTGCGCGCCGTATCGTGGTCGTGATCGTCCTCTTCGGCGTTGATATAGGAGGCCTCCTGCGTGTCGATGGAGTTATTGAAGGCCGTTCTTACGCTGTAGTTGGCCTGCGCGATCTCCTCCTTGGTGAGGAAATAGGAGAGGCCGGCAAGATCCCGATCAAGGGAGTCGGAGATGCCCGCCGTGGCGCTCTCGTATCCGGAGACCGTGTAATCGAAAGAGTCGCTTTCGAAGAAATATACCTTCGCAAATTGCAGATAGACCTGGCGGTTGACGAGGCTGTCAATCAGAAGCTCGAACGTTTCCTCCGCCGTATAGCTGTATGTGGACATCAGCTCCTGCCCGGAACTGACATAGCTTGCCAGAAGGTCGCGCTTGAGCACCTGCGCCGGTTCGATCGCCGAAGCATAGTCGGCATATATCCCGCCCGATTGGAAGTCTTCGCCGTTGGTGATGTCTACCTCAGCAACGACCTGAAGAAGATCCTGATCGGGATCCGTGGTGATGAGATCGCACGCAGTTGCCACCGTCCCGAACAGAAAGAGGGAGGAAAGCGCAACCGCAGCTACCTTTTGTTTTCTGAATTTCATACTGTCATTTCTCCGAACGATTTTGTGCGGGCAGTTTCCCGCAATCTTATACCTATCAATTATAACGCATTTTTCCGATAAGTGCAAATAATTCTCAGTGAAAATCACGGAAAAGTTGCCGCAAATTTCAAGAATTTCGTCATGAGAAGCAATGTTTTGCTCCCTGAGGTACGCACCGGGAAGCGAAGCGCGGGCGCACTCGTCATATCGAGCGCATATTTTCCCTTATATTGCTCCATCGCAGCGGCGAGCTTTTTGTCCGAAAGCGCCTCAAGCGCAGAAAATTGCAGCGTGCCCGCCCTGTGATCGAGCGTGATCTTTTTGACATGGAAGCGCGAAGCGTACTCCTTGCAGATGGCGATGAGCAGAAGGTTGTGCGTCTCCTCCGGCATCTTTCCGTAGGTCTCTTCCAGCGAGAGCGTCACGCGCTTATAATCTGCGGCGCTGCGGATCTCCGCGATCTGCTTGTAGCAGTCCATGCGCCCCGCGTTGGACTCCACATAGCTTTCGGGGATGAACGCCGTCGTCTTGATGTCGAGATCGACGCTCTCGTGCACCTCGCCCGTGAGTTCCTCTTTCAGGAATTTGGAATAGAGCTCATAGCCGATCTTGTCCATATGCCCGTGCTGCTCGGCACCGAGCACGTTGCCCGCGCCGCGGATCTCGAGATCGCGCATGGCGATGCGGAACCCCGAGCCGAGCTCGGTGAACTGCATGATCGCCTTCAATCGCTCGGCGGCGTTTTCGGTCATGAGCCGCTCGGGTTTGTATGTAAAATAGGCATGGGCAAGGCGGGTACCGCGCCCCACGCGGCCACGCAGCTGGTACAGCTGCGAAATGCCCAGCCTGTCGGCGTCGATGACGATGAGCGTGTTGGCGTTGGGAAGGTCGATGCCGTTTTCGATGATCGTCGTCGTGACGAGGATGTCCTCCTCCCGCCGATAGAAGCCGAACACATTGCGTTCGAGCGTTGCATGATCCATTCTGCCGTGCGCGACGGCGATGCGCGCCTCGGGCACGATCTCGCGGATGTGCGCCGCAAAGGAGTTGATGCTCTCCACCCGGTTATAGAGGACAAAGACCTGTCCGCCGCGCGCGATCTCGCGGATGCAGGCGTCGCGGATGAGCGGCTCCGTCTCCTCAGTGACATAGGTCTGCACGGGCAGGCGCGCCTGCGGCGGCGTCTGTATGGTCGAAATATCGCGGATCCCGGAAAGCGAAAGATGCAGCGTGCGCGGAATGGGCGTCGCCGTCATGGTGAGGCAATCGACGTTCCGCTTATACGTCTTGAGCTTTTCCTTATGCTCCACGCCGAAGCGCTGCTCCTCGTCCAAAATCAGAAGCCCCAGATCGTGAAAGACGACGTCGGAGGAGAGCAGGCGGTGCGTGCCCACGACAAGGTCGATCTTCCCCGCCTTCAGATCGGCAAGAATGGCGCGCTGCTCGCGCTCGGTGCGGAAGCGGTTGAGGCATGCCACGCTGACCCCGAAGGACGCCATGCGCTCCGTCGCCGTCTGAAAATGCTGTTCAGAGAGCACCGTACTCGGGCACATGAGCGCCGCCTGTCTGCCCGCCAGGATGCAAAGGTAGGCGGCGCGCAGCGCCACCTCCGTCTTGCCGAAGCCGACGTCGCCGCAGAGCAGACGGTCCATGACCTTGGAAGAACACATATCCGCGCGGATCTCCTCGAACGAGGTGCGCTGATCGGGGGTGTCCTCGTAGGGGAACGCCGCCTCGAACTCCTCCATCTCCTCGGCATAGTACGGGAAGACGTACCCCGTCTTTTCCTGCCGCTCCGCATAGAGCGCTTTAAGATCGAACGCCATCTTTTTGAGCGACGCGCGCACGCGTGCCTTGACGCGTTCAAACTCGCCGCCCCCGATCTTGGAGAGCGCCGGCTCGTCCCCGCCCATATACTTGCTGAGGATATCCATCTGCTCAACGGGCACATACAGCGTATCGCCGTCGCGGTAGGCGAGCGCGACATATTCCTTGACGCCGTCCGTCGTCTCGATCTTCTTCATGCCCGTGATACGCCCGATGCCGTACGTCTCATGCACGGCATAGTCGCCGATCTCGGGCGCCACGAACAGGTCGCCGCGCCGCTTTTTCAGCTTGCGGCGGGCAGGCGCCTTCAAAAAGAGATCGCCCGACCCGATGACGGCGAGTTTGCAGTCATGCAGGATGAACCCCTTCTCGAGCGTATCCTCCACGATCGCCCTGCCGCGCAGCGCAAGGAGGGAGTCTGGCAGATCGCCGACGGCAAGCGCATTCTCTTCGAGCAGGTCCCTGAGCTTCTTGGCGCGCTCTCCCCCGCCGCTGCATAAAATGACGCGGTAACCCGAGCGCGCCCAGTTGGTCAGATCGACAATGAGGTCGGAGAAGCCGTTGAGGTATCTGCGCACGGGCACGGAGGGGATGTTGCGCATGCGAAGAGGGTTGAAAAAATGCGTCTGCGCCGCGAACGTCATGAGCGCAAGGTTGCGGCGGGAGGAAAAGCTCTGCATGAACTTCTCCTCGTCCTCGTATTGCCCGCGGGAAAAGCGCATGACCTCGCCCCCCTCGTACAGCTGCGAAAAGCGCTCCTCGTGCTCCTTCCAGAGCGCGGAGAGGCGGTCGCGGATGAGCTTGCATTCGTCAAAGATGACGAGGGCGTCCCGCTGCAGGACGTCGAAGAGATAGCAGGAGTTGCGCAGGAGGGGCAGCACGAAGCCGTTGCGCTCGCCGCCGCCCAGCTCCTCCGCAAGCGTCTGCATCCGCGTATAGGCGGCGGCATTGGGGGCCTTTTTGCATTCATCGCGCAGCACCTTTGCGACGTGCTCCGCCTCCCCCTCCGCATAGACGACGTCCGTCGCCGTCAGAATTTCGACGGCGGACAGCGGCGCGAGCCGCTCCCCCGTCGCCTCGTCGTACGGTTTGATCGCCTCGACTTCGTCGCCGAAGAAGTCGATGCGCACGGGATGATCGCAGTTGACGGGAAAGATGTCGAGAATGTCGCCGTGCACGGCAAAGGCGCCCTGCGCCTCCACCTGGTATTCCCGCGAATAGCCCATCTCGATCAGCCTGTCGACCAAAGCGGAGAACTCCGTCTCCGTTCCGACGGAGAGGCGGATAACGGGCATGCGCATGGGGATGAGCTGCAGGGCCGATTCCACGTCGAGCACCAGCACCTCTGCACCCGTCTGCCACGCATAGAGCGCATTGAGCCTGCGATAGAGAGCGTCGCGGGAGAACGCCTTGCGGTATGTGAGCACTTCGTCCTTGGCAGAGAGCAGCGCGCATCGCTTGCCGGAGAGGGTCGCGATCGCCTCGCAGGCATGCTGCGCCGAAAGCGCGTCTGCCGTAAGATAGACGCACCGCCCCTCGACAAGAGAGGCGATGAGATATTTCTCCGCGTCTGACAGGCCGGACACGGCGGTGGGAACGCCGTCCGCAATGTCCTTCCCGAGCAGCGAATACTCCCCGAATAAGTTGTCAAAGGTGAAAAAACCCCGTTTCATGCTTCCTGTCAGCCGTTATACTTCGTCATTACCAGCTCGCAGGCCTCACCATGGGCGAGTGCGAGCGCAGCCTCGGCGGCGCGGTGGCATGCCTCGGCAAAGAGCACATAGTCCTCCTTCCGGATCTCGGAGAGAACATAGTCGATGATGGGCATTTCACGCTCGGGGTCGCGGATGCCGATGCGGATGCGCGCAAATTGCGAAAATCCCAGTTCGGCAATGACCGAACGCATCCCGTTGTGCGTGCCCGCGCTGCCGCTCGCGCGGATGCGCACGTGCCCCTTGGGCAGGTCGTAATCGTCATAGATCACGACGAGCTGTTCGGGCGTGATCTTGTGCTTTGCGACGAGTTGCCTTACCGCCCTGCCCGAGGCGTTCATATATGTCATCGGGCGCGCGATGATCACCTTTTCGCCGCCGACAAACGCCTCGGCGACGGAGGCCTCGCATTCCTTTTTTTTAAATTTCACCCCGAGCGCCTCGGCGCAGTCCCATGCCGCCAGAAAGCCCAGGTTGTGAAACGTCTTTTCATATTTTTTGTCGGGATTCCCGAGCCCCACAATCAGAAACATGACCTCTCCTTTTCTCAACCGTTAAAAAAGCCGCTTATCGCATGGCAAGCGGCTTTTCCTGAGTTTTTCTTTTCGTCAATCGTAGATCTTGCTCATCGGCTTGTCGAGATAGACGTTTTCGATCGCCGCGGCAAAGATCTCTGCCGTTGAGAGGATCTTCATATTGGGAAGGCGCTTCTCCTCGGGCAGATAGATGGTATCGAGCATGACGAGCTCGTTGATCGGGCTGCCCGCAAGCCGCTCGATGGCGGGGCCAGAGAGCACGGCGTGCGTGCAGCAGGCATGGATCTCCGTCGCGCCCTGATCGACGAGCGCCTGCGCGCCCTGAACGATCGTTCCTGCCGTATCGATCATATCGTCGACCAGAAGGCACTTCTTGCCCTCGACGCTGCCGATGATGTTCATGACCTCCATCACATTGGCGCGGGGGCGGCGTTTATCGATGATCGCCATGGGGCAGTTGAGCCGCTCGGCGACCTTTCTTGCGCGGTTGACGCTGCCGATGTCCGGCGATACGACGATGAAGTCCTCGTCCAGCTTGTCGGCAAAATAATTATAGAGCGTAGGGCCGCCCAACAGATTGTCAAGCGGAATGTTGAAGAAGCCCTGAATCTGCGCGGCGTGCAGGTCCATCGTGAGCACACGGTCGGCGCCCGCAGAGGTGAGCAGATCTGCCACGAGCTTTGCCGTGATAGGATCGCGCGAGCGCGCCTTCCTGTCCTGGCGGGCATAGCCGAAATAGGGAATGACTGCGGTGATGCGCCCCGCCGACGCACGCTTTGCCGCGTCGATCATGATGAGCAGCTCCATCAGATTGTCGTTGACAGGATAAGAGGTGGACTGTATGATGAACAGATCGCGCCCGCGCACCGTCTCGCCGATGTGCACGCTTGTCTCCCCGTCGGAAAATTTTCCGACTTCGATGTCGCCGAGCGTGGTGTTCAGCTTTTTTGCCACCGCCTCGGCAAGGGGGCGATTGGAGTTTCCTGCAAACAGTTTGATTTCGTTACCGTGTGTGATCATTCCTGTTCCTCTCTTTTGTTGCAGATTCTATTGTATTCCATTTTTCCGATGAAGTCAATCGTTTCTCGGAAATTTTCTCAAATCGCGGCGCAATTATCCCGCCGTATTTGCGCGGACGAGCGAAAATACGGGAATGACGTCGAGCGGGGCGGGGATGAGATATGCCCTTCCCCCCTCGTACAGCGTGCCGTCGGTACACAAGCGCCAGCTCCCCTGCGGCAGATAGACGCTGCGCTCGCGCACCCCCTCCTCCAGAACGGGCGCCACAAGATAGTCGCCGCCGAACATATATTCATCGCCGATCTCCCACGCCTTCTTATCGTGCGGAAATTCAAAGAAGAGCGGCCGCATGACGGGCGCGCCCGTCTCGCTCGCCTCGCGGAATACCCTGCGCAGGTAGTCCTTCATGCCAAGGCGGATATCCACATATTTTTTGAGAATGCGGTAGACCTCCTCGCCGTAGCTCCAAAGTTCGTTCGGCCGCCCCGTGGGGGAAAATCCGCCGCCATAGTCGAGATCGCTCAGATTGGGGATGTCGTGCGGCCCCCTGTCGCCGTGCAGCCGCAATACGGGGGAAAAGGCAGAAAATTCAAACCAGCGGATGAGCAGCTCGTTGAACCCGGGCGCGGTCACATCGCCAAAGAATCCGCCCGTGTCCGTCGTCCACCACGGGATGCCCGCAATGCCGACGTGCAGCCCCGCCGTGAGCTGATCGCGCAGCGACTGAAAATTCGAGAGCACATCGCCCGACCACAGCACGGCGCCGAACTTCTGACTCCCGACCCAGGCGCTGCGCAGAAGGCTGACGGGACGCTCCTCCCCCGCAGCGATCAGGCCGTCGTAGAATGCCTTGGCGTGATACATGGGATATGCGTTCCCCGCCCGCAGCACGCTGCCCGTGCTGTAACGGAAATGATCGAAGTCGTAGGCGGCAAATTCCGGCTCCGCCTCGTCCAGCCAGAAGCTGTCTACCCCGAGGTCGTAATAGTTCTCCTTTGCCTTCTGCCAGATGTAGGCGCGCGCCTCGGGATTGGTCGCGTCATAGATGACGGTATCGCCCTGGAAGTCGAAGCATTGCATGGAGCCGCGCTCGGTGCGCACGAGAAGTCCCAAATCGCGCATCTCCTGAAAATTGACGCTCTTTCTGTCCACGGTCGGCCAGATGGAGACCATGCACCGCGTGCCCATCTCATGCAGCTCGCGGCACATTGCTGCAGGGTCGGGGAAATAGTCTTTATCGAAGCTCCAATCGCCCTGCCGCACCCAATGGAAGAAGTCGATGACGATGACGTCGAGCGGAATGCCGCGGCGATGGTATTCGCGGGCGACGGAAAGCACTTCGTCCTGTGTGCGGTAACGCAGCTTGCTCTGCCAGAGCCCGAGCATATCGTCGGGGAACGCGGGCGCGCGCCCGACTGCCCCGGTATATGTCTCCATGACCTTATGCGGCGTCTCGTCCGCCGTCAGCCAATAGTCGATCTGAACGCCGCTCTCCGCGGTAAAGCGCATGAAGTTTGTCCCGAAGGACGCCTCGCCGATCGCAGGAGTATTCCAGAGAAAGCCATACCCCAGATTGGAGAGATAGAAGGGTACGCTCACCTGCGAGTTGCGCTGTGCCAGTTCGAGCACGCAGCCCTTCAGATCGAAATTGTCCTGCTGATACTGGCCCATGCCGAAGATCTTCTCGTCGCTGCGGCTTTCAAAGCGCAGCGTGAGCGCATAGTCGCCGCCGCGGATGGGCTTATATTCGCGCGCGGTGAGTTTCATCGAGGGGCTGTGCGCGTTGGCGCCCGAAAAGTCGCGATAGTACTCCTTCAGAATGAGCTTGTCCGCGCGGTAAAACGCCATCCAGCCGTTGTTGTGGACAAAACAGCGCAGCATGCCGTTCTCGATCCATGCGCCGTCCTCTGTGCGCTCCGTGCGCACCGCCGTCGGCGTCACAAGGGGCGAAAGGGCGCTGTATTCGTCGGTGAATGCCATCAAGCCCGCCCTGACACGCAAAGCGTTTCTGCCCCATGCCTCGATAAGGATGTGCTCCGCTCCCTGCCTGCCCAGCAGGCGATCCTGTTGTACCTGAAAGATCATGTTTTGCTCCTTTTCCTTTTTTCTTTCTGCCGCATTTCGCGGAAAAAATCGCTTAAGATCTGAGAGCACTCCGCCTCGCAGATCCCGCCCGTCACCGCGACGGTGTGATTGAGCAGGTTCGCCCCGGCAAGCTCCTTGGTAAGACTTCTGCCCTTCTGTTCGTATGCGCCGAAATAGACGTTGTCGATGCGCGCATTCAGGATCGCACCCATGCACATGGGGCAGGGCTCGAGCGTGATATAGATCTCCGCGCCGGGCAGGCGCCAGGAGTGCATCTTTTTGCACGCCCGGTCGATGGCGCGCATCTCGGCATGCGCCGTCGCCATCTGTTTTCTCGTGCGCAGATTATAGCCCCTGCCGATGATCTTCCCGTCGAGCACGACGACGGCGCCGATGGGGACCTCTCCCCTCTTTTTGGCGCGTTCCGCAAGGCGGAGCGCCTCCCTCATGTACTGTTCCTGCATGATGACAATTCCCTGATAAGTACTTCAAATATGCCCTCCGTCTGCCTGATGATGGGGGCAAGCGCGGAAAAGGAGAGCGGATGCGGGATGTGTTCGCTGCCCGCCTCGATCGTAAAGGCGGGAATGCCCAGGCGCATGATACACCAATCTTTATAGCCGCCCACCGAGGCGCGCGCCTCCGCAAGCGCGTATCCCGTATGGCGGGCAAGCCCCTCTGCGATGCGGCGGTCGCGCAGCAGCCGCTCCTTGGGCTGATGAAAGCGCCAGTAGATCTCCTCCCCCTTGGTGTGCCAGCTGAGCGTCGCCCGCGGGCGGACGGCGAGCGTGAGATCGCGCAATGCGCGGCTCTCCCTTGCGCAGAAGGGGTCGCTCCCGATATAATTTGCCGACGCGGGCGAGGTGATATTGTACCGTCCCTGCCCCCAACGAGCATCGAAGTTGACGTTCAGATCCACCCCGTCGGCATTCGCCTTCCAGAGGGAAAAATCCGTTCCGCCGTTCAGGGCGGTCAGATACGCCCTGCGCGCGGGGTCGGCAACGCTCTTTGCGCCCACCGTGCTCAACAGCGCCCCGTCCGGATTGGAGAGCGGCACCACCCAAATGCTGCCCTTCGAAAGCGGGCGGCGCAGATGTGCGAGCGCAAGATACGCGGTGATCCACTCGCGCGCATGGATCGCATACTGCGAGATGCATACGGGATCGCCCTCGCCCAGGCGCATGGCATAGATCGCCCTGCCCTCCTCCGAGCGGCCGATGATGCGCTTCTCGCCCCGATAGCAGCGGTAAAAATGCGAGATCTGATGATAAAGGTCCACAGAATATTCTATGCAGACGGGCGCAGACGATTACTTGTGATACTCCGCCCCCGCGTTGATCATGAACGCACGATAGACCTGCTCCAACAGAATGACGCGCATGAGCTGATGCGGAAAGGTCATGGCGGAGAAGGATAACAGCTCGTCGGCGGCACGCTTGACGGAGTCGTCGAGCCCGCAGGAGGAGCCGATGATGAATACAAGATTTTCTCCGCGGTCGATGACGGAGCGGATGCCGCGCGCGAACTCCTCAGACGAGTGCTGTTTGCCCTCGACCGCAAGCGCATAGACATGTCCCTTCGCCGCACGCAAAAGATCCGACGCCTCCTCTTTGAGCGTCCTGCGCTCGGGAAATTCGCGCACCTCTGCCCGACAGAAGCGGGAAAGCCGTTTGAGATATTCCGCCTGCGCCGCCGAGAGATAATCCTCTTTCAGCTTTCCGACGGCAAGGATGGTGAGTTTAACCATAGAAAAACCCCGTGATCAGATTGAGGATCCAGGTCGCTGCGCACACAATCATGCCGATCGATGCAGACATGAAAAACTGTCTGCCGCCGGCAAGCCCCCCCTTTTGCGTGCACTTGCGGTCAAAGAAGATGAGAAAGATGAGGCACGCAGCAAGACAGCATGCCGAAACCGCGAACAAAGTCCAATAGACGGGGGCGGAAAATTCGTCCAGGCCGAATGCCGTCAGCACCAGGATGAGCGCATTGTTGAGAAGATGCCCCGTGATCGAGGGCAAAATGCTCCCCGCGCGCAGCGAGAGCAGCGCAAAGCAGGCGCCGCAGACAAACTGATAGACCGTCTGCTCCGCCCTGCCGTGATAGAGCGCAAAGAGGGCGCCGGAGAGCAAAACGGTCGCAGCCGTTCCCCAGCCCGCGCCGTGCGGCTCCCGCGCAAGGATGCCGCGGAACAGGCTCTCTTCCAGCACCGCGGGAAGCAGAGCGATCGTGATGAGCGCGGGGAGCAGCCCCCAGCCCTCCAGCGAGGGCAGCGGCGTGCTCTGCGACACATAGCCGAACCGCTCAAAGAGGGAGACAAACAGATCGTTAACGGAGGAGAGCGAAAACAGAAGCCCGAATTGCAGCAGCAGCGCGATGAGGAAATAATACCACTTACAGCTCGTGTACATACGCTTCAGCCCGCAGCCGCTGCGTCTGAGATACAGCGCGAGCACGGCGAGATTGCTCAGCTGCGGAAGGAGGTACGCCGCATAGAGATAGATCTGCGACTGTGCATAGTCCTCGCCGACGACCGCTGCGATGACGAGCATGACGAGCACCGACATGAGCAGCATGAGAATGACCGCCGCCGAATAGGAAAATCCTGACTCCCGCAGGACGGGGCTGCCCGCCCCGCCCGATTGTCTCTCTTTCTGTTCCATATCTGTATTATAACACGCCGCCGCCGTGAAAGCAAGATTTTTTCGCATCTGCATCTCGCCCTTTTGCGGTGAACGCGCTGCCGCCCTTCCGCCGCGGCGAATACCGCGCAAAATTCACGAAAAACGCGGAAAAATCATTGCATTTCGAGAAAAAAGCTTTATAATGAAAGTATGAAGATCATACAAACGGAAAGGATCACAGATTGCGTCTGTTCCCTTGCGCTGCGCGCGGGGATGACGATGACGCCCGATTGCCTTGCCGCGCTGCAGACTGCAAGGCGGAAGGAAGCGGGCGCCGCGGCATTTGCGCTGGATACCATCCTCGAAAATGAAGCGATCGCACGCCGCGAACATATGCCCCTCTGCCAGGACACGGGCATGGCCGTCGTACTCATCGAACTCGGAAACGAGGTGTATCTGGAGGGAACGCCGCTGAAAGAGGCGGTCGACGAGGGCGTCCGCCGCGCCTATCGGAGGGGCAATTTCAGAAAGAGCATCTGCGATCCGCTCACACGGCAGAACACGGGCGACAACACGCCCGCGCACCTGCATATCGACATCGTTGCGGGGGATACGGTGCGCGTCACCTTCCTGCCCAAGGGCTTTGGCAGCGAAAATATGAGCAGGCTGTACATGCTCACGCCCGCCGAGGGGCGCGAGGGCATCATACAGAGCGTAGTCGAGACCGTCCGCCTGGCGGGATCGCGCCCCTGCCCGCCCGTCCATATCGGCGTGGGCATCGGCGGAAGCTTCGATTCCTGCGCGCTGCTTGCCAAGCGGGCATTGCTGCGCGGGGTGGGCTGCAATCATCCGCGCGCCGACGTCGCTGAGATCGAACGGGAGTGCCTTGCCCGCGTGAATGCGCTCGGGATCGGCCCGCAGGGCTTCGGCGGCAATGTGACGGCGCTCGGCGTCAGCTGCGAGATCGCGCCGACGCACATTGCGGGGCTTCCCGTCGCCGTCAACATCCAATGCCACTGCATCCGCTGCGAACGGGAGGTGATCGCATGAAGGAACTCACCCTTCCCCTCTCGGACGAGGCGATCGCATCGCTGCATGCGGGGGACACCTGCTATCTCTCCGGCATCCTCTATACCGCGCGCGACTGTGCGCACAGAAGGCTGTTTGACCTGATCGACCGCGGCATGCCGCTCCCTCTGCCGCTGCAAGAGGCGACCATCTACTATGCAGGGCCCTGCCCCGCCCCCGAGGGCAAGGCATGCGGCAGCTGCGGCCCCACCACCTCGGCGCGTATGAACGCCTTTGCCCCCCGCCTGTTCGATCTCGGGCTGCGCGGCATCATCGGCAAGGGAGAGATGAATGGCGCCGTGATCGACGCCATACGCCGCAACAAAAAGGTCTATTTTGCCGCCATCGGCGGAGCGGGCGCATTTTACGGCAACGCGATCAAAGAATGCGAATGCGTCGCCTTTCCCGACCTCATGAGCGAGGCGATCTTCCGCCTGCGTGTGGAGCACTTCCCCGTCGTGGTCGCGATCGATTCGTCCGGAAAGAGCATCTACCAAAAATAGAACGGTACTTCCCGCTATAAAAATTGCTGTACAACGAGTTTTTTTGGAGAACAGATCATGAAAAAATTACAGAAACTTCTCTCTCTGACTGCCGCCATGATGATGCCCTTCGGGATTTTCGGCTGCGCCGAAGCGGCCAAACCCATACCCGATCCCGACCCGGGCGTGGAGAATATCAGCATCGAGCACAGCGGGCGCGCCATCGACGCGACCGTCTACCGCCCCGACGCCACGCACTTTCCCGTCGTCGTATTCAGCCACGGCTTCAACGGCTATAAGGATGATTTCCGCGATACGGCTGAGCTTCTCATGCAGAACGGGATCGGCAGCATCACGTTCACCTTCTGCGGCAGCGGCACGCGCGATACGAGCGGCATGAGCACCACAGAGATGACGCTCTACACCGAGCGCGACGATCTGTCTGCCGTCATGGACTATGCCAGGGCGATGCCCTGGTTCGACGGCACGCTCGTGCTCTTTGGCGGAAGTCAGGGGGGAATGGTCTCGGCAATGGCGGCGCAGGAGCGCATGGACGACGTTGCGGCGCTCATGCTCATCTTCCCCGCATTCAACATTCCCGACGACTGGAACAGCCGATATCCGACGGAGGAGAGCATCCCCGATTCGGCAAATGTATGGGGCGTGACTTTGGGGAAAAATTTCTTCCTCACCCTGCGCGATCTGAATATCTATACGCCCATGCCCGAATTTACAAAGCCCGTCCGCATCTTTCACGGCACCGCCGACACGATCGTGCCCATCCGCTACAGCGAACGCGCCTCCACAACCTATCCCTCCGCCACGCTCACGACCCTGGCGGGAGAGGGCCACGGCTTCTCCGCCGCGGGCATGCAGCAGGTCAACCGGGCGCTGCTTACCCTGATGCAGGAACTCTGACGGAAAAGATCCCGAACGCGCGTTCGGGATCTTTTGATATATTGTTTTATTCGCCGAACAGTTCGCGATGGCGCGCATCGATCTTTGCAAAGTGGCGCACAAAACAGCGATAGAATCCGCGGCTGTCCTCCGTGATATAGGGGCGATCGGGAGCGCCCTCCACTGCGAGACGGGCAAGGTGATAATCTCCGTTCACCTTCCACCCCTCCAAAAATCCGATGTGAATGGCGTTATGCGGGCAATAGAAGGAACAGCGCATGCACATATCGCAGTGGTGACCGAACCTGATCTTTCCCTTTTTTTGCGAGATGTTCTGTTGCGGACAGTTTCGGATACACTTGCCGCACTGCGTACACGCATTGCGATCCACCCGATAGAGAAAGGAATTGACCGCGCCGCCCACCTTCTGAATGGACACGAGCGCCGACGCAATGTTGTAGATGAGGCGTGAGCGGATGCGCTCGCCCGTGCCGTGGTCGAGGTCGTAGAGCAGGATGCGCAGGAGCTTTTCATTCTTGGCAAGGATCTCGCGCACGAAATCCCGATCGAACGCAAAATGGATGTTGTACGGCATGACGAAGTGATATTCGCCCACGCATCGGGCGCCCCTGCGGCGCATACGGCGCAGCAGGATCCTGCTGGAGGCGTTGTTGATCGCAAATGTCTCGCCGCTGTCTTTATAGATGAAAAATTTCTGCCCGCGCACGATGCGCATGCGCGCCACATAGCGGTTGAAGGGCAGCGGCGAGTTGAACCCGTAGATGGGATAGCCAAAGCCGACGAGATCGTATCCCTCCGTGCAGACGGCCGCAACGCCGCGCGCGATCTCAACGCGCTCCACAACATTGCCGCGGTCGACAAATGCGCGGGCGAGGCGATCGGTCAGATAGCGCGTGTGATACGTCCCCGTATAGTAGACGAGCAGGATCTTCATCGGCGCACCATCCCCTCCTGCTGCAAGAAGGCGATATGGTCGCGCACCGTCTCTTCGAGCGGACGGGGCGCATAGCCGAACACGCGCCGCGCCTTTTCGATGGGGAAGTCCGCGCGCTCCCGCAGCGCCGCGAGCGCCGCACCCGTGTAGAGCGGCCGTTTGCCCGCCAGCTTTGCATACAGACGCAAAAAGGGCAGCCCGAGATAGGCCGTCCAGAGGGGCAGCGTGGGAACGCGCTTTGCGCCCGTCATCTTCTGAATGACGGCGAGGCAGTCGTTGATCCGATTTGGCTGATGGGCGAAGAGATAGCATTCCCCCCTCTCCGCACGTTCAAAGATGGCGGGAAGGACGTCCGCGACGTCGCGGATGTCAAAGTCGTTATACCCCGCGTTGACGGACGCGGGCAGCCTGCCCGTCATATAGTCGATGAACATCTGCGTCATGTGCGTGCCGCTGTAATCGCCTGGCCCGAGGACGCTTGCAAACATGAGGATGCTTGCGTTCAGCCCGCGTTCCGCCGCCGCGCGAAGCACCAGCTGATCGGCTGCGCTCTTGGCGCGCGGATAACCCTTGCGCGACTGCGCGGGATCGGGTGCATACGTCTTGAGCTCCTCGTCGGGGAAATATCCGCGCGGGAAGGCCTCCGTCGACGAGATATGCAGCAATTTTACTGCATTGTGTGCGCAGCATGCGTCGACCACATTCTTAGTGCCCTGTACGGTCACGCGGTAGACCTCCTGCGAAGGCGTCTCGCCGATCGAGACCTTTGCCGCCGTGTGCAGCACGGCAAACGGACCGTCGCCCGAAAACAGCTTCTCCACGTCTGAGGCATTCGTGATGTCCCCGAGCACCAATTCGGGGATATCGTTCCCGAAAATGTGCGCCGCCTTCTCTCTGCTGCGCGCCATGCCGACCACCCTGCACCCCTCCGAAAGCAATTTTTGGGTGAGTACGTTGCCGACATACCCCGTACAACCCGTCACGATATAGGTGAGCGATCTGTCCATTTTTTCCTCCGTATCCCTTCGGCGATCCGGCCAAAGGCGACGAAATAAGTCGATATCAGTATATCATCGATCCGCTCCGCTGTCAATCCGTACACAAAAAAATAAAATCTGCCCTGCGATATCCCGGTTAAAAAATATCATTTGGGTATTGCTTTTTCGATGGCGAGCATGTATAATGGTGCCATGAATAGAGTTACAAAAAAGTGCTTTCTGATTATTTTTGCTGCAATCGGCTGTCTTGGTATCTTCACCGCCGCAGGCTGTACGGCGAAATACGGCCTTTCTGAACAGGAAAAGAACATCGAGATATATACCGCTGCGGATGAAGAGTCTTTATGGGTGGATTGCTATACATACACAACGGAAAACGCGGATTATTATTTTGAAACGACGCTTGAACATGAAATAACAGACGCGTTTATAGAAACCGCAGAGCAAGTGCTGACCGATTACCCGCAAGACAAGGCAGAATTTGTTGTGGGAACGTCCTTCAATACCGCCTATGTCGGCTCAATCCGCAATGCCGTAAACACGATCAACCGAACGATCGACAAGTTCTATTTCAACATAGACGATCTGTCGCATCTGGATCTTCTCATCGAGCTCAACGCTAAAAAGTACGGCGAGACAACGCCCTATGGCTTGCTGTACGCATACAGCTACGGGCAATGTATGCAATCAGGATACGAAGTTCCAAAACTGCTGAGCGACGCGGAACTGACCGAAACGGTCAATGCAAACAGGGATATCACCGATCTGAACGCATTTGTATTTCTCTCCTCCTCGACGACGGAGACCGAAAAACTTGCGGCGCAGACATTGGCCGTGAAAATATATGAATTGGCGGGTTTTGAAAAATTACAGGAGATGGTGGAAGCGGAGAGTGTTGCCGAGCAGCAGAATATTTTGGATTTTTATGTGAAATATGTCTGCTACGACAACAATATTGTGCCGTTGCTGCCCTCCGGGCTGGCTGATTATGAGTGCTATCATACGCAGAGATACATCGTCGCCGACTATCCCAAACTGGAAATGCGGATATTTATTGCCAAAGATTTTGCCCCTTTTGTGTGGGAAACGCACATCAATGACTATGCCCAGTTAAAGGAATGTCTGCTCGGAACGATAGAGCCGTTTGAACAGATCAATGAATTTATCGGCAATACTACACCGCTGCCCGTTGATTTTTATTTCTTTGAAAATACCGCCAATTTCGGATGGTTCAACAATCACAGAGTGGAAGTGGACGCACTCAGTTTTATGGTCCACGAATATGCCCATGTTGCCATGTTCGACAAGATGCGCCACGGCTACTGGACGATAGAGGCATTTGCCGAATACTGCGACGCAAAATTCGGGGTCTATGGCGGGAGCGAGTGGATCTTAAATCTGTATATCCAAAACAGCGAGGTTGACAATGAGCAGGTGAAGCAGACATTGCAGCTTCTGAAGGATTATCCGCCGCAGAATGCTATGGAAATGTGGGACATCTATGCCTATGTCTCTGAAACATTATACCCCGGCAGCGTGCATGAAATTAACGGAACGCCCAATTGCCTTTCGGAATGGATCGGTATTTCGCTGAGCAATTATCTTGTAGAGACATACGGCAGCGATAAATTTTTGGAACTCTGTACGACATATCAAAGCGAGCTGGATATCTACGGTAAGACGCGTGAGGAATTGCGTGAAGAGTGGTTCTCGGCATTGAAACAAAAATTTGAATAAATCATGCCTATCATTTTCAAAAAGAGAAGGGACGCCATGCGACGTCCCTTCTCTTTTTGGAGCTACTGGCCGGACTTGAACCGGCGACCTGCTGATTACGAATCAGCTGCTCTACCGACTGAGCCACAGTAGCATGTCTCTGCCGAAACAGCTTTTTAATTATATAACAGACCAATAAAAAACGCAAGCGTTTTCACAGACAAAATCAGATTTTTTTATTCTTGGGCACAAAAAGGCGTACGCTTTTCGGGCACAGTCCGATCTGAACATCTCCGCTGCAGCCCTCTTCGCCATCGAAGTCCCACACGACGTGATCGGGCGTACGAATGGAGACGTGCGATCCGTACAGATAGCTGATATCCATTTTTCTTGATGCGGCATCCAAACACAAAGAGCGAGGCGACAGAAAAGAGCGCGCCCACTCTGCGCAGCAGATTCGGCTTGCGGACCTGGCGGATGATGACGGTCTCCAATCGTCCGTCGCACATGCTGCCCTGTTTGTTGATGGGGAACCCCGCGACCGAGCGGCCGTTGAGTACGAGCACCATGACGGCGTGCGTATGCACCCTTTTGCCGTCCACCGTCACATCCACAGGGAACACGTCGAGATCCATATTGTGGCGGATCCCCTCAAAGGCATAGGCGAGCGCGCCGAGCGCACGCTTCTGCGCCTGCGGCGTATGATAGGTCGCGCTGGTAAATGCCCCAGCCGCCGCGATATACATTGCATACCGATCGCCGATGCGCATACAGTCGAGCAGCTGCGATCTTCCGTTCAGAATGACCTTCAGCGAGCCCCGCACCGTACGGGGGATGCCGAGCGAGCGTGCCACGTCGTTCACCGTGCCGGAGGGAATATAGCCGAGCTGAATGTTTTTGCCTTCCGCAGCATGGATGACGTTGTTGAATGTGCCGTCGCCGCCCGAAAAGATGATCGCATCGTACTTTTCAGCCCCCTCGCGCACGCGCGCCTCAAGCTCCTCCGCGCTCTGCGTGATGCAGACGTCCACCTCGCTATATCGGGAGGCGAGCTTGCGCCTGATCGTCTTCATCCTGCGCGCGATCATGCCCCTTCCGCTGTTGGGATTGTACAAAAAAAGACATTTCATCCGATCATCTCCCGTTCCGCCGCGCCGCGGCCGCAGGCGTCATTTGCGCCGCCTGCGCAGAATATCCCCTGCCGAAAGCGCATAGGGGCAATCGAAGGATAAAATTTCCTGAACACGCTTCGCATCCGAACAGGGCGCGCCGTTGCTGTCACGCATGCCATTGACACGAAAGGACAGACCGAAGAACGGCCCCGGGGAGAGGATTTCCAGTTCGTCCCCCTCGTAAAAGCGCGTGCGCATCTCGGCAAACACCCTTCCGTCGTGCCATTCCTGCACGACGGCGATAAAATCGCACGTCCCGCCCAGCTGCGAATTTTCGTAAGAAACAGTCTCTGTGTTGTCGTCCAAAAAATATGCCGTCGTATATTCCCTGTGCGAGATGCAGTATAGTTCAGAAAGCAGCGCCGCTTGCTCCCCGCCGTCGATGAGGCGCCGATAGGCGTTTACGACGGTGGCAAGATAGTACTCGCTCTTCATTCTTCCCTCGATCTTGAAGGAGCATACCCCTGCCGCGGCAAGCTCACCAAGGTGTGCGCCCAGGTTGAGGTCTTTGCTGTTGAGAAAGAAGGTGCCCTTTCCGTCCTCGCCCACGGGGAACCACCCCTTTTCTTCACGCCCGCGGGCACGCAGCTCGTATTCGAACCGACACGCCTGCACGCAGGCGCCGCGATTGGAGGGGCGCCCGTCGAGATAGTCGGACAAGAGGCACCTTCCGCTGTACGAAATACACATGGCGCCGTGCACGAACACCTCCAATTCGAGCGCAGGATTTGCCGCATGGATGGCGGCGATCTCATGCAACGAGAGTTCGCGCGCAAGCACCACGCGGGAGGCGCCCAGCTCCTGCCACATGGCGGCGGCCTCGAGATTGCAGGTGTTTGCCTGTGTGGAGACATGCATGGGAAGCGCAGGGGCGACCCTTCTTGCAATGCGCAGCGCGCCGAGATCAGAGATCAAAACGGCGTCCGCGCCCAGCGCTGCAAGCGTGCAAAAATATGCCGCCATCTCGTCAAGATCGGCATTGCGCGCAAAGATATTGACGGCGACATAGACCTTTTTGCCGCGCGCGTGCGCATAGGCGATCCCCTCGGCAAGTTCCTCCTCCGTAAAATTGTCGGCAAAGGTGCGCAGAGAAAAGCTCTTTCCGCCGAGATACACGGCGTCTGCGCCGTAATAGAGGGCAAGTTTTAATTTTTTTAAATTTCCGGCAGGCGCCAGAAGCTCCGGCTTCATCTCAATCCTCCCGCAGTAATTGCTGCGCGATATCGCAGGCGATCTGTTCCGCCGCACGATGATCGGTCGCGATAAGACAGCTCTCATCCCCCGCTTCGTACAAGGGCAGGTAGGCGAGCGAGCGCGCAACGACATCCTCCTGCCGAAGCCCCGCGGCAATGTCCTTGTACAGGCGGGCACGCAGACATTCGGGCGAAGCCGTCAGCGTAAAACGGAAAAGTCGCGTTACCGAGAGCAAAAGGCGCGCAAGGATGCGCTGTACGATCTCCTCCCGGGGCAAGACCCAACAAAAGATGACATTCTCAATCATATCGCAGGAGAGATATCCGTTGAGCACGGTCACGATATTGTCGATGACGCGGCGCTTGCTCTCGTCGCTGACAGAAAACGGCAGCACGTTCCAACACCAATCGCCGTCAAGAAGAGCGCAGGCGGGCAACATCCGATGTAATTGATGCGCGACTGTACTCTTGCCGACGCCCATGGTGCCGTTGATCAGAATAAGGCGTTTCATAAAATCTTCCTCGCCACGGCAAGGCCCTCGCCATAGGGATAGATCTGCGTTTCAAATGCGGGATCGCCCTCAAGCATGGCAAGATATTCGCGGATGTGCTCGACGAGCATGCGCCGCTTATGCGGAACGGCAACGTCGCCCCGCACCCATCCGTACAGCAGGACGTCGTCCGAAAACAGCACGCCGCCCCGCCTGAGCAGCCGCTTACAGTCTGCAAAATACCTTCTGTACTGCACCTTTGGCCCGTCGAGGAAGATGAGATCGTACTCCCCCTGCAACAGGGGCAAAATTTCGCCCGCGTCGCCCTCGTGCAGCCGCACGCGATCGGTGAGCGAGAAGCGGGCAAAGTTTTCGCGCGCGATGCGGGCGCGCGCGGCGTCCACCTCAATGGTGGTGAGCTCTGCCTGCGTCTCGAGCAGCAGCGCAATGCCCGTCAGCCCCCGCCCCGTTCCGATCTCAAGGATGCGCGCGGCGTTTAAGACTTGCGCCGTCTGAATGAGGAGGCGCAGCGCCTCCTCCGCCGTGGTGGGATCGCGCTCTGCGGCGGCCTGCGTACGCAGCGCCGAAAGCTGTATTCTCTGTTTCTCATCCATGCGGGCGCATCTCCTCTTCCATCGCGGAAAAGAGCGCAAACAGCGCGGCTGCGTCGAGGCCCTCCACGAGCAGCGCAGGCCTTGCCCCCGCATGCAGCGCGATCAGGGGCGCCCCCGCAAGCGCCGCACGCGAAGAGGCGACGTCCTTTACAAACAGCATGCCGTTCTCGATCGTTCCGACAAACAATTCGTTGAAATAGACGAGCCATTCCCCCATCATGGGGCGCAACCTTACCCCCGCAACGCCCGCAACGAGCGCATACGCCTGTTCCTTCGCGGTGGACATCCTTTCAAATCTCCTGGATCATGACGATGATCATGGGGGACTGTTTGGTCTTTTTGAAGAGATAGTTCTTCATCGCGCGCTTGATCGCGCCCTTCAGCTCCGCGACGTCGGTGCGGGAGCTGCCCTCGATCGCCTTGTCAACGACGTCGCGCAGACCGCGCATATAGTCGCGCTCCTCCGAAAAGACGAAACCGCGGCTTTCGATAACGGGATCGTTCAAAAGAACGCCCTTGCTCACGAAGGCGGTCACGATGAACACGCCCTCGCCCGACATGCGCAGGCGCTCTTTGAGCACCTCGCTCGTGCCATAGTCCTCGAACCCCTCGCCGTCGATGAGGCGCGCGCCGCCGGCAAAGCTCTCGCCCTGGCGGATGCTGTCCTCCGTCACCTCGACGCAGGTGCCGATATCGGGGATAAAGATGTTCGAGGCGGGCATGCCGAGCTGCTGGGCAAGCTGCGCATGCCGCTTGAGATGACGGTATTCCCCGTGCACGGGGATAAAAAACTTGGGCGCGAGCAGCTTGTGCATGAGCTTATGCTCCTCCTGGCAGGCGTGCCCGGAGACATGGATCTTTTCCAGACTCTCGTACACGACGTCGGCGCCCTTCTTGTAGAGGTTGTTGATGACGCGGTAGATCATGCGCTCGTTGCCGGGAATGGGGCTTGCCGAGATGATGATGGTGTCGTTGGGGCCGATCGTCACCTTGTTGAAGTCGCCCGACGCCATGCGGGTGAGCGCGCTCATCGGCTCGCCCTGCGAACCGGTGGAGATGATGACCACCTCGCGGTCGAAATAGTTTTTCGCCTTTTCGACGTCGATGATGACGCCCTCGGGAATGGTCATTTCGCCGATCTTGAGCGCGGCCTCGACGACGTTGAACATGCTCCTGCCCGAAAACGCCACCTTGCGGCGGAATTTCACCGAGATGTCGATGATCTGCTGCAAGCGGTGTACGTTGGAGGCAAACGTGGCGATGATCAGCCTTCTGTCCGCATTCTCTGCAAAGAGATGCTCCAACGTGATCCCGACCACCATTTCGCTCATGGTATAGCCCATGCGCTCGATGTTGGTCGACTCGCCGAGGTAGAGCAGAACCCCCTTCTTGCCGTATTCCGCGATCTCGGCAAGGTCGATGGGGGATCCCGCAACGGGGGTGAGATCGATCTTGAAGTCGCCGCTGTGGAAGATGATGCCGTACGGCGTTTCGATCGCAAGCGCCACCGCGCCCGCAATGGAATGGTTGACGTTGACAAAATTCACGGTGAAGCAGCCCGCCTTCACCTTATCTTTGGGTTTGATCGTCTGCTCGTTCAGATTGTTCAGTCTGTGCTCGCGCAGCTTGTTGTCGGTAAGGGCTAAGGTGAGTTTGGTCCCGTAGATGGGGGTGTCGGCATTCAGTTCCTTCATCAGGTAAGGCACGCCGCCGATGTGATCCTCGTGCCCGTGCGTCAGGAATACGCCGCGGATCATGTCTTTATGTTCGACGAGATAGCCGATCTCGGGGAATACGAGGTCGATGCCCGGCATCTCCTCCGTCGGGAAGATGATGCCCGCGTCGATGACAATGATGTCGCGCCCGTATTCGATCGCGGTCATGTTCTTGCCGATCTCGCCCACGCCGCCGAAGAACAAAATTTTCACGGGCGGCTTTTTGCGCGTACGGCGTTCGCCCTTCTGCGCCTTCTCACCCTTTCTGTCTGTGCCCTTCTCTGCCTTGGCGCGCTGCTTTGCAGGCTCTTGTTTGCCCGCCGCCTTGGCGCGCGGCTTTACCTCCTCTTCCGGTCTACTCTCGCCCGATTCGCTCTGCTGTGCGCTGCGGGGCGCGATGCGCGTGCCCTTTCCCTTTGCGCGCGAGGGGCGGCGGGGGGTATAGCCCGCCTCCTGCATCGCCTCTTTGCTGCGTTCCTGTCCCAGATTTTTGGAAGAGGCCTCTGTCTCTTTCTGCTCCGTTCCCTTGCCCTGTTTCTTCTTCGCCTGATCGCGCTCGTATGCCGCGATCCCGTTGAGAATGGCAAGTTCGATGGCGTTCTTCGCCTCGTGCTTTCCGCTTTCTTTTTTGTTGTCCAAATGCTGCTCCTTTTGCTGCCATACCGTGTGCAAAGCATGCAAAACAAGAGAGTCGCTGCTCTCTGTATGTTCCACGCATATGTGCGGCCCATATGATATTTTTATTTTACAATCGCCGATGCGATTCTCATTCCGCCTCTATTTTACACGAAATTTGCGAAAAAGTAAATATATTTCTCGTCGTTTTTTGCCAAATTCGCCGCTTTGAGCACCTTTCGGGATAACTTTTCTTAGAAAAAGTTCACCTTTCGCGTGCGTTCAACGCAGGAATACTGCGCAGACGCGCGGCATTGAAGATGGCGCCCGCGACAAGGCAGATCATCATCCAATACATCCAGAGCAGAAAGATGATGATCAGCGAGAGCGCGCCGTACAGCCGTTCGGGGTTTGAAAAGAGGAGGTAGACATTGAAGGCGGCGGAGGCGATCAGCCAGGATACCGATGTAAACAGACTGCCCGGCAGAAGCGCCGAAAGCGTACAGCGCCGCGGGCAGAGGTAGAGATTCAGCGCGCAGGCAAGCGCAAAGCCAAACGTGAAGACGAGGCTGTATAAGATGATCACGAAAAAGGGACGCGGCAGCCCGCCCGCCACATAGACGCTGCCCACGAGCACAAGGCCCGCGATCCCCACCCCCACCAAAAGAAGCAGCGTGAAGGCGGCTGCGGCAACGCGCACATGCCAGCCTCCCCTGCCGCGGGGCACACGGTAGATGATCTCGCCGATGCGGCGGAGATGATAGAAAAATCCCGTGCTCGACCAAAGCGTGGCGGCGAGAAAGAAGATGCTCACGCCCGTCGCGGCGCCCTCGGCGTTCTCCTGAAAGAAGAGCACAAGCTCCTTTGCCCAGCCGAAGAGTTCGAGCTCGAAGATGTATTCCGCGTCAAGGCCCGACCTCCCGAAGAGGAGCACGAGCCAGAACACGAAGGGCATGAGCGACAGGGTAAGAAAAAAGACGAGCGAGCCCGCAAGCGTAGAAAATTTTTCGTCGCGCAAGAGATGCCAGGCATGTTTGAACCGGTCGGAGAGGCGTTCCATACCTGCAGTATGCGCAGGCGCCGCCCTTTCTCCGCATCGCGATGCGCGGCATTTTTACACAGGGGCTTGCAGACGGAAAAATTTTGTATTATAATGACCTTGCGGGCACATCTGCCCGCAGGGAGCGCACAAGATGATCTTTCACCCTGAATTTTTGCATGACGATCTTCCGCTGCAGGAATATCCCCGCCCGCAGTTCAGGCGGGACAGCTATCTCCCCCTCAACGGGAGGTGGGAATATGCGTTCACGGCGACCGCAACGCCGCCTGCGCACTTCAACGGGGAGATCATCGTGCCATATTCCCCCGAGAGCAAGCTGTCCGGCGTATGCCGTCAGCTCGGGCCCGAGGAGTTTTTGCACTATCGCAGGCATTTCACGCTGCCGAAGGGATTTTTTCGCGGCAGAGTGCTGCTCAACATCGGCGCCTGCGACCAGGTGTGCACCGTCTTTCTCAACGGGAAAAAGGCGGGGGAACATGCGGGCGGCTATCTCCCCTTCTCGATCGATCTTACGGCGGCGCTTTGCGACGGGGAGAACGAGCTGCATATCGTCGTGCAGGACGACGCCTCCTCCCCCATCTACGGAAGGGGCAAGCAGCGCTATCGCAACGGCGGGATCTGGTACACCGCCGTCAGCGGCATATGGCAGTCCGTATGGCTGGAGAGCGTGCCGAACGCCTATCTCTATGACCTTACCCTCTTGCCCGACTGTGCGGCAGAGCGGCTGTACGTCTCCTGCCGGGCAACGGGTGAAGGGAACGTCACCTATACCGTCTGTGACGGCGATCGGGTGCTCTCCTCTGCAAGCGCCCCCGCAGGCGAACGCACGGCGCTGGACACCTCGGCATGCAGCCCCTGGACGCCCGGGCGCCCCGAACTTTACCGCCTTGTCATAAGCTTCGGCGAGGACCGCGCAGAGAGTTACTTCGGCATGCGCAGCTATGCGTGCACGCAGGCGGGCGGGCGGCATTATTTTGCCCTGAACGGCAAAGCATACTTTCAGAACGGGCTGCTCGACCAGGGGTATTGGGGGGACGGGATCTATACGCCCCGCTCCAACCGCAACATGTATGACTGCCTGTGCCGCGTCAAGGCGCTTGGCTTCAACATGCTGCGCAAGCACATCAAGATCGAGCCGCTGCTCTGGTACTATTACTGCGATATCCTGGGCATCCTCGTCTGGCAGGACATGATAAACGGCGGCGCGCAATACTCCCCCTTTCGGCTTGCCGCCTGCCCCTTCTTCGATCTGCATCTCAACGATAAAAACTACAAGAGTATGGGGCGGGGCGATGCGCGCTCGCGAAAACAATATCTGCGCGAGGCGGAGGAGACCGTGCGGCTGCTCTCGCCCTGCGTCAGCGTATGCCTCTGGACGCCCTTCAACGAGGCGTGGGGGCAATTTGACGCGATCAAAGTATGCGAATGGATCAAGTCGCTCGATCCCTCCCGCCCCGTCGACCATGCGAGCGGGTGGCAGGATATGGGCGGCGGCGACGTGTATAGCAGACATGTCTATTTCAGAAAGGTGCGCCTGAAAAACGACGGGCGGCGGCTGCTTGCTCTGACCGAATTTGGCGGATATACCTATTCTCCCGCAGCCAGAGGGCGCAGCTTCGGCTACCGCACGTTCCGCTCCGCCTCCGCCTATGCGCGCGCCGTATGCGCGCTCTACCGCAGACAGCTTGTGCAAAATATCGCAAAAGCGGGGCTGTGCGCCGTCGTCTACACGCAGCTGAGCGATGTAGAGGAGGAGCGCAATGGCATCTTCACCAGAGACATGCAGCCAAAGATCGCAGATGAGATCTGGCGCACGCTCAATGGCGAACTTTTTGCGGCATTCGCGGCGCACATCGCCGAAAATGATCGGTAAAGCGGCAAATGCTGCGCTTTCGCATTCATAACGTCATTGGAACGGCATAAGTGGAAAATTTGACCTCGTAACGGAGATCGAAATGGTCGATCGCCTTGATCAGCCCCACGCAGCCCGCCTGAAAGATATCGTCCGCCGCCGCGTTCTTTGCCCAGAACCGTTTGACGAGCGAGAGCACGAGGCGCATGTTCCCGATGATGAACTGTTCGCGCGCCCTTTCGTCGCCCGCCTTCAGCGCCCGCATGAGCCTGTCGTTCTCCTCTGCCGTAAGTTTGGGCAGCCCCGCCGTATCTACACCGCATATGACAACTTTTTGCAACATTACCCTCTCCTCCTTATGTACCCGTACGGAAGAAGTATGTGCGACCGCGCATATTCTATGCCATACCGCGGGGGGAGCAATGCGGACCCGATCCAAGGCGCGGTCCGTATCTTATACCAGTTTCGAAATCTCCTTGCGCAGCCGCTGAATGATGCGCTTTTCCAGGCGGGAGATATAGCTCTGCGAGATCCCGAGCTCGTCGGCGACGTCCTTTTGCGTCATCTCCTCTCCGCCGTCCAGCCCGAAGCGCAGGAACATGATGCGCCTCTCCCGCTCGGGCAGGCGTTCGAGCGCCTCGCGCAGCAGCTGCTTTTCCACATTGCTCTCTACGCCGCTGTACACGCTGTCGCTGTCTGTGCCGAGAATGTCCGAAAGCAGCAATTCGTTGCCCTCGAAGTCGGTGTTCAGCGGCTCGTCGAAGGAGATCTCGCTCTTGAGGCGGGACGTACGCCTTAGATACATGAGGATCTCGTTTTCGATGCACCGCGAGGCATAGGTCGCAAGTTTGATATTCTTGTCGGTGCGGAAGGAGTTGATCGCCTTGATCAGCCCGATCGTGCCGATCGAGATCAGGTCGTCGGCGTCTACGCCCGTGTTTTCGAACTTGCGCGAGATATATACGACGAGGCGCAGATTATGTACGATCAGCTGACTTTTGATCTCCTCCGCCTCCTCGCCCTGTTCGAGTTTTTGGAGCATCTCCGCCTCTTCCTCGCGCGAGAGGGGCTGCGGAAGCGCCTCTCCCCCGCACAGGTAGTGCACGACGTTCTCTCCCCCGATCATCTTGTTCAACAGTTCCCCGAGTATTGCAATCAAGCCCATGGCTCACCTCCCTCAATGATGGATGCAGCACGATGCCGAACCTCCCGCCCAACGTACCCGTCGTGAGATAGACATCTTCAAAGAGCGCCTCGCCCGCCTGCAGCCGCGCACACACGAACACGGGCGCGGTGCGTTCGCCGTTGACGGAGCCGATGCGGAGCATCCCCACGCTCTTTGGATGCTCGCCGAACAGCGCAAAGGCGGCGAGCGGCGAAATGACGCAGACGGGCACCCCGCGAAAGGTGAGCGCATTGCCGCTGTCCCAAAGGCCGCGCAGGCGGCAGCTGCGCTCCCCGCTGACGAGCGTACACGAACAGGCATATCTGCGCGCATGCACCGCCCGCCTCAAGCACTTCAGAAAGAGGACCGCGCCCGCAGCAAAGCATGCAGCGCCTGCGCAGACGAGCACGGGATGCACGCGCTCACCCGCAAACGCCCCCTCGGAAAAGGTGAGAAAGGGCGCCGAAAAGAGCGCAGTCATGGCGCCGCCCATGAGGAACATCCATACAAGAAAGATGCAGCCCGTGCACACCCAGGCACGCAGGCGCCACGACGGCAGAACAACGGCGGCGGGCAAAAATGCGCCGAGCAGCCTTACGGCGTAATCTGCAGCCGCGGGCAGCGAAAACAGCGGGTACACGACCGCCCCCGCCGCGCCGACGAACGCCGCAGCAATCAGCCGCAGCGGGCGCACCATCGCTCTCTGACAGCGCAGTGCGAGCCAGAGCAGCAGCATATCCGGAATAAAATTGACGAGAAACACATCTTCCAGATAGAGCGTCATGTCCCCCTCCGTATATTGCCCATTATAGCGGAAGCGCGGCAAAGAATCATGAAAAGGCATGCCGATTTGTGGCGAATCGAGGCATGCCGCCTATTGCAGAGACGCGCCGACAATACGGCGCCCCTCCTCAATATGAAAAACCGCCCCATACGGGGCGGCACAGAGATAAATATGACTTTTTTGATGGATCGGCGTCAACTTCTATTTATTTTACTGTAACATATAAACGAATACTCCTGAAATTCCAATCCGACTTATTCGTATGAAAAGCAACTGAATATATGCCTTTTTCTTTTATGATCTCCGTATTATATTGTTCACCGGTTGGGCTCGTATAAAGTGGGCTACTTCCTCCAAAGTCATTTATCGCAGCGCCTGAGCAACCGAGCCATCTGTCTCCGCCGTGCGGTGCGCCGTAGACATAGTATGAATCGATGCCAAATGTCATCTCTTCACCCGTGTATTCGAACTCATAAGAGAGTTCGTCTATTCTGGGCTCAAATACCCATTCCATGCTGTAGTTGTTCGACACTTTAATGGCGACATCGTACTTCGGCTCTTCCTGTTTGCAGCCGACAAAGCACAAGAGCGCCATTGCAGCCAACATGACGGCCGCAACAACGCCGCAACACAACTTTTTTGTTTTCATATTTTATCTCCTTATTTTTTTCATGTTATTATTGTAGCACGCAGTTGTAATATTCTACCCCATATTTTGTCATTAAATTGTAAAAATTTAAAAGCATACAATCCTGCGCGGCCGCACTGTGCAGAACAGAAAAGTGACCCGCGGGCATCGCCCTGCGGGTCACTTCTGCATAGAAAGTTCCTATTATTTTGTGCCGTAAAGGCGGTCGCCCGCGTCGCCGAGGCCGGGCAGAATATACCCGTTCTCGTTCAGGCAGCGGTCGAGCGTAGAGACGTACACGCGCACGTCGGGGTGCTCGCGCGCCACGCGTTCGATGCCCTCGGGCGCGGCGATGATGGACATCATGCGGATATTCTTGCAACCGCGCTTTTTCAGCGCCGCAAGCGCGTCGCACGCCGACCCGCCCGTCGCAAGCATGGGATCGACAAGGATCACCGTCTTGTTCTCGATGCCCTCGGGAAGTTTGCAGTAGTACTCCTGCGGGACGAGCGTCTCCTCGTCGCGATACATGCCGATATGCCCGACGCGCGCCGTGGGGAACACCTTGTGAACCCCGTTGACCATGCCCAGCCCCGCACGCAGAATGGGCACGATCGCCACGCTCTCCTCGGGAATGCGGTACTGTATCGTCTTTTCGAGGGGGGTTTCTACCTCGACGGGCACAAGCTCCACATCGCCCATGCTGACATAGGTCATGATCTGCGTGATCTCTTCCACCAGCTCGCGGAATTCCTTCATGCCCGTATTCTTGTCGCGCAGGATAGAGATCTTGTGCTTGATGAGCGGGTGATCAAAGATAAAGACGTTAGGATAACTGTTCATTGTCTGCCTCCTGCGTGGTCGTCTGATCGGAGGAGACTGCCGCCTCCTCTTGCGCTTCCCCTTCCGTAGCCGTGCCGCCTGCGTTCTCTGCCGCCTGCTCCTTCTTGTTGCCAAGGTTGACGATGACGTTCACGATGATGCCGAGGATGAGCGCGCAGGCGATGCTTGTGATCTGCACCTGCCCGAACTGCAACACCATACCGCCTACGCCCGCAATGAGGATGACGGACGCGGTGAACAGATTGCGGTTGTCGTTGAGGTCGACGGGCTGAAGCATCTTCAGTCCGGAGACGGCGATGAAGCCATACAGCGCCGTGCAGACACCGCCCATGACGCAGCTGGGAATGGTCGCAAGGAAGGTCATAAACGGCGCAATGAAAGAAGCCACGATGGCAAGGATCGCCGTGAGAAGGATGGTCGAGACGGAGGCATTGCCCGAGATCGCAACGCAGCCGACCGACTCGCCGTACGTCGTGTTGGGGCAGCCGCCGAAGAAGGCGCCCACGATCGAGCCGACGCCGTCGCCGAGCAGCGTACGGGAGAGCCCGGGATCGGTGAGCAGATCCTGCTCGATGATCGAGGAGAGGTTCTTATGATCTGCAATGTGCTCCGCAAAGACGACGAAGGCAACGGGCGTATATGCCACCGCGACCGTTCCGATGTATGCGCCGATGTTTGTGCCCTCGGGGATGCCGCCACGGAAAGCCTCGACAAATGTGAAGTCGGGGTACCACTGCATGTTCTGAAAGATCGTGAAGTCGATGATCTTGAGCGCGTCGACGTCTGCAGCATAGCCGATCCCCGTAAAGATCGCCGCCACGACATAGCCCGCGAGGATCCCGAGGATAAAGGGGATCATCTTGATCATTTTTTTGCCGTAGACCGAGCAGACGATGGTCACGATGAGGGTGACAAGCCCGCAGAGGAAGGCAATGTAGGGGGAGCAGAGCATCTGCCCTGCCGCATCGGTGACGCTCCCTTGCATGAAATCGCTGACGGCATTCCCCGCAAGCGAGAGCCCGATGATCGCGACCGTAGGGCCGATGACGACCGCAGGCATGAGTTTATTGATCCAGTTTACACCGCAGAATTTGATGACGATGGCGATGACGACATAGACGAGCCCTGCAAAGCATGCGCCCACGATGATGCCGATGTAGCCGAGCATGGACGATGCCGCACCGGCAAACGCTGCGGACAGCGAGCCGATGAAGGCAAAGGAGGAGCCGAGAAAGACGGGGCTCTTGAATTTTGTAAACAACAGATAGACGATCGTTCCCGCGCCCGCCCCGAAGAGCGCCGCAGACTGCGACATGGGCGCGAAGCCTTCGGGCATCGTGCTGTTGATGACGGCGGGAACCGCAATGGTCGCCGCCAGGATCGCGAGCAGCTGCTGCAGAGCAAACAGGATCAGCTGCCCGACTTTGGGTTTGTCTTTTACGCCATAGATCAGCTTCATTGGTAAAACCTCTTGTGAAAAATTTGCATTCCCGTCCTACGCTTGCGGGGCAAAAACGCATTATCTCATTATAGCATCCGCCGCAGAAAAAAGCAAGCATATGTGAAAACTTTGTGAAAAATAACAAACAAAGATTCTTACAATAAAGCCTGATCTGTCACTGCGCAACAAAAAACAAAAAAAGAACGAGCAACAATCGTTACCCGTTCCGTGCGAATAGACTTAAAATGTCTGGTCGGAATCCCCCGACGTCGCGTCATAATGATATGCTGTTTTTTGGGAAAAGTCAAGTGCTTTTTCAGCATGACGGGCGAATTGATCGGCCGCATTGCAAATCCGGGTACAAAAATACCGCCGCCCGAAGCGGTGCAGTTGCGCAACCCGCTTCAGACGGCGTTCTTTCTGTGTTCAAAGAGAGAGTTTATTTCCTCTTCTGGCGGATCACAAGGAAGATGATCAGTGCGCCAGCTGCAAGCACGGCGATCACGCACACCGCAATGATCCAACCTGCGACCCCGCCTTCCTCAAGCTCAAACTTAGGCTCAGGTTCGGGCTCGGGTTCGGGCTCGGGTTCAGGCTCGGGTTCAGGCTCAGGTTCAGGCTCAGGCTCGGGCTCAGGTTCGGGTTCAGGCTCGGGCTCAGGTTCGGGTTCAGGTTCAAATTCTGCCGTCACTTCGTATGCGGCGACCGTTCCAGACACCTCGAACGCGGCGAGCAGAATGGCGCTGTCTCCGTTTTCGATGACGGCAAGGCCTTCGGGTGCGACGTCGCCCTCGGTCGCGCCGTTGAAATCGCGCGTGTTGATATAGTTGACATAGCTTGCCGCAGCGGGATCGGTGACGTCATAGATCATGATGCCGCCGATGCGCTCGAGCGCGATGAAGGCAAACGCCCTGCCGCCGATCGTGGCGATGGTAACAGCCTCGGGCTCGGTGCCCTTCTTGGCAGTGCGGCTCTCCACCTCGAGATCGTCGTTGGAGACATTGTACTGCCCGGGCAGGAACTGCCAGGTCAACGCCTCAAAGTCATTTGCACTGTCAAAGACGCGGCTGAGCCCGTCCGTTCCGACTTCGAAGATGCTGAACGAGCGTGCCCCGTACAGATAATTTCCGCTTCCGATGCCCGCCTTCACGTCGTTGTCGAGGACACGCACGCTCTCGGCCGTAACGGTGCCGTCTGCAGATACAAGATCGACCCTTGCTTCATCGGTAAAATCGCCCCATTCGCGCGCATCGCCCTCGTTGGCGGTCAGAAGATACGTTCTGCCCTCCCGCTCGTAGACGGCGATGCCGTCCGGCATGTATACGCCGTATGTATTGGCGTACGTCTTGGGAAGATATGTGCCGTCGGAATCATCGAGGTCGATGGCGTTCTCCTCGAGGCTGTAATCCTGGAAGCCGAGCGGCTCGACCGCGGTAAAGGTTGCCGTTTCGATGTTGAGGATCGCGATCGCGTTTGCCTCCTGCAGGGCGACATATGCGGCGTTGCCGCTGATTGCGATATACTCGGGTTCAAGATCGGCTGCCGCGGTGAGCGGCGCGCCGTCGCCGTCGGGATCGTTGAAGATCACGCCCTCTGCGGCGAGCTGTGCCGAAGAGAACTGTGCGAATCCGGCAATGCGTACGGCGTTTTCGCTCGCCTGCGTGTCGATGACGCTCACCGTTCCTTCGGGGTCGACGATGCCCTCGCCATAGCCCATGCGCGGCTCGCCTTCGTCCGCCGTGAGCACATAGCGGCCGTTGCCCGCAAAGGTGACCATATCGGGCTGTACCCCCGTCGTGTAGACGGCGACGATCTCGTTGTCATAGTTGAGAAGCGCCACGCGCCCCGCCTTGGTATAGTCGGAATCCTGCAGCGCGACGGCGACCCGATCGTTGACGGGATCGACGGCAACGCTCGTCATATCGCCGTAGGCAAAGGTATTATCTTCCTCCGCCATAAGCTGCGCGATATCGACGGCCTCTATCGTTCCGAAGCTGCCGTCTGCATTGACGTTGAACACATTGAGCGTCGATTCCGCACCGTTGACGACATATGCCTTTTGATTGTCGGGGCTGTATGCGACGATCTCTGCAACGCCGCCGTCACCATTCGCCTCGCCCAGGCGCACGCCGCCCGTCTTCTGAACGGAGAGCGCGGCATCCTCGCTGAAGCCGTCCTCCTTCACGACGTAACTTGCCTGCGCCGCAACCGTCTCGCCGCGGCTGTTCTGAACGGGGAAGTCGGCGGGAGATACCTCGGAATAGTCGAGTTCATCGGCGTCCTGCGCGTTGTTGTCGGTATCCGCGCCGTCGACGCGGGCGATCGCCTTCTTCTTGGACTGGACGTCGACATATCCGCCCTCATAAGCGGGCGGGATCTGCGCGTCCTCGGTGTCGTTCCCCTGCACGGCAAGCAGATCAACATAGCCCTGCGGGCGGTTCTCCGCCGTGATGGCAGCCGCAAAGGCGTCTGTGAGCGTCACCGCGCGGTCGAAGAGCGCAACCGAGACGCCCTTGTTGTGCAGCTGGACATCCCACTCCATGTCGCCCTCGGGAACGAGCAGCGCCGTGGAAGAGAGGGTATCTACCGCACCGCAGCGCACAAGGTAGTAGCCGTCCGCCGCGATGCTGCCGCTCAGGGCGAGCCCGAGCCAGACGGCGTTGTCGTTGCCGTTCAGGCTGGACCTGTAGTAGAGATGCCACCCTTCCAGCAAGACGGCAGCGTCCGTCGGATTGTAAAGTTCGATAAAGCTGTGGCTGACCACTTCGGCGTCGTCGGACGCGCCGAAGACCTGATTGACGAGCACATGCTCCACCGTGACGTCATAGGCGCCGTTTGCGTCGTATGGCGTACCGGGCGTTGCGTCCTCGGCACGCGCGCGTATGGGGCATGCCGACGCGATGAGCGCCGCACTCATGACTGCGGCAAGCATACAACTGACTGTTTTCTTCATGAAATACCTACTCCTGATTCTTTCTTCTGTCTTTTTTCAAGGCAGTTCAAGTATAGCAGGCATTTCTGTTATTTTTTACATTATTTTGTCTCAAAAATGTAAAATCTGAAATCTGCACGTCAAAAAATTCAAAAAAGAGAAAACAGAACAGAGGCCACTCAGGCTGTAACATATGCGCAAAATGCACGACCCCCGACGGCTGTCGGAGGTCGTAAGCGTTTTTATTGGGTCTGAAAAAAAGGCATAGGCCGCACGCCCGGTCTTTCAGAGCTGCGCACGCAGACCGAGCGCCTCGATCAGGCGGGGCAGGCAGGACAGAATGAGCGCGAGCGTCTTGCGGTATGCCTCGATCCCCATGCCGTACGGATCGGGGATCTCTCTGCCGCACAGCGCGGGAAAGCTCGTCACGTTCGGGAAACGGCGCAGGGCGATCTGCTGATACTGCGTCATGCACACGACGACGTCGGCGCTCCGGATGAGTTTTTCCGTGAGCTGACGCGGGCGAAAACTCTTGAGCACGGTGATCTTCGCCTCTGCAAGTACGCGCGCGCTGTCAGGATTGAGCACGCTTCCCTCCGCAAGCTGCATGGCGGCAGACTGCACGGTGTAGCCCGTGATCTTGCGCCGCCGCAGTTCTCTGCGCAGCGCGGCCTCCGCCATGGGCGAGCGGCAGGTATTGCCCGTACAGACGAACAGGATCTTTTTACGCTTGGTCTTTTTGGGTGTTGCCTTTTCCATCTTCCACTCCGCAGGCGCGCCTCAGGCGGTTGAGCACGCCCTCCATTGCATCGTCGGCGCAGGTCGGCTGAATACAGATGAGAAGGGTCGCGCAGGACTCCGCCGCGCGCAGCTGTGCATAGAGGTTGTGCGCCATCTCCTCTGCGCTGCCGCCCAGATCGAGGGCGTCCCTTCCGCCGAGCGCCGAAAGCGCACTGTGTTCAACAAGGAAATACGGCCTGCCGCCACTTCCCCGCTCCGCCTCGTAGCAGGCGATCGCAGCCTCAAGGTCATCCGCCGCAAAATACGCCGTCTTACAGCGCGGCGAATAGTGCCGGTATGCCATGCCGGGGCTCTTGGGTCTTTCCCCCGCCTGCATGTGATATTCCCCGCACGCCCCGACGACGGAGGCGATCATCTGCCTTGTCACGAGCCCCGCACGCAGCACAAGCGGAACGGGTCCCGTGCAATCGAGTACCGTACTCTCGATCCCGCCGCGGCATTCCCCGCCGTCCAGAATGAGAGGGATGCGCCCGGCAAAGTCGTCGTACACATGCTGCGCCGTCACGGGAGAGACATGTTTGGAGAGGTTTGCGCTCGGTGCGGCGACGGGCACGTTCACCGCACGCAAAAATGCCTGTGCCGCGGGAGAGGCGGGCACGCGGATTGCAAGCGTATCCAGCCCGCAGGAGACGAGCGGACTCACATGGCCGTGCGACGAATAGATCATCGTGAGCGGCCCCGGCAGAAAGGCGCGGCGCAGCTGCTTTGTATATTCCGGGATCTCGTCGACCAAAGGAGCAATGTCGTAGTCCCTGTGCACATGCACGATGAGGGGGTTGTCCTGCGGACGCCCCTTGGTCAGAAAGATCTTTTTCACCGCTTCGTCGCTGCGCGCGTCTGCGCCCAGCCCGTAGACGGTCTCGGTATGAAATGCGACCAGTTCACCCGAACTGATATAGCGGCACGCGAGAAAGAGCCCCTCTCCCTCTGCCGGAAGAATACGTGTTTCCATGTCGTATAGAATCAATCAAAAGGGATGTCGGGGGGCGGAGGAAGTTCCGCTGCGGCGCCCTCGTCGTCCGAGGCATCGCGCGCCCTACGGGGGACGGGCTCCTCCTCCGGCTCGCCCTGCGCCTCGACGTCGATAAACTTTGTGCTCTCCCCGATGAAGCGGAGCTGAATGCGCCCCGTGGGGCCGTTTCTGTGCTTAGCGATGTTGATCTCCGCCGCGCCCTTTACCACGGAGCCGGTCGCGATCTCCTCCGCAGTCGCGCCCATGTCGGGGCGGTTGATGAACATGACGATGTCCGCGTCCTGCTCGATCGCACCCGATTCCCTCAGGTCGGACAGCTGCGCCTCTTTGGTCTGGATGCGCCTCAGCTGCGAAAGCGCAAGCACGGGCACGTCGAGCTCCTTTGCCATGATCTTGAGCTCGCGCGTGATGGAGGCGATCTCCTGCTGCCTGTTCTCCGTAGAGGCATATTTCTTTTCCATTCCCATCAGCTGGATGTAGTCGATCATGACAAGATCAAGCCCCTCTGCGCTCTTGAGACGGCGGCATTTGGAGAGGATCTCCTGCGGGGTCACGCGCGAGGAGTCGTCGATGAAGATCTTGCTCTTCTGCAGTTTATCGCCTGCGAGCATCAGCTTCTTCCAATCGCTCTGTTTGAGTTGGCCGGAGAGCGCCTTTTCCATACTGACGTTGGCATACGAGCACAGAAGGCGCTGCACGATCTGCACGCGCGGCATCTCCAGCGAGAACACCGCCGCGACCCCCTTGCGCTTGAGGCAGGAATTTTCGACAATGTTCATCGCAAACGACGTCTTGCCCACACCGGGGCGCGCCGCAAGCACGATGAGGTCGGAGCGCTGCAGGCCGTTGGTGATGCGGTCGAGGTGGCGGAAGCCCGTCTCGAGCCCGCGGAAGGCGTTGGGATCTGCCTGGATGCTCTCGAACCTGCCGATGACCTGCCCGACGGTTTCGCCGTCCTCCAGCCCCAAGAGCTTGTTGCCGTCCTCCTGTTTGGAGATATCGTACACCCTCTTTTCCGCAAAGCCGAGCGACTCGCGCTCTTCCGGGCCCTTCATGCTGTTTTCGATGATATCACGTGCGGCGCGGATGAGCGCACGGTTGACGCTGTCGCGGCGGATGATATCGAAATACTGCCTGTAGTTGGCTGCCGACAGCGTGATCTGCGCAAGCTCGGTGATATATTGCAGCCCGCCCGCACGCTCCAGCTTTCCGTCCCGCTGCAAACGGTCGGTGAGCGTGACGAGGTCGATTGTCATTCTTGCCGCATAGATCGCGCGCATCGCCGCCAGAATCTCGCGGTGCGATTCCTGGTAGAAATCCTCCTCGCGCAGCGATTCGAGCAGTTCGGACTGAACGTCCGCGTCGATGAGCATGCAGCCGAGCAGCGCCTGTTCCGCGTCGATGTTGTGCGGCATCTGATTGATCGCCATGCTTTCTCCTTTGCGTCTGCGGCGCTTACTTTACGCCGCAGAGTTTTTCAAATTCGTCCAGCGACTGTTCAAACTCCTTCATCGCTGCGGCAAACGTCTCTTCCTTGGTGAGGTCTGCCCCCGCCATGCGCAGCAGGGATACGGGATCGGTGGAACACCCGCCCGAGAGGAATTTGAAATAATTTTCAAGCGCGCCCTCCTCGCCCGCGAGGATGCGGTTGGCAATGGCGATCGCCGCCGTGATGCCCGTCGCATACTTGTAGACGTAGAAGGAACGGTAGAAGTGCGGGATACGCGCCCATTCGATCTCGATCTCGCGATCGTGCGTAACGGCGTCTCCGTAATAGCTGCGATTGAGCTCGTAATAGAGCGCCGAAAGATTGTCCTTGTTGAGCGGCTCGCCCGCCTCTGCCATGGCATGCGCACGCTCTTCGAATTCGGCAAACTGCGTCTGGCGGAAGAGCGTCGTGCGGATCATGTCCATGAAATAGTTGAGCAGATACTTCTTCAGATTTTCGTCCTGCGTGGTGGCAAGCATGTGTTTGAGCAGCAGCACCTCGTTGACGGTGCTTGCGACCTCGGCGACAAAGATGGTATAGTCCGCCTTGGCCTGCGGCTGATTGCTGTTTGAAAACCACGAATGCAGGGAATGACCCATCTCGTGTGCGATCGTGAACACATCGTGCGTGGTGGGCTGGTAGTTCAGAAGGACGTAGGGATGCGTGCCGAAGATGCCGATGGAGTATGCCCCGCTGCGCTTGCCCTCCGTTTCGCACACGTCGATCCAGCGCTCGTCGCGCCCCTTTCTGAGCAGCGCAAGATATTCCTCTCCGAGGGGAGCAAGCCCCTTGAGCACAAGCTCGTACGCCTCTTCGTAGCTGAGTTTGAGCTCGGCGTTTTCCACGAGCGAGGGATAGATATCGTACATGTGCATCTCGTCGTAGCCGAGCAGCTTCTTGCGGAGCGCCATATAGCGGTGCATGACGGGCGCGGCATGGTTGACCGCGCGGACGAGATTGTCATATACAGACCTGTCGACGTCCTCGTCAAAGAGCGCCATGGCAAGGCAGCTCTCATATCCGCGCACATTCTTATAGAAGATATCCTTCTTGACGTTGCCGTAATAGGTCGTGGCAAGGGTGTTGATGATCTTGCGGTATGCGCCGTAGTAGAGCTTGAACGCCTCTTCGCGCTTTTTTCTGTCGCCCCCGCTCATGATAAGCGAATAGAGCCCGTGCGAGAGCTGCTGCCGCTTTCCGTTGTATTCGATCTCGGGCAGGTTGAGCTCGGCATTGTCGAGCATTTCAAACACGTCGCGGGCGGCGGACATCGCCTCGCCCGTCTGTGCCAGGATGCGCTCCTCCTTCTCCGAGAGGATATACTTCTTGCGCGCGGCAAGGCGGGTGAGCATATAGTCGTAATCTTTGAGCCGTTCGTCGGCGGCAAAGGCGCGCAGCGTTTCGTCGGGCAGCGCGGTGAGCTCGGGCACGGCAAACGCCGTCTCCGCCTCGAGCCGCGTCAGAAAGCTCATCACCCGCGCGAGATAGCCGTTGTACTTCGAGACGCGCACGTCCTCGTCATGCTTTAAAAAGGCATAGAGATAGACGCGCATGAGATCGCGCGAGAGCGCCTCCTCCGTCCGGAAATAGGCAAGGATATTCTCGGGCGTATTGAGCGTGCCCGCAAATTTTGCAAAATCGATGCGGCCTTTCAGCGCAGAGAATGCCGCCTCCCACGCCTCGTCGCTTTCAAAGACGTCCTCCGTCTTCCATTGATACTTGGTCTGAACCTCTTTTCTTTCCATCATGTCACCTCTTTTAATTTTTAAAACTATGAATGGGAGCGGGGATCAAGCCGCCGCGCCCGATAAAACGGCTCGGATCGCCGGTATGGACCGGCATGATGGGCGCCCTGCCGAGCAAGCCGCCAAACTCCACCTCGTCGCCCACGCCCTTGCCTGGCGCGGGAATGACGCGCACCGCCGTCGTCTTGTTGTTGATCATGCCGATCGCCGCCTCGTCTGCGATGATGGCGGAGAGCACCGCCTCGGACGTGTCGCCCGGGATCGCGATCATGTCCAGCCCGACCGAACAGACGCAGGTCATTGCCTCGAGCTTGTCGATCGTGATCGCACCGCCCCTTGCCGCCTCGATCATGCCGATGTCCTCGGACACGGGGATAAAGGCACCCGAAAGCCCGCCCACGCGGGAGGACGCCATGACGCCGCCCTTTTTGACTGCATCGTTGAGCATGGCAAGCGCCGCCGTTGTGCCGTGACAGCCCACGACGGACAGCCCCATCTCCTCCAGGATCCGCGCGACGGAATCGCCGTTGGCGGGCGTGGGCGCAAGCGAGAGATCGACGATGCCGAAGGGGACGTGCAGCCGCTTTGCCGCCTCGGACGCGACCAGCTGCCCCGCACGGGTGATCTTGAACGCGGTGCGTTTGATGAGCTCCGCCGCCGCGCTCAGGTCGGCGTCGGGCACAGATTTCAAAGCATGTTCCACGACGCCCGGGCCGGACACGCCCACATTGATGACGGATCCGCCCTCTCCCACGCCGTGGAAGGCACCCGCCATAAAGGGATTGTCCTCTACGGCGTTGCAGAAGACGACAAGCTTCGCGCAGCCGATGCCGTCGGCAGAGGCGGTGCGCGCCGCCGTCTCTTTGATGATCCCGCCCATGCGGCGCACGGCGTTCATATTGATGCCGGAGCGAGAGGAGCCGACATTGACGGAGGAGCAGACGCGCTCCGTCGTGCTCAGAAGCTCGGGAATGGTATCGAGAAATGCCGCCTCGTAGTCCGCCGTGCCCTTATGCAGCAGCGCGGAATATCCCCCCAAAAAGTCGATGCCGAGCGTATGCGCGGCGCGGTCGAGCGCCCAGCCCACCGCCGCGCTCTCCTGCGGAAATGCCGCCGTGATGAGCGAGACGGGCGTAACCGACACCCGCTTGTTGACGATGGGGATCCCGTACTCGCGCGAGAGCGCCTCTGCCGTCGGCACGAGCCCCTCTGCCTGCCTGCACACGAGGTCATAGACGGCGTCTGCCGTCTTTTTGGCGTTTTCGCGCACACAGGACAGGAGCGAGATGCCCATCGTGACCGTGCGGATATCGAGGTGCTCCTTTTCGATCATTTCGATCGTTTCGATGACGTCGTAATTGCTGAACATGCCCCCTCCATCAGACGCGGTGCATCGCGTCGAAGATCGCCTCGTGCTGCAACCGGATGGACATGCCGATCTCGCCGCCCTTGTGCTCGAGTGCGGCGGCAAGCGTTGCAATGTCCTTTCCGCTGCCGGAAAGGTCCACCCGCATGATCATGGCAAAGTGATCGCCCATGACCGTCTGCGAGATGTCCTCGATATTGATGCCGTTTTCATAGAGATAGGTGCTGACCACGGCAATGATGCCCGTTCTGTCTGCGCCGGATACCGTTACGACCGCCTTCATGTTAAGCCTCCTCTTCCGTATAAGATTCATAGCCGATCAAAAGATTGCCCTGCAGGATCAGGCGGTAGCGCTTTCCCTCTTCGAAGGGCGGAAAATCCTTTTCGCCGTCCACATAGATCTGCCGCGTCATCTCTTCGTCCCGCTTTCTGTTTTTGATGGAGAATGTCGCCACATTGACGTCGACGCCGTCGTAGGTGATCCAGTCGTCGATGCCGGAAAAGGGCAGCACGGCATTTTCTTTATACCCCTCCGAGAGAAATCTCAGCATCTTGCAGTATGCCCTGCTGCGTTTGAGGCAGATCCCCGCAAAGGGAAAGAGGAAAAAGATATAGACGACCGCCGCTGCGCATGCCCCCACGATGTACCACACGCGCGAGGGATCGTTATAAGGCAGCAGAAGATAAAAGACAACGATGAGCGCAAGGCAGATGAGGAATGCCGCCGTCGCACCCCAGAGAATGAGATATAATCTTCTGCGCTGACGAAGCGCCGCAAGATAGTCGCTGTCGGAATAAAGTGTCGTCATGATTGCTCCTTTTGGGCGTCCTTGTCCTTGTAGTCGGTGCGTACATACACAAAACCGCCGTCCTGTTTTCGGTATAATTCGTATCTGTCTTCATATTCGGCGAAGATATAGTCCTCATGCCCCTCCGCCGTATAGTAGATGGGAAATCCCCCCGTGAGCGAGGCGATCGGAGGGCTCTTTACCTCCTTTCCCATGCGCTTTTCCCGCCGCTGCCGTTTTCGCTCCGCCCGCCTCTTCTGCTCTTTTTCGCGGTCTTTGTTCTCCTGCTCCTTGTTCTCCCTGTTTTTCCGGTCGCGGCGGATCGCGGCGAGTACCCAGCCGACCACGGTCACCGCACAGACGAGCGCAAACCCCAGCCAGAAGTAGGACATATTCCCGCCCTGCGAAAAGACCTTCCAGAACAGCTGTACAAAGCCGCACACGATCAGATAGAGCGCGAGCAGGCGAAGGCGCAGGATCCTGAGCACCTCATACACCGTCTTGAAAACGGTGGATATCAGTTTCCAGATGAGCTGAAGAACGGTTGCGATCAGCCCGAAAAAGACGCCCATGGCCGCCTCCGATGCAAAATTACTTGGTAATAAAGAGCACGCCCAGCGTATTCCTGCCGCAATGCCCGGTGATCACGGAGCCGGCCACCGTCTCGATGACCTCGCGGAAGGAGAACATCTCCGTCACGGCGCGCTTTGCGACCTCGACGAGCAGCGCGTCTGCACTGCTGTGCGTGACAAAGGCGCGCGTGTCGTCATATTCGGGATACTGCGCCTTCAGGTCGGCAATGTAATTGAGGATGCACTTTTCCATGCTGCCGCGGTACTTTTTGTCCGCCGCCAGTTTTCCGTCGTGCATTTCGATGAGCGGATGGATCCTGAGCAGGTTCGCGCCGTACATGCTCAGGCGGGAACATCTGCCGCCTTTGTACAAAAAGTCCAGACGATCGGGCACAAACGAGGTGTTGATCTTAGGCGCGAGCGCCGCCGTCGTGCGGGCGATCTCGTCCGCCTCCATGCCATCGTCGCGCAGATCGGCGGCCTTCATGACCATGAGCCCCTGTCCGCTCGAAAGCGCGCGGCTGTCTACGACATATACCCTGTCCTTAAATTTTTTTGCGGCCTCGGCAGCGTTAGCATGCGAAGAGGATGCCTCGGCAGAGATATTATAGTGAATGACCGTCTTCCCCTCGTCAACGTAGCGGGCAAAAAACCGCTCATAGTCCCCGACGTTGGGCGCGGAGGTCTTCGGAAGCTCGCCCGTGCGGGCGACATAGTCGAAGATATCCTGCGGCGCGATGTCGACGCCGTCGCGATAGGAGCGCGCACCGAGAATGACGGTGAGCGGCATGATGCCGATGTCCCGCTGTGCGACAAGCGCCCCGAGGTCGCAGGTGCTGTCCGCCGTGATCTGAATGTCCATATTTTCCTCCTTTGCGGGGTGTTTCCCCTTATGTGTATTTTCAGCGCAGCCAGCCGAAGAGCGATGCGCGGAAGCGCTCCCATGCGGTGATCGCCCCCTTATAGCGCACCGACCACTCCGGCACGACCCCGATGATGTCTTCCTGCAAAAAACAGCCGAGATCGCGCGAGTCGCGGCTCGCCGTGCGGTTGTCGCCGAGAAAGAAGATCTCTCCCTCGCCCACCGTCCATTCCGTACTTTCAGACTCGGCACACGTCTCGCCGAGGGCATACGGCTCGTCGAGCAGAGAAAACTCCGTGCTGCCCGCGGTGCAGAGGTAGACCTGTCCGCCCTCGATGCGCACGCGATCCCCCTCCGTTGCAATCAGCCGCTTGATGATAAAACTGCCGGAGAGCCCAAACTCCGCGCGGTAGTCGGTCACGTCGATGATGACGATGTCGCCGCGTTCCGCCGCGGCGGAGCGGTCGGCATAGACGATATCCCCCGCGATCCTGCTGCCGTCTTCGCCGTAGCGTTCCCCCGAGATGGTGTTCAGCATGGAGGAGCCGGAGACGGTGACGACAAAGAAGCGGTTGACGAACCACACCTGAAAGAGCAGAAATGCGAGCAATATGATCAGTAATATCAGGAGCGGCGCACGCGAGGCGGACTTCCGCTCATAGAGCATGGCGGGGCGGCGTTTCATGTGCCCTCCCTGTTCTGCCGGCGGATGCGCCTTTGCAGCTCGTCCGGCGTGAGCATGATCACCCTTCCGCAGCCGAGGCATTTGAGTTTATAGTCGGCGCCTGTGCGCACGATCTGCCAGCTGTTTGCGCCGCACGGATGCGGCTTTTTTGTCTGTACGATATCCCCGAGCTGCATATTTCCCTTCCGTTACAGCCAGATGAGATTGGTGATGAGCGCATCGTCCGGCGCCGAAAAGACGACGGACATGACCCCTTCAAAGCCGGACAGGGAACTGCCCGTCTCCGTCTTGAAATCTCTGCTGTCCAGCACGATCTTTTTCCACTTTCCGCCGCCCTCGAGCGGCACCTGTACGGTATATCCCTTCTCCTCCTCGGCGTCCTTATAAAAGGTCACACAGAGCGTCGTACATTCAGGCGAATAGGCATCGAATGCAAGCGACGCGCCCTGCGGCGGCTCGTACTTCGGTTCGCTCACGCGGTAAGAGATGACGTCGGGGGAACAGCACACGCCCAGGATCCCGCCGTAGCCCTCTTTCAGCTCCACCTTCGCGCTGCTCGTATCTGCAAAGCAGTCTGCGATCGAGCCGGCACGGCGGCGGAACACGGAAAAGCCCGCAAGGCCGTCCCGTTCCGCCGTATAGAGGATGCGGCTTCTGAGACAGGCATTTTTATAGGGATTGTGCAGCGTGATCTCCTGGATCTTGGAGGTCGAGCTGAAGTTATTGGAATAGCGCACAAAGGAATAGTAGAGCGCCTTGCTGCTGTTGACGTAGACGTCGAGCGGAAAGAGCGGCGTCTCGCCGTTGAGGTCCTTGACCTTGCGCACGATGCGCGTCCAGTCGCGCGCCTTGAACGCATTGACGTTTTCGGTATAGAATACGCCGCACTCCTCGGGGTCGCCCATGGGATCGTATTCGATGCGCACCTTCAGATTGCCCTCTTCGTCTGTGAACGCCTTGGAGTGGACGGGTTCGCACAGATACACCGATCTGCCCTTGAGATATTTGTCCAAAAAGAGGTCGATGTTGTCGAAGGAATGCGAGCCAATAAGCCCGTTTCCGTGCGAGGAGTACAGGATCGCCTTGTCTACCTCGGGATTGATCTGCTGAAAGGTATCGTAGATGCGGTCGTAATTGCTCTTTTTATCGTTGATGGCAGAAAGGAGCAGCACGGGGCACTTGACGTGCGGCGCATAGCTCTGCGAGTCGAGCCCCGCGATGAAGCGGTGACGCTCCTCGTCGAAGATGCAGTTTTCGCCCGTGAATTTTTCCATGTCGCGATAGGCGAGCCAGCCTGCCGCGCAGACGGAGATGAAGCAGGAGACGGGCGCATACGGGGCGATCTTCCAGAGCACTTCGCCCCCCGTTCTCAGGCCGATCATGCCAACCCGCGTCGTCTCGGGCAGTTCGTCAAGATAGCGCGCCGCATACCGTGCGACCGCCGCCCATTCGTACCAGCTCGTCTCCTTTGCGCTCTCGTCCGCATAGTCCATCGCCCTGCCGCGGCGGGCATAGTTTGCATAGTCGATATCGCGCGGATAGATGGTATGCTTGCTGCCGTCGCCCATGTCGCCGCAGTAATCCACGGCGAGCACGGCGTAACCGTGTTCGATAAAGTGCGGCACGAGCCTGAGGTCGGCGGGCATGCCGGCCTCGAACAGCAACAGCACGGCGGGATACTCCGCCAGGCCGTTGGGCGTAAAATATTTTGCATAGATCTTTACCCTGCCGTATTGCGTCTTGCGGCCGAGAAAGTAGAGCTCGCGGTATCGGTACTCCTCCGTCTGCGATTCGGACAGAATGTCCTCGCAGAGCGGAAGCGTTCCGTCGAAATCCTTCCAAAGCGTAACGGGCGTAAGAATCTTATTCGCCAAACCTGTCACCTCATTCCATAATGATTTTCGAGCCGTGCTGCTCGGTCGCCTTTTCCACCAGCAGCTTGCGCTCGATCCTGTGTTTGAGCTCCTCGACGTGCGAGATGACGCCGATGGAGAAATGTTCGTTTCTCAGTTTTTCAAGGCTGTCCATAACGACGCCCACGAGCTTGCTGTCCAGCGTGCCGAATCCCTCGTCGAGGAAGAAAAACTCGATGGGCCGCAGGGAGCGGCGGCAGATCTCGGACGAGAGTGCAAGTGCGAGCGACAGCGATACGAGAAAGGTCTCGCCGCCCGAGAGCGTATAGACGCCGCGCGTCTGCCCGCCGTTGAAGTTATCGCCCACATAGAATCCGTTTGCGCCCCCCTCATAGCGCAGAAAATATCTTCCGTCCGTCAGCGAGAGCAGCCTTGCGCTCGCGGTCTCCGCCACGTTCTGCAAATACTCCTCTGCGACGAAGTCCATAAATTTGTTCCCGTCGAACAGCTTTTTCATGCGCTCGTACAATTCTGCCTCGCGCTTGCAGCGGGCGCATTCCGCCTCTTCGGCGCTGCGCTTTTTTGCGTCCTCCTCCGTGCGCCGCAGTTCCTCCTGTTTGAGCGCATATGCGCGCACGAGCGATTCCAGCTGCGCCTCGCCCTCCTGCAGGAGCCGGGTGCAGGCATTCACCTGTTCCTCGTCGATCGGGAAAGCCTGCACTTCCGCAAGCTGTTTTGCGCGCGACCGGAGCGCCGTCTGCTCTTCGCGGAAGGCGCGGATGCGCTCGCGTGCCTCTTTGGCGTCGCCGTAGCGCAGAATGAGCTGCTGCGCCTCCTCGCGCGAGGAAAACGAGCCTGCCGCCTGCCGCTTTTGTGCTTCCGCCTGTTCTTCCGCCCGCCGCGCCGCGTGATAGCGCTCCTGCGCGGCCGCAAGTGCCGCTGCCGCCTCGGCGCCCCGCTTCTGCGCCGCCTCGCGCGTGCGCTGACGGGTACGCCGCTCCTGCTTCAGCTGTTCCAGGCGGCGTTCCTCCCCGGCGGCCGACTCAAGTGAATAGCCTTCGCTGCGCGCCCGCCAGGCGTTGAGTTCCTCGCGGAACTGCTTTCCGTCCGTCTGATATTTTTGCAGCCGTTCGCGGCGGTTGCGATAGTCTGCATTCCTCTTTTCGAGCAGCACGAGCGCGTTGTTGAGTTCGCGCCGGCTCTTCTTCTGCTCCTCATACGCCGCTCTGATCTGGGCAAATGCCATCTGCTCCCCCTGGGAAAGCGCGGCATACTGCGCGTGCATGGGCGAAACGAGGGGATCCGTCTCAGGATATTCCTTTAATATTTCGTAAAGTTTTTCCGCAAAATCGGCATATTCCGTGCGCAGAAGCGCCTGCTTGCACTCCCGTTCGGCAAAGGTGATGAGGTCGTCCTCGCCGAGCGCCTCCAGCTCCGCCAGAAGACTTCCGCGCTCCTTCTCATAGTCGAATACGGGCAGCGCGTCGAGTTCTTCGGCATACCGCCTGCGCGCCTCCGTCAGTTTTTTCTCGTATTCCTCCGCCTTGGCGAGCGCCTCTTTGGCCTGTCCCGCGCGCGCACAGCGCGCCGTACAGCGGGCGATCTCCTCGTCCGCGCCCTCCGCATCCCAGGCGTCTGCTTCCTTTTTTGCAAGTTCGGCGGCGGCATTCTCGCGCTGCGCCGCAGAAAGCGCCTCCTCTGCGCGCGTCCGCTCTTCCTTTGCCGCCTGCAGACGGTCGTATGCGGCGATCACATCTGCCGCGCGTTCCAGGCGCGTCAGCTCCTGTTCGAGCGAAACGATCTCACGCTCCCCCTTCTCCAGCCCGGCAAGACTTGCGGCGACCGCCTCCGCCTCGCGCTTCTGTGAAAGCTGCGCCTGCATCTCCTTTTCCTTTGCGCGAAGAGAGGACACCTCCTCCCGTTTGGCGCGCTCGTCGGTCCTGAGCGCCTGCGCCTCCCGGCGGAGGTTGGCAAGCGCCTCCTCCGTCGCATATTCATACGGCTGCATGCGGGCGAGCGCAAGGCGGTACGCCTCTGCCCGTTCCGCGCAGCGCGCGTTCGTGCGCTTGACGAGCCGCTCGCCGTACGCCTCCAGTTCGAACAGCCGCGCGACGAGCTTGAGCCTGTCCGCACGCGGCGAACGGACAAACTGTGCAAATTCGCCCTGGGGCAGCGCGATGCACTTTTCAAAGTCCTTCTGCTCCAGCCCGACGATCTCTTCGATCGCCAGCTTACAGTCGCGTACGCCCTCTTTGAGCGCAAGAAGGGCGTCCCCCTTCTTTTCGTATAACTTCGCGCTCTGCAGCGCGTTCTTCCGCTTGATCTCGCGATCGATGCGGTAGGCATGCCGCGCGCCCTCGAACACGATCTCAAATTCAAAGCGGACATATGCCCTGTCCGCCCTGTAGTTGATGAGGTCGGCGGCGCTGCCCGTCCGCGAACGCGGCGCCGCGCCGTAGAGCGCAAAACCGATGCAGTCGAGAATGGTGCTCTTGCCCGAGCCCGTGTCGCCGAAGATGCCGAAGATGCCGAACTCGGTCAGCGCGGCAAAATCGATCACGGTGCGCTCGGAAAAGGAATTGATGCCGCAAAATTCCAGATAGACGGGCTTCATGCTTCCTCCTCCAGCAGGGACAAAAACGCCGCCTTCATCTCGGGCGAGGCTTCATCATTGTACATGGTGCGGTAGAATGCGTCAAAGAGCTCCTCCGCGCCCATGCGCACGCGGCTGACAAAGGACTGCGCGTCGCCGCTCGTGCTGACGCGGATGACAAGGGAGACAAGCCCCTCGTTTGCCTCGCGCAAAGACGCCGTCTCGGCGGCGGTGAGCGGCTGTTTTAAGGAGAGCGTCAGCTCGATAAATGCGTCGGGATAGCGCCCCAAAAGGTCGATCGCGCCCGCAACGTCCGTCGCCTCCAGGCGCAGCAGCTTTTTGCCCGCCGTGAGCGGGATCTCGCGAAAGGAGATATCGCTTCCCGTCGTCGTCAGAAGCATGACGCTCTTTTGCGTGTTCGTCTCGTCGAAGGAATATTGCAGAATGGAGCCGCTGTACACCACGTTGTTTCCAAGCTGCTGGCGGCGGTGCAGATGCCCGAGCGCGACATAGCCGTAGTCGGGCAGAACATTCATGGGGACGGCGCGCGCCCCGCCGAGATCGATGTTCCGCTCGCTCTCGCTCGTTCTGCCGCCCGCGACAAACAGGTGCGAAAGCAGGATATGCGGCATCTTTCCGTCATACCCCTCATCGCCGCGGGCGATCCAGCGCCGCATGCGGTCGGAAAAACTCTCGTCCGTCTTCTCTTCGCGGAAACGCGCCTCGTTGGGATAGGGCAGCGCGTTGATATAGACGCGCTCGTCGCCGCAGGCAAGCACGAGATAGTGCTCTCCGCTCTCTGCAGGATGGACGCGGCGATCGGAATTGCAGCGGACACGGCGGGGTCTGTTCCCGAAGATGTAGATGCCCTGCTCCTCGGCAAGGGGCTGCGCGGCGCCAAGACGCACACCGTCGTCGTGATTGCCGCTGACGATGACGACCGCCCTGCCCCTCTCCGCAAGCCGCTTGACCGCCGAAAAGAACACGTCCTCCGCCTCTGCGGAAGGAAGATAGGTATCGAACACATCGCCTGCGATGAGTACGACGTCCACCCCCTCGCGGTCGCAGATCTCAGCAATCTCGCCAAGTGCTGCAATCTGCTCGGGAAGGCGCTCTCTGTCCATGAGGCGTTTGCCGATATGAAGATCGGATGTGTGCAAAATTATCATAGTTCCGAAACCTTTCCGCAGCCATTCCGAACAAAAACAAATTGCTTTTGTGCAAAATATGTGCTATACTATTATACAACAGCTTTCGGGAAAAAGCAAGCATTCCGTGGGAGTTATTGCCATGTCATTCCTGTCCTTTTCAAAGGAGTTCTCCGCCAACATGTTCACGGCGGTCGAGAACCAATTTATCACAAAATACGTTCCGCAGGCAGACGGCGACGCCGTCCGCGTCTATCTCTACGGGCTGTACCTTTGCAGCTGCAAAGATGAATTTGACGGGCAGGCGCTCGCCAAACTCCTCAAACTGCCCTACGAGCGGCTGAAGGAGATCTTCGCCTTCTGGGAGGAGTGTGACCTCGTACATATCCTCTCGCGCGAGCCGCTCCTCGTCGAGTATCTGCCTGTCAACGCATCGGTGGGGAAGCCCAAGCCCATCCGCCCGGAGAAATATGCGGAGTTCAACCGCGAACTGCTGCATCAGCTGCAGCGCGCCGGCAAGGACTTCAAGCCGTACGAGATGATGCGCATTCTGGAATTCCTCGAAAACAATCCCATGGAACAGCAGGCATTCCTTCTGATCAGCGAATACTGCGTGCGCAAGGACGGGGAAAAGGTGAACTGCGCGCACATTCTGAACAAGGCGAAAAAGCTCTGCGCCGAGCACAAATATACCTATGAGCAGGTGGAACAGGAGCTCAACGATTTCAATACGCACGAGCGGGAAGTGAGCAAGATATTCTCTCTGCTCGGCATCTACCGCAGGCCGCAGGAGAGCGATTATGTCTACCCCGACAGATGGGCGCAACTGGGCATGGAGCCCGCGGCGATCTATGCCTGTGCGCAGACGATGAAAAAGGGCACGCTCTCTTCGCTGGACGCCCTCGTAACAGAGCTGGCCGAGCGCGGGATCTTTACGGCGGCGGCAGCAAAAGAATACCTTGCGCACAGGGAGGAGCTTGCCGCGATCGTCTTCCGCGTAGCGGCAAAACTCTCCGTCAAGATCCAGAATCCGCGCGCCTATATCGAAAATTACGCAGAAAAATGGGCGGACCGCGGATTTGACGCAGAGAGTCTGACGACGCTTGCAAAGCTGTGCTTCAAGCTGGGGTACGGCTTTGAGAAGATGGACGATCTCGTCGACTCCCTCTTTGCGCGCGGGATCACCGACGAGAGCGAGGTCGCCGCATATGTGCGCCGGCAGGAAAAGCTGATTTCCCTTTTGTCCTCTCTGCAACGCGACTGCGACCGCCTCAAACGCACGCAGAATACGCTCGACATGCTGGAGGCGTGGAAGGGCGCAGGCTATGGCGACGATCTGCTTCACGCCGCGGCAGAGCGCGCCGCAGCGGCATCTGCCCCCCTGCCCTATATGAACAAGCTGCTTTCAGAGTGGCGGCGGGAAGGAATACAGCACGCGGCGGATATCCCCCAGAGCGCCCCGCAGGGCCAGGCGCAGCGCACGGACTTTCGCAGCTCGCGCGAGATCGCCGCGGACGAAAAGAGCGATCGGGAACACTACTACTCCGTCCTGCGCAACCGCGCCATCGGCGCCGCCGAAGAGGCGAAGCGCCGCGCCGAACAGGACCCCGTGTACAAACGGGCAGAGGGCGAGATCAAAAAGGGAGAGATCGAACTTGCGCGTGCAGAGCTCTTCGATGCGGAATCCGTGCCCACGATCAGAGCAAAACTGGAAAAACTGCATGCAGAGAGGCGGGCGGCGCTTGCCCGCATGCAACTGAGCGAAGAGGATCTGATCCCGCACTTCCAATGCGAAAAGTGCTCCGATACGGGATTTTTGCCCAACGGCAGGGCGTGCGACTGCTACCACCCCGCACAGCAGGAGACAAAATAATTTTTAAGTCAAACACCCCTTGCCAGCGCAAGAGGTGTTTTTATTTCACGCATAATACTATGCAAAATCGTAAAAAGTGCCTAATATTATTCGTATTGTGAGAAATCTCTGCGATCTGGGCGGGGCTGCGGCTGCGGGGCGCATTCCACCCATTTTCCCTTCTTCTTCCCTTGGCGCGGAAGCGTTCCATGCAACTCTACCATGATCACGTCCACGCCGATCTTGTTGATATCCTTCAGGTCGATGAAAATATCGGCCTTTCCAAAGCGGAACCCGCGCCCGCCGGGCGCAACGATCCCGAGCACCTTGCCTTCGGGATAGGTAAATACGATATCGCATATCCTTCCCAGCCGCTTTCCGTCGCAGATGTTCACGACTTCCTTTTGTCTCAATTCCTGATAACTCGTTTCCACATTCTATCCTATGACAAAATGCCGCGGGATATGACGAATTTTTATGATCTCTGTCGAAAAAGCGGACCGACGCCGTCGGTCCGCTCTCCTTCCTATTTTCTTTCTATGCCCGCTCCGCCTGCATGCGGCTGACCTTTTCGCACAAGAGGCGATATCCCTCTTCTGCATCCTCTGTATTCAGAACGGTCTCCTCCATCGGGCAGAGCCCCGTTCCGCTGCGATTGATGATGTTCTTTGTGAGCGATTCGCACGAGACGGGGATCCCGTGCGCCGCAAGATAACGCTGTGCTTCCTCAGAAAGCGTTTTCGCATAGACCTCGGCGACGCCCGCCTTGACAAACAGCATGGCAGCCGCCTTGCCGACGACAAGGTCGGCGACGGCGCTTCCGCGCACATCTGTCCCCTCGCGCAACAGGCTCAGCATGGGCATGATCCCGCGATCATCCCGCGTCAACACCTTTCCGCCGCGGCAAATCGCAATCGAATGCCCTTCCAGCGCGGCGATGGCGCGCGCAAGATCAGTCATGCCCGTTTTCCCGCCGCGTCAGCAGCCGAAGCCCCATGACAAGGAAGGGAACGAGGACTGCCTGCAGGACAAGGCCCAGCAGGCCCGCCTGGATCTGCGACCACACGAGCGCGGGCGACAGCGCCGAAACGGAGGAGAAGATCGCCGCAAGCAGCAGGAAGAATGCTCTGCCGCTCACCTGCGCCAAAAGCACCGCAGGGAATGCCATCCAGCCGTTTTCATAGATGCGCCTGCCGAACAGCCCCGCCACGAGCGCAAATACGGCAAGCTCTGCCATCATAAAGGGCAGGCGGCAGAGCGCCGGCATCGGCTCTCCCCACGCCGAAGTGATCAAAAAGCTTACAAGCGGCGATACGATCCCCACGCCAAGCCCCCACTTCCAGCCAAGAAGGCAGCCGCCGAGCAGCACAGGCAGATACATAGGCAGCCAAGCAACGCCGCCGCTCTGCCCCAGGGCGAGATGCACCAGCTGCGGCAGCAGCACCGCAAGCGCCACGACGGCGACGGCAATGCCCGCCTTTACCGTGATCCGAAAGCGGATCCCAACATTTTTTGCAACCAAAACTTGTTCGATCATTGTCTACTCCTTGTTTGAAAATATTTGCATATCTCCTCTATGCGCGCGCTCTGCGCGACCTTGAAGGGACACCTTCTGTCACAATGTCCGCAATGAAGGCAGGCGTCCGCCTTCACGCTCAGCTTTGTGTAGTGATCTGCCGCCATATCGTCGCCGGCGAGCGCAAGATCGTAATATTTGTTGACGAGCCCGATGTCGATGCCCGCGGGACAGGGCTGGCAGTGATTGCAATATACGCAATGCCCCTCTGCCGAACGGGGCGTAAACCGGCCAATCGCCGAATAATCCAGCTCCTCGCGCGAGGCGGTAAGATAGTGCGAAAGCGCATGCCAATCCTGCAAATTGCGCACGCCGGGCACCACCGTGAGCACGGCGGGGCGGTCAAGGCAGTAACGGATGCACTGCTCGCGCGTGAGCGCACAGCCGAAGGGAGAGGTCGCAGCGTCGAGCAGCTGGCCGCCGTGAAAGGGCTTCATGACCGAGATGCCGACGCCCATCGCCTCGCAGCGGCGGAAGAGCGCCGCGCGCTCCCCTGCCGTGCCGATGCCGAGATCATCCCCCTGCTCCATATCGTAGGCGGGGTTGATGGAGAACATCATAAGATCGACGGGCACGCTGTCGAGAATGCGGTTGGCGACGGAGGGTGTGTGCGAAGAGAACCCGATATGGCGCACGATCCCCTTCTCCCTGAGCGAGAGCACATAGTCGAGGATACCCTTCTTTTTGATCTCCTCAAAGTCGTTCTCCTCGTCGACGCAGTGCAAAAACCCGAAATCGACATAGTCCGTGTTCAGGCAGGACATCTCCCATGCAAAGGTGTGCCTGATCTCATCGAGATTGCGCGACCAGCCGTACTCGCCCGATTTTGTGTACACGGCGCCAAAGTGCAGCTGAAAGAACACCTGCTCCCTGCGCCCCGCGATCGCCCTGCCGAACGGCTCGTAGACGCGCGAACCGCCCGCACACAGGTCGAAAAAGTTGACGCCCGCGTCGAGCGCGGCACAGATCGTACGCTCGATCTCGTCGGGAGACGCCGCATGCAGCCCGCCCGTGCCGACGCCGAGCACGCCGATCCGCTCGCTCCCCTTGGGCAGCTTTCTGTATTCCATCATGCCTTTTCAAACTCCTTTGCAACGTCCTTCAACAGGGCGCGGATGGGCAGGTGCTGCGGGCAGCTCTTTTCGCATCTGCCGCAGCCGATGCAGTCGGAGGCCTTCCCGCCCCGCTTGGTATATACCTCTCTGTAATAATAGTCCGCGTTCCAGTCGTGATAGATGTTCTTTGCATTCAGACAGGAGAAGAGATCGGGAATGGAGATGTGCCTGGGGCAGCCGTCCGTACAATACCGGCATGCCGTGCAGGGGATCATGTGCATGCCGCGGAACACCGCGCACACCTGTTCGATCGCCGCCCGTTCCCGCTCGTCCAGCGGGCGGAACTCCTTCATGTACGAGAGATTGTCCTGCATCTGCTGCATATCGCTCATGCCCGAAAGAACCATCATGATCCCCTCGAAACTTGCGGCAAAGCGGATGGCATAGCTTGCGTTGCTGCCGCCGCCCAGCGCATCAAAGATGTTCTGCGCCTCCTCGGGCAGGCGGACAAGCGTGCCGCCCTTGACAGGCTCCATGACGATGACGGGCTTGTTGTGCCTGCGGCATACCTCGTAGCACCGCCGCGACTGCACCGCGGGATCCTCAAAATCCACATAGTTCAGCTGGATCTGCACGACCTCGATCTGCGGGTACTCCGTCAGAATCTCTTCGAGCACCTCCGCCTTGTCGTGGAAGGAGATGCCGAAATGCCTGATCTTGCCCTCGTCGCGCAGCGCAAGCGCCTGTTCATAGGCGCGGCAGCGCTTGAAGTTTTCAAAGATCTCCTTGCTCTGCGCATGCATGAGGTAGAAATCGAAATAATCCACCCCGCACCATGCGAGCTGTTTTTCAAAGAAGGGGCGCACATCCTCCGCCGAATGAAAATATCCGTTCGTCAGTTTATCCGTCAGGACAAAGCGATCGCGCGGGTAGCGCCTGACCAGGCATTCGCGCAGCGCAAGTTCGCTCTTGCCCTGCAGATAGCCGTGCGCCGTATCGAAGTAGTTGAACCCATCCGCCAAAAAGGCGTCGACCATTCGGCAGAATTCGTCGGTGTCGACCTCTCCCCCCTTCATGGGAAGACGCATGCAGCCGAACCCGAAATTCTTTTTTACATTAAAATACTGCTCCATAAAACCTCCGTCTTGGCGCGCGATCGACGCGCCCACCCGCCGTTACGGCGCTTTTTTCCCCTGCGAACGCTGATAGATGAGATAGTCGATCTTGTCGAGCGTTCGCTGAAGTTCGTGCACGCGTTGCAAGAGCTCCTCCCTCAGACGCCGCAGCATGGCGATCTGCTCGGACGAGGAATGCTCGGCGGCCAGAAAACGCGCGATCGCGGCGCAATCCCAGCCCGCCTTTTTCAACAGCGCAATACAGCTCAGCCGATCGATGTCGGCGTCGGTGAGCTCCTCTTCGGCGGAGATCAGACCGCACGTGCGGTAGTGCCCGATCTCCTCCTTGGAAAAATTGCATCTGGTTGCGATCTCCTGCAGCTTCATGGCCCCTCCTCTGCAACAAATTACAAGGCGTAAACGGCACTGCACCATTTACGCCTCTATTATAACAGAAGAATGATATTATGTAAAATACTTGTTCTCTATGATGCATCATGCCCGATGAGCATGCCGATCTCGTGAATAAACGCGTTCACCGCGCGCGAAACGGGCTGATATTTCTTCCAGACGAGATAGGGCGTCTGCCGCACCTCGGGAAAGAAGGGGCGGAAGCAGAGTTCCTCGTTGCGGTAATTTGTCATCGTCCCCTCGATGGTGAAGACATATCCCCTGTTCTGCAGGGCAAACAGCGCGGCGTTGTTGATGAGGTTGAAGGTGGCAATGACGTTCAGCTTATCGTATTTTTCGCCCAGTGCGTTGCGATAGAAGCGCTGCACCCCCTCCCGCTTGTTTGCGATCACGGGAAGCCCCATCAGGTCGTCGATGGTGACATATTCCTTCCCGGCAAGGGGAGAGGAAGCGTTCATGAGGATGCCGCAGCGATCCTCATAGGGGAGGCGCATAAACTCATACTTGTCGATGTCGCCCGGCTCGATGAGAATGGCAACGTCGATGAGCCCCCTGTCCAGCCGCTCGCGGATATGATCGGCGATGTCCGAATAGATATCGAACGTCACGCCCGGGTAGCGGGCGCGAAAGCGGGCGACCGCCTCGGGCAGGAGCTTGACCACGCTCGCCTCGGCCGTGCCGATGCTGATGACGCCGCCGTAATTTTCCGTCTGGCGGCAAAATTCCGACTCGATCTTATTTTCCAGCTCGAGCATCTCCTCTGCGCGGCGGCGCAGCAGGATCCCGTCCTCCGTGAGCGTGATCTTGCGCTTTCCGCGCAAAAAGAGCTTGGTGCCCAGCTCCTCTTCGAGCTCGGCAAGCTGACGCGAGAGCGTGGGCTGGGTGATAAAGAGCGCTTCCGCCGCCCGTGAAATGTTCTCCTCCCGCGCAACGGTAAGAAAATATCGCAAAACACGCAATTCCATACTTGACAACCCTCGTGCAACATGATATCATATCTCGGAAGAAATGTCAATCTGTGTTTTTGCGTTTGACGCGGAAGGCGCTTGCCCGTTCATAAAATTTCACATCCCGGTCATGTATTTTTTTCCATATGAAACCGCATAATCACAGAAAAAGTCTATCATATATGCAGAAATTGCCGATATGAAAAAGGGAAAAGGAGTCAGAAATCATGAAACATAAACTTGCTGTTATTTCTGTTGCTGCGATGATCGCCTGCTCTGCGGCGCTTACGGGCTGCACGTCGGCGATCGGCATCTCATCGATCGAAAAGACGGCGTCGGAGGGGCTGGAGGACACCTATACCATCTATTATACGGACGGCTCCACAAGCAACTTCACCGTCACGAACGGTGCAGACGGCGAGACGAGCGAGATCAACGTAGACGACCTGTACGAGGAATACAAAGAGGTCTACGGCGACATCACCTACGATGAATTTCTGGAACACTACCTCGGCGACGCAAGCGAAAATGCCGCCGAGGCGAGCGTCATCCAATCCTGCCTTTTGTCGAGCGTAAAGATATACGCCGAATTTACCGAGCGCATCAGCATCGGCTTTGGCGGCTTCGGCGGCACGACAACGGCGCTTGTGCGCAGCACGGGCGCGGGCGTCATCTATGAGATCGGCGATGAAGACAGCTATATTATCACCAACTATCATGTCATCTACGACGAGGACGCAATCGAACCCGAATCGTCCGAGATCCATTGTTACCTCTACGGCAGCGAGGGCGAGCCGACGGAGCAGATGGGCGTGGGCGGTTCGATGTACTATGACTACGGCGACTATGCCCTCACCTGCGAACTGGTGGGCGGCAGCGCGACCTATGACCTCGCTTTGCTCAGAGTGAATACGGCAGATCTTCTGGCGATCAACGAGGATGCACAGGCCATCACGTTTGCCGATCACTACAGCGTGGGCGAGACCGCGATCGCGATCGGCAACCCCAACGGCGACGGGATCAGTGTGACCAAGGGCATCGTCAGCGTCGACAACGAATACATCACCCTCTCGGTGGACGGCACGGCGCGGCAATACCGCTCCATCCGCATCGATACCCCCCTTTACAACGGAAATTCGGGCGGCGGCCTCTTCAACGAGGAGGGCGAGCTCATCGGGATCACGAACGCAGGAAGCGACGAGGATGAGAACATCAACTATGCGATCCCCCTCTCCATCGTGCAGGGCGTGGTTGAAAATATCATGTACTATCAGGAATACGGCCTGGGCGGGCTGCGCACGGTCACACTCGGCGTGACCCTGTCCGGCTCCGGATCGAAATATGTGTACGATGCCGCCACGGAGAGCGGGCAAATCATCGAGACGGTGACCGTCTCCTCTGTCTCCGCAAACAGCATCGCAGAGAAGATCGGACTTGCCGCAGGCGACGTCATCCGCCAGGTCAAGCTGAACACCAGAACTTACGATCTGACGAGGACGTTCTATCTCAGCGATATGCTGCTGCAGGTGCGTCCCGGCACATCGCTCTCCTTCGTCATCGAACGCAACGGCGAACAGATCGAAACAAACATCTACACAATCGCAGAATCCGACCTGACCATCATTTCATAATCGCCTATCCTTCATGAACATAGCACTCCAGAGCGAGCGCCGTCCGCATACTGCGGGCGGCGCTCACTCTTTTCTTTCAGATCAGGATACAGATCAGTCCCGCCTTGCCCTCGTTGGTGATCCGCGTGAGGGTGCGGCGCATCTTTCTGCGCATGTTTTCGCCCATGGAACGGCTCTTAATGCCAAGCTCCTCGGCGAGCATATCCTGCAGGGTCCTGCCGAACATGTTCGTCCCCCATGCGGCCTCCGGGTCGCTGACCATCTGTTCCGTGAGCTCCTGTACGAAATTTTCGCACTGTTCGTCGCTGCCGATGGTGGGGTATGCCTCGGCGCTCAGGTCGACGCGTACGATGTGATAACTCGGGGCATCCGCATGCAGATGCACCCCCGCCCTTCCGCCGCGGCGGACGAGAAGGGGCTCTTTCAGCTTCATCTCCGCGCGATCGGGCATGACGATGCCGTAACCCGTCTCCTCCGCCTCATGGAAGGCAGAAGAGAGACGGTCTGCAAGTTTTTTTGCCTCCCGCAGCTGCGCCATATATCCCATGAGCGAAAAATCGTCGCGGATCTCCGCGCCGCATTGCTCGCTCAACACCTCGTAAAACGCCCCATCCTTTGCCGCAATGGAGAGATGTGCCACGCCGCGGGCGGGATCTAAGCTGCGCTCTTCGGGCGGGAGCAGGCGGCTGCTCTCCGCAAAAAGCCCGTCGAACAGGGCGCAATCGCTGAGCTTGCAGATGGAGGGCGCCACCGCGCGCAGTGCGGAGAGCACCTCGCGGATGAGCGGGCTGTCGGCGTCGAGCACGCGCATCCAGTCGGGCAGATCGATATCCACCGCAAGGACGGGGAACTCATACAGCGCCCGCGTAAGGACGTGCAGCAGCTCCTCACGCGTCGTATTCTCGATGTCGATGGCGATCACGGGCACGCCGTAGCGCTTGGAGAGCTGTTCCGTCGTATCCGACGCACGCTCGGGATGCACGCAATTATAGAGGATGATATACGGCTTGCCGATGTCCTTGAGTTCCTGTGCCGCACGCGCCTCTGCCACTTCATATGCCGCGCGCTGCAGCCCCGTAAACGAACCGTCCGCCGTGACGAGAATGCCGATCGTGGAATGGTCGCGGATCACGCGGCGCGTGCCCTCCTCCGCCGCCTCGGCAAAGGGAAGCGGCTGTTCGCTCCACGGCGTGTGCACAAGGCGCGCCTCGCCCTCCTCCTCGAACCCCGAAGCGCCCTCTACGGGGAAGCCGACGCAGTCCACAAGGCGCACCTTTGCCGTGGCGTCGCCCGCGCGCAGTTCCGCCCCCTCCTCGGGGATAAACTTCGGCTCGGTGGTCATGACCGTCTTGCCGGACGCCGACTGGGGCAGCTCGTCGCGCATGCGCTGCGCCTTTGCCCCCTGCACGTCGGGCAGCACCACCAGCTCCATGAATTTTTTGATGAACGTCGACTTGCCCGTCCGCACGGGTCCGACGACGCCGAGATAAATTTCACCGCCCGTGCGCGCGGCGAACTCCTCATACACGCTGAAATCATCCATACAAAAACGCCTCCGCCGAAATAGCTTGCTGCACTATCCTATGGCGAAGGCGTCAATATTATGCAAAAAAACAGCGATTTCACTGCGGGAGACACAAATATGCCCGCCCGCATGGCTCCCCTCAGGCGTCCGTCTTTTTGTCCTGTCCCGTAAAGTCAGGCAGGATCTGCGACTGCGCCACGATCTCGCGATAGTACGGATCGTCGGAAAAATCGCGCACACGGGTATATTCCCCGCCCAATGCCTCGATGGCATATTTCAATTCCTGATACTCGAGGTAGTTGATCTCATCCCGGTCGATGTATTCGAGCAATACGGGGAGCGCACGCTCGTCGCCGTAGGTCGCAAGATATGCCGCGTGCATGGGCAGCTCGTCGGGAGAGGTGCGGAACGCCGTCATCAGCGTATCGAACACCCGTTCGTCGCGCTGTTTGCAGCGGGAGAGGATCTCGAGCATATACTGCACTCCCTGCCCCGCCTGGCAGAACGCAAGCGCGCGCTCCTTTACGGCGTCGGCATTTTCCCTGAGCGCCTCGATCACGCTGTCCTTGATATCCTCGTCGTCGCTTGTGAGAAGCAGGCGGAAATAGGCGTCGAATGCTTTTTTGCTGCCGCCCGCAAGATGGATGGCAAGCGTTAAAAGCTCCCCGTCCGGGCTGTCGAGCAGCGGCACGAGCGCGTCGGGACAGTTGCGCGATTCCAGTTCCCGTACGAGGAAATCGGATACGGGAATTCCCTCGCGGAAGTGTGCGAGGAGCATCTCTACAAGTTCGTCGTCATTCATCTTGGCATAATAACCCTTCGGCGTATCGCCCGCGGCGCGCACAAAGGTGTCGCCGAAGCAGCGGTACAGCTTGGGGATGAGCGAACTCCATTGTTTTTCGGTATATTGCCCCGCATGCTCCTCGATATACTGCGCCAGCTTTTCATCGAAGAGCGCGTCAAAATCGATCAGTTTCTTCATGACCCCACCTCAAATCAAAAGATTAAGAATGTGCTTGACTTCGCTCACGTTTGCCTCATAGGCGTTTGCGAGCTGATCGAGCGTATGATATCCCGCCGCCAGCCTTGATTCGCGCACGAGGACGGCGCACATCTCGTTCTCCTCGTCGAAGGGCGCATAGATCCCCGCGTCGTCGAGGATCTGATAGACCTCCTCGGCGGTGTGAATGATCCTCTCCTCGTTCTTCTCGTCGGCGAAATAGAAATCTGCATACACCCGTGCAAAGCTGTTGAGAAATTCCCTGCGCTTGCGCGGACCGATCTCAAGTTTGTGTGTAAAGTATTCGCGGTAGATATTGTAGGAGATGACGCCGAAGGAATTTTCCTCGTCACGCAGCGCAAGCAGCCGCATGAGAAAGGACTTGGCGACCGCGTCGACGCGGTAATCGAGCAGCACCTCGCGCACAAAGCGGTCGCAGCGGAAGAGCACCGCCGCCTGCAGCGAAAGCAGCTGTAGCTTCTGGTTGAAGCTGCCACTCTGGTCATAGGCAAGGCGAAGATAGCGCTCCACCTCCTGCGAGCCGGAGAGCAGCGTCGCCTCCTCGCCGGACTTTCCGCCGTTCATCACAAGAAAGGCGACGATCTCCTTATAGATACGCTCGGGCAGGCGATACTCGTACCCCCAATCGTCCAACGCGTCCTCGCCGCGCAGCTGCTCGAGGAAATACTGCGCGATCGCCATGCGCGGATATACCGTCGTGCAGCGCTCGATGCAGCGGATCGCCTCCTCTCTGCGCCCTGTGCGTAGCGCCGCGACCGATACGAGCCAGAGCATATCGCTGTCGTACGGCTCCTTGCGCAGGAACGCCGTGCCCTTCTCGAACGCCTGCTCGTGCATTTCACAGTGTGCGAGCAGCCGGCAGAGGCGGGACAACTCGTCGCCGTCCTCCTTGACCAGGCCGTACAGGCGCCGGGCGAGCTCTTTTGCCTCTTCTTTCCGGTTCTTCGCCAGCAAAAGCGTCGCCTGCACAAAGAGCACGCTCACGTTGTCTGCGTCGTAGGCAAGATACGCCGCGCAGCGGCGCTCCGCCTCGTCGAGATCCTCGTGCGCCATAAGCCCCATCAGATAAAAGCACAGGCAGGTGTCATAGCCGGGCGTCTCCATGGGCATATCGTCGAGCACGGCGCCTGCGCGGTCAAAGTCGCCCTCCTGCATGGCGCGGGACATCTCCTGCATGGCCTCGGCAGACGAACTTTTCTCCGAATCGAGCAGCGTCAGCTTGGGCCCCTCGCTCGGCTCCTCCTCGGCGGGCATCGGGTCGACAAATCCGTTCGCAAGGCGATAGTAATACTCCGCCGAGCGCGCGTCGTAGGTGTGGCTGAACGCCACGGCAAGCCCCTCGTACCCCTCGCCGAAGTCCGCCTCGTTGCAGGTATCGAGAAAGCGGAACCAGGCGTCCGCGCACATCTCGTACAGGCCGAGCGACTCGTAGATATCCGCATACAGCGCCGAGGCGTCGGCGCTCGGTTCAAAGCGTTCCGCCCGCTTGTTCAGCATAGTGAGCGCAGCGAGATAGTTGCCCTCCTCGTACCGCTTCCCGGAACTCGAGAGCAAAAATTCGTCGCTCAGATCAAGTTTTGCGATCTTATCATCCTCTGTTCTCATCGTGATCTCTCAAACGCGCACGCCACATCCCGTCGCGAAAAGGTATAGTCTGTATTGCAATCGGGGCAATGCACCACGATCTGCCCCTGTTCGTCGGCAAGCGCCATGGCGTCTGCCCTGCCCAGCGAGAGCAGCGCACGCTCCGCCCGCTCGCGCGAGCAGCGGCAGGAAAATACGACGGGCCGGCGCTCCGCCTCCTCCACGCCGAACATACGCAGGATCTCCGCCGCGCCCTGCTTGCTGATCATGGACGAGATCGACCCGAAACGGGCGATCTCCCGCTCCGCATACGCGATCGACGATTCCCGTGCAAAGGGAAGCGGCTGCAAAAATACGCCGCCCGCCCCCGCGCAATGCCCGTCGTGTGCAATAAGCACCCCCAGCGCGATCGCCGTAGGGCGCTGTTCGCTCGTCAAAAAGTAGGCGGAAAAATCCTCTGCGATCTCCCCGGAGACGAGCGCACTCGTGCCGACAAAGGGGATGCCCTCCCCGTCGTCACGCACCACCGTGATCGTGCCCGTGCGCCCCACGCAGCCGCCCACGTCGAGCTTTCCGTCCGGCCGCGGCGGGAGCATCACATGCGGCTCTTCGACCGAGCCGCGCAGGCGCAGGGCGCCGTCCCCCGCCGTGCGCAGCTTTCCGCCCGGACCACCGCCGTCGATGACGACGGAGATCGTGCTCTCCTCCTCTTTGAGCCAGGAGCAGAGGTATGCCGTCGCCGTGAGCGTTCTGCCCAGCGCCGCGGCAGCGACCGGGGTGAGATGGTGCCGCGCGATCGCCTCGTTGACGACCGCCGTCGAATCGATCACGCAGAGCGAGATCTCATCCTCCCGGATCAGCGTTTTATAGAGTGTTCCCGAACTTTCTTTCTGCATATAAAATTGAGTCTTTCACTTCCTTCGCGCGCTTCGCCCAGATGTCCCTCGACGGCGAGCAGCTCCCAGCCCGCCGAATGCAGCGCCGCGCGCACGTCCGCTTCGCGGTGGATATACTGGATATGGCGCTCGTCCGTCCGATCGAAGGCGCCGTCCCTGCGGCGCTGAAAAAGCGTGACATCCATCTCCACACGGTCAGAGAGCAGGTGATTCATGACGATACAGGTCACATCCTCGCGGTCGTCCACAAAGGTATTATTTGCAACCTTCTCGCGTAATTTGTATTCCGAGCTGATATCGAACCAAAAGAGGCCGCCCGGCTGCACGGCGCGCGCCGCATGCGCAAACGCCGCGGCAAGCCGCCCCTGCGGGATATAGTTGAAACAGTCGTTGACGGAAATGATGAAGGCGTAGCGCTCGGGCGTACGCAGGCAGGCGGCGTCCGCCTGAAAAAAGTTGATGCGCACCCCCTCCTGCGCCGCAAGCTCCGCCGCGCGGGTGAGCATGGGAAGAGAGAGATCCGCCCCACTCATGGCATAGCCCCTCTTTGCCAACATACGCGCAAAGGCGCCGCTGCCGCAGCCGAGGTCCAACCCCTTTGCCCCCGCGCCCAGGCGCGAAAGCCCCGCAAGCAGATAGGCGCCCCACCGTTCGTATCCGCAGTCGTCGTTGAGTTCTTCGAACCGCGCCGCAAGCGCGTCGTATGCCCGATCCGTCATTTGCGCTTATTCAGCATCTTGGGCGGACGCTTCTGCTTCTTTTTCTTTCCGCCGTTTTCCTCTTCGAGGGCGCGTTCGCGCTCGTCGAACTGGCGGTTATACTCCACATACTGCTCGTCATTCTTGTGCTCTTCCTCGTACGCCTTGACTTCTTCGTCCATCTTGTTGCGGCTGTCGCGCAATTTCTGAAGATCCTCGCGCGAAAAGCTTTCGGGCAGCTGATAGATGTCCGTTCCGTCGTCGATGGGCTGAATGGGGCGGCACATGAGCTTGCTCCTGCCCTGGGCGACGATCTGACGGCGGTATTCGCGCATCGCCTCGCTGTCGCGCATCGTCGCGCTGCCGCCGACGTGTTCCTCCTGCTTGCCGTCTTTATTGTAAAGGCCTCGCCCCGTGGCGACGCCGATGTTGGGGTTGACAAACTTATCGAACGCCCACTGGCTGTAGTCCATCCACACGAGCAGCGCCCAGGAAAAGCCGAACAGCAGCAGAATGACGACGCCGAGCGCCATCAGAAGGCCCGAGGTAAAAAGTGCCAGGAGAAAGGGAATGAGCGCGAGCGCGGCGAACAGAATGGTCTGCGGCAGCGTGGCGATCGTCATGATGAACGCATTGCGCAGCAGTGCAAACGGACCCTGTTGATAGTTGACGCCGAGCGAGACCATCCACATGGACATGAGGAGCGCCAAGACGAGCACCACATAGCTCACCGCCTTCGATATGATCATCAGCGTTCGCATCGACGGCATCACCGCAATGCTGTAGTCGGCGAGATTGATCATCGTCTGCGTGATAAACAGGACGAGCGTAAAGAAGAGCACCGCCTCGAGCACGTTCCAGAAATTGCGCTTGATTCCATGCAGGAAGTCATTGGCGACAAAGATGCCCTCCGTCCAGATGAGGTTGCGGACGATATACATGCCGCCCGAGATGCCGACGGCGGCGATCAGCGACGCCACGATGAAGAGCGAAAAGAATACGATATCCGTCTCGACCGTCTGCATCTGCGCAACGCCCGTAAGTGCTGCCCCCGGGATGACGGGATAGCCCACCATGAGGCCGGATCCGTACGGCCCGATCAGATCGGAGACGGAGACGGAGATATAGCGGAACACATACACCGCAACGATCGGTAAAAATGTCAGAAGCACCAGAAAATTGACGAGCATGAGCCGCCCGAATCGTCCCTTCAGAATATCCCAAAACAATGACCAACGATTGGTGGGGAGCGTCGTGCGTACATAGTCGTCGCTGCGCTCCTTCCCTTCCAGCCATCTTGCCACCAGTCCCTTGTGTTCTCTTTCAGCCATAAACGGTTTGTTCACTCCTTTTCTGTCGTACGCAAATATGCGAACAAGCTCTGTATGTGCGCGTGCCCTTTGGCGCACTTTGTTTTATTTTACTACAACTGCAGAAATATTTCAATCGAAATCCGATAAAATCTTTGACTTTTCACACAGGGCATGTTAAAATAGGCATACTGATGAGAGGAGCGGCCGAGCATGAGTACGCTGCGGGAGGGGCACGGGAAGCCCCGGCGAGCGCAGCGAAAAGGGCATCGCCGCCGAAACGCGGGGAGTTCCCGTGCCGCGCGTTGGGAGCAAGGGAGAATACCCTTGCTACTGTCACCGCGGTGATGTGCTTTTCGGTAATTGCGTCGAAACAGTTCGGGCGGTGACCATTCGTTGCCGCCCTTTCGTTTGCTCAGATCACGGAGGAATTGATATGCAGCCACAATACCGCGTCGCCGTCGTCGGCGCAACGGGCATGGTGGGGCAGCGCTTTGTTTGCCTGCTTGCCCGCCACCCCTGGTTCCGCCCCGTCGCCCTGCTTGCCAGCGCGGCATCTGCGGGAAAGTGCTACCGCGAAGCCGTCGCTGGAAAATGGGCGATGCAGGAGGAGATCCCCGCCTATGCGGCAGACCTCGTCGTAAAGGACGCGCACAAGGACGCGCCCTCGCTCGTCGGCGAAGTGGATTTTGTGTTCTGCGCCGTCAATCTGGATAAGGATAGGACGCGCGCATTGGAAGAGATGTACGCACGGCTCGAGATCCCCGTCGTCTCCAACAACTCCGCGCTGCGCGCAGAGCAAGACGTGCCCATGGTCATCCCCGAGGTCAACCCCGAGCACATCGAAGTCATCCCCTTCCAGCGCAGACGCCTTGGCACCAGGCGCGGTTTTATCGCCGTCAAGAGCAACTGCTCGCTGCAATCGTATGTCCCGCTCCTGCACCCGCTGCGCGGATACGGCATCGAACGGGTGCTCGCCTGTACCTACCAGGCGATCTCCGGCGCGGGAAAGACCTTTGATACCATGCCCGAGATCGCAGACAACATCATCCCCTACATCGGCGGCGAGGAGGAGAAGAGCGAGCGCGAGCCCCTCAAGATATGGGGCAGCGTCGAGGGCGGCGTCATCGTCCCCGCGGCGGCGCCCGTCATCACGACGCAGTGCTTCCGCGTGCCCGTCTCGGACGGACATACCGCCGCCGTCTTCGTCAAATTCCGCCAAAAGCCGGGCAAAGAGGAGATCCTCACCGCCTGGAGAGAGTACCGCGGCGTTCCTGGGGCATTGCACCTTCCCTCGGCGCCCAAGCAATTCTTGCATTATTTTGAGGAAAACGATCGCCCGCAGCCCAGGCTCGACCGCATGCTCGAGGGCGGCATGGCCGTCTCCGCAGGCAGATTGCGCGAGGACGCGATCTTCGATTATAAGTTTGTGGGCTGCTCCCACAACACGCTGCTCGGCGCGGCGGGCGGCGCCGTTCTGCTTGCCGAACTGCTGGCGACAAAGGGTTATTTCGATTGACATCAAATTATAACGGAGTATCATATGACAGGATTTTTACAGGGTTCTGCAACGGCGATGATCACGCCGTTCACGCAGACGGGCGTCAACTTTGACGCACTCTCGCAGCTGATCGAATATCAGATCGAAAACGGAACGGACGCACTCGTCGTCCTTGGCACGACGGGGGAACCCGCCACGATGACGGAGGAGGAAAAGGAGGCGGTCATCCGCCATGCTGTGGCGCAGTGCAAGGGACGCACCAAGGTCATCATCGGCACGGGCGGAAACAACACCGCGCGCGTCCTCCGCGCCAGCGCCAGAGCCGAGGAACTTGGCGCGGACGGCATCCTCTGCGTCACCCCGTACTACAACAAATGCACGCAGGCGGGGCTGATCAAGTATTACGAGAGCATCTCGCAGTGCGTACATATCCCCGTCATTGCCTATAACGTACCGGGGAGAACGGGCGTGAACATTCTGCCCGAGACGATGGCGCGCATTGCCGAATTCGATCACATCGCCGGCCTCAAGGAGGCAAGCGGCAACATGGCGCAGGTCATGGAGACGGCGCGGCTCATCCGCGGAAAGTGCGATCTCTATTCAGGCGAGGATGCCCTCAACCTGCCCATCCTGCTCGTGGGCGGGAGCGCCGTTATCTCCGTCCTCTCCAACATCGTGCCGGGCGCCGTCAAACAGCTCTGCACGGCTGCTGCGGCGGGCGATCTTGCCGGTGCGATCGCATTGAGCGATTCGCTTGCGCCCCTCGCCAAGGCATGCTTTATCGAGGTCAACCCCATCCCCGTCAAGGCGGCGATGAACTACCTCGGCTTCGCGTCGGGCGAGCCGCGCGCCCCGCTGACGGTCCTCGAAAGCGAACATGCCGCCCGGCTTCTGGAGGCGATGCGCAGCTTCGGGCTGGAGGTGCGCGCATGAATATCATCCTCCTCGGCGCCTGCGGGCGCATGGGCAAAAACACGAGCGAGCTTGCCGCAGAGCGAGGCGACACCATCGTCTGCGGCGTCGACATTACCCCCTCCCCCATGCCCTTCCCCGTCTACACAAGCTTTGCCGAAGTGACGGAGCAGGCGGACGTCGTCATCGATTTTTCCTCCGTGCAGAATCTGGAGGAGCGCCTTGCCTTCTGCCGGGCGCGGGGCGTCGGCATCGTCCTTGCGGCAACGGGATACTCCGCGGAGGATCTTGCGCTCCTCAACGCCTATGCCAAAGAGATCCCCCTCTTTCAGTCGGGCAACTTCTCCATCGGCATCAACCTCTTACAGCGCCTTGCAAAGAAGGCGGCGAAGGTGCTGGGCGATGGTTTTGACGCAGAGATCATCGAGCGGCACCACAACAAGAAGAAGGACGCCCCCTCGGGCACGGCGCTCATGCTTGCAAAGAGCGTGAACGAGGGATTCAGCGGCGAAAAGCACGAGATCTACGGCAGATACGGCATGGTGGGCGCGCGCGATCGCAGCGAGATCGGCATTCACGCCGTGCGCGGCGGGACCATCGTAGGCGAACATGAAGTAATGTTTGCAGGCGAAGACGAGATCATCACCCTCTCGCACTCGGCAAGAAGCCGCAAGGTGTTTGCATCCGGCGCGCTGCGCGCCGCACAGTGGCTGACGGGGCGCGCCCCCGGCCGCTACGACATGGACGACCTGCTTGCAGAGCTTTTTGCTTAAACTCCCTGCGGGGCGGCGATATGCCGCCCCGCTTTTCTATTGCGAAAAGGTCTGTAAAATTTTGTCAATGTGAAAAAATCACTTGACAGAGGCATATGATCCGTGATATGATATCTGCATAGGAGGATTTAAGCATAGTGGACGGCAGCGAAAGTAGCGTGCCGCGACGAACGCGGAACTTTATACGGCTTTTGTAGCATAACTTGTCCTGCGCAAGCGGGAACGGGTTATGTTTTTTGTGTTGTAAAAAATCGGAAATTATTCCAATACCGCATTTCCGATTCCATTCCGACGGGCACATGATAAGCCTCGTCTTATGCTGAATACACCATGGACCCCGGCAGTATAGTCCTGTCATTGGTACTGCAAATCGTGCTGATCGCACTCAACGCGGTCTTTGCCAGCGCAGAGATCGCCGTCATCTCGGCAAACAAGACCAAGATGGAAAAACTTGCGGAAGATGGCGACAAGCGCGCAAAGCGCATCGTCAGGCTCACCGCACAGCCCTCGAAATTCCTCTCCACCATTCAGGTGGCGATCACCCTTGCCTCGTTGCTCGGCAGTGCATTTGCCGCAGATAACTTTGCAGGGCCGCTCGCACAGCTTCTGGTGGACGCGGGCGTTCCCCTCTCCTACTCTGTATTGAGTACGATCTGCCTGATCCTGATCACGCTCGTGCTCTCCTTCTTCAGCATCGTGTTCGGCGAACTCGTTCCCAAGCGGATCGCCATGCGCAATGCGGAAAAACTCTCGTTCGGGCTTTCGGGCATTCTCACCTTCGTCTCGTATGCGTTCGCCCCCCTTGTGTGGCTGCTTACCGTCACGTCGAACGGAATTCTGCGCCTCTTTGGCATCAAACCGGAGGACGAGGGCGAAGACGTGACCGAAGAAGAGATCATGCTCATGGCGGAGGCGGGCAGCGAAAAGGGCTCCATCGACGAAAAGGAGAACGAGTTCATCCAGAATATTTTCGAGTTTAAAGAGAACGACGTCGGCGAAGTATGTACGCACCGCAAGGATGTCGACTTCCTTTTTGAACGCGACGACCCCGCTGTCTGGGAAGAGACCCTGAAAAAGAGCAATCACACCTATTATCCCGTCTGCGGAAAGGACATCGATGATGTGACGGGTGTGCTCAATACCAAGATCTACTTCCGCCTGAACGACAAATCGCGTGAGAACGTCATGCAGAAGGCGGTCTTCGACCCCATTTTCATCTCTGAGACGATGCAGGCGGACGATCTGTTCTACCGCATGAAGACGACGCGCGAATATTTCGCTATCGTGCTCGACGAATACGGCGGCATCAACGGCATCATAACGCTGCACGACCTCATCGAGCTGCTTGTGGGCGACCTCAACGAAAAGGGTGAGAAGCTCAAATACGAGATCAAAAAGATCGACGAGAACAAGTGGGAGATCAACGGACTTGCCCCCTTCGACGAGGTGGTCGAGGCAATGGAGTTGGATCTGCCCGAAGAGGACAGCGATTACGAGACCTTCAGCGGCTATGTCTGCGAAATGCTGGGCGAAGTCCCCGACGACGGCACGACGGCTGAGGCGGAAAACGAATATGTCCATGTCGACGTGTTGTGCGTCAACGAACACCGCATCGAAAAAATGCAGGTGCAAAAGATCATCAAAGAGGAACCGGAGGAGGAAGACGAGGGCCGCCGCAAGCGCGCAAAGCGCTCGGAGGACGCCGAACAGGAAAAGAGCGAATAACGCTGCCCTATCCTGCTGCGGCAGACATCGTTCAGAACATTTCACTTCCATCCGATCCTATCCCGAATATAATTTGACCCGGCGCCGTTTGGCGTCGGGCCTTTCCCTGTTCAGATCAGTGCCATTTAACCCCCGTCGCAGGCGATATCGCTGCGAATGGAGGTGATCGCATTCTTCTCAAGCCGCGAAACCTGCGCCTGTGAGATGCCCACCTCCTCCGAGATCTCCGTCTGCGTCTTGCCATGGTAATAGCGCATCGTAAGGATCTTTCGTTCGCGTTCGCCCAATTTTCCGATCGCCTCTTTGAGCGCAACGTGCTCCGCCCAGATCTGCTCGCTCTGCGTCTCGTCGCAGAGCTGGTCCATCAGCTCCAACGTATCGCCCGATTTGTTGTAGACCGGGTCATACAGCGACACGGGATCGGAGATCGCATCGAGCGCATACACGACGTCGCGCTCCTCGACCTGCATTTCGGCGGCGATCTTTTCCAACGTTGCCTCCTCGTCACGCGCTTCAATGCCCTCGCGCACCTTCAGAATGCGGTATGCCGTATCGCGGATGGAGCGGGAGACGCGCAGCGAATTGTTGTCCCGCAGGTACCGCTTGATTTCGCCGAGTATCATTGGAATGGCATTTGCGATGCGAAACGCACTGCGACAGCACAAAAATTTTCTCAATCATTCTGAAATAATACATCATGATAAAATGATTTATGATATGATGAAGAAAATATTTCCGAAAGAGGGAGTGTTATGAGATCGAAGAAAGCAGGGTTTACCATCGTGGA
>CALVLK010000002.1 GCA_944337235.1 uncultured Clostridia bacterium
GCGCCGCCTTCGGCGTCTTCGAACCACGGGCCGATTGCGGACGAAAGACCAAAGGCGCGCCCCATGCTTGTGCATGGATGCCTCCGCAGGAATACTTCGCGGCTTCGCCGCTCGTGCGCCGCCTTCGGCGTCTTCGAACCACGGGCCGATTGCGGACGAAAGACCAAAGGCGCGCCCCATGCTTGTGCATGGGGCGCGCCTTTGGTACTCCCGGCGGGAATCGAACCCACAACGGCCCCTTAGGAGGGGGCTGTTATATCCATTTAACTACGGAAGCATTTTTATTACGTTCATTTCCCGTACGGCGGGAATCTGCCGACGCCATCGCGATCGAACGGTTTTATCTTACATCTTTTTCCCAAAAAAAGCAAGGAATTCCTGCTTTCAAATGAAAAAAAGAACGGCGATCATGCCGTTCTTTTTAGAAAGTTCACTTATTTGCTCGCTTTGGGTGCCTCTTCTGGCTTTGCCTGTGCCGCAAGCAGGTCGCGGATCTGGGCAAGCAGCTCCTCCGTCGTGGGGGCGGGAGCGGGTGCGGGCTGTGCGGGTTCCTGTGCTTTTGCAGCGGCCTCTTCCTCCGCCTTCTTTGCCGCCTCTTCCGCTTCGCGCTTCTTCTTCAGCTCCTCGGCGCGGGTGCGTATCTTGTTCACCGTTCTCACAATTACAAAGAGCACGAACGCCGTCAAAAGGAAGGATACGATCGCCGAGATCACGGCGCTGAAATCCATGATGACCGCCTCCGTAACGATGGCGCCCGCGTCGTCTGTGACCGCCTCGCGCAGCACGAGCTGCAGAGCGCCCGTCTCCTCCGAACCGGGAATCATCGCAAGCAGCGGCGTGAGAATGTTGTTCACGAGCGAATTGATGATCGCCGTGAACGCCCCGCCGACAATGATGCCGACCGCCATATCGAGCACGTTGCCGCGCGCGATAAACTCTTTGAATTCCGCAAAGAATCCCTTTTTCTTAGCCATACTTTTATCTCCTGAAATTTTTAATATCCTTTTTCAAAGCGCGCATCGCGCGGCTGCCAGGCTGCCGCAAGAGCCGGAACTTCCAGTTCCGCTCCCCCGTTCCTGGCAGGTTCATGCGGCAGGAATTTCCCAGCCCGAGCACGTCCTGAATGGGGATCACGGCAAGCCTTGCCTTGGAACAGAGTGCCATCTGCACAAAGGCACGAGCAAAACGACGGGGCTTTTCATTGAGCCGCAGCGAAAGCCCGCATTGTTCCATCTCCGCCGCAACGCGCGAACGGAAGAGGATGAACTCCTCCGACGAGAGCGACTTTACATATCCTGCGACCGTATCGTTGTCGTGCGTGCCCGTATAGACCACGCTGTTCTCTTCGATCCTGTGCGGCAGAAAGGTATTTTCCTCGTCGCCGTCAAAGGCAAAGAGCAGCACCTTCATGCCGGGGAAGCCCGTCCGTTTTAAAAGCGCCCGCACGCCGTCGTCGATGATCCCGAGATCCTCGGCGATGATCTGCCCCTTCTCCACCGAGGCGAACAGCTTTTCGCCCGGACCCTTCACCCACTCGCCCTCGCGCGCCGTCTCTGCGGCGGCAGGGATCTCGTAATACCGGTCGATACCGCGGAAGTGGTCGATGCGCACGATGTCATATGTCTCGAGCGCGCTTTTCAGGCGGTTTTTCCACCAGGAGAAGCCCTCCTTCTCCTGCGCCGCCCAATCGTAGACGGGGTTGCCCCAGAGCTGCCCGTCTTCGGAGAAGTAATCGGGCGGCACCCCCGCCACCTTGCAGGGTTTCAGATTTTCGTCCAATTGAAAGAGCGCGGGATGCGCCCACACATCCGCACTGTCGTAAGCCGCATACAGCGGGATGTCCCCGATGATCTTTATATTCAAAGAATTGCAGTACTCCTTCAACCGGCGCCACTGCCTGCGGAAACAGAATTGCAAAAACTGCCAGAAGAGATATTCCTCATGGTATTTTGTTCTCAGCTGCTCCACCGCCTCCGGCTCGTGCCGCTTGATGGGCTCCTCCCAATCGCAAAAGCTGCCGCCGAACACCGTCTTTGCCGTCATGAACAGCGCATATTCCTCCGCCTTTCCGCTCTTGACGAAGGCGCGGAACTCCTCATTGTCCAGCGAAAAGCGCGAAAACGCCTTGCGCAGAAGGGGGTAGCGCGTTTCATACAGCGCGCCGTAGTCGACAGAACCGCCCGGCCGCCGCGCCTCCTTCAACTCCTTCGCCGTGATCAGCTTTTTGCGATACAGCTGCTCCAGGTCGATAAAATATGGATTCCCGGAATCGCACGACACGGACTGATAAGGCGAATCTCCGAACCCCGTCTGCACGAGCGGAAGGATCTGCCAATAGCGCACCCTGTTCTTTGCGAGCAGCCTGGCAAAGCGGTATGCCTCCTTCCCCATGCTGCCGATGCCGTATTTCCCGGGCAGCGACGAGATGTGGCACAGCACGCCCGCAGCTCTGTTTGTCTTCATAAATTTTTTCTCCCGAATGAAAATTTCCCCGATCGCAACGATCAGCCGCGCCGCAGCATGGCGCTTATCCGCCTGCATGCCTCCTGCGTATCCTCATGCGTGCCGAACGCCGTCAGGCGGAAATAGCCCTCGCCGTTTTTGCCGAAGCCGCTCCCCGGCGTACCCACGACGTTCGCCTCTTCCAGAAGGCGGTCGAAAAACGCCCAGCTCTGCATGCCGTCCGGGCACTTCATCCAGATATAGGGGGAATTTTTTCCGCCCGTGTACCAGATGCCCAGTTCGTCCAGGCAGGATGCGATCACGGCGGCGTTCCTTCTGTAATAGCCGATATTTTCTGCGATCTCGCGCTCGCCCTCCTCGCTGAACACGACGGAAGCGCCCATCTGCGTGATGTAGCTCACGCCGTTGAACTTGGTGGACTGCCTGCGCGCCCACATGCGTTTGAGGCTTGCCCCGCCCCGTTTGAGGGCGGTCGGCACGATGGTATAGCCGCAGCGCACGCCCGTAAAGCCCGCCGTCTTGGAATAGGAGCAGAACTCGATGGCGCACTGCTCGGCGCCCTCCACCTGATAGATGCTGCGCGCAAGATATTCATCCTGCACGAAATATTCATATGCCGCGTCGTAGAGGATGACGGCATCATTGCGGTTGGCATAATCCACCCAGGCCCTGAGCTGCTCCTTGGAGTACGCAGCCCCCGTGGGATTGTTGGGCGAACAGAGATAGATGATATCCGCCTTGACCCCCTCCTGCGGCATGGGCAGGAAGCCGTTTTCCTCCGTTGCGTCCGCAAAGAGAATGCGCCGACCCGCCATCACGTTGGTATCGACGTAGACGGGATAGACGGGATCGGGAATGAGCACGGTATTGTCCGCCGAAAAGAGATCGAGGATATTCCCCAGATCGCTCTTTGCCCCGTCCGAGATGAACACCTCATCCGAAGAGAGCGTCACCCCCTTGCGCGCATAGCTCCCTTTAATCGAGTCGATGAGCACATCGTAGCCGTAGCAATACTGATCGGGGCCATACCCCTTGAACGTCTCCTTCCTGCCCATGTCCTCGACGGCGCGCTGCATGGCGCGGACGACGATGGGGGCGAGCGGCCTGGTGACGTCGCCGATCGAGAGGCGAATGACCTTGCGGTCGGGGTGGGCGTTCTTGTATTCCGTCGTCTTTCTGCCCACCGTGGCAAAGAGATAGCTGTCCTTTAACTGCAAAAAATGTTCGTTGATCTTCATGCTTGCTCCTGTACCGCCTTCTGCTTTTCATGATAGGATACCGCCGCGCGGATAAATTCGCGGAAGAGCGGATGCGCGTTGTTGGGGCGCGATTTGAACTCGGGATGGAACTGTACCGCCACAAAGAAGTCGTTGGCGGGATACTCCACCGCCTCGACGAGCGTATCGTCGGGCGACACGCCCGCGATCTTCATGCCCGCCTCCTCAAACTGTGCACGGTAGGCGTTGTTGAACTCGAAGCGGTGGCGGTGCCGCTCCTGGATGACGTCCTTCTGATAGGCATTACGCATGAGTTCGCCCATGATCTTGCAGGGATATGCACCAAGGCGCATCGTGCCCCCCATCCTGACGCCGTACTGATCGGGCATGAGGTCGATCACGGAGTGCTCCCCTTCCGGATAGAACTCCGAGGAGTTCGCGTCGGCATACCCGAGCACGTCGCGCGCAAATTCGATGACCGCGATCTGCATGCCCAGGCAGATGCCGAGGAAGGGAATGTTGTGCTCGCGGGCATACTTGCAGGCGAGGATCTTGCCCTCGACGCCGCGGATGCCGAATCCGCCCGGGATGAGCAGCCCGTCGATGCCCGCAAGCTTCTCGGCGACGTTCTTTTTGGTGAGCGATTCCGAATCGATCCACTCGATCTCCACCTTGGCGTCGTTCTCATACCCGCCGTGCGCCAGCGCCTCCGCCACAGAGAGGTAGGCGTCATGCAGCTGCACATATTTGCCGCAGAGCGCGATCTTCACCTTTTTGCTGCGCGCATGGATGCGTGCGAGCATATCCGTCCACTCCGTCATGTCGATCTCGCGCGGGTCAAGGTGCAAAATCTTACATACGATGGAGGAAAAATTGCTACGCTCGAGCATCATGGGCGCCTCGTAGAGCACGGGCACGGTGAGATTTTCGATGCAGCATTCCGGCTCTACATTGCAGAACATGGCGATCTTCTCGCGGATGCTCTCGGGCATCGGCTCGTCGACGCGCGCCACGATGATATCGGGGTTGATGCCCATGCCCTGCAGCTCCTTGACGGAGTGCTGCGTGGGCTTGCTCTTGAACTCGCACGAGCCGGAGATATAGGGGACGAGCGTGACGTGGATGAAGCAGCAGTTGTCACGCCCCACCTCGCGCGAGACCTGGCGGATCGCCTCGATGAAGGGCTGGCTTTCGATGTCGCCCGTCGTGCCGCCGATCTCGGTGATGACGACGTCCGCCCCCGTCGATGCGCCCACCTGATAGATAAAGGATTTGATCTCGTTCGTGATATGCGGGATCACCTGGATCGTCTGGCCGAGATATTCGCCGTTGCGTTCCTTATTGAGTACGTTCCAATAGACTTTGCCCGTCGTCAGATTGGAAAATTTATTCAGATTTTCGTCGATGAACCGCTCGTAATGCCCCAGATCGAGGTCGGTCTCGGCGCCGTCTTCGGTGACGAACACCTCGCCGTGCTGAAAGGGGCTCATCGTGCCCGGATCGATGTTGATATAGGGATCGAGCTTCTGCGATACGACCTTGTAGCCGCGCATCTTGAGCAGTCTGCCGAGCGATGCCGCCGTAATGCCCTTTCCGAGTCCCGATACAACGCCGCCCGTTACGAAAATGTATTTTGTCATATCCTTCTCCTTGTGTAAGATATCGTCCTCTTCCGAGGCATTTCAGACCTCTGCTTCGCCATAAAATGCAAATGCGGCGGGCCCGCGCATGGTCACGCGGCCCGCGCGGTATATAATGGCAAGATCGCCGCCGCGCAGATGCACGCAGATCTCCCGACTGGCGTCGCATACCCCGTTGAGCACGCACGCGACCGCGACCGCGCAGGCGCCCGTTCCGCAAGCCCACGTCTCGCCGCTGCCCCGCTCCCAGACGCGCATCTCGACCTCGTTCTGCGCGATCACGCGCACAAATTCCGTGTTCACCCCCTCCGGGAAGAAGGGATGATGTTCGAACTTCGGCCCGATCTTTTCAAGGTCGAGCGCATACGGATCGTCGACAAAGGTGACGCAATGCGGATTTCCCATGCTCACGCAGGTGATCTGCCACATCTTGCCGTCCACCTCGAGGGGCGCTTGCACAAGCCGTCCCGTGCGCTGCTGCGTCGGGATGAGCCCCGCATCGAGCACGGCCTCCCCCATGTCCACGGTCACAGAGCGGACTTCATCCCCTTCGACCTGCAAATGCAGCGTCTTGACGCCCGAAAGCGTCTCGACCCGCAGCGTCTCCTTGCGGATGCCCTTGATCTCGTAGAGGAACTTCCCCACGCAGCGGATGCCGTTGCCGCACATCTTTCCTTCGCTGCCGTCCGCATTGAACATACGCATCCTGCCGTCGGCGACCGCGCTTGGGCAGACCAGGATGACCCCGTCCCCGCCGATGGAAAAATGCCGGTCGCTCAGGCGCCGCGCAAGTGCGGCGGGATCCTCGGGCTGCCAGTCAAAACAGTCGAAGTAGATATAGTCGTTGCCGATGCCGTGCATCTTGTAAAACTTTCTCAGCATGAAATCCCTCAGCCGCGTTTGATGACGGCGTCGCGCTCCGCACCCACCGCCACATAGCTGATCCTGCAGTCGCACAGCTTTTCCAGAAGGCGCACATAGTCGCGCGCCGCTTCGGGCAGCTCCTCCTCGCGGCGGCAAGCGCTGATGTCGCAGTGCCAGCCCTTCACCTTCTCGAAGACGGGCTTGCAGTAGTTGAGCGCGTCGGGATAGGGAAATTCTTTGATGATCTTGCCGTTGAGCTCGTAGCCCGTGCAGATCTCGATCTCGTCGTAGTCGGAGAGGATATCGAGTTTGGTGAGCACCACCTCGTCCGCGCCCTGGCAGCGGATGCCGTAGCGGGATGCGACCACGTCGAAGGGCCCCACCCTTCTCGGCCTGCCCGTGGCGGCGCCGTATTCCCCGCCCAACGCGCGCAGGCGCTCTGCCGCCTCGCCGAAGTATTCGGCGACGAAGGGTCCCTCGCCCACGCAGGTGGAATATGCCTTCATGATGCCGATGGACTTGTCCAGCTTCAGGTTGGGCACCCCTGCGCCGACGGGCGCATAGGCTGCGATCGTCGAAGAGCTCGAGGTATAGGGATAGATACCGAAATCGATGTCGCGCAGGGCGGCAAGCTGTGCCTCGAACATGATGTTCTTGCCCGCCTTATTCGCCTCGTTCAGATAGAGTCCGGTGTCGCAGATATAGGGCTTGAGCGGCTCGCCGTACGTCTTAAAGTATTCGAGCACCTCCTCCACCGTGACGGGATCGCTGTGATATCCGCCCACGATGGTGAGGTTTTTCCATTCGACAATGTCCTTCACGCGCGCATACATGACATCGGGATGGAGAAGCTCGCCCATGCGGAATGCCTTCTTCATATATTTGTCCGCATACACGGGCGCGATGCCGCGGCGGGTCGAGCCGAACTTTTTGTCGGCAAGGCGCTCCTCTTCCAGGCAGTCCAGCCGCACATGATAGGGCATGGTAATGACGGCGCGATCGCTGATCTTGAGATTTTCTGGCGTGATGCGGATGCCGTGCTCGCGCAGGCGCCCCATCTCCTCGGTGAGGTGCTTCAAGTCGATGACCATTCCGCCCCCGAGCACGTTGACGACATCCTCGCGCAGGATACCGGAGGGCAAAAGATTGAGAATAAACTTGCCCTTATCGTTGATAACGGTATGCCCCGCATTGTTCCCGCCCTGATAGCGGCAGACAATGTCGTAATCGGCAGAGAAGAGGTCGACCATCTTCCCCTTGCCTTCGTCGCCCCAATTGATCCCGCAAATCGCAGTCAGCATAGATTCCTCCTCATCGTCCGAATTCGGACAAAAAAACAATACAGATTTATTTTAACATACCGCAAATACAAAGTCAAGCATTCCGTCTACAAAGTCGCCCCGCCGCGACAAATTTCTTCCCGTGCCGCGCCAAAGGGCATCCGCGCGCAATTTTTGCCGTCGTTCGTGAGAGAACTGTGTCGGTTTGTGAATTATTACCATGATTTTGCAAAATTGTGACAGGAAATGCTTGACAAGCGAGGGACGCCGCGCTAAAATAAATAAAATTCTAAAAAAGGGAGGAACGGCAATGTTTTGCAGAGACTGCGGCGAAAAACTCGCGCTCAGGTATATGGAGAACGAAGGACTCGTGCCCTATTGCCCGCGCTGCGAAAAGTTCAAATTCCCCTTCTTCCCCGTTGCGGTGTCCATGACGGTCGTCAACCGCGCAGAGGACAAGATCCTGCTCGCGCGGCATACGGGAGAGGAGGACTTTACGCTCCTTGCCGGATACATCAGAAAGGGCGAGAGCGCAGAACGCGCCATCCCGCGCGAACTCAAGGAAGAGACCAGGCTGCCCGCCGTAAAATGGCGGTACTTTGCCTCGCGCTATCATTCGGAAAAGGACATCCTCATGCTCAACTTCATCGTCACGACAGAGGAGCAGGAGGTGACGCTTGGCGAGGAGATCGAAGAGGTGCGCTGGTGTACCTTCGATGAGGCAAAGGAGCTCATCCGCAAAAATTCGACGGCGGAGCATTTCCTTTTGGGCGTACTGCCCGAATTGGGGAAGAGCAAGCGGAGATGACCTCTCCCTTGCAAAACGGCAAAATCATCATCATTTAAACATCGGGGCACTCTCAAAAAGAGCGCCCCGATGTTTTTTGCAAAAAAAGAGCCGCGTCCGAATGATTCGGCGCGGTCGAAAGAGAAACCCCGCATGTCGGCGTCCCGTCTCTAAAAGCACAACACACAGAGTTTATTGGTGGGGACTACAGGGCTCGAACCTGTGACCTCATGCACGTCAAGCATGCGCTCTAGCCAACTGAGCTAAACCCCCGCTGCGAGAACGACATGTATTTTACTACAATTTCAGACATCTGTCAAGAGAATTTCGGAAAAAAATCGCATATTTTCATGGAAAAAGCGCCGATTTTTGTAATTATGTCTGGAACAGTACTATGCAAATGCAATTTTTCTTGCATTCAGTCGTACATCTCCGACTTTGTGCTTCTCGAAAAGAGCTTCGAGATCTCTTCGCGGCAGCGCGCGCCGTCATCTTCGCTCTCTTCGTGGCAGACGGCATAGACCGCCCGCGTGATGGGAAGATCCACCCCGTACTTTTCGCCCAGGCAGACCATGGCGCGCGACGTCTCCACCCCTTCCGCAAGCTTTTCAAAGCGCTGCCCCTTTGCGAGCATCTCCCCGTACATGCGGTTGTGCGAATAGCGCGAAAAGAGCGTCGTCTCGTAGTCGCCGAGGTGCGCAAGCCCGTAGGCGGAGCGCTCGTCCCCGCCCATCGCCTTGATGAGGCGCGCCACCTCGCGCGCCCCGCGCGACATGAGCGGTCCCTTCAGCGGCACACAGACGACGTCGAGCACACCCGCGGCGATACCCATCACATTCTTGGCGGCGGCGCCGATCTCCGTACCAATGAGGTCGTTCCCGTAATAGAAGCGGATGAGGTCGCTGCGGAAGGCGTCGACGAGGGAGCGCTTGAGCGCATCGTTCTCCGAATCGATGACCATACAGTTCGGCTCGCCCTTGACAAAGCTCTGAATGTGCCCCGGCCCCACCCAGACGGCGATATGATCGCGCGGGATGCCGCTTTCAACGAGCACCTCCGAAAGGCGCTTGCCCGTATCCACCTCGATGCCCTTCATGCACAGGACAAAGGTCTTGTCCTGCACGGGATACTGCGTCACGCGGCGCATGAAGCCGCGCAGCCCCTGCGCGCTGATCGAAATGACGATCAATTCCGCGCGCGTCACGGCAAAGGCAAGGTCGCAGGAGAGCGCGATGCGCTCATCGAGCGAGACATACTCGTTGCGCCCCGTATCGCGCAGGACCTGATAGGAATAGTCCTCCTCCGGCCCCCAGGAACACACGTCGTTTCCCTTGCGGGAGAGATACCAGGCGATGAAGGAACCCCATCTGCCGCAGCCAAGCACACTGATCTTCATAATTTTCTTCTCCGTAATATTTTATCAAAGCTCCGTCCGCTCGAGCAGCGCCCGCGAGAGCGTGACGTCGTCGGTATATTCCAATTCGGACCCGTTGGGGATCCCGCGCGAAAGGCGCGTCACCTTCACGCCGAGCGGCTTTAAGAGGCGGGCGATATACATCGCCGTCGCGTCGCCCTCGACGTCGGCGTTCGTCGCCATGATGACCTCCTTCACCGCCCCGCCCTGCACGCGGGCAAGGAGCTCGCGGATGCGGATATCGTTGGGGGTGACGCCGTTCATCGGGTCGATCACGCCGTGCAGCACATGATAGCCCCCCTTGAACTCGTGCAGCTTTTCCAGGGCGATGACGTCCTTCGGCTCCTTGACCACGCAGAGCACGGACTGATCGCGCGTCTTGCAGATCTCGCAGACCTCCCCCTCGGTGAAGTTGCCGCATATCTTACAGAAATGCACGCGCTGTTTGGCACCGATGATGGCGTCGGCAAAGGCGCGCGCCTCCCCCTCCGACATGTTGATCACGCGGTAGGCATACCGCTGCGCCGTCTTTCTGCCCACGCCTGGAAGCTTGGAAAATTCGTTGATGAGCCGCCCGATGGGCTCGATGAACACCTCCACTTACAGAAGTCCTCCCATGCCGCCCAGCTGGAACTTGCCCATCTTCTCTTCATATACGGCGTCCGCCTTCTTATAGCCGTCTAAAATGGCGGCCATCACAAGGTCCTCGAGCATCTCCTCGTCCTCGGGATCGATGACCGACTTGTCGATCTCGATGCCGTCGATGATCTTTTTCGCATTCATATACACGACGACCGCCTCGCCGCCCGCCGTGCCGACGATCTCCCACTCGTTGAGCAGCTTTTCCGTCTCCTGCATCTCCTCCTGCATCTTTTGCGCCTGCTTCATGAGGTTCTGCATGCCGCCCCCCATGCCGCCTTTGAAATTTGCCATCTTGTCCTCCTTCTTCAACGCCGTCGCGTCACTTTATCTCGATGGGATAACCCTCAAAATTCTTTTTCAGCTCTTCCAACCCGGACTTGTCCTGCTTGCTCCGCTCGCCCTTGAGCCGCACCTCGAACTGCGCAACGCCAAGCCCCGTGAACACTTCCTTCATCATCTCTCTGTGGTCCTCGCGCGAGAGAGAGCGCAATACCGTCGGGCTCGCCGTGTACAGCACGAGCATATCGCCCTCATACACCGCCTCCAGATCCGAACACATGGTGAACAGCACGCCGTTCTTGCTGGTGCGGCGCAGCGTACGGATAAATCTGCCGTACACCACCTCGGCGGGCTCTCCGCCTGCCGCGGGCGCGGCAGCAGTCTCCGTTTTGGCGGGCGGCGCGGCGGGCGCGGGCTCCTGCTTTGCAACAGATTCCCGTTTTACAACGGGCTCCGCTTTGCCGCGCTCCTGCGCCGCGGGAACGGGCTCCTGCGGCATGTCCGAAAAGTATGCCTCGGAAAATATCGGCTCCTCCATGGGGGGAATATATCCGTCCTCCTCCGCGGGATCGCTCTTCTTTTGTGCGGACGGCGCCTCCCTGGGCGGCTGTACGGCGGCCTGCGCGACCTCTGCGGGCGCGGCAAGCGGCATGGGCGTGCGGGCGAGCGCCTCTTCGAGCGCCTTGACGCGCACCATCAGGGCGTCGACGCTCTCTTCATATTCGGGCAGGGAGATGCGCATGATCGCCGTCTCCAGCGCGACGCGCGGCGAAGAGACAAAACGCAATTCGCTCTCGGCGCGGGCAAGGATCTCCGTCGCGCGCAGGATCGCCCGCCCGTCTGCGCGCGAAGCGACCTCTTTCAGCGCGGCGAACTGCTCCTGCGGCAGCGAGAGCAACTTCTCCGCCCCCGCACACAGCTTGACGATGGCAATCTGATTGAGCGTCACGAGCAGGTCGCGCATGATCACGCCCACCGCCTTCCCCGCGGCGAGGATGCGCTCCACCCCCTCGAGGGCGACGGGCATCTGCGCCCCGAGCAGCGCGTCGCAGAGGGCGAGCGTATCGCGGCTGTCCGCCGCGCCCAGCACCTCCGTCACGCCGCGGTAGGTGAGCTTGTCCCCGTAAGACAGGCACATCTCCGCGATTGAGAGCATATCTCTGTCGCTCCCCGCACCCGCACGGGCGATGGCGCTCACCGCCTCGCGCTCGTACGGCTTGCCGATCTCATCCAGAATGCGCATGAGATGCGCCTTGAGATCCTCCTGCGGAATGAGTTTGAAGTCCATGCGCATGCAGCGGGAGAGGATGGTCGCGGGGATCTTGTGCGGTTCGGTGGTGGCGAGGATGAACACCGCATGCGCGGGGGGTTCCTCCAGCGTCTTTAACAGCGCGTTGAAGGCGCTGCCCGTCAGCATATGCACCTCGTCCACGATATACACCTTATACTTCCCCTCAGTTGGGGGATAGAGCACCTTTTCGCGCAGGTCGCGCATCTCGTCCACGCCGTTATTGGAGGCGGCGTCGATCTCCAATACGTCCAGCCCGCCCGCAGCGAGCGCTCGGCAGGTCGGGCATTTGCCGCAGGGAGAGCCATCCTGCGGGTGTTCGCAGTTGATGGCGCGCGCAAAGATACGCGCCACGCTCGTCTTGCCCGTGCCGCGCGGCCCCGAGAAGAGATAGGCGTGCCCGATTGCGCCGCTTATGATCTGATTTTTCAGAATGGTCACGACATGTTCCTGCCGCACCATCTTGTCGAAGGTGTCGGGGCGAAATTTTCTATACAGTGAAACGTGCATCGTTTGCCTCCATCATGACGGATCGGAATAGGATCGGAGCAGCTTCTTTTTGGCGCGTGCCAGGGCGTTGTCCACGCTCTTGACCTGCTTACCCGTCACCTCGCAGATCTCGGCATAGCTCATCCCCTCCAGATACAGATTGAGCACGCGGTACTCGAAGTCAGAGAGCTCCTTCATCAGCCGCACCCGCAACTCGCTGCGCGACTCGTTGTCGATCACGCTGTCCTCGGGCGTCTCGCCCTCGGCAAAGCGCGCGAGATCGGGATCAAAGAGCGACACATAGTCGTTGAGCGGGGCGTTCTTCTTGCGCGCAGAGCGCTTGACTGCGTCCAGGATATGCCGCGTCACGCAGAGATAGGCAAAGTTTTTAAAGCTCTTGCCCGCGTCCCCGCGATAGTCGCGGATCGCGTCGTACAGCCCGATCATCCCCTCCTGAACGAGGTCGTCGAGCTCCCCACCGATGAGGAAGTAGCGGCGCGCACGCGCGCGCACGGTATTCAGATAGCGGCGCAGAAGGAGGTCGGCGGCGGTGCGATCCCCCGCCTGCGCCCGCAGGACAAGCGCCTCGTCACGCTCTGCGTCTTGCACGGACCACCTCGTACACCGCGATCCCCAACGCCACGGAGGCATTCAGGGAATTGACCTTGCCGAACAGCGGCAGCGAGAGCACCTTGTCGCACTTTTCGCGCGTGAGCCGCCTGACGCCGCTGTCCTCGCCGCCCACGACCAGGGCGACCTTTCCCGTGAGATCGTTGTCGTAGATGCTCTCGCCGCCCGCCTCGAGCGCATATACCCAATAGCCGAGTTTTTTCAGTTCATCGATCGCATAGTTGACGGAGGGGACCTTGGCGACCTTGATATGTTCGGCGGCTCCCGCCGAAATGCGCACGACGGCGCCCGTCACGCCCGCGCCCTTTGCCTTGGGAATGACCACGCCGTCCGCCCCGGCGCACTCCGCAACGCGCAGGATGCTGCCAAGATTGTGCACGTCCTCGATCCCGTCGCAGAGCACGATCAGGCTGTCCCCCTCCTCTTTGGGAATGGAGAAGAAATCGGCATATTCAAATTCCGATGCAAATGCGATGACGCCCTGATGCCGCTTTTCCGCGCTCTCGCGGTCGAGCACGGCGCGATCCACAAACTGCACGCGGATATCGCGCTGCCGCGCCAGGGCAAAGATCTTGCCGAGCACCCCCTGCGAGCCCTTTTCCAAAAGGATCTTTTCCACCGAGCGATCGCTCTTCAACAGCTCCAGGACGGCGTTTTTTCCCTCGATCTTCATGCCTCTCCTCCAAAAAATAATGTGCGGATGCGCGCCTGCTGTCCCGTGAGATAGAGGTATCCGATGAGCGCCTCCACCCCCGTGGAGCGGTGATATTCCCCCACCCCGGCATTCTTGCTGCGCGAAAGCTTTTTCGCGTTCCTGCCGCGGCGATAGATCTCCTCCTCTTCCTCCGTCAGAAGCGGAAGGATACGCGCGATCGCCTCGCTCTGCCCGTGCGCCGAAACGGCGGCAGCCGTCAGGCGGTTGAGTTCTCCCGCCCTGGCGGGCTGCGACAGTACAAGCCCGGTGCGCACATACAGCGTATATACCGCGTCGCCGATAAAGGCGAGCACGATGGGATTCATTTGTCTTGCCCGTTCGCGTTCGACGGGGAGTTCGCCCCATTGCATATTTCCCATTATATCATCTTTTTCCTCCGATGACAAGAAAAAATAAAAAAGAATCTGCAAACGGAGCCGCGCCGCCCCTTCACCCTAAAAAAAATTTTATCTCCCCCGCGAGAAGCGCTTGCAATTTTTGCGGCGAAGCATATAATATATGTCGTTTGTGCTTTGGAGGAATACTATGCAGGCGTTTGAAATTTTACTGCCGCTCGCCCTCATCTTCTGTCTTGCAAAACTGTTGGGGCTGGGCGCAAACCGGATCGGGATCCCCGCCGTCATCGGCATGCTGGTCGCGGGCATCCTCATCGGACTTTTGAGCTATATCCCGTGGGAGCCGCTGCACGAGGCCATCTTTGGCGCAGAGGTACAGGAGGTACTCGGCGTCATGAGCAAGATCGGCGTCGTACTCATCATGTTCTCTGCGGGGCTGGGAACGGATCTGAGCAAGCTGCGCTCGACGGGCGTCGCCGCCGTCGTGATTACCACCTTCGGCGTCATCGTGCCCATGCTCTTCGGCTGGCTGATCGCCTCCCTCTTCTTCGGGTTCGAGAACGTGCTCTCCAACCTCTTCTACGGGGCGATCCTCACCGCGACGAGCGTCTCCGTGACCGTCGCCGTGCTAAAAGAGCTGAATAAATTGGACAGCATGGTCGGTACCGCGATCGTGGCTGCCGCCGTCATCGATGACGTCATCGGCATCATCATCCTCTCGGTGCTCACGAGCTTCTCCTCCACCGGTGAGGGCACACAGGCGGGCTGGAGCTGGTTTCAGCCCAACTCCGCCATGGTCGTCATCAAGATCGTGCTCTTCTTCCTTGCCGCCATCCTGCTCGGCGTGGGGCTGAGAAAGCTGTTCGATCATCTGGAGCGCAAGGCGCCCCACAACCGCCGCGTGCCCATTCTGATGCTTGCCGTCTGCTTTCTGTATGCCTACTGCGCCGAAAAGCTGTTCGGCGTCGCCGACGTGACGGGGGCATACCTTGCGGGCATCATGCTGGGCGGAACGCTGAGCGAGACGCCCTACGTCGAAAACAAGGTCGACACCATGGGCTATCTCTTCTTCTCCCCCATCTTCTTTGCCGACATCGGCATTGCCAACATCGACTATTTCAGCGAGATCGACATGGGCTTTCTGCTCTTCGGGCTGTGCTATGTCGTCGTCGCGCTGCTCGGAAAATTGCTCGGCTGCGGCCTGAGCGCACGGCTGTGCAAATTCAATACAAGCGACAGTTTCCGCATCGGCCTGGGCATGATGGTGCGCGCGGAAGTCATGCTCATCTGCGCGGAAAAGGGCGTCTCGAGCGGCCTTGTGCAGCCCGCCGTGTTCCCCTTCGTCATCCTCATCATCCTCATCTCCTCCATTCTGACCCCCCTTCTGCTCAAATGGTCGTATGGCAGAGAGCAGAAAAAGCGCGCGGCAAGCGCGGCTTAATTTCTCCTTTCCCCTTGTAAAGCGGGCGACATTGTGTTATACTGAAAGAAAAGGAGCATCGCTATGAAATACAGAAATTTGGGAAAATGGGGACTGAAGGTGAGCGAGATCGCCCTGGGAAGCTGGGTGACCGACCTCTCGGGCACAGACGCGGAAGAGGTCGCAAAAAAGACGATCGACCGCGCCTTCGACCTCGGCGTCAACTTCTTCGACTGCGCCGACGCCTATTCGGGCGGGGCGGCGGAGCGCTTCCTCGGCAGGGCGCTGGGCGAGCACGCACGGCATGAATACGTCGTATCCTCGAAGGTATTCTTCCCCATGGGGCCAGGCGCCAACGACTGGGGGCTTTCGCGCAAGCATATCATCGAACAACTCGACCGATCGCTGAAAAATCTGAAGCTGGACTATATCGACCTGTATTTCTGCCACCGGTTTGACCCGACGACCCCCATCGAAGAGACGATGCAGGTCCTCTCCGACATGCTCGCGGCGGGCAAGATCCTGTATTACGGCGTTTCGGAATGGTCGCCCGTACAGCTGACCAAGGCGCTTGCCGTCGTAAAAGAGAACGGGCTGCGCCCGCTCTCCGTCATCCAGCCGCAGTACAATATGACGGACCGCTATATTGAAGATGAGATCATGGACATCTGCGCAGAGAACGGCGTGGGGATCGTGCCCTTCTCGCCGCTGGCACAGGGACTTCTGACGGGAAAATACCGCAAAGGACAGCCGCTGCCCGAGGGCTCCCGCGCCACCTGGCAGGCGGACAAGCAGATCAATAAGCTGCTCACGGAGGAAAACCTCGACAAGGTGGAGCGCCTTCTTCCCATTACGGAACGCCTCGGCGTGCCCCTCTCCGTGCTCGCCCTCGCCTGGATTTTGAGAAAGCGGCAGATCTCCTCCGTCATCACGGGCGCAAGCCGTGCGGAGCAGCTGGAAAAAAATGTGCGCGCAAGCGGGTTTGTCATCCCCGACGACGCCCTCGCCGAGATCGAAAGTATCCTCGACTATCATCCCTTCGTCAGAAGGATCGGATAAATTCTCAATCGCCTTTGCAAACCGCCCTGCGGGACAGTCGTCCCGCAGGGCGGTTTGCTATATCATAGATCATAGATCTGTCAGCCCAACGCGACGTCCAGGCTCATCATGAGCACGAAGCCCGCCATCAGGCTCCAGGTGCCAAGGTGGGGGTGCCGCTCGGGCATGGCGTCGGGAATGAGATCCTCTGCAACGACAAACACCATCGCCCCCGCCGAAAAGGCAAGGAACCACGGCTGCGCGGCCTGCAAGACGGAGGCAAGCATGATGCCGACGAAGGCAGAGATCGGCTCGACCGCGCCGCTGGCAACGCCAAGGCCGAACGCCTTCCATCGACTGCCCGTCGCCTTCTTCAAGGGAAGTGTGACGGCGGCACCCTCGGGAAGATTCTGAATGGCGATGCCGAGCGCCAGCGTAAAAGCAGACCAGAGTGCGGCCTGCGAGGATGTGAGCAGCGCGGCGCCGAAGGCAAAGCCGACCGCAAGCCCCTCGGGGATGTTGTGGATGGTCACAGCAAGGAACATGCGCACAGGCTTAGAGAGCGAGACGCGCGGCCCCTCCGCCTCCCCCGTCCCCCGATGCAGATGGGGCACGATATGATCGAGCAAGACAAGAAAGAGGCCGCCAAGCACAAACCCCGCGGCGGCGGGAACAAAGCTCCATGTTCCCCAATCTGCGGCGCCCTCCATGGCGGGAATCAGCAAGGACCAGATCGACGCCGCAAGCATGATCCCCGCCGCAAAGCCCAAAAAGATCGTGTTCAGCCGCTCAGAGATGTCGCGGCGGAAGAAAAAGACGAGCGCCGCACCCAGCGACGTCGCAAAAAAGACCAAAAAAATTCCCAACAGTACGATCCACATATCCATCCTCGATCATGTGCAAATTAAATCCCGGGCACGCCCCGCAACAGGAAAATTTTGCCCTCAATGGTGATTTTTATACACTATTTTATAAACTATGTCAGAAATAGTATATATATTATATCAGACATAGTATATGTTATATCTCACATATTACTCTGTTAAATGGTAAAAATAACAAATGGCGCACAAAGAAGGCCCATTCGTACGCGCGAACGGGCCTTTGCTTATTGTTCGGGGCGATAGCGCGCACGTTCGACCGCACTGCAATAGCCGCGATACAGGCGCTCATATTCCCCACCCTCCTGCGGGACAAAGACGCGCTCCGTCTTGCGGCGCGCCGCCAATCCCTTCTCGTCGAAGAGCCCCAGCGCGATCCCGCACATCCATGCGGCGCCCAGCGCCGTGCTCTCGCGGATACGCGGGCGGTTGACCGCCACATCGAGCACATTTGCCTGAAACTGCATCAGAAAATCGTTTGCCGAAGCTCCGCCGTCGCATTTCAGCTCGCCGAGGGCGATCCCGCTGTCCTGCGCCATACAGTCGCACAGGGCGCGCGCCTCGTAGGCGATGCTCTCCAATACGGCACGCACGACATGCGCCGCCGTTGTGCCCCGCGTAATGCCGGTGAGCATGCCGCGCGCCTCTGCGTCCCAATAAGGGGCGCCCAGCCCCGTAAAGGCGGGCACGAAGTACACCCCGCCCGTATCGGGCACCGAGGCGGCAAGCCCCTCGCTCTCTGCGCTCGTCTTGATCAGTCCGAGCTCGTCGCGCAGCCATTGTACGCAGCTGCCCGCATTGAATGCGCTCCCCTCCAGGGCATAAAAGGTCTTTCCATGCAGCGAATAGGCCACGGTAGAGATCAGCCCGTTCTTGGAAAGCACGCACTCCTCCCCCGTGTGGAAGAGCAGAAACAGCCCCGTTCCGTAGGTTACCTTCGCCTCGCCGCGCTCCAGGCACGCCTGCCCGAAGAGCGCAGCCTGCTGATCGCCCAGAACGCCCGCGACCGGCACCCGCCTGCCCGCAAGTTCGATCTCGCCGAAGCGCCCGTCCGAGGGCAATACTTCGGGCAGGATCTCGCGCGGGATCTGAAAGCGCCCGAGCATCTCCTCGCTCCACTGCCCCTTGCGAAGGTCGTAGAGCATGGTGCGGCTCGCGTTCGTGCAGTCGGTGGCGAACTGCCTTCCGCCCGTCAGCTTGAAGATGAGGTAGCTGTCCACCGTGCCGGCGCACAGTTTGCCCTGCTGCAGCAGCGCCCCGGCGCCCGGAACGTGTTCCAGGAGCCACACGATCTTGCTCGCGGAGAAGTAGGCGTCCATGGGCAGCCCTGTGCAGAGACGGATCTCCTCCCGCTCCTTTTCCGTGAACGAGGCGCAGTACGCCGCCGTGCGGCGGCATTGCCAGACGATGGCAGGGGCGATCGGCTCGCCCGTCTCGCGGTTCCAGAGTACGACCGTCTCGCGCTGGTTGGCGATCCCGACGCCCGCGATCTCCCCTGCGCCTGCAAAGCGGGCGCAGTTGTCAAGTACATACGCCGCCTTAAAGTAGATCTCGTTCGCGTCCTGCTCCACCCAGCCCGGCTGCGGAAAGGACTGCGCCACCTCCTGTTGTACGGTGTGCACAAACTTCGCCGTGGCAATGTCGTAGAGCATGGCGCGCACGCTCGTCGTGCCCGCGTCAAGCGCGATCAGATACTTCATAACTCCTCCCATGCGGTCAGCAGCCGCGGCCGCCGCCTCCGCCAAAGCCTCCGCCGCCGAATCCCCCGCCGAAGCCTCCGCTGTGGAAGCCTCTGCCCGACGAGGAGGGGCGCGAGATCATATTCTGCGCCAGCCCCGCATTCATTGTGCGGAAGATATGGCTCCAGACCAGATAATTCATGACAATCTGCCCGCTGTTGTAGCGCGCATAGAGGGGCGGCTGCATATCGAGGCCGTCGAACTTCTCCGTCCAGGCGTCCGTCACCCCCAAAACCTGCGCATAGGGCAGGATATGATAGTACAGCTGCGGATCCTCTTCGAGCATGACGGCGATGCGATCCTTCTCCGTCATCTCGATGAACTGCTTAAAGCCGAGAATGTGCCCCAAACGCTCGGAATACTGCTTGGTGCGGCAGGTGAACAGGGCCGATACCTCCCCGAGGATGGCGCTGAACGCCACGCAGAGCGCAAGCGCGGGCGCCCCCACGGCGGGATTGGGGGACATCGCGGCAATGGCTGCGGCGGCGCCCCCGATCAGCAGGCCCAGCCCCAGGATCGCCAGGCGCACGGGGCGCGATTTGCGGAATTGCAGGCGCACGGCGCTTTCCCCCGCCGCCAGCCCCGCCACAAATGCCAGCACAGAAAACACCATCGGCATGAGGTAGTTGCATTCGGAAAAGACGAGGATGCGCGGCAGCAGGAAGCAGAATCCCCCCAAAAGCAGCACGCTCAATGCCAAAAAGACCAGCTTCATCACATTGCCGATGGGGCGGTTCAGCCCATTGGCGCGGGAGTTGACCATGTTTTTCACACGCTCCGCCGTGCGATAAAACCTGTTCTGCAAGTTTTCAAGGCGAACATACTCGCCGCTTTGAAACAGGCCGTTGTAAAAGGTGTGCACATAGTCGGGCTCCTCGGCGGCAGGTTCCTGCCCCTTGACGAGCACGGGGTCGTTTTCCCCCTCGCTCAGATCGATGGCGAGATATCCCTTATCCGCAAGATAGAACACCATCGCCCCCATGTCCTCGCTGTCCACCTTGTGGTCGATGAGCTTGCCCATCATGAGGGGATCCATCTCTTCGGGCGCGGTGAGGTTGACCGTCACCGTCATGATGGGCTGACGGCACACCAGAAGTTTGACCGCGACGGCCGCTGCGAGCAGAACAAGGCCGATGCCGAGCACGGCAAGCCACGTCCAGTCGAAGTTGGAATTGAGCACACCCGCGGCAAATTGAAGATCGAGCGTGATGCCGTTCAGCGGGGAAAGGCGCTCGGCAGAGAGCGTGATCACGTTTCCCGCCTGCACGTCCGCCACATCGCAGTCATTTCCATAGGTATATTGGCTGCCGGAATACACGGAATAGCGCTCCGGCGCAGCGGGCAGGGTCACCTGCACCGTAACGTCGTTGATGACCGCCTGCCAGCCGAACCCCACCACGTCGAGGGGGAGATACCCCTCCTCGCCCGCAGCGGGAAGCAGCATGGTGTACGTCAGCGTATAGGTGCGCTGCTCGCCCGTCGTCGTGCCCGCACCGCGCAGATAGAGCGAGAGAAAATTGCTGTCGTCCTTCTGCGTGTAGGGCGAAAAATCTGCATTGTCGCAGGTGGCGGAGATGTCGCGATAACGCACGCCGCTGTCGAGCGGGAAGTCGCGGATGATGCCGTGCGAATTCCACCCCTGGAAGGAGGCCACGATCTCCTCCGTGACGTCGACGGAGCGGTCCTCATGTACCGTCATGTTCACCGTATATTTCTCGACGGTGTATTCATACGCCCCGTCCGCACGGGCGCCGATATGCGCAGGCAAAAGCGTGCAGCAGAGCAGCGCCGCCAGCAGCGCCGCTCCCGCCGCACATAACATGCGTCTTAATATTTTCATATTTTCCTCTCCCGCACTCAGAACTTGACCTGAGGCGCCTTGCGCTCCTCTGCGCTGTCCAGCTCAAAGTAGTCGCGCTTTTCCAGCCCCATCCTCTTTGCGACGATGTTCGAGGGGAAGAGGTCGATCTTGGTATTGAGCGTCTTGACCGTGCCGTTGTAATAGCGGCGCGCGGCGGCAAGCTCCGTCTCGATCTGGCTGAGTTCCCGCTGCAGCGCCGTGAAGTTAGTGTTTGCCTTGAGGTCGGGATACGCCTCCTGCAGCGCAAAGAGCGACTTGAGCGTCCCCGTCAGCGCATTTTCCGCCGCGGCCTTGTCGGCGCCCGACGCGGACATGGCGGCATTGCGCGCCGCGATCACGCTTTCGAGCGTCTCGCTCTCGTGCTTGGCGTAGCCCTTGACCGTTTCCACCAGGTTGGGGATGAGATCATAGCGCTTTTTCAGCTGCACGTCGATGGTCGCCCAGCCCTCTTCGGTCAGATTTTTCAGCTTCTGCATGGTATTGTAGACGGAGATGTACCAGACCACAACGATGACGAGCAACAGAACGATCACCGCAACGACGATGATGGCAGCCAAGCCGCCGCCGGAGAGCAACAAAGCGTTATTCATATTATCCTCCTTACGGACAATTTTGTCCTATACCATGATTATACGATACTTTTCCGCCGTTTTCAAGGGGATCAGCAAAAAATGGACAGAAAAAAAGCCCCGGTCTGGGGCAAAATTTTTCCTCTGGCGAGCACATACGGCAAACGTCCGCTCAGTCGAGATGCCTGAAGATGTCGTAATAGATCGCGGTATCCTCTTTCTGAAAGGTGTTGAAGATGATCTTCATCTCCCGCTCGGGATTCTGCATCTTCCAGTTGAGCACTGCGCCCACGGCGATCTCCGCCGCCTCGCCGTGCGGGAAGCCGAACACACCCGTCGAGATGCAGCAGAACGCCACCGACTTCAGCCCCATCTCTACGGCAAGCTCCAGGCAGGACATATAAGAGGAGCGCAGCTGCAGGCGGTCGGACTCCTTGACCCCGTGCGCGATCATGGGGCCGACGGTATGCAGAACATAGCGGCTGGGCAGGTTATAGGCGCGGGTGATCTTGGCGTCGCCCGTCCGCTCCTCCTCCCCCATGCAGGCGATGATGCGCGCACAGTCGGCGCGCAGCTGCATCCCTGCGGCGGAATGGATGACGTTGTCGATGCAGTTGTGCCCGGGGCTGAAACAGCCGAGCAACGAGCTGTTGGCGGCATTGACGATGGCGTCGGCATTCAAGCGGATGATGTCCCCCTCCCACAGCGCAATGCCCTTGCGCTGTTCGGGGATATCGGCGGCGTCCACGATCCCGCGCTCCACGCTCTCCGTCCACAGCAGACCGTCCTGCAGAGAGAGGATCTCGCCCGGCACGGGGTAGGCGCCGCGCTCGTTCATGTACCGCCGCACGAGCTGGCGCTTGCGCGCATAGTCGGCGCTATAAGCCACGATGAGCCCGCGCTCACGCACAAGATATTTGAGCAGCCTGTCGCAGGCATCGCTCTTTTCTTCCGCAGTAAACAGCGCCTGCGGACGGGGATAGGGCGTAAGGTCAAGTTCTCTTCTGTAATCACTCATTTCAGTTTTCTGCTCCCTGGGATCGTTGATCGGACCGCCGCAGTCATGCGCGCAGCACGGCGCCCGTCATACGGCAGGCGCTCTGCCACATGAGTCTGAGCATTTCTCCTCCTCACAATCGATCACGCAGAAAATATTATAGCAATTTCTCGCACAATTTTCAAGCATTCGCGGGCGCAATCGCGGCTTGGGCATAAATTTCATGGTCAAAGTATTGCATTTTGCGCGCAGATGTTTTATACTGTCTGTATGGAACAGCAGCTTTGCGACAACGAAATGGGGATCAAACGCTATCCCTTTCACTTCTCCGCCCCCATGATCGCGGTGTTCATCGCGGGGATCTTACTTTGCATCACGGGCGTGATCATCACCACCTGGCGCGTCTTCACCTATCTTGCCGACGGCGTCGTGACCACGTACGACTGGCTCTCCTTCGGCCTGTTCTATCTGGTCAGCGTGCTCTTCGCCGTCCTGCTCATCGCCATGCTCATCCGCTCGCAGTATATCATCACCGACAAGCAGATCATTCTGCAATTCGGGCTCATCAAGACCAAGTACGAGATCAAGGACATCTTCTCCATCCACCGCTTTCAGGGCGAAAACAAACTGGCCGTCTACTTCGACGACTTCAAGACGAAGTACGCCGTCATCGTGGTGAAGGACATTTGGTACGACGACTTCGTCAAGACGCTCATCTCCCGCAAGCCGGGGCTGAGCTTCTCCTTCTCCACCGCGGAAGAGGAGGAACAATACAAGCACGACAACGACCGTAGGCACAAAAAATGAGGGGATCACCCCTCTTTTTTTTGCCCTTTCAGTTGTGCTTGGTGTGCGATCGGAAGATGAGCGCCATCAGAAAGGAGAATACGACGGCGGCGGACACCCCCGCGCTCGCCGCAACGAGCGGACCGGTAAGCGCCTCGAACAGTCCCTTCTCCGCTCCCTTCATCGCCCCGCTGGCGAGCAGATAGCCAAACCCCGTGATGGGCACCGTGGCGCCCGCGCCCGCAAACTCCACGAGCGGCTGATACAGCCCCAGTGCGGTGAGCACGATGGCGCTTACCATGAACAGCACGAGGATCTTGCCCGAGCTGAGATCGGTGAAATTGATGACCACCTGTGCGATGGCACAGATGAGCCCGCCCACGGCGAACGCCTTGACAAAGTCCAACAAGATAAGCAAGATCTGCATATTTCCTCCCCTGAGCTAACGCTCCAGCACGACGGCGTGCGCGATGCAGGGGATGCTCTCCCCCTGTCCCGAAGATACAGTGGACAAGAGCGCGCCCGTCGCCGCAAACAGGATGCGGCGGATCCCGCCCGTCATCATCTTGGAATAGAGATAGGAGTTGAGTACGACGGCGCTGCAGCCCGCACCGCTTCCCCCCTGAAATTCGTCCTCGATCACCTTATAGATGATCTCGCCGCAGTCGACGTGGTTGTTTGAGATGTCCAACCCCTTCTCCCAGGTCAGATCCTTCAGGATGCGGCTGCCCAGCGCGCCCAGATCCCCCGTCACGATGAGGTCGTAATGCGAGGGCTCCAGTCCCGTCTCGCGGAAGTGCGCCAGAATGGTGTCGGCGGCCGCCGGCGCCATGGCGGCGCCCATGTTGTTGACGTCGGTGATCCCGTAATCCACCACCTTGCCCAGCGTGGCGGAGGTGATGCGCACGCCGTCGCCCCCCTCTGTGACGAGCGCGGCACCCGCGCCCGTCACCGTCCACTGCGCCTGCGGCGGGCGCGTCGTACCAAGTTCCAGCGGATAGCGGTACTGCCGCTCGGCAGAGGCAAAGTGGCTGCCCGTTGCCACCACGATATTGTGCGCAAACCCGCCGTCGGCAAACGCCGCCGCCACGGCAAGGCTCTCTGCCATCGTCGAACACGCCCCGTACACGCCGAGAAAGGGCACCGAATAGTCGCGAGCGGCAAAACTTGCCGAAATGATCTGATTGAGCAGATCGCCCGATACGATGAGATCGATCTCCTCCCGCTTTTTGCCGCCGTTTACGATGGCACCGTCGATGACATGCGAAAGCATCTTGCACTCCGCTTTTTCAAACGTGCTCTCCCCGAACATGTCGTCCTCGAGCGCCGTCTCCACATACCGGCCGATGATGCCCTCGCATTCCTTTTTGCCCGCGATCGTGCTCACCGCCGCGATGCGCGGCTGCGAGCGGAAATAAATCGTCTGCCCCATGCTTCTCTCCGCTCACAGTATCCCACCGCCCCCTGTGAATTATGCGCCGCGGCGCAGCAAAAGGGACCGCTCCGGCGGTCCCTTTTGCATGAGGCTTGTCGCCTTATTCCTCCTCTTCCTCTTCCGGAAGCTCTACGTTGTGATATACCTGCTGAACGTCGTCGTTCTCCTCCAGCTTTTCCAGCATCTTCATGAACGTCTCCAGCTTGTCCTCGGGCAGCGTGATCCTGTTCTGCGGGATCTGCGTGATCTCTGCCTGCAGGAAGGAAAGCCCCTTCTCCTCCAGATAGCTGCGCACCGCGGAGAACGCCGCAGGCTCGGTATAGATCTCGAAGGCGTCCTCCGAGGCGACGACGTCGTCCGCGCCCGCGTCGATGGCGTACATGGTCACGGTGTCCTCGTCGAGATCGGGCGTGCGCTCGACGACGATGAGGCCCCTATGATCGAACATGTACGACACGCAGCCCGTCATGCCGAGGGAGCCGCCGTGCTTGCTCATGATGGCGCGCACATCACCCGCCGTGCGGTTGATATTGTCCGTCAGCGTGGTGATGATGACGGCGGCGCCGCCCACGCCGTACCCTTCGTAGGTGAGCTCCTTATAGTCGCGTTCGCCCACGTCGCCCGCGGCGCGCTTGATGGAGCGCTCGATGTTGTCGTTGGGCATATTCGCCGCCTTCGCCTTTGCGATGACGTCTGCCAGCTTGGAATTGGTGGCGGGGTTGGGATTGCCCTTGGCGGCAACGGCGAGCTCTCTGCCCAGCTTCGTGAAAATCTTGCCCCTTGCGGCGTCCGCCTTCCCCTTTTTTGCCTGAATGTTATGCCATTTGCTGTGACCTGACATAGTTCCTCCTGTTATTGTTGAAAAAATGATTTCTGTAATAGATACATCCCGATCGAGGCAGATACGGCGGCGTTCAGACTCTCCGCCCGCGCGCGCATGGGGATGCGCAGCGTGTGCGCCGCCTGCGCGCGTACCGCAGGCGAAAGCCCGTGCGCCTCGTTGCCGACGGCGAGTGCAAACCTTGCGGGCGGCAGAAAGGAGAAGATGTTCTCCCCCGCCATGTCCATGGCAAGGATCTCCGTTCCCGAAAGCGCAGAAAGCACCTCCTCACGGCTGCCCTGCATGATGCGGACGAAGAAGATGCCGCTCATGCTTGCGCGCACACTCTTGGGCGAGAAGGGATCGGTGCAGCCGGCACAATAGATCTCTTCATACCCCGCCGCGTTCGCCGTGCGGATGATCGCGCCCATGTTGGCGGGATCGGACACGCCGTCCAGAAGCAGACAGTTCCCCTTGGGGGGAACGAGCGCCTCCCGGGGGATCTGTACCTCGGCACAGACGCCCTGCGGCGTCTTTTCGTCGCAGACGGAGGCAAAGGCGTCCGCCCCCAATTCAACGACAGGAAGCTCTGCCGCGGGGGGCTGTTCCCCCTCGCGCACGATCAGGCGCAGCACGCGCATGCCGCTTTGCAGACACTCGCGCACCATCTTTTCGCCCTCGACCAAAAACCTGCCCCGCTCCCTGCGGAATTTGCGGTCCTTGAGCGCGGCAAGCTCCTTGACGAGCGGGTTCTGTTTGGATATAATCACCATATCTGCATGGAAAAGCGCCCTTGCGGGGCGCTTTCGGGGCGTCGCCCCGACCTCATTCTGTTCAGATCGCGGCCTTTGCCTTGTTGCAGATCTCTGCAAATGCGTTGGCGTCGGTCACGGCAAGGTCTGCAAGCACCTTGCGGTTGAGCTCGATGCCGGCGACTTTCAGCCCGTGCATCAGCTTGGAATAGGAAAGCCCGTTGAGCCTTGCCCCCGCGTTGATGCGGGCGATCCAGAGCGAGCGCATGTCACGCTTCTTCAGCTTTCTGCCGATATATGCATAGTTGAGCGACTTCATCACCGCTTCGCGGGCGATGCGGTAATTCTTGCTCTTGCGGCCGTAGTAGCCCTTTGCAAGGCGGAAGATCTTTCTGCGCTTTTTGACGGCGTTTACGCCTCTTTTAATTCTCATGTTCTGTGCCTCCCTTTAATCCTTGTAAGGAATCATCTTCTTGACGGTGTTCTCCTGCGTATGGGAGACAAGCGTCGACTGACGTAAATTTCTCTTTCTCTTTCTGTTCTTGGTCTCTGCCTTGTGGTTCTTGCCGCCGTGAGGTCTGTTCACCTTACCGCTGCCCGTGAGCCAAAAGCGCTTTTTGGAACCGCTGTGCGATTTCTGTTTGGGCATATCTTTCTCCTCCAATGATGTTTTTTCCTGTCTATTTCGTCCCCTGTCGGGAGTGAAACGTCTACTGTTTTTTGGGCGCGAGGATCTGAATGAGGTTGCGCCCCTCCATGTTGATGGGCTTTTCCACGACGCAGATGTCCTTGAGCGACTCGTAGAAATTGTTGATCACGTCGCGCGCAAGATTTGCGTGCGCCATCTGCCTGCCGCGCAGACGAATGGTCACCTTCACCTTGTTGCCCGCCTCCAAAAAGCGCGTCGCCTGCTTGGCCTTGACGTTGAGATCGCCCACGTCGATGGTCATGGAGAGCTGCACTTCCTTCAGCTCGATGACCTTCTGATTCCTGCGGTTCTCCTTCTCCTTCTTGGCCTGCTCGAACTTGAACTTGCCCCAGTCCATGATCTTGCACACGGGCGGGACAGCGTTGGGGGAGATCTTGACGAGGTCCAGATCTGCCTCTTCCGCAAGGAGCAGCGCCTCGCGCGGCGTCATGACGCCGAGCATCTCTCCATCTTGCGAGATCACGCGGATCTCACGGTCGCGGATCTCTCCGTTCATCTGAGTTTGCGTTTTGATTTCAGTCTACCTCTCAAAATGAAAATAAACGGGCCATGCAGACGACATGACCCGACAATACTCCCAGATTCAGCGCACGGCGCTTTGGAATGATTGACCCGCACAGCGCATGCCGTGTCGGGGAGAAGGGATCACCTCTGCTTGGCTGTAACTATTTTACCCCATCTGTCCGCAGATGTCAAGTTTTTTTGCACACTTTTTGTCTGTTTGCACGGAAAATCTTTCCGTGCGCCCTATCCGCGTAAAAAAGAAAAATTTTACCGCTTTTGTGAAAATATTTTTCACGTACATCTTGACAAAAGGAAAGATTTGCGCTATTATGGAATCAGAAAGAAATATTTTTTCATTTCGGGCGCGATGAGCCCTGCCCTTGCGAGGAATTATGAAGAGTAAATTGCTTTCCTTTCTGCTTCTTCCCCTTCTGATCTTTTCCGTGGTTGCATGCACGGAGACGCCCTCCGACGACCCCGATTTGCCGGAAACGCCCGGCACGATCGTCTCTCCCGAACCGGGGCCGGACGCCGAACCGGAGCCCGAGGAGATCGAAGGGAGGCGCGTCGTCTCGGCGGAGGAGGTCAACAGCTTCGACGAGGCGTATCTCCGCCTCTTCGGCAGGACATATCTGCAGGCGGGCAACCTGGTGCTCAGCAACGTATGCACGGGTGCGGAGATCACATTTTACGGCACAAGTGCGAGCGCCGATATTATTTCGGGCAACGTAACGCTTTATTTCACCGTTTTTGTTGACGGAGATACCGAAGGGAGTTTCATTCCCATCCACCGCAACGGTGAAATCGTGCTGTGCGAAAATCTGCCCGAAGGCGTACATACCGTGCGCCTTCTCAAGGCGACCAGCTCGCAAAACGGCAATCTTACCGTAAGAAGTTTTCAGACGGACGGAAAGTTCCTCGCCCCCGATCCTATGCCCCTCCGCATTGAATTTGTGGGAGACTCAATCACGGCAGGCGCCGGTGTATACGGCACTTCCGGCGAGGCGTGCACAATCGCAAATTCCGATGGGACAAAAGGGTATGCCTACCGTACAGCGCAGTCGCTGGACGCAGTCGCCTCCCTTGTGGCGGCGGAGGGGATCTGTGTCGGCGCCCGAGGAAGGATGGGTGTGAGCATGCTTGATATGTATTTGCAGTACTCCTCTATCGTAACGGGACAATATCCTGCAGAGGAGGCCTACGACATCGTCGTTGTGGCGCTTGGCACCAATGATTCCTGGTATATGAGCAGCGATCCTTTATATACGCAAGCAGATTTTACGGATGACTATGCCGAGCTGCTTTCTCTGATCCGCAGCCGCAATCCGGAGGCATATGTCGTATGCGTACACGGCATGATGGGCAACGACGATCGTGTCACACGCGGCATACAAACTGCCGTCGCACGGGCAGATGACGAACGCATCAGCATCTGTCCGCTGCCCGAAGGAAGATCGGGCGGTGAAGGACATCCCTCTGCCGAAGAGGCCAAAACGCAGAGCGCGGTTCTGACTGACTACCTGAACGCTCTGCTCTCCTGACTCCTCTGGACTTCCTCTTCCGATCTTTTCCGATCCCAAGAGCGAACGACAGTCAAAGACGGGCAGCCGAAGGGCTGCCCGTCTTTGACTGTTTTCACTTTTTGCAGCAGCTTCTTCCCTGCGGATACAGCGGCAGCTCAAAAAATCCTGAGCATACCTCCTGCGAAAACTCCTGCGCAGGCGGAATGGCGCAATACCCGTAACTGGGCAGGAGCAGCTCTACCTGCATGGCAACTTTAAGAATGACGGTGACGCATGCGCTGATCAGAAATGTATTCGTCGTGGTGCTGAACGTACCCTCTGGCGCCACGCACGAGGCGACCGCCGTCACGGAAAAGGGCATGACCGAGGCGGGCGGCACAAACATCATCACGTCCTCGTTCAGCGTGAGCGCGCTGACGGCGCGGCCCTCTCTGCCGTCGGCGTCCGTATAGACGACCTCGAGGGGAATCGTCACCGTCGCCTGTACGCGGGCGCACTGCCCCTCCGTCTGTCTGTCGACGCTGACGGCAGAGACCGTTGCGGCGCCCGAGGAACGCGCGCTGATAAACGTGAGCGGATATGTAGGGTCTTCGGGCGTCTCCTCCGAAAGCGGAATGGATACGTTTTCCAGCCGCGTCTGAAGGATGCCCGCGTCAAAAATCTTTTCCGCCTGTATGCACACCTTTTCGCAAAGTCCGTTCAAGGGATTGCCCGTGATGGTCCCCGGGCAGTGATCCGATGAGAAATTGGAAAAAAATGACATTTGTAACCTCCATAAGCCGATTGGCTCTATTGCATGGTATGCGCGTGACTGCCGCGCATGTGCCGCTACAGGCGGACGATCTGCGCAGGATACAGCGCGTCGCAGCGGTTGTGCGCAAGAAAGCGCGCGCGGCTGCCGCAGAGCCCGCTCATGCTGTCTCCGCCCTGCACACGGTAGAGGTGGCAGTCGGCGGCGGGAATGCGCAGAAGCTGTCCCTCTTCAGGCTGTGCAGAAAGTCCGTTTTCTGCCGCCAGAACGGCGGGCGGCACCCCGAATGCGCACGCGATCTCTTCCGCGCTCTGCCCGCGCCGCACGCGATAGAGAGTATGGTTCACAAGTTCAAGCTGCATACCCCCATTGTATGCGCGCAGACATAAAAAGGTGCCGCCCCCGCATAAAATGAGGGGATGAATTCCATGTATCGTACCGCTGCCGTCGTCACCGTCTTTTCCGCCATAGAACACGGCCTTGGCTTTCTCTACCGCATGATCCTCTCGCGCGTGCTCGGCTCGGAGGGGCTGGGCGTCTATCAGGTTGCGCTCACCGTATTTGCCGTCTTTCTCACCCTCACCTCGAGCGGGCTTCCCATCACCCTCTCGCGCACGCTGACGGCGCACAAGACGCACGGCAACGCCCGCGGAGAGCGCGCGGCGACCTCTGCCGCGATCACGCTCACCCTCTCTTTTGCCCTCCCCCTCGTTCTGCTGCTCCTGCTCTTCCGCCCCGCCGTGAGCACGCTCTTTTCAGACGCACGCTGCGCCGACCTCTTCTATATCCTCATCCTTGCGCTGCCCTTCACCTCGGTATATGCCATTCTGCGCGGCAGTTTTTGGGGAAACAAACGCTTTTTGCCCTATTCGCTCATCGAACTCATCGAAGAGATCATCATGATCGCGGCGGGCATCCTCCTGCTCGTCGTGTGGGACAGCACCCTTCCGCTCGTGCGGCTCGCCGCCATTGCCGTGATCATCTCCTACTTCTGTTCCTTTGCCATCTCCGTCGTCTGTTTCCTGTGGATGGGCGGCAGGCTCTCCTCTCCCAAGGGGCAGATCAAACCGCTGCTCTCCGCTTCCGCCCCCATCACGGCGATGCGGCTCTCAAGCTCGCTCGTCAACTTCCTCATCTCCGTCCTCTTTCCCGCCCGCCTCATGGCATCGGGCGAGAGTTCCGCGCGCGCCATGAGCGCATACGGCGTGGTGTACGGCATGGTCATGCCCATTCTGATGATCCCCTCCACGCTCATCGGCTCCATCGCCCTCGTGCTCGTGCCAGAATTTTCCGCCTGTTTTTACAGAAAGGAGAAGGAAAAGCTCTCCGCCCTCACCGAGCGCGCCCTGAATGCGGCGCTGCTCATCTCTGCCGTGCTCATCCCCCTCTACGCCGTATGCGGCGAGGATCTGGGCGTGCTGCTCTATTCCAATGCGCAGAGCGGCGTACTGATCGCCGCATGCGCGCCCATTCTCGTGCCCATGAGCATCACGATGATCTCCACCAGCCTGCTCAACTCCATGAACTGCGAACGGCAGACGCTCGGCTGCTTTCTGCTCGGGGCGGGGGCGATGCTGCTCTCCGTCATTCTGCTGCCGCCCCTGCTCGGCAGCGGCGCCCTGATCGTGGGCATGATGTGCGACTATATGATCACCGCAGTCTGCTCGCTCGTCCTGCTGCGCAAAAAGACGGGCAGGCTGCGCTCCAAAGGCTATTTCCTGCGCACGGCGGCCGCGACCGCGGGCGTTGCGCTTGCGGGCTTTTTGCTGCGCAAGCTGTATGTGCTCATATTCGGCTTTGTGCCCGCGCTCGTTGCCACGGCGCTCTCTGTATGCCTGCTGGAGCTGCTCGTCTATGCGCTTGCGGCGCTCTATCGCCCCAAGGCGCTGCTTCAGGGCAAAAAAAGCCCGTTCCGGCGGCGTTCCGCCAAACTGTTCGGGACATAAGACGACAAAAAAACCGCAAAATTATCCCCTCTCCCCTTGACAATCTTCTCAAAGTGCATTACAATATTTGAGTACCGTGCAATGCACGGATCGATCACGATTTCTATGAAACGGAGGAAGTAACATTATGAGAATGACAGAAGAGCTGCGCAAGGCGCTCCGCGTCAGGGTGGACTACACCAACATGACCGACAAATACCTCGGCGACAAGGGCATCTCGCAGAAGATGCTCGACGCGGCAAAGCCCCTTGCAAAGGCGGCGCACGCCTACGTGGCGCAGAACCGCGGCAAGGACGAGCTGTTCATGGGCTGGACGGAGCTGCCCTACAACCAGGACGAGATCGTCGCCGACATCCTTGCGACGGCAAAAGAGGTGCGCAGAAAGTTTGATAATTTCGTCGTGCTCGGCATCGGAGGAAGCGCGCTCGGCCCCTCTATGGCGTTCACCGCACTCTGCCATCTGCACTACAACGACCTGCCCAAGAGCAAGCGCAGGGGGCCCCGCTTCTTCGTGGAGGACAACGTCGACCCCGTCCGCATGAAGGAACTTCTGGACGTCATCGACGTCACCAAGACCTGCTTCAACGTCATCTCCAAGTCGGGCGCCACGAGCGAGACGATGACGCAGTACCTCATCATCTCCGACCTGCTCAAAAAGGCAGGCAGAGACGTGAAGGATCACGTCATCTTCACGACGGACGCCGCCCGCGGCAACCTCGTCAAGATCTCCGACGAGCTGGGCGGGGTAAAGCGCTATATACTCCCCGACGGCGTGGGCGGAAGATTTTCCGAACTCTGCCCCGTGGGGCTGCTGCCCGCAGCCGTGCTCGGCATCGACATCAAACTGCTTCTGAAGGGCGCGGCGTATATGGACAAGCTGTGCAAGAGCGCAGACCTCAAAAAGAATCCCGCGCTGCTCACCGCCACGCTGCAATATATCTCCATGCAGAACGGCAAGAACATCGGCGTGCTCATGCCCTATTCCGACAACCTCCGCTACGTCTCTGACTGGTACGCGCAGCTCTGGGCGGAGTCGCTGGGCAAGAACGTCACGCTCGACGGCACCCCTTGCAACGTGGGGCAGACGCCCGTCAAGGCGCTCGGCGTCACCGACCAGCACTCGCAGGTGCAGCTGTACACCGAAGGCCCCTACGACAAGGTGGTCACCTTCCTCTCCGTCGGTTCTTATAAGGAAAAGTCCCCCATCCCGCATGGCTGCGAGAGCATTCCCGACGTCTCCTTCCTGGGCGGGCACACGATGGAAGAGCTCATTCAGGCAGAGAACAAGGCGACGGCGTACGCCCTCACCAAGGCGGGCAGGCTCAACTATACCATTCTTCTGCCCGAGATCAACGCCTTTACGCTCGGTCAGCTGTTGTTCCTGTTTGAGATGCAGACGGCCTATGCGGGCGCGATGTTCAACATCAACACCTTCAATCAGCCTGGCGTAGAGGCGGGCAAGAAGGCGACGTTCGCCCTGTTGGGCAAGCCCGGCTACGAGGGTCAGCGCGCAGAGCTCGACAACGCCGCATCCGACCCCGCTTACATTGTATGAGCATTGCATAACGAAATCGGGCGCTGCCGTTTTCGGCAGCGCCCCTCTTTTTCAGGCATATGAGTTTTTTCAAGAGATTTTTCGGAAAACATGAGATGTCCGCCGAGGAGCGCTGGGAGCATATGTGGGCGCTCTGGGAGCAAGGCGACATCCCCTCCCCGTACAGCGAGCTGCTGCTCTACGACGACGAAATGCAAAACGGCGGACACTTGCAGTTCTTTCTCAACCTCGGCTATCGGCAGAGCAATCTCTTTGCCGTTCTGGCGGCGCTGCGCGAATTGCTTCCCCCCGAACATGCCGAAAATCTGCAGCGCGCCCACCGCGCCTTTCGATCGCTTGGGCTGGACGAGGACGACGACAACGCCGTTGCCGCCGCGCTCGAAGCTGACCCCCTGGGCGCCTACGACGACTTCTACTACGAAAACGACAAGGCCATTCTCGACCTCTTGGAGGAATACGCCAAAACGCTGTAACATTCCCCCTGCCCCTTTGGCACGGAGAAAATTTCTCCATCACTTTTTCACATTCAACCCGCACCAAAACAGAAGAACCGCCGACCTCGGCGGTTCTTCTGCTTATTTCTTTGTCATTGTCGGACGCGGCGCTTTCGTTTGCGCGGCTTTTCCATGCTGCCTGTAAGGTTTTGCACGATCGTCTTGTTCAAAAACTTTTGCAGCGGCACAAGCGAACACAACAGCGGCACCCCGTAGCAAAACGCTGCTAAAATGAGCACCGTCCACCCGTTGTACACAAGGTAGCTCACCCCGAACTGCGCGTTGACCGTTTCGGGGAAAATCCAGCCATAAAAAACCCCCAACGACAATGCAACCGCCAGGATCAGCGTAGCCGTTGCCGTGAGCGCCAGCCCGAGCCACATGATCACACGCACGATCCCGCGGCTTGCCCCAAGCGAACGCAATATTCCGATCTGCTTGCTCTGATCCCCGACCATCCGCGCACTGAGGTATCCGTTCAGCAAAATGGAGAATAGCGCCAAAAATGCACCGGCGCCGCCAAAGACGGCTGCAAATGCAAGCTCATCTGCCATATCCTCTTCGCGCATCAACAGCCTCATATCCGCCAGCGCGGGGAAAAAACCGCCCTGTTCAAAGGTCTCTTCGCGCAGGGCGAGGATCTCGCGCACGCATCGGCGCATGGTCGACCCGTCGGTGATGGCGCTGCAAAATACCGACAGCGCGCCATGCTCTTGCTGCGCGTGCGGGCTGAACAGCCACCTGGCAGCGGGCGTACTCCGATCGAGAAGTTCCTGTTCCGCCGCCTCGTCCATGTGCGTATCGACGATCCCGACGATGGTATAGGAATAGGCGTGCTCCCCGTCCCGTTCGGGATCGCCCATGCCCAACGATCTGCCTATGAGATCGCTGTACTCCGTGATGGAGACGCTCTCTTCGGCGGGAATGGAAGCGTCGTACACAAATTGGCCAAGAAGCGTTGCATCATCGCCGACATAATCCTCCCAGACATAGCGCACTGCGGCGTCGACATAGCCGCGATTGCAGAATGCCTGAAAGTGCGCCTCGCTGATTGCGATCTCGCCCTCCTCGTCGGGGTATTCCCCTGCCAGCAGCTCGAATCCGAGCGATCTGTATCCCTCGTCCGTCGCACTCAACCCAAACGCGCCCAAACCACTTGAAGAAATCCCGCTCGCTTCGGGGAGATATCCCATGGCATAGAGATCGTTGCCGGCGGCTGCGGTGCGATCCTGTACAAAATACTGCCAATAGAATCCGGGAACGGTGCAGATCACCTCCCGATCCACCATTTCTTGTATCTGCTGAATTTGCGATTGCGTAAACCATTCCCGCGAATACCGCTCCGTATCGCCGTTTGCAACAAACTGCGTATAGGAGTACTGCCGGTTGTAGCGCAGATAGGCGCGGGAGATATACTGCACGGGGCTGTAGGTAAGCCCCGTAAGGCCAATTGCCATCAGGCCGAAGGAGAAAGCAGAAAGGATCACCGTAATGATCATCGTCGGCAGCCGTCTGTGCGAGATCAGCCGCCAGGCGATCTTGATCCGTTCCCGGAATTGTAGTTGCTTTTTTTTCATCGTTATTTCTTATATTACTAAACTTTATGGCTCAGAGTAGAAGGCAAATACATTCATGTACGGACTGCATGTTACCTCTTGACTCGCCATGATAGAAATTTTATATGGCCCCGTGCGTACGGTAAAAGTGACGCCCTTAAGTGTAGTGGTAAAAGTTCTCGTTTGGAACCAACCAGGAACCGTCAATTCTCCGTCCACCGCTGCACCGTTATATGCAATAGAAAAGTGAATCGTTTTACCACCAGGACAATTATGCTCCCAAATCGACCCATCCTGATCGATTTTCGTAGGGATTGTTCCCGTAATTTTCTTCTCTGTTACCGGATAGCGACAGACAGCACTATATGCTTTATCATATTCATTGATCATCAATGGATTGACATTGGATGTCGCCCCACACGACGTGCAATGCGAACGAACCAAATAATGCTCAGGATTACATCGATTCTGATTTGATGGCAGGGCAATGTATTTATGGACCTCATTGTAGCCGACATCGGAAATGACATATTCGTTAGCTGACCCATTGTTTCTGCCCATAAAAATTTGCGTAGCATGCTGATCGACATTTTTAATTCCGTATGCGGCAAAGCAATTATATGATTGATAATATACCGTTCTTTCCATATGGTATGTCTCATAATATATCTGATCAATATAACTGACAATTTCCGGCCTCTCCGGCGAACATACGCTTGCGGGCGAAAGCACGCTTTCGTCTGCAACGGCATAGTTGCTCTCCTGCGCCGTCATCTCTTCGGCGTACACCGTATCAACGCTATGCGCACCCCACAATCCCGCCGTTGCAAACAACGACATTCCCGTCAGCACAACCGCGCCAACGCGCTTCAATAAAATGTTTTTCATACAAACCCCTTTGTTTTTTCTTTATTCTATCACACAATTATCGATTTGTCAATATTCATTGTAAAAATAATCTGAAAAAATTTTTACACAAAAGCGCCTCCCTTGCACCAAACGCGCCCTGCGCCATATGCTGCATGAAAATACAAAAGCGCCGCCGCACAGAATGTGCGGCGGCGCATGCGTTCACAATGGGGCGAAGATCATGCCTCTTCGCGCTCTTTGATCTCGACATTGTACTTTTTGCTGCCCTTGGGGGTAGCCGACCGCACCAGCGTACGCAGCGCCTTGGCGATCTTGCCCTGCTTGCCGATGACCTTGCCCATATCGGAATCGGAGAGCAGCACGGTGACGTTGATCTCGTTCTCCGTCTCCTCGACCTGATATTCCACATGTTCTTTATCTTCGGCAAACTGTTCTACAATGTACTTGATAAGTTCCAGCATGTTCATACCTCCTTATATTAGGGTCACATTTGGGGAAAGGAAGTTCTTTCTGCCATTACTTCTTCTTTTTCTTGGTCTTGGTCTTGGCGGGGCTGAGCTTTGCGGACTTCTCCATTGCGCCGCTCTGCACCAGAAGCGATTTCACCGTCTCGGTGGGCTGAACGCCCTTTGCAAGCCAATCCTTCGCCTTTTCGACATCGACGTCGAGGGTGACGGGGTTGGAGCGGGGATCGTAATAGCCGACCTTGTCGATATACTCGCCCGTTGCAGCCTTTCTTGCATCGACCACGACGATGCGGTAGACGGGGGACTTCTTGTCGCCCAGTCTCACCAATCTCATTTTAACCATATTCAAAAAACCTCCGATATTGTTTTTCTGTTTATCGCTCAGAACGGCAGGCGCATCTTGCCCTTTCCGCCCTTAAACTTCTTCATGAGTTGTTTTGCCTGATCGAACTGCTTGAGCAGCTGATTGACCTCCTGCACGCTCGTGCCAGAGCCAAGCGCGATGCGCCGCTTGCGGGGGGAGTTGATGATCTGCGGATTTTCCCGCTCGCGCGGCGTCATGGAGAGGATGATCGCCTTGGTGCGCTCCATGCGCTTTTCGTCGATGTCGCCCTCGCTGAGTTTGAGCTTTCCCGCGCCGGGGAGCATGCTCATCAGCGCGTTTGCCCCGCCCATCTTCTTCAGCGTTTCGAACTGCTGCAGATAGTCGGTGAGCGTAAAGCTGTTTTCGCGCATCTTGCGCTCCATCTCACGCGCCTGCTCCTCGCTGACGGCCTGCTGCGCCTTTTCGATGAGCGAGAGCACGTCGCCCATGCCTAAGATGCGCGACGCCATGCGGTCGGGGTAGAAGGGCTCGAGATCGCCGATCTTTTCGCCCACGCCGATGAACTTGATGGGCTTGCCCGTGACCGCCTTTACGCTCAGGCAGGCGCCGCCGCGCGTGTCGCTGTCTAACTTGGTGAGGATGACGCCCGTGATGCTCAGACGGCGGTTGAAGGTTTCGGCTACGTTCACCGCCTCCTGGCCGATCATGGCGTCGATGGTGAGCAAAATCTCGGTGACGGGCACCTCGCGCTTGATCTCCTCCAGCTCCTGCATGAGCTTTTCGTCGATCTGCAATCTGCCCGCCGTATCGATGATGACGATGTCATAGCCCATCTTCAGGGCGTAGTCCACCGCCTGTTTCGCCGTCTTGGCGGGCGCCTGCGTGCCCTTTTCGAACACCTCGGTCTCGGCGCGCTCGCCCATGACCTGCAGCTGGCGGATGGCGGCGGGGCGGTAGATGTCGCCCGCCACAAGCAGCGGCTTTTTGCCCTGCTTTTTCAGATGCAGCGCAAGCTTTGCGCACATGGTCGTCTTGCCCGAGCCCTGCAATCCGCACATGAGGATGACGGTGGGCGGCTTGGGCGAAATTTCCAGCTTGGCATTGGCGGGCCCCATGAGCGCGATCAGCTCGTCGTTGACGATCTTGATGACCTGCTGCGCGGGGTTCAGCGAGGTCAACACCTCCTGCCCCACCGCCTTTTCCGAAACCTCGGCAATGAACTGTTTTGCAACTTTGATATTGACGTCCGCCTCGAGCAGGGCAACGCGTACCTCGCGCATGGCGGTGCGGATCTCAAGCTCGGTGAGCCTGCCCCGCTTGGTCAGCTTGCTGAAAATATGATTGAGCCGTTCGGACAACGATGCGAATAGTGCCATCCCTCTCCCTCCTTACAGCAGGATATCTGCATGCTCCTTTAAGGCGGCGGCGACCTCCTGCGCATAGTCCTTGGCAAGGAGCGCCTCTATCCCGCCGCGCTGCGCCGGTGTGAGCTGCGCCCCCTCTGCCCATCTTGCGATATCCGTCTGCAAAAAGGAGAGGTGCAGGCTCATCTCTGCCGCCGTGCGCAGGAAATGCAGCTTGTTCTCGTACTCCTCCATCTGCCTGCGGGTCTTGTTCAGACAGTCCGAAACGCTCTGGCGGGACACCCCGCGCTCCTCGGCGATCTCTGCCAGCGACAGGTCGCAGTTGAAATAGAGATCTGTGATCTCGCGCTGATGCGGGGTGAGCAGCGGGCTGTAGATATCCCACAGGCGCATGAAGTGCAGGTATTCCCCGCGCTCGTCTGCCGCCGCTGCCTTTAAAGCCTCGAGCGTCTTCTCAGAAGAAGCCATATCCTCTCCCCCTTCCGCAAGATTCTTCGCAAGTATAGCGCAAAAAAATACGAATGTCAAGCAAAATTGCTTGACATTCGTAAATTCACGCGCATTTTTATAGTACAGACAGCACGACGGCAAGGATATAGCACACCGCGCCCGCCGCGCCCGGCACAAGGGCGAGCGTGTTCTTCCTGTCCGCCGCAAAGAAGAGCAACGCGAAGGAGGACGCGACGGCAAGAAACACATACAGCACATCGCTGACGTAGCGGAAACAATAGAACCCCCACGCAAGAAAGGTGAGCAGAAGAAAGAGGTTGGCGAGCGTCATGAAGCCTTCGGTGATGCGGGGCGGCCGCACGTCTTTGCGGCGCAGCAGAAGGAGCGCAAGCAGACTGAGCGCAAAGCACACCGCCGCGGCGATCTCGAGGGCGTCATACCCCGTGGAGAGCCCGCCCGCGACCTTGGGCAGACACCAATAGAGAATGCGCGGGATGATAAGCGCCGCCAAGAAGATAACGCTTGCAAGCTCGCCCGGGAAGCGATAGCGTTTGAAATACTCTTTGATCTTTTGCATGTCTTTCCTCCGTTAAAAAAATCCTTCCACAAACTGCTCCGCGTCGAAGGGGGCGATGTCGTCGATCTTTTCACCCACGCAGGCGAACACGACGGGCACGTGCAGCTCGCCGCACAGCGAAAAGACAAAGCCGCCCTTTGCGGAGCTGTCTAACTTGGTGAGCACGATGCCGTCGAGCGCGATCGTCTCGCCAAAGATGCGCGCCTGCGAAAAGGCGTTCTGCCCCGTCGTGGCGTCGAGCACGAGGAACTTATAGAATGCCGCATCCGGAAACTCGCGCGTGACGACGCGGTCCATCTTTTTGAGCTCATTCATCAGGTTTTCCTTCACCTGCAGCCGCCCCGCCGTATCCACGAGCACGACGTCGGTGCCGCGCGCACGGGCGGAGGAGACGGCGTCGAAGATGACGGCCGCGGGGTCGCTCCCCTCCTCGTGGCGGATGATGCGCACCTTGGCGCGGTCCGCCCATACGCTCAGCTGCTCGATGGCGGCGGCGCGGAAGGTGTCTGCCGCGGCGAGCACGACGCTCTTGCCCTGCTGCACGAACCAGTTGGCGACTTTGCCGATCGAGGTCGTCTTCCCCGCGCCGTTCACGCCCACGAACATGATGACGCAGGGGTATCTGAGTTCGGGCACGGGCGCCTCGTCCAGCTTCTCCTCTAAGATATCCTTCAGAAGATCGGTGACGAACTGCTCGTCCTTGACCTTGCCCCCGATCGCCTCTTCGCGCACCTCGTCCACCACCTCTTCCGCCGTGCGCACGGAGACGTCGGAGGAGATGAGGATCTCCTCCAGCTCGTCATAGAACGCGTCGCCCAGCTTGTTCTTGGAGAAGAGCCGCCGCATCTTGGCGGAGACGCCCGCCTTGGTCTTCTGCAGCGCGTCTTTGATCTTGCCGAAAAATGACATAATGTACTCCTTTTATGCGACGATGGTATCGCCGCCCAGGCGCTCCTCGACCTCCGACAGTTTGACGGAGACAATCTTGGAGACGCCCTTCTCCTCCATCGTCACGCCGAAGAGGGTATCCGCCTTGTTCATGGTGGGGCGCCTGTGCGTGATGACGATGAACTGCGTCTCGTGGGAGAATTTTTTTAAGTAACTTGCAAAGCGATCTACGTTCGCCTCGTCGAGCGCCGCCTCGATCTCGTCGAGGATGCAGAAGGGCATGGGGCGCGAACGCAGAATGGCAAACAGGATGGCAATGGCGGTGAGTGCACGCTCGCCGCCTGAAAGCAGCGAAATTTTGGTGAGCTTTTTGCCGGGCGGGCAGGCAACGATCTCGATGCCTGCGTTCAGCGGGTCGTCGCAGTCGGTATAGTCGAGCTGCATCTCTGCCTTGCCGCCGCCGAACAGCTCCTTGAAGATCTTGGTAAAGTTGGCGTTGATTTCGTTGAAGCCCTCGTCGAACTGCTTCTGCATGGCGTCCTTCAGATCGTTCAGTACGGTCGTGAGATCTGAAATACCCTTTTCAAGGTCCTCCTTCTGCGTGAACATCTCGTGATAGCGCTCGTAGAGAAGCGCATAGTCCTCCTCCGCATTCTGGTTGACAGGCCCGAGCGCGCTGATCTTGCGCTTGAGCGAGGCGATGTTCTGCGCCGCCTGGGTGGGATCGAACGCCTCGTCGCGCAGCGTGCTTGCGCCCTCGTAGTCGAGGCCGTACGCCTCTTCGATGCGCTGGCGGGCATTTTCCAGATTGACCTCCGCCCGCGAGATCTCAAGCTCGCACGCATGGCGGCGGGCGCTCAGGGTCTGCTGTTCAGCGAGCAGCGCACGCTTGCGCTCGGCGCAGCGCCCCTGTTCGAGCGCGGTCGCCTTCTTGTTCTCCTGCACGTTTGCGATCTCGCTGCGGATGCCCGCGACCTCCCGCTGTTCCTCCTCGGTGAGGGCGACCTCCGCCGCCTGTGCCCGAAGCTGCCCGATCTGCGCGCGCAGCTGTTCGAGTTCCTCCTTCAGCTGCTCTTCCCGCGCCGCGAGTGTATCGTTCTCCTCGGCGTAACGCGCCTCATCGCTGCGCCCCGCCTGCAGGGCGGAGGCAACGGACGCCCCCTCCACGCGCAGGGCATTCACCTCTCCCGCAAGCTTGTCGCGCTCTGCACGAAGGGCCGCAGCGTCCTCCGCACGTGCGGCTGCCTCCTTGGCTGCCTCCGTGCGTCTGCGGCTGAGCATGTCCTCGCTCTCGGAGGAGGACATGACCTCGCTCTCCAATTCGTTCAGGCGCGCCTGCAGGCGGCCGATCATCTCTTCATAGTCAGAAATATCGCGCTCCGCCTGCTCGACAAGGGCGTTCAGCGTCTGCTCCTTTTCCGAGAGGGCGGCAAACGACGCCGCCTCCTCCTGCACGCGCACGCGGAAGTCGTCGCATTCCTGCTGTGCCTCGGCGCGCGCCCTTTCGCATTCGGCAATGGCGCGCTGCAGCTTCTCCGCCGTCGCCTGCTTGTTCCTGATGCCCGCCTCGCATTCCTTGATGTGCCGCTCGCCCGCGAGCAGATTGCCGCTGTCGCGCCGCTTGGAGCCGCCCGTCATGGCGCCGCTCGTTGCGATGATATCGCCGTCCAGCGTGACGATGCGGAAGGAGCGCGGGAACTTCTTTGCGATCGCCGTCGCGTTGCCGATCGTATCGCAGACGAGCGTATTGCCGAGAAGATTTCCGATGATATTCTCATAATAGGGGTCGTAGTGGACGAGCTCGTCGGCAAGGCCGAGGGCGCCGCGCTCGTGCATGGCGCGCTTGATCTCCATGCTGTTGCCGCGCGGGCGGATCGCCGATACGGGCAAAAAGGTGACGACGCCGCCGCCCGTGCGCTTAAGATATTCGATGAGATAGCGCGCGTCGTCCGCCGTGGCGGTGACAAGGTTCTGCATCGCAGCCCCGAACGCCGTCTCGATCGCCACCTCGTACTGTTTGTCGGTGGACACGATGTCGGCGATGGCGCCCTTGATGCGGCTGCCAAGCTCGGCATTCTTTTTGGCGCTGAGCTGCAAATTCCGCACGGAGTCGCGGTAGCCGTCAAACCGGTTCTTCAGATTGGTATAAAGTTCAAGATTGTTTTCCAGGTTGACGATGGCGCTGCGGCAGTCCGTGAGCTCCTTGTTGAGCTGCTGATAGGAGCGGTTGAGGTCGCTCAGCGTCTCGGAAAGTTCCTCTTCGCGCTCTGCCTTCCCGTTGAGGAACTGCTCGCACGCCGCCCTGCGGCCGCTGCACTCCCCCAGCTGAAGGGCATATTCCTCCCTTCTGGCGCGCGCCTTTTGCGCCGCCTCCTTTGCCTCGTCCAGCCGTTCGCCCGTCGCCTTCTTCTGCGCGGCAAGGCTTCCCGCGTTCGCGCGGATGTCCGCAAGGTCCTCCACCGAGCTCATCTCGCTCGCGCGCGTCTCGTCCGAGAGCTTTTCGTATGTCTGAAGGCGGATCTCCGCCTCGTCCAGCTGCTGATTGAGCTGCAGGCACTGCTTTTCGATCTCCGCCGCACGGCGCTCGCCGCTGCGCAGATTTCCCTCGTTCTCCTGCCGCAGGCGCGCAAGCTCCGCCATGCGCGCGGCGCCGCTCTTCTGCTCCTCCTCCGCCGCCGCAAGGCGCTGCTGCGCCCTCTCGAGCCGTTCGCCGATCAGCCGCGATACGCCGCTCCTGTGCTCGATGCCCACCTCGAAATTGCGCAGCTTTTCGTTGAGCGCGTTCAGCTTTTCGTCCGAAAGCGCCACGCTCTCCCGCGCAGCGGCCTCGTTGACATCGGCGGCGGCAAGCTCCCCTTCGATGGTCTGCAACCTGGCGTCCACCTGTGCGATCGCCGCGCGCTGTTTCCCCGTCTCGCGCTCGAAGCCGTCCACGCGGACGAGATAGGCGTTTACCTCTTCATATTTGAGCTGTTCAGAAAATTCGCGGTGCTTTTTTGCCGTCTCTGCCTGCTTTTCGAGCGGCTTGAGCTGGCGCTCCGCCTCGTCGATGCGCTGGGTAAAGACGGTGAGGTTGTCCCCCGCGCTCTCGAGCTTGCGCTCGATCTCCCCCTTCTGCGCCTTGAACTTCATCACACCCGTCGCCTCTTCGAAGATGGCGCGCCGATCCTCGGGCTTGGCGTTCATGATCTGTTCCACCTTGCCCTGCCCGATGATGGAATATCCCTCTTTGCCGATGCCCACCCCGTGCAGGAGCGCCACGATATCCTTGAGGCGGCAGGGCTGTTTGTTGAGCAGATATTCGCTCTCGCCCGAGCGGTACAGCCGCCGCGTCATGGCGACCTCTTCGTATTCGATGTCAAAGAGATGTTTGGAATTATCGAACACGAGCGTCACTTCGCAGAAGGAGAGCGCGCGGCGCGTCTGCGTGCCGTTAAAGATGACGTCCTGCATGTTGGTGCCGCGCAGCGCCTTGGCGGACTGCTCGCCCAGTACCCAGCGGACGGCGTCGGCGACGTTGCTCTTGCCGCACCCGTTCGGCCCCACGATGCAGGTGACGCCCTCTTCAAATTTGATCGAGGTCCTGTCGGCAAACGACTTGAACCCCGCAAGTTGCATTTCCTTGAAATTCAATTCCCCGTCCTCTTTTTCAGCTTATTCCAAAGTTGTTTCGCCGCCTCGGTCTCGGCGGTCTTTTTGCTCTCTCCGTATCCTTCGCCGCACTCGCCCATCGCGCAGACCGTGCAGGCATACCCCTGCCCGCTTTCGCGCGTACGATAGTCCGGCATGCCCTCGCCCCGCTTCTGGGTATATTCCTGCAGCAGCGTCTTGAAATTTTCGCTGTCCACCAGAGAGAGGCAGCGGTCGAGAAAGGCGGCGGCTTCGCCGATGCCGCCGTCCAAATAGATGGCGGCGAGCACCGCCTCGAACAGGTTCGAAGCCGTCTTGCCGCCCAGGTTCTGCTTGCCGCCCGAATAGCGCATGAAGGAGAAGAGCCCGACGCGCTGCGCCGCCCGTTCGAGCGCCGCCTGCGACACCAGGCGCTGCCTCAGCTCGGTCAGCTCCCCCTCGGCCGCGCTGTGCGTGCGGAACAGGCGGTCGGTCACACAGAATTCGAGAACGGCGTCCCCCAAAAACTCCATGCGCTCGTTGTTTTTGCCGCCGAAGGAGTTGGAATAGGACTTGTGCGTCAGGCTCACCTTCAGAAGTTCTCTGTCGCGGAAGCGGTAGCCGATCGCCTCCTCCGCCGCATCCAGATCGCGCGCGGAGAGATCCTCGCCGTTACGCATGTTCTTCCTCGAGCGACTGCGCGATCAACCCCTCGATGCTGCCGATGAGGTCGTTGTTATATGCGTCCACCGCCTGCAGAACGGAGGGGCAGATGCTCGCCGCCTTAGAGCTGCCGTGCGATTTGACGATCACCTTTTTCAGCCCCAGAAAGACGGAGCCGCCCAGCTTGGCATAATCGAGCATCTCCCTGAGTTTGTTGATCTGCTTGCGCGCGCACAGGTAGGCAAGCTTGCTCGAAAGCGAGCGCTTGAACTCCCGCTTGAGGATGTCAGACACCGTCTTGCCGCAGCCCTCGACCGCCTTGAGCGCAATGTTGCCGGAAAATCCGTCGGATACGGCGATGTCGATGTCGCCGTACATGATATCGCGCCCCTCGACGTTGCCGGCAAAGTTGACGCTCTTCATGTTTTTGATCAGCCGGTGCGCCTCCTGATGCAGCGGGTCGCCCTTGTGCTCCTCCGTCCCGTTTGTTAAAAGCCCGACGCGCGGATTCTGCACGCCGAATGCCGCGCGGCTGTACGCCGTGGCCATGAGCGCAAACTGCGCCAGATATTCGGGGCGGCACTCTGCATTGGCGCCGCAGTCGCACAGCAGCGTGCGCGTGCCGCGCACGTTGGGGATGCCGGGGCAGAGCGCGGGACGCAGCACCCCGCGGATGCGGCCGATGAGCAGCACGCCGCCCGTGAGCACGGCGCCCGTCGAGCCCGCCGAGACAAAGCCGCCCGCTTCGGGATCCTCTTTGAGCATCCTCAGCCCCACAACGAGCGAACTGTCTTTCATGGTGCGGATCGCCTGCGTCGGCGTATCGTCGTTGGTGATGACCTCGCTGCAATGGACGATGTCCACCCGCGCGGCGTCATATCTGAGCGTGGCGAGCACGGCGCGGATCTGCGCCTCGTCGCCCGTGAATACGATGCGAAAATTATCTCTCTCCTGCAGCGCGAGGACCGCGCCCTTGACGATCTCTGCGGGCGCGTGATCGCCCCCCATTGCGTCTACGATGATCTTTACCATGGTTCCTCCATCGCACATGATATGCTGTTTTGATTATATCATTTTTGCGGGCGATTGACAACAAAATGACGCCCGTCTTTCAAAAAACATCGCCTATGCCCGCTCTGCATGCACGACGGGCTGATAGTCGCCGAGGGTGCGCACAATGCCCGCGATCTCCTCCTCGATCTCCCCGTCCTTTTTGGGGCAGGAGAAGGGCACGCTCACCTCGAATACCGCCTTCACCTTTTCGCCGCGCACCAGGCGGAAGTCATGCACGCTCAGTCCCGCCTGCATGCCCTCGACGGCGGCGCACACGCGCTCGCGCAGAGAGAGCATCTCTTCGTCGTTCAGATCGACGGGATCGAGATGTGCGGTGAACTCCACGCCGAAGCGCTTTTGTACCTCCCGCTCCACATGGTCGAGTGCCGCATGCAGGAGCATGACGGGTTCGGACGCGTCCATTTCGACGTGCGCCGTGGCAAACTGCTTGTTGCTGCCATAGCTGTACAGGTGCAGATCGTGCAGCCCGAGCACCCCTTCCCCCGCAAGGATACAGTCGCGGATGCCCTCCGTCAGCGCAGGATCCGGCGCCGTGCCGATGAGCTTGCTGCTCGCGTCGCGCAAAATGCCGATGCCCTGCCATGCGATGAAGATGGCAACGAGGATGCCCGCCCAGCCGTCGAGCGGCAGCGAGAACAGCTGCGAAAGCAGCATGCCCGCAAGCACAACGAAGCTCGAAAGGCAGTCGCAGAGGCTGTCCGTTGCGGTGGCGCGCAGCGGATGGGCGCCGCTGCGCTTTGCCACGACGGAATAATAGACGTACATGCCCGCCTTGACGGCGATGGAGACGCCGAGCAGCACATAGACGAGCACGCCACCCTCCCGCCGTTCGCCGCCGATGCTTTCAGCAGACTGCATGAGCAGCTCTGCGGCAAGCAGCAGCACGAGAAAGGCGATGATGAGGGAGGCGATATATTCCGCGCGCTGGTGCCCGTACGGGTGCTCGCGGTCGGCGGGCTTTTGCGCGATGCGCAAAAAGATAAGCGATACGATACAGCTGCCGCTGTCCGTCAGGTTGTTGATCCCGTCCGCCAGCACCGAGACGAGCCCGCTCAGAAGCCCCGCGGCGATCTTTGCCCCCGCGAGCAGCAGATTGACGACGATGCCCGCAATGCTCGCGGCAATGGAATTTTTCATACGGTTCCCCTTCCTCAAATATTCTCCGTTTCTCTATATTATACACATTTCGCGGCGCAATGTCATGTATTTCGGCGCTTTTGCGGGCAAACCTAGTATAAAAAAGCGGGTGCCTGCGCAAAATTTGACCAGATCATATGCGGTGGACAAAAAGCGCTGACCGTTACATACAATGATAGCGGAGGCGCATCCGTCCACAGAAGAGGCTTACCATGAACGTCAAACGCGGAGAACTGTACTATGCCGATCTATCCCCCGTTGTGGGAAGCGAGCAGGGCGGCGTGCGGCCCGTTCTCGTCGTGCAGAACGATACGGGAAACAAATTTTCACCCACGGTGATCGCCGCCGCCGTGACGAGCAAGATCAACAAGGCGCGGCTGCCCACACACATCGAGCTGCCGCATGCCTACGGGCTGGCGCGCGACTCCGTCATTCTGCTCGAACAGATCCGCACCATCGACAAGCGGCGGCTGAAAGCGCGCATCGGCGCGCTCCCGCCCGACACGATGAGCCGCGTCGACCAGGCCATTCTCATCAGTCTTGGCTTTGAGGCGGGTTCGCACCATGCCGCCCCGCCCAACGCTTGACATTTTCGCCCCGATCGCTATACTGTTTTGTATGACCATCGAAAGAGCTGACAAAACAGATCTTCCCCTTCTTCTCGCCCTCTATGCGGGCGCGCGGGAGCGCATGCGCGCGGCGGGGAACCCGACGCAATGGGGCACGCACTATCCGCCCGAGGCGCTGCTGCGCGACGATATTGCAAAGGGGCAGCTGTACCTGGTGCGTGCAGAAAAACAACTGACGGGCGCGTTCGTTTTCTTCTGCGGCGAGGATCCCACCTACCGCAAGATCGACGGCGCCTGGCTGGGCGAAGGCGAATACGGCGTGATACACCGCGTGGCAAGCGACGGAAGGACGCACGGCTTTTTGCGCCTGGTCGTAAACTGGTGCAGCCGCAGCACAAGCGATCTTCGCATCGATACGCATCGCGACAATGCTCCCATGCGCGCGGCGCTTGCCGCGCTCGGGTTTACGGCGTGCGGCGTTATTCTGACGGACGACGGCTCGCCGCGCATCGCCTACGAACGAATTTTGCCCTGAACAGCCTGCGGGCGCCGCTCTCTGCGGCGCCCTTTTTTTATACCATGGACAGCTTGCTCCTCTGCGGCGGCGTCTGCAAAAAAGAAAAGACCGCACAGATGTGCGGTCAATATCGATGGAATTGGGTTAAGACAGCTTTTCGAGCAGCTTGAAGTCGATGCCCTTTTCGCCGATCTTGATGATCTCCACCTTGACGGTGTCGCCGATCGAGAGGACGTCCTCGACGGAGTCGATGCGGCGGTCGCTCATCTTGGAAATGTGGATCATGCCGTCTTTGCCGGGTGCGAACTCGACAAAAGCGCCCACCTTGGAGAGGATGCGGACCACGTTGCCGATGAACATATCGCCCACCTCGGGCTCATGCACAATGTTGAGCACGATCGCCTTGGCGCGCTGCGCCGCCTCGGGATCGCCGTAAGAGGCGATGCATACGGTGCCGTCGTCCTCGATGTCGATCTTGGTGCCCGTTTCGGCAATGATGGAGTTGATGACCTTGCCCTGCTTGCCCACGACGTCGCCGATCTTTTCGGGATCGATCTTGAAGGAAATGATGCGGGGCGCATAGGGGCTAAGCTCGGGGCGCACCTCGGGGATGCACTCGAGCATCTTGGAGAGGATGAACTGCCTGCCCTCGTTTGCCTGCTCGATGGCGGCGTGCATGATCTCCTCGCTGATGCCCTTGATCTTGATATCCATCTGAATGGCAGTGATGCCCTTCGTAGTGCCTGCGACCTTGAAATCCATGTCGCCGAGGAAGTCCTCAAGCCCCTGGATGTCTGTGAGCACGCGGAATTCGCCCGTCTCCTGGTTTTTGATGAGGCCCATGGCAACGCCCGCAACGGGCGCCTTGATGGGCACGCCCGCATCCATCAGCGCCATCGTCGAACCGCATACCGACGCCATGGACGAGGAGCCGTTGGACGAGAGGATATCGTTGACCACGCGGATGGCGTAGGGGAACTCCTCTTCGGATGGAATGACGGGAATGAGCGCGCGCTCGGCAAGCGCACCGTGGCCGATCTCGCGGCGGCCGGGGCTTCTCAGCGCCTTCGCCTCACCCGTGCAATAGCCGGGGAAATTGTACTGATGCATATAGCGCTTTGCCGTCTCGTCGTCCAGCCCTTCGAGCTTCTGCGCCTCGGCGAGCATGGCGAGCGTACAGGTCGTAAGCGTCTGCGTCTGCCCTCTCGTAAATACGGCGCTGCCGTGCACGCGGGGCAGGATGTGCTTTTCGCACCAGATGGGGCGCACGTCCTTGAGCCCTCTGCCGTCCGGACGGATGCCGCGATCGAAGATCTTGGCGCGCACCTTCTCCTTGGTCAGATAATAGAGGCTGTCCTTGATCTCGCGCGCGTTTTCGGGATAGATCTCTGCAAAGTGTGCAAGCGTCTCCTCTTCGACCTGCGCCTGGCGCTCCTCGCGCTCCTTGCGGTCGAAGGTCTCGATCGCCCAGTCGATCTTCCCGCCCGCATAGGCGCGGACGGCTGCGTCCAGCTCCTCGGGGATGTGATACAGTTCGATCTGCTTTTTGGGCTTGCCCACGGCGGGCACGATGGTATCTTCGATAAATGCGCAGATCTTGCTGATCTCCTTATGACCGAACATGATCGCGCCCACCATCTCGTCGTTGCTCACTTCGTTCGCGCCTGCCTCGATCATGAGGATGGCGTCCTTCGTGCCGGCGAGGTTGAGGTGGATGGTGCTCTTTTCGCGCTGCGCCGCGTCGGGATTGATGACGAATTCGCCGTCGACAAGGCCGACCACCACGGACCCCGTGGGGCCTGCCCAGGGGATATCGGAGATGGCGAGCGCCACGGAGGAGCCGATCATGGCAAGGGGCTCGGGCGCGATGTCCGGCTCAACGGAGAGCGCCGTCGCCACGACGACGACGTCGTTGAAGAGTCCCTTGGGGAAGAGAGGGCGCAGCGGACGGTCGATGAGACGCGCCGTGAGGATCGCCTTGTCGCTCGCCCTGCCCTCGCGGCGCTTGAAGCCGCCCGGGATCTTGCCGACCGCGTACATCTTCTCTTCATAGTCCACCTGCAGCGGGAAGAAGTCGATGCCCTCTCTGGGCATGGCCGACATACACGCGGTGACCATGACGGCGGTATCGCCGCAGCGGACCACGCAGGACCCGTTTGCCTGCTCGGTGTATTTGCCCGTCTCGATCACGACCTCTCTGCCGCCCACGGTCATTTTGAATTCTGTGAAATTTGGTACCATAACTGACTGCTCCTTTTTTCTTTTCTGTTCTTGTGCCCCGATGCCGACGCCATCGGCGGGGCGTCCGCCCGCGCTTTGCAGACGGAAAAAAGGGCGGCAAAAAGCCGCCCCTCTCTTACTTTCTCAGTTCGAGCGCAGCAATGACCGCTCTGTAACGCTCGATGTCCTTCGCCTTGAGATAATCCAAAAGCCCGCGGCGCTTACCGACCATCTTCAACAGTCCGCGGCGGGAATGGTTATCGTGCTTGTGCTCCTTCAGGTGCTCGTTGAGGTGGTTGATGCGCTCGGTGAGGAGTGCGATCTGCACCTCGGGAGAACCGGTGTCACCCTCGTGCTGAGCAAATTTGGCGATGATTGCCTGCTTTTCCATTTGCGTTTATCCTCCTATGGAATGATTCGCGTTGCGCCAAGCGAAGCGCAGAGACCCGCCTCTCCTCGCGCACGTCCTCTATAAAATACCATATTTTTCGCGCCTTGTCAAAGGATTTTCGCATATGCGCGAAAAAAGTTTTGCAGACGGAGACGGGCGCGGCTATTCAGCCCCGTTTTTCCCCTCCCCGGTGCCCGACCCGCGCTCCGGCAGGGCGGGCGATGCGCTCTCCGTTTTGCGCACCGTGGCGGTGTGGATGAGGAAGAACACAAGATCGCATACTCCCTCCACGATGAGCCCCACCCCGATGAGGACGGCGAGCGCCCTGCTCGAGGCGAGCACGACGATCCCGTAGATCAGATACACGATGGCAAGGACGAGGTAAGCGATCCAGATCTGGCGCTTTCTGCGCGTACAATAGATCGCCTGCTGCAATTTGAAGAGGCCGTCGACGATGAGCAGGATCCCGCACAGCAGCGAAAAGACCTGCGCGATGAGCGTTCTGCGCACCAGAAAAAGAATGCCCACGCAGAGCAGCGCCGCACCGATGACAAGGCGGTTCCCCTCTGTCCGCATGCCGCCCAGAAAGAATGCGGCGAGCGCGGCGACGCCGCCCGCAATGAGCAGCCCGCCGAGAACGTAGCAGACGATGCGCACGGAGTCGTCGGGATAGGCGCAAAAGAGCACGCCCACCAACACGAGCACCAGCGCAAATGCGACGGAAACGATCGCACTGCGCTTCGCTTTGTCTAATTTTTTGATTATATTCATTGCTTTCCTCTCCTTTCGCCCGATCTTCCGCTTAAGACTGCGCAAAGAGCGCCGCCCGCTCCGCGATCAGGCGTTCTGTTTTATTGAGATAGGTGGGGATGTCCTTGGGGCTGCCCACCCGCTCGATCCGCCCCTCGTGCAGCAGCACGCGCTTGGAGACGGCATTCGCCCCCACGGCGATGTTGTCTGCACTCTCCTCCATGACGTCGACGTTATACACCGAGGCATACCCCGGCTTGGTCCAGCCCACATTCTCGTGCGCGCCCGCCATATATTTTTGGCGGTAGAGATAGTATGGCTCATATCCCGCCTTTGTAAGCGCGGTGCGGGAATAGGCGATCATGTCGGCAAGCGCGCCGTCCTCCAGACGCGCCGTCTCCTCCCTGAGCTCCGCGCCCTTCTTTAAGCAGAGCGTATGCACGGTGATGTTTTCCGGCCCGAGCTCGATCGCGCGGCGCACGCTCATGCAGAACTCTTCAAGGCTCTCGCCCGTCAGCCCCGCGATGAGATCGCAGTTGACGGTAAAGCCGAAGGGCCGTGCCATGGCAAACGCCTGCGCCACCTGCTCCGCCGTATGCTTTCTGCCGATGGCGGCGAGCGTGCGGTCGGAAAAGCTCTGCGCGTTGATACAGATGCGCGTGACGCCGTATCGCTTGCAGATCTCAAGTTTTTCTTCGGTGAATACGTCGGGGCGCCCCGCCTCGACGGTAAATTCTACGCCGCCCGCAAGGGGCGCCGCTGCCGCGAGCACGCGCTCCAGCTCCTGCGGCTCCAGGGCAAAGGGGGTGCCGCCGCCCACATAGACCGAGCGAAGCCTGCCGATGAGCGGCACGGCGGCCGCAATCTCCCGCTCGAGCGCGCTCAGATAGGCGGGCATATACTGCCGCGTCTTTGCGATGGGCGCGGTGATGAAGGAGCAATACACGCACCGCGTGGGACAAAACGGGAGCGAGATATAGAGGTCGCAGTTGCCCTCTCTGCGCTCGTAGATCCCCCGCTGCCCTTCCATGGTGCGCGCCGTGAGCGCAATGTTCTCCTCCGAGACGCCCATCTCGCGGAAGAGCAGGCGGAAATCTCTGCCCGCGTCCTCCTCGGCATAGGCAAGCCGCGTGGGGCGGATCCCCGTGAGCGCACCCCAGGGCAGCTGTTTGCCGTAATATCCGCTCAGCGTGCGGTAGAGCGCCAGTTTTGCATAGCGCTTGGAGAGACTTTTATAGGCAAGCTCCCCCTCGACGCGGGCGGGGCGGAAGAAGGACTGCTCCTGCCCGTTCAGAAGAACGCGGTCGCAAAATCCCCCATCCTCATACCGCTGTTCATGCGAGAGGGTAAGCGCCTCCGCCCCGTCGAAGAGGCGGACGATATCCATGAGTTCGGGACCCAAAAAGCTCTGATTGGAAGTGATCATCTGAAAAAGGGATTATATCTCCGCTCCTGCAAGAGCGTACTCTCTTCGCCGTGGCCGGGAAGAACGCGCAGATCGCCCGCAAGGGCGGCAAGGCGCGCAAGGCTGCGCATGAGCGCCGCCGCGCTGCCCGTGGGCAGATCCGTTCTGCCCACGCCGCCCGCAAACAGCGTGTCGCCCGTGAACAGACAGTCCTCTGCCAGAAAACAGGCGCTGCCCGCCGTATGCCCGGGCGTTGCAAGTACAAGAAAGTCGATGCCGCAGAGGGAGAGCGCCTCCCCGTCGCGGAAGGTGAAATCTATGGTGAAGTCGGGAAACTCCCCTGCGCGTCTGCCGCCCATGCCGAAGGCAAGGCTGTCCTGCCCCAGGGCAAGCGCACGCTCCTGCACAAGGCAGCCCACACGCGCGCCCGCCTGCTGCAATGCGGCACAGCCGCCCGTATGGTCGAAGTGCCCGTGCGTGAGCAGAACATGCGTCATATTCAGTCCGCACCGCTTTGCTTCACCGAGGATGCGCGGCTGCGCGGGATCGACGGCGACGGCAGAGCGACCGTCCTGCGTTATGAGATAGCTGTTCGCTGCAAACCCGGCGGGAGCAATACAAAATACCTGCATGCTGCCCCCTCAGTTGGCGCTGCGGCGCACGTCGTAGATCTTGGTGTGCGACTTTATCTTTTTGAGCAGCACTTCGATGTCCTGACGGTTGGTGAGCACGACGGTGACGTCCACCACGGCGCACTCGTTCTTGTCGTATCTGCCGTTGATGGAGGTGATGGAGAGGTGCATCTCTGCAACGCTCGCCGCAATGGCGGCAATGGCGGCGCCCTGTTCCGCCGCGGTCACCACGATGCCCGCCTTATAGCGCGCCCCGCCCTCCTCGCGGATCCATTCCGCCTTTTGCAGGCGCTCCGGCTCGACGGAGCGCATATTCGGGCAGTCGCGGCGATGCACCACGACCCCCCTGCCTCGCGTGACAAACCCCACAATGTCGTCGCCCGGCACGGGGGAGCAGCAGCCCGCAAAGGTGACGAGCAGCCCCGTCATGCCGTTGATCGTGACAGAACCCTTCTCGATCCTGCCGCGGTACTGCTGCGGCTGTACGGCGGGCATCTCCTTGCGGAAGAAGTCGATGAGCTTGAAGATGACCTGATTGACCGTCGTCGCGCCGCAGCCGATGGAGGAGAACATCTCATCCTGCGAGGCAAAGGCGAGCTTTTCTGCAACCTTTTTGAAGCTCTCGTCCGTCAGGATCTCGCTGAGCTGATACCCCTTGCGCTTCGCCGCCTCCTCGAGCATGCTCTTGCCCAGGCGGATGTTGTCCTCCTTCATCTCCTTCTTGAAGAAGGAGCGGATCTTCGCCTTCGCCGAAGAGGATTTGATAAACTTCAGCCAGTCGCGCGAGGGGCCTTTGGAGTTGGGCGAGGTGATGATCTCGACCACGTCGCCAAGTTCCAGATGCGACGAGAGGGGCACGATCTTGCCGTTGACCTTTGCGCCCACGCAGTGATTGCCCACCTCCGAGTGGATGGCGTACGCAAAATCGACGGGCGTCGCCTCGAGCGGCAGCGAGATGACCTTGCCCTGCGGCGTGAACACGAGCAGCTCCCCGCTGAACAGATCGCCCTTGAGCGTATCCAGAAACTCCTTGGAGTCCTTCAGATCGCCCTGCCACTCCATGACCTCGCGGATCCACGAGATGCGCTGATCGAGCGTCGTCTCCTCCTCGCGCTGTTCCTTATACTTCCAGTGCGCGGCGATACCGTACTCCGCCGTGCGGTGCATCTCCTCCGTGCGGATCTGTATCTCGAAGGGCTGCCCGAAGTTGGTGACGACGGTGGTATGCAGCGACTGATACATGTTGGATTTGGGGGTTGCAATGTAGTCCTTGATGCGCCCCGGAACGGGATTCCACTCCTTGTGGATCTTGCCGAACACCTCGTAGCACTCGTCCACCGTGCCCACGATGACGCGCACCGCCGTCAGATCGTAGATCTGATCGAGCGTCTTGTGCTTCGTCTTCATCTTCTTATAGATCGAATAGAAGTGCTTGGGGCGCCCGAACACCTCGCCGTGGATGTTGCTCTCGGTGAGGATGACGTTGATCTGCTCGACGACGTAGTTGACAAAGCGGTTGCGCTCCTCCAACTTTTGATGAATGTTCTCCACCAGATACTCGAAGGCGGCGGGATCGAGGTATTTCAGGCACAGATCTTCAAGTTCGCACTTGATCTGCGAAATACCCAGCCTGCCCGCGATGGGTGCGTAGATATCGAGCGTCTCCTGCGCCATCTTGCGCTGCCGCTCTGCGGACAGAAAGTTGAGCGAGCGCATATTGTGCAGGCGGTCGGCAAGTTTTATGATGATGACGCGGATGTCCTTTGCCATGGCGAGGAAGATCTTGCGGAAGTTCTCCGCCTCTTCCTCCTCCTGCGACTTGAACACGATGCGGTCGAGCTTGGTCACCCCGGAGACGAGCGAGAGCACCTCCTCGCCCAGTTCGCGTCGGATGTCCTCCGCCGTGAACGAGGTATCCTCGATGACGTCGTGCAAAAGCGCCGCGGCAATGGTCGCGGTATCCAGGCCGAGGTCGATCAGGATCTCCGCCACGGCGCACGGGTGAATGAAATAGGGCTCCCCCGAGGCGCGCTTCTGATTGCGGTGCGCCTCTTTTGCGAACTCGTAGGCGTGCAAAAGCGTCTCGCGGTTCTCCCCCGTGTAATTTTCGTATATCTTCATCAAGAGCGATTCCATATTACTCCCCCTTCGGGCGCCGCTGCGCCCCCGTAAAGATGACGGAGTCGTTCAGATCCGTCTTTTTGCCCGCGACCAACGTGAGCATGCCGTCGCGATAGGCGACAAGCCCGAGCTCTTCGAACACGGCAAGCGCGAACATAAAGAGTTCCTGCGAAAACCCGAGGCATGCGCAGCCGCGCGCCACCGCCGCGTCGTCGTCGCCCCGCAGAGGCGCCGCCCGCCGCAGCGCGACAAATACGCCGATGAGCTCCTCACGCGTATGCGGCACAAAGAGCGCGGAATACGCATCACAGGCATACACCTCCGCCCTGCCCGTCATCACCCCGATCGCAGGGGACTGTTCCAGAAAGACGATGTCGCGGTACACCGAGAGATCGCTCCCCGTCTCAGGCGCAAGAATGAGTGCATTCTCCCCGCTGCACGCCGAGGGGGCGAACACGTCCGTCCCCATGCCCGCAAGCGCGGGAAAGCGCGCAATGTTCGCCCTGTCGTATGTGACGACGCAGAGGCCGTACCGTGAGGCGGCGCGGCGCTCCGCGATCAGGCGGTCCGTCTCCTCCGCCGAGAGCAGACGGGCGCGCACCCGCTGCGGACGCCGGCAGGCGCGCAGCGTGTTTTCCATGCAGTCGAGCGCGGTGTCTCCCGCGCTCCCGTCGTAGACGACGCCGCGCACAAGCCCCTTGATATATTCCCTGCCCTTGAAATGCGAGAGATCGTATTCAAAGATGATGTCCTTGGGGATATCGCTGCGCAGAATGCGCAGATCTCTGATCCCGCCGAAGCTGATGAAGTCCAGCCCCTTCCCCGTGATGCTCACGTGCGGCGACTGCGGCTTCATGGGGAAGGCGTGCAGCGCGCCCGCATGCATGACAAAGAGCGGGCGGCGGTTGCCGACGCCGCAGGGCTCGAACAGTTCCATCTCCGCCGCGAGCACCTCGGCGGGCTCCTGCCCGTACTCCCCGCTCACGGTGACGGTGGGAACAAAATCCTCCTCCCCGTAATGACTGCCGATATATTCGTCGAGCGCCTGCTGCAGCCGCTCGAAATTTTCTGCCTTCAGGCGCACGCCCGCCGCCTGTGCATGGCCGCCGAATCCCTCCAGGAGCGCCGAACAAGACTTCAGCGCCTCGAAGATGTTTACATTTTCAATGCTCCGCGCGCTGCCGCGCAGCATATCGCCCTTGCGGACAAAGAGCAGCGTGGGCCGTGCGAACTGATCGGCGATGCGCGCCGCGGCGATGCCCACAAGCCCCTCGTGCCAGCGCTCGCCCGCCGCCATGACGACGTTGCCGTATGCCCCCCTGCCCTTGATGGCGACCTGCGCCATCTCGCACAATTCATCGCACAGCTTCTGCCGCTCGGCATTGTAGCGGTTCAACAGCTGCGCAAGCTGCATGATCTCCTCCTCGTCTTCCGAGAGCATGAGGCGGAGCGCGGCGTGCGCGTCGCCCATCCTGCCCGCCGCATTGATGCGCGGCGCAATGGTAAAGGCGAGCGTCTGCGCCGTCACCCCCTCCGTCTTGCCCAACAGCGCACGGAAGGCGGGCCGCGGCGCGGCATTGATGCGCCTGAGCCCCTCATAGACGATGATGCGGTTTTCACCCGTGAGCGGCACGCTGTCCGCGACCGTGGACATCGCACAGATGTCCATCCATTCATACGCCCGCTCCCCGAGCAGGCAGACGGCAAGTTTGAGCGCGACGCCCGCCCCGCACAGATTGTCGTAGGGGTAGTCGTCCTGCAGTTTGGGGTTGATGCAGATGCAGTCGGGCAGCACTTCGGGCAACTCGTGGTGATCGGTGACGATGACGTAGGCGCCCTGTTCCTTGATGTATTCTACCTCCTGCGCGCAGGAGATGCCGCAGTCTACCGTGATGATCAGCTCGGGCATACATTCGTCAAAGACGCGGTCGAGCGCGGGAATAGTCAGCCCGTACCCCTCCTTGCGCTCGGGCACATAGACATACGGCTCGATGCCGTAGGCGCGCAGCGCACGGCAGAGGATGGAGGAGGCGCCGATGCCGTCAGCGTCATAGTCGCCGAAGATCGCAACGCTCCAGCCCTCGTCTCGTGCCTGCTGAATGAGATCGTGCGCCTCCTGCATGCCGCGCATGACAAGGGGCGAAAGAAGCTGCGCCTGCGAAGGATGCAAAAAGGTGCGCATCGCCTCTTCCGTGCAAAAACCGCGCGCAAACAGGATCTCTGCCGTCGTGGCAGTGATCCCGAGCGCGCGGGCCAATGCGTCCGCCCTCTCCCGCTCTGCGGGGGTCAGTTGACATTCCGAGATGATGCGCTTCACGTCGATGCTCCGTTTCTTACAATATAAACAAAAAACGGCGGATATAACCCGCCGTTTCGTCTTTGATGCAGATCAGGCCTTGGCCTCTGCCTTTTTCTTGCCCTCGTTGCGCTTGTTGCGGAATTTGCGCCTGTCGCCCGCCGCCTTGAAGGGCACATAGATCGCAGGCGTGAAGAGCAGAGAAGAATATACCGCCGTCGCCAGGGGAATGATTGCAGAGAACATGAACAGTCTGACCCCTGCCGTTGCGACCGCCCCGAGCGCAAGGAACATGACCAGCATGACAGCCGCAAAGATGAGCACGATCCGATAGGACGTCTTGTACGATTCCCCAACCGCTTCCTCCGCCGAAAGTGCAACATAGGCGGGATCCTTGAAGTTTTCGCGCATTTTCATGCACTGCACCATCCAGAGAAGGAGGGAGAAGATCACGGCGAGCGCCGCAAAGAGTATGGGAGTATAGGCATAGACGGGGATGCGAAGCAGTGCAAGCAGCGCAAGCGTGAACGCCGCGTCGTGGATGCAGCCGAGCAGCCCGGCAAGCGCCTTGCCGACGCCGAAGCGGACGCCGATATAGATGAGCGCGACCAGTGCGCCGACGGCGATGCCGATGGCGCCGCGCCATGCCGTTTTATAGAATGTTTCGCCGGCGAGCGTGTGAGCAGACACGGAGACGGCGGAATAGACGTTTTCTGTGCCGAGCGCCGAACGGATCGCATCCTCCGCCGCAGAGATCGCCTCGTTCGAGGTGTCCGCCGCAAAGGTATAGCGCAGCATGTATTCTCCCGTGCCGGAGAAGGTGGACGGATTGAGCTCTTCCGTCGTCGTCTTGCTGTCGTAGGAGATGCCGTTGGCGTCGAATGCGTCCTCACAGAATCCCTCCAGTTCCTCGACCCGTCCGTTGACGGAGACGACGGAGCCGTAAATGACCTCGACCGTCTTGGTCTCTGCCCCCTGATAGGAGAAGCCCATCAGCGCGTAGAGCACGATGCCTGCCACAATGACTAGCGCGGAGAGCGCAAACCAAAGCGCCTTGAGTTTTGAGATCACGAAACGATTATTCATCATCGTCCTCCTCTGCGACCTTCTTGAAGTTGCAGAACGCTGCCGCACTCTTTGCGAAGGGCATCATGATCGACCAGTAGAAGCGGTTGATCAGCAGCGTGCAGACGCCCGATAAGGTCGCGCAAAGGCCGAGCGCGGCGCCGAACACGCACAGCTCCGCAATGCCGATGGCATAGGTGAGCAGGCCGAATACGATCGCAACGATGTGCGCATCGAAGATGTGCCACATGCACTTTTTATAACCCGTCTTGACGGAATACGTCATCGTCTTGCCGTTGGCAAATTCCTTGCGCGCATATTCAAAGGATACAAGATCGCCGATGCTCAGCATCACGGCCCCGATGACGAAGGCGACGATGGCACCCAGCGAAACGGTGATCCCGGGCGCAGCCCAGATGCAGACCACGCTCAGCGTAAGATAGGTGAGGAAGGAATACAGATGTACGAATCCCAGCCTGTGGTAGCGCACGAAGAAGAAGATGAGCGAAAGGAGCATGAGCACGCCGAGCACGATATAGAGCAGCATGAGCGCGTTCTCGCCCATCAGCGCGGGCACCGAGCTGATGTCGCCGAGCGTGAGCGAGACATCCTCCGCCTCCCCCGCATTGACGGCGCTGTCGATGAGCGAAGCGACGATGGCCGCGGTCTCTGCCGTATAGCTGCCGCTGATGTAGAGCGTGTTCTGATTGATCTGTTCGGAGATGGTCAGAGAGAGCACATCGTTCTCACCGACCCGGAAGATCATCGTGCCCGTCGTATCTGCCGTAAGATCGGCGATGAGCGCCTGTCCCTCGTCGGTGAACTCGACCTGCACATAGTGCGTGCCCGACTGGCTCGCGGCGCTTGCGCCCCTGATATAATAGCTTGCGGGGCGCGCCGTGCCCGTGGGGGAAGGCAGCGCGACCGTGGCGCTGCTCTCGTCTGAGCCGAAGCTGATCGTAAACTCTCCCATATAAGAGAAGAAGGTAAATGCTGCCGCAGAGGCCTCCATGGTCGCAGGCAGGAACACGCGGACGGTATAGTCGTCCACGATCTGCATGCTCATCCCCGCCTGGTCGAGCGACTCGAAGCGCGATCTTAGCATGTCCTTCATCCGATCGAAATCGGCGACGAATGCCGCGCTGACGGCATCGGACCCGTCCTCGCACACGATCTCTTTTTCGAGATACAGTGCGCCGTCTGCATAAGAGAGATATCTGTTCTGATACTCCTCCAGATCGTCCCCCGTAAGATCGGCGGTCATCTCTTCATACTCGCGCGAAGAGATCACGCCCTCGGGATAATAAACGACCGCATACCCGCCTCCGACATAGGCGGTATCGCCGATGAGATAGTCACCGAGATCCGCGTCTTTGTCCGAAAGAGAGAGGAGGGAATTGTAGTAGTTGATCCCCCCCGCCGGGAAGGACGCAAAACATACTACACATAAAACGGCGATGATAAGCGTAACAAACGTCAGTATGATCGCCGATTTGGTCTTGCTCATTTTAGCCTCCTGTTCGATAGGGAGCTGTGCTGCAGCCGCAGGGCAGCATCCCGTCTTTTCCAATTATATATAAATCAGACACATTCGTCAAGCCGAAATGCGCCCGATTTCCCGTTTTTTTGTTAATTTTCCCGTGCCTTGCGCGCTGCAAGAATATGCATGGCGCACTCGATGCGTTTTTTCATCATGGCGCAGGTCATTTCGTACGGCTCGTTGATATCGCCGTTGTAATGATAGTTGTTTGCGCTGCATCCGCCCGAGCAGATGAACTTGGCGAAGCAGTTCTCGCAGCGCTTGCGCGTGAACAGGCAGCTCTCGGCAAACAGGCGGCGGATCTCTTCGTCGAGTCTGCCCTCGAACACATTCCCCATCTTCCACTTTGCGTCGCCCGCAAACTGGTGGCAGGGATAGATGTCGCCGTTCGGCACGACGGAAAAATACTCATTCCCCGCCCCGCAGGCAGAGACGCGCTTGGAAAGGCAGGGCCCGCCCTCCAGATCGATGTTGAAGTGGAAGAAATTGAACCCCCTGCCCTCCTCTTCGCGGCGCAGGTATTCCTCGCACAGCCGCTCATATTCCCGCTCGATGGCGGCAAGATGTTCCTCTCTGATCTGAAGATCGGGCAAATCGGTCACGACGGGCTCCATGGAGATGCTGTCAAAGCCCTGATCCGCCAGAAAGAGCACGTCGCTCGCAAAGTCAAGGTTTTTCGCCGTAAACGTGCCGCGCACATAGTACTTCTTGTCGCCGCGGGCGCGCACGAAGCGCTTGATCTTGTCGATGACGACGGCATAACTGCCATTGCCGTTGACCGTCTTGCGCACGGCGTCGTGCACCTCGGGTCTGCCGTCCAGTGAGAGAACGACGTTCTCCATCTCCGCATTGAAAAAATCGATGGTGTCGTCGTCGAGCAGCAGGCCGTTCGTCGTGGTGGTGAACAAGAACCGCTTGCCCGCCTTGGCAGCCTGTTCTTTGGCGTAATATACCGTCCCCTTGACGACGTCGAGGTTCATCAGCGGCTCTCCGCCGAAGAAATCCACCTCGAGCACCTTGCGGTTTCCGCTCTCGCGCAGCAGAAAGTCGATCGCCGCCTTGGCGGTGTCGAGGCTCATCACCTCGCGCACGGAATGGTAGGCGCCCTCGTCGGCAAAGCAGTATTTGCAGCGCAGATTGCAGTCGTGACTGACGTGCAGGCAGAGCGCCTTGATCTCGTCGCTCTTGACGGGGCGCGCCGTCGTCTCCTCGGCATAGAGCAGCCCCTGCGCTTTCAGCCTCTCCACGTCCTCGAGGATGGAACGGAGTTCCTCATCCTTCAGCTCGATGGGCTCGTGCGAAAGATAGCGCGCCGTCTTCTCGTCGCAGCTGTGCAGCGCGCCGCTGCCTGTATCGTAGAGATAATAGTTGTCGTGATAGGAAAAAATGTGGACCATCTTATATACGCATGAAAAGCCGCGTAATCAGCTTACGCGACCATACAGAGCAAGGGAGCGGATAAACTTCCGCCCCCGATTGGCTTGTTCTGCGGCGAAGATTACTTCCGCTCGCCGTCGATCTTCTGCTCCCTCGTCACACGCTCGCAGGACTGGTTCCCCACGGTGCAGCTCGTCTTGCAGGCGGACTGGCAGGTGCTTCTGCACTCTCCGCAGCCGGTAACGCATCTCTCTGTCGGTTTAGCAATCGTCTTGATCATTCGTCAATCTCCCGTAAGGTTTTTTTCTATTATAGCGCGTTGCGCAAAAAATAGCAAACGATTTTTTACGCTTTCCGCAATTTCTTCCCGCAAAGGGCGCCGATCGCGCCGAAAATCATGCCGAGCAGCAGCTCCAGAAGGAAGACGGCGCTCAAATGAAAGCCGCCGATCGCGCCGAATACGAGCATGGTGAACAGGACGGAGAGCGCGCCCGAAGCAAGCCCCTGAAAAAAGATGCGCGCCCCGCGCAGGAACACCGCCGCGCCGATAAAGCAGCTTGCGCACTTGATCGCCTGGTTGATAAACATGATGGTATAGCCGTCGGGTGCATATGCCCGCACGAACACGGCGAGCAGCGCCACCGCAAGAAGACAGAGCACCGTCGCGGCGCATACGGCAAAGAGAATGCGCGGCACAATCTGCCGGACAAAGGACATCTTATCCCCTCCCATGTGCTTTTTGCATATCCTATGCGCTCCCTCTCCGCGATATGCAAAGGATCCGCCGTCGTATACTCTCCTGCGCGCGGGATGTTGACCGCCCGTGCGCCGCACACGCATTCTCTTTCGATAAGTGAATTGTCAAACCAAGTGCAACACTTGGAGAGATTTTGTTCAAACAAATCTTGTGGAGTTTGGTAATGCAAAACTTTTTTGGGCCTGGCGTTAATTAACGCCAGGTTCTTTTTTAATGTTGCAAGGCTCACCCTTGAAAGATTTCTGCCTTTGGGATAGAATTCTCGTAACAGTCCGTTCAGGTTCTCGTTTGTCCCTTTCTGCCAGGCACAATACGGATCCGCAAAATACATATCGCAATGCAAGGCTTTCTCTATCTCCCTCCAACAGGCAAACTCGCTGCCTCTGTCGCAGGTAATCGTCTTTACCGCTTCGTTGGGATATTGGGAAAGTGCGTCGATGATCGCTTTCGCCATCGTCTCTCCCTTTCTGTCCGGAATTTTAATTGCTATATAATATCTCGTCTTTCTTTCCGCAAGTGTTGCAAAGCATACTTTGCTTTTTCCTTGCCCCGATACTACTGTGTCCGCTTCCCAATGTCCGAATTCCTTGCGATTATATACGCTTTTATCCCGTTTGCGGATACTTTTCCCCGTTGTAAACCTTCCGCCGTTCCCTAATCGCTTGCGCGTCTTCCCTTTCCTCCGCAGGTTTTTCAGGGTAGATCGCAGATATCTTTCGTCTATCCAACGGTAGATCGTCTTAAACGACGGCATCTTCATCCCGCACGGCGTATTCGCGATCTGTTCCGGCGACCATGTTTGCGACAGTTTCTCGTCTATGTAGTCTAATACCTCTTGCTTCCAAAACATCCCGCGGTGACGGTAACTGTTGCGAAGATTGCTTTTCTTTTGTGCCGTATGCGGATAGTATCTCGGTATATCCCTGAAAAAGGTACAGTTCCGCCTCAATTCCCTCGATACAGAACTCACATTCCTCCCCAACAGCCGCGCAATTTCCCGATAACTTTTTCCTTTGACATAGTATTCTCGTAGACAGCAGCGCTCTTCTATGGTAAAATGGTGGTAGTTCATACAGATCTCCTTTGTGGTAATTTGGTTTCGCATTTCTATTTTACCACAGATTTGTGTGAACTACTTTTTTTCTCCCTCTCCTGTTGCTCTTAATAGTATAATTCACCCGATATACAAAAGCGGGGCGCATCTGCGCCCCGCTTACTCTTACTCTATATGGGTTATTCCTTGTCCTGCGGCTCAGAGAGCTCCTGCGCGGGCGCCTCTGTCTGCTCCTTCTGTTCTTCCTCGGCAGGGGTTTCGCCTGCGGGAGCGTCTTCCTTCTTGCCCAACTTCTTGGCCGCCTTTTCGGCAGCGCGTGCCGCCTCTGCCTGTTCGCGTGCGATCTGCGTGGGGCCCTTTGCGTCCGTCTGCGAGATGCAGTCCTTGTCCATCTTGACGTAGCTCTTGCCCGTCGCTTCGCTGCCCGTCTCGATGATGACGGTGTTGTCGTCGCACACCTCCGCAACGATGCCGCAGATGCCGCCGATCGTCTTCACCTTGTTGCCGGGGCCGAGCACCTCCATCTGTTCCTGGTATTCCTTCTGGCGCTGTTTGCCCTTGCGGTTGCTGAAGAACATGAACACCACCATGACCACAACGATCGCGATCAACAGCACATAGATCATGTAGTTATTGCCGCCAGTCTGATTTTCTGTTTCTGCCAATAAATTCCAGAACACGGTATTTACTCCTTAATCGGTATTGATAGTTGTATCATACCTTTTTTTGCCGCAATTTGCAAGCATTTTCAAAGAAGTTTTTGCCTTTCACGCACTTTTCATGCGGCGAACGGGCAAAGATCAGGGCGAAATCTGCTGTTTTTCATAGAATGCGCGCACATAATCGCGCACATAGCCGCCGAGGATGCTCTCGCGCAGCCCGCGCATGAGCCTGTGCAGATAGGCAATGTTGTGCAGCGAAAGCAGCATGGCGCCCGCCATCTCGCCCACGTTGACGAGGTGGCGCAGGTATGCCTTGGTGAAATTGCGGCAGCAGTAGCAGTCGCACTCGGGGTCGAGCGGCGTAAAGTCCTCTTTGTATTTTGCATTGCGCACGACCACCTTTCCGCGCGAGGTGAGCGCCGTGCCGTTGCGCGCCACGCGCGTTGCCAGCACGCAGTCGAACATATCCACGCCGCGCAGCGTGCCCTCGATCAGGCAGTCGGGCGAACCCACGCCCATCAGATAGCGCGGAACGTCTGCGGGCAGCCTGTCTTTGAGGAAATCGAGCACCTCGTACATGAGCGGCTTCGGCTCCCCCACAGAAAGCCCGCCGATGGCGATGCCGTGCCTGACAAAGGGCAGGCAGCGCTTGAGGCTCTCCGCTCTGAGGTCGCAGAACAAATTGCCCTGCACGATGGGAAAGAGCGCCTGCTGCGGCCTGTCGTGCACGCGGTAGCAGCGCTCCAGCCACTTTGCCGTGCGCTCCATGGCAAGCTCTGCCTGTTCGTGCGTATAGCCGTATTCCGAACACTCGTCGAACGCCATGATGATATCGGAGCCGAGGTTGTGCTGGATCGCCATCGCCTTTTCCGGTGTGAACATGTGGTAACTTCCGTCGACGTGCGAAGAAAAGCGCACGCCCTCGTCGGTGATGTTGTTGAGGGAGGCGAGCGAAAAGACCTGAAATCCGCCGCTGTCCGTCAGGATGGGGCGATGCCAGTTCATGAATTTGTGCAGGCCGCCGGCGCGGGCGATGAGCTCGTCGCCCGGGCGCATATAGAGGTGATAGGTGTTGGAAAGAATGATCTGCGAGCCGATCTCCTCCAGCGTATCGGGCAAAACGCCCTTCACGGTCGCCTGCGTGCCGACGGGCATATAGACGGGGGTGAGGATATCGCCGTGCGGCGTATGGAACACGCCCGCCCGCGCCCCCGTTTCGGGATCCACCTTCTGCAGTTCAAAGGAAAAAAATTCGTTGTTCAAAATATATTCTCCGCGTGCCGCCATGGCGGCGGGTTATGTTGGATATTTCGACCGAAATCGAAATACTGTTTCCGAAATGGGTTTTTCTAAGGAAAAACGCAAGCGCGACACAGAGATGCGCCGCCGATTTTCGCTTGTAGAAAACAATATATGCTCGTTTCAGAACCGAGCAAGACGAGGCGCGCGAGGAAAACCTGAGGGAGTTTACTAAGAGGTAAATGACCGAAGGTTGCCGCAGCGCAACAAAGTATTGCGAAGGTTATAGGACGAGCATCGCGTCGCCGAAGGAAAAAAACCGATACCTGCACGCCACCGCCGTCCGATACACCGAAAGGATCTCCTCGCGGGAGCAGAGTGCAGAGACGAGCATGAGCAGCGTGCTCTCGGGGAGGTGAAAATTTGTGATGAGCGCGTCGACACACTTGAAGGTATAGGGGGGATAGATGAAGATCTCGGTATTCCCCTTGCAGGGGCGGACGAAACCATGTTCGTCGGCGACGGTCTCCAGCGTGCGCACGCTCGTCGTGCCCACGCAGATGATGCGCCGTCCCTCGCGCCTGGCGCGGTTGATACACTCCGCCGCCCGCTCGTCGACCTCGTAATATTCCGAGTGCATCTTGTGATCGAGGACGTTCTCCTCCTTGACGGGCCGAAAGGTTCCCAGCCCGACATGAAGCAGCACCTCGGCGATCTCCATCCCCTTTTCGCGGATCTTATCGAGCAGTTCGGGCGTGAAATGCAGCCCCGCCGTCGGCGCGGCTGCCGAGCCGTTTTCGCGGCTGTACACCGTCTGATAGCGCTCGGGATCGGCAAGTTTTTCGTGAATATAGGGGGGAAGCGGCATGCTCCCTGCGCGCGAAAGCACGTCCTCAAAGGTGCCGTTATAGCTGAAATTTACAATACGTTCGCCAGATTCCGTGACCGAGAGCACATCGAGCGAGAGCTCGTCGTTGACGACGAGGTGCGCCCCGGGGCGGCACTTTCTGCCCGGGCGCACAAGCACCTCCCACTCGTCCAGAGACAGGCGTTTGAGCAGCAGCACCTCGACGGCGCCGCCGTGCACGGTATGCGCATACAGCCGCGCGGGCAGCACGCGCGTGCGGTTGACGACAAGCACGTCCCCCGCCCGCAGATAGTCGACGATGTCGCGGAAGATCCTGTGCTCGATGCGCTTTTCGCCGCGGTGATAGACGAGCAGGCGCGAGGAGTCGCGCGGCTCTGCGGGCGTCTGTGCGATCAGCTCCTCGGGAAGGTCATAATAAAAGTCGCTTTTTTTGAGTTCTTGCATGGTTCCCTCTGTGGATGCGGGCGGTTTTGCGCTCAGTCCTCCGCGTCGAAAACGGACAGCTGCTTGCGCGCGCTTTCGCTCGGCTTCATGCCGAGGTGTTCATATCCCCCGCGCAGGCATACCCTGCCCCGCGGCGTACGCGCGACAAACCCGAGCTGCATGAGATAGGGCTCGTAGACGTCTTCGATCGTATTGGCGTCCTCGTTGATGGTCGCCGCCAGGGTATCGAGCCCCGCAGGGCCGCCGCCGAATTTTTCGATGAGCGCGCGCAGGTAGTTGCGGTCCGTCTCGTCCAGCCCGAGCTCGTCGATCTCCATCTTTTCGAGCGCGTGCCGCGCCGACTGCTGCGTGATTACCCTGCTTCCCTCCACCAAAGAGAAATCGCGCACCCGCTTCAACAGGCGGTTGGCAATGCGGGGCGTCCCGCGCGAACGGCGGGCGATCTCGTAGGTGCCCTCCGGCTCCGCCTCGATGCCCAGCACCTGCGCCGAACGGGTGACGATCTTCTGCAATTCCGAAGGCAGATACATATCCAGGCGGCACATGATGCCAAAGCGGTCACGCAGGGGCGAGGAGAGCATGCCCGCCCGCGTGGTGGCGCCGATGAGCGTAAAGCGCTTGAGCGAAAAGCGGATGTTGCGCGCCGAGGGGCCCTTGCCCACGATGATGTCGAGCGCATAGTCCTCCATGGCGGAGTACAAGATCTCCTCCACGGCGTGATTGAGGCGGTGGATCTCGTCGATGAAGAGCACATCCCCCTCGTTGAGGTTGGTCAGAATGGCGGCAAGGTCGCCCGAGCGCTCGATGGCGGGGCCGGAGGTCAGCTTGATCTGCGCCCCCATCGTGTTGGCGATGATGTGCGCCAGCGTCGTCTTGCCCAGCCCGGGTGGGCCGTACAGAAGCACATGGTCGAGCGCCTCCCCGCGCGCCTTGGCGGCAGACATGTAGACGGAGAGGTTGTTCTTCACCTTGTCCTGCCCGATATAGTCCTCCATCGTGCGCGGACGCAGGACGTTCTCTTCCGCGTCGTACTCGCCCTTGGTGCTCGTCAGAAGCCCGCTGCTGTGAAATTCTTCCAAACTGTCGTCGAACATGGCCTACTCCCCTTTTGTGCAGTCACATGCTGCGCAGCGCGGCGCTGATGATCTCTTCCACGCTGCCCGCGCCGCTGCCGCGCGCCCGCTCTACGGCGCGCGTGCTCTCCTGCCGCGTGAATCCCAGCCCCATCAGGGCGGAGATCGCGTCCTCGTCCTCGGAATTTTCCGGCACAGCGGCGCGCGGGATCGCCCCGCCCTCGCCGCCGAGCAGCTCGTCTGCCGAGATCTTGCCGTGCAGCTCCAAGATGATGCGCTCCGCCGTCTTCTTCCCCACGCCCTTAACGGAGGAGAGCCGCTTGGAATCTGCCGCGGCGATGCTGGCGGAGATGTCCTGCGGGCGCATGGCGGAGAGCATGGCAAGCGCGAGCTTCGCCCCCACCCCCTGCACCGAGGTCAAGCGCAAAAACAGTTCCTTTTCGGCAGGGGCGGCAAAGCCGAACAGCGAAATGCCGTCCTCCTTGACCTGCAGATAGGTATATATTTCGCCCTCGGCGCCCTCGCGCACGCCCGAAAGGCGGGAAAAGGCCGCGCCCGAGCACATGACCTCGTACCCGACGCCCCCCGTCTCGAGCAAGACATATTCCGCCGAGAGATATTTTATTTTTCCCTTGAGATATCCGATCATCATTTCACCCCGAACATTGCAGAGAAGCGATTGGTAAAGGCATGGCAAAGCGCCACACCCAGCGCGTCCGCGGCGTCGTCCGGCCGCGGGATGTGCGGCAGCGCAAGCAGCGAGGCGACAACGCGCTGCATCTGCCCCTTATCCGCCCTGCCATAGCCCGTGAGCGCCTGCTTGATCTGATTGGGCTTGTATTCAAATATCCTTCCGCACCGCTTGTTGCAGGTGAGCAGGATGACGCCGCGCGCCTGCGCCACGGCGATGCCCGTCGTCACATTCTTTGAAAAGAACAGCTCTTCCATGGCGGCCTCTTCGGGCGCAAATCGATCGAACAGGGCGTTCACCCCCTCCTCGATCATACACAGCCGCACGGGAAAGCTCTCGTATGCGGGAGTTTTGAGTACCCCGAAATCCACCGCGCGGCAATTTCCTTGCTCATTCTTTTCAATAACACCGTATCCCATCGTGCCGTAACCGGGATCCAGCCCGAGAATAATCATACAGATATTGTAGCCGACCGTGCCGTAATTGTCAATCGAATCCCCCATTGCGGCGAAATATTTTTCATTTTTCCGCTTTTTTCCCGAAAAGTTCTGCGTTCCTGTTGCTTTTTACAGAAGAACCGTGTAAAATAAAAATACAAAGCGGAATACGCAAGAGTGTATTCTAATATTTTTAATATGGAGACAAGAAAATGAAACTTTGGTCAGGCCGATTCAGCAGTCCGATGGCGATCGATGCAGATAGCTTCAACGAATCGCTTTCCTTCGATAAGAAGCTGTTCCGCGCGGACATCACCGCCTCCCTGGCGCACGCCGCCATGCTCGGGGAATGCAACATCATCTCTGCCGAGGACAGCGCACGCATCTGCGAGGGGCTGCAGGGCATTCTCAACGATATCCAGAGCGGCGCGCTTGAGATCAAAGACGCCGAGGACATCCACTCCTTTGTGGAGAACGAACTTGTCGCACGCATCGGCGAGGCGGGCAAGATGCTGCACACGGCGCGCTCGCGCAACGACCAGGTGGCGACCGACCTGCGCCTCTACACGCGCGACAGCATCGATTCGGTCATGAAGCTGCTTGTGCTGCTCATTGAAACGCTCATGCAGATCGCACACGACAATGTGAAATCGCTTATGCCCGGCTTTACGCACCTGCGCAAGGCGCAGCCCGTCAACGTCGCGCAATACTTCAACGCCTATTCCGAGATGTTCATGCGCGATCTGGAGCGCTTTTCCTTCTGCCGCGAGCACGTCAACGTCATGCCCCTGGGCAGCGCGGCGCTTGCGGGCACCCCCTTCCCCATCGACCGTGAATTCACGCGCAAGAAGCTGGGCTTCGCCGCGATCAGCGAAAACGCGCTGGACGCCGTGTCTGACCGCGACTTCGTAGCGGAATATATCTTCTGCGCAAGCCTTACGATGGCGCATCTCTCGCGTCTGTGCGAGGACACCATTCTCTATACATCGGACGAATTCGGCTATTGGGGGCTGCCCGACGAATATTGCACGGGCTCCTCTATCATGCCGCAGAAAAAGAATCCCGACCTCCCCGAACTCGTGCGCGGCAAGTCGGGCAGAGTGTACGGGCACCTGATGGCCATCCTCACCGTGCTCAAGGGGATCCCGATGGCATACAACAAGGACCTGCAGGAGGACAAGGAGGGGCTGTTCGACACGGAGGCGACGCTTACCTCCTGCCTCTCCATCTACACCGAACTGCTGCAGCACCTCACCATCCGTTCAGACGTCTGCTTCGAGGCGGCGGGGGAAGGCTATTCCACGGCGACGGACATTGCCGACTACCTCGTGCGCAAGGGCATGCCCTTCCGCGACGCCCATGCGCTCACGGGAAAGATCGTGCGCCATTGCATTCAGGAGAAGAAAAAGCTCACCGATCTCTCGCTGCAGGACTTCCAGGCCTTCGACCCCATCTTCGACCGCAGCATCTTGGGCGTCGTGACGACGCGTGTCTCGGCGGAGTCGCGCAACTCCGTAGGCGGCTCCTCGCAGACGGCGGTGCGCCGCGGGCTTGTCTCGCTGCGCCATCGCATCAAGCGCTATTGACATAGCAGGGTACACCAAATCCGGGATCGCCCCGCGGCGGTCCCGTTTTGCTATCGTATAAGAAGGAGAAAACGATGATCGAACAGAATGTTGCAGCGCTTTTGCAGGAACTTTCCCGCGGGAACAGCCGCGGCGAGCCCGTCATTCCCGTCGCCGCGACCAAGACGCGCACGCCCGAAGAGATCAACCGCGCCATCACCGCGGGCATCCGCGACGTCGGCGAAAACCGCGCGCAGGAATTTCGCGACAAATATGACGCGATCAAGGGGGCGCGGCGGCACTTCATCGGGCACATTCAGCTCAATAAATTAAAATATCTTGTGGGAAAGGTAGACCTCTACCACTCGATCGACCGCGACGAGTTGGCAGAGGCGCTCTCGGCGCTCTCCCTGCGCCGCGGCGTGACCTCTGAGCTGCTCATTCAGATCAACATCGGCAACGAGGAGAATAAGGGCGGCTATCCGCTCGATGAGGCGGAAAACGCCTATCGGCGCATACAGCTTCTGCCCGCCCTGCGCGTGCGCGGGCTGATGGCAATGCTGCCGGCCTTTGGTGAGGAAGGGGCGCTTGCCGAACTGTGCGAAAGGATGCGCGCCTGCTACGACGCGCTGCGCGCAAAAGACGGCAATATCAATTTCCTCTCCATGGGCATGAGCGGAGACTGGCGGCTGTGCACTGCGCACGGCGCGAACATGATCCGCCCGGGCACGGCGATCTTCGGCGAACGCCCCGCACCGAAACAGGATTAAAAACGCTCTCCCTTCGTGACTACGAAGGGAGAGCGTTTTGATTACCGCCTTTTTTTGCCCTTTGCTGCGGGCGGGCTGCCCTGGATGCACTCGATCGCGCTCAGTTTGCAGAACTTCCGCATGGCGGGAATGGAACACAACAGCGGCACGCCGTAACAGAGCAGCGCAAGGATGAGCACCGTCCACCCGTTGTAGACGAGCAGCGACACCGCATGTTCGCCCCAGCCCCTCGGCCAAAGGAAAAACGGCCGAAGAAAGCCAAAATACACCGCCAGCGACCCTGCAAGCGCGAGCAGAAAGATCCCCGTCGCCGTGAGCAGAACCTCGGTGATCACGATCTTGCGGATGTCGCCGTCCCCCGCGCCCAGCGAGCGCAGAATGCCGAACTGCCGCCGCCTGTCCTCCAGGCTGCGCGCCGTAAGGTGCCCGTTCAGTAGCACAGCAAAGATCCCGAAAAAGATCCCCAGCGCCCCGCCGACGGCGGCGATGATCACCTCGTTGGTAAAGTCATTGCTACGCATCAAGGCAGAAATGTCTTCCAGATCAAGATAGGCTCGGAGGCCGATGCTTTCGTTGCGCTCATAAAACTCGATCGCGACTTCGACGCACGCACGCATCTCCTGCATCGTCCGGGGCGACGCCAGGAAGATGCTGCCCGGCAGATAGGTCTTCCATGCGTCGGAATACATGAAATACCCCGCAGGATCGTAATAAAAACTGCTACTGTAAATGTTGATATTCTCGGAATAGCCCGTATCGACAATGCCCACGATCTCATAGGACACGGCATATTTGCCGTCGTGCGCGGGATCGTCGTAGGCGATGTGCTTCCCAATGAGATCATCGTAGTCCGAGATCTCCTCCCCGACGATCTCGCCCGCCAGGAGGGCTTCCTCCAATGCCTCACTGTCGACAGCATAATTTGATATGTTGCCATCATATTGCTCGCTCTGGCTGAAATAGGCAGATACATCGCGGAACCCGTACTCCAAGAACTGCTGATAGTGGTATTCGCTCACCGCGATCTCGTTTTCCCCCTCGGGATATCTCCCCGCCAACAGCGAAAAGCCGATCGCAGCATAGTCGTCTCCGCTTCCGCTCAAGGTCTGTTCCGACCGGTCACCTCGGGAAAAATCCGGTTCCGTATTCAGAAAGAGATCCCAATTAGAAAAACGTCTGCCCGCGGCAGACACCGCGGGCAGCGTGATATGTTCCTCGAAATAGGGGATACAGTCGGCGGGAGGAGGCTGCATTGCCGCGAAGAAGGTGAGATATTCTCTGTCTCGGCTATAGTTCCAATAGGCGCGCGTAACAAAGCCGGTCTCACTGTACATGTAGCCCAGACTTGCCAGCGCAAACAACATAAAGGAGAACGCCGAGAGGATGACGGTGATGATCTTGCTCGCAAGCCGACTGCGGTTGCGCGCCGTCAGGCGCAGCGAGATCTGCCCCAACGCCATCGTCCGCTCCATTTTCTTCATGATTGATCCCCCTTAAAAATATTTTGTATCTTAATTATAACACTTTTTTACAAAATGTCAATACCCTTTTGGAAAAAATTTCAAGTTTCATGAGATTTTTTGTCACAGAATATTCGCCGCACTGCGCGCCCATTTCCTTAAGAGGCACGCAGGCCCTGGCGCAAAAAATAAAAAACGGAGGCGATATGCCTCCGCTGCAGGTACTATTATGCGTCGTCCGATCGGCGGGAAAAGCTGCAGCCGCAATAGTTCTGGCGGTACAGCCCATGCTCCTTGGAAAGTTCGATCGACCTTAAATATCCGCCCCGCTTTTTGAAATCGGAGGGCAGATAGCTTATGCCGTACTCCCGCTCCAATGCCGTGCCGATGGCATTGATGCGCTCTGCATCCTTCAGCGGAGAGACGGTGAGCGTGGTGGCAAAGCAGTCAAAGCCGCGCCGCTTTGCCTCCTGCGCGGTACGCGAAAGGCGCAGCGCGAAACATGCGCTGCATCGCGCACCCCCCTCCGGCTCCCCCTCCAGCCCGCGCGCAATGCGCATAAAGTCCTCGGGTGCATAGTCGCAGTCCAGAAAATCGGCAAGCCCCGTCTCCTGCAAAAAGCGGATCTGTTCGCGCTTGCGCAGCAGATATTCCGCCTCGCTGTCTAAATTGGGGTTGTAATAGAACACCGTAACGGCAAGGTGAGGCGCAAGCTGCGTCAGGCAATACGAAGAACAGGGCGCGCAGCAGCTGTGCAGAAGCAGCCGCTTGCCCGCGAGCGCGGGAAGAAGCTCCTGCATGCGCCTGTCATAGTTGACGCGGTTCATGCCCGCCCCCGCGCCATGCCGCAGAAGAGCGCATGCACGCGCAGATCGCCCGTGAGCTCAGGGTGGAACGCCGTCGCAAGCATATTGCCCTGGCGCGCGGCGACGATCTTGCCGTTGACCGCGGCGAGCACGTCTACACCCGCCCCCGCCTGCTCGATATAGGGCGCACGGATAAACACGGCGGGAAAGCTGCCGATGCCCTTGATGTCTGCGTCGCAGCGGAAGGAGCCGAGCTGCCGCCCGTAGGCGTTGCGGCGCACGCACACGTCCATCGTGCCGAGATAGACGTTTTCGTCGTTGGAAAGTTCCCTGGCAAGCAGGATGAGCCCCGCACAGGTGCCGAATACGGGCAGCCCGCCCATGATCGCCGCGCGCACGGGTTCAAGCAGCCCCTCCTCGCGCAGCAGCTTACCCTGCACGGTCGACTCGCCGCCCGGAAGAATGATGCAGTCAAGCCCGTCGGTGAACTGTGCACGGCGGCGGATCTCGACGCAGTCCGCGCCCAAGGCCTGCATGGCGTGCTCATGTTCGATGAATGCGCCCTGCAGCGCAAAGATACCCGCCTTCAACGCTTATTTCCCCCGCTCCGCCATGAGCAGTTTGATCTCCTGCTCGTTGATGCCCACCATCGCCTCGCCAAGATCTTCGGAGAGCTCGGCAAGAATGGCGGGATTGTCGTAGTTGGTGACCGCCTGAACGATCGCGCGGGCGCGCTTGGCGGGATTGCCGCTCTTGAAGATGCCGCTGCCCACAAAGACCCCCTCCGCGCCCAGCTGCATCATGAGCGCCGCGTCGGCGGGCGTTGCAACGCCGCCCGCCGCAAAATTCACGACGGGAAGCTTTCCGTTTTCGTGTACATAGCGCACGAGCTCGTAGGGCACGGCGAGCTGCTTTGCCTCTTCGTACAGCTCGTCCTCGCGCATGGCGACCACCTTGCGGATCTCGCTCATCATCAAACGCATATGGCGCACCGCCTGGACCACGTCGCCCGTGCCCGGCTCGCCCTTGGTGCGGATCATCGAGGCGCCCTCTGCAATGCGGCGCAGCGCCTCGCCCAGATCGCGCGCCCCGCACACGAAGGGGACGTCGAACTGCCGTTTGTCGATATGATACACGTCGTCCGCAGGCGAGAGCACCTCGCTCTCGTCGATATAGTCGATCTCGATCGCCTGCAGGATCTGCGCCTCGGCGATGTGCCCGATGCGGCACTTTGCCATGACGGGGATGGAGACGGCGTTCTGAATGCCCTTGATCATCTTGGGATCGGACATGCGCGACACGCCGCCCGCCGCACGGATATCTGCGGGGATGCGCTCAAGCGCCATGACGGCACATGCCCCCGCCTGCTCTGCGATCTGTGCCTGTTCGGGCGTGGTGACGTCCATGATGACGCCGCCCTTCAACATCTGCGCAAGATTTTTATTCAATTCCCAACGGTCCTCTCTTGCCATAACACACCTCTGATTGCTTTTTTCTTCAAGAATTATAGCACGATTCCGCGCGGCGGTCAACCAAAACGGTACAGCCGATCGGGCGCATTGCCGCAGAACGCGCAAAAGCGGCGCAGGGATCCCTGCGCCGCTCCATGTTTCTTGACATCAGATATTTTCCGGCTTCACCTGGAAATAGCCCTGCGGATGCGCGCAGACAGGGCAGACTTCGGGCGCCTCGCTCGCCTTGACGATGGCGCCGCAGTTGAGACACTGCCAGTACACCTCGCCGTCCTTCAAGAACACCCTGCCCTCCTCTACATTCTTCAAAAGGGCAAGATAGCGCGCCTCGTGCTCCTGTTCCACGCCGGCGACCGCCTCGAACATGGCGGCGATCTGGGGATATCCCTCTTCGCGTGCGACGCGCGCAAACTCGGGGTACATGCTCGTCCACTCTTCGTTTTCGCCGGCCGCGGCCGCCTTGAGATTTTCCTCCGTGCTGCCGATGCCCGCGATCAGCTTGAACCACATTTTGGCGTGCTCGCGCTCGTTGCGCGAGGTCTCCTCAAAGATAGCGGCAATCTGCTGATAGCCCTCCTTCTTTGCCTTGGATGCAAAATAGGCGTACTTGTTGGTCGCCATGCTCTCGCCCGCAAAGGCGGTCATGAGATTTTCCATCGTCTTGCTGCCGTTAAGTTCCTTCATTGTTCTTCCTCCTGGTTTTTTTATTTTTTGGGAAGGAGCCTGCTCCTCCCGCACTTCCGTCTTAAATGCGCTCCTAAAAGCCCTCATCCGCCCCGTCTGCCCCCTGGCAGGCGGCGCAGACGCCGCGAAATTCCACATAGCACTGCTCGATCAAAAACCGCTCCGCCCTACCGCCGTCGCTGCGCATGTCCGGCATGGGGATATCGAAGATGCGCCCGCACTTACGGCAGTGAAGGTGCGCGTGCGGGGCGAGCGTGGCGTCGAAGCGGTCGTCGCTGCCCGTAAAACACAGGCGGCGCGCCCTGCCCGCAGACGCAAAATCGCTCAGCACCCGAAACACCGTGCTGCGGCTGATCTCCGCGTCCTGTGCATGAACATATTCGTACAGCTCGGTCGCAGAGGGGTGCCCCAGCGCGACGAGCGCGCGATATACGCTCTCCTTCTGTCTTGTCCTTCGCTCCAAAGCCGCGCTCCTTAATAGGATTTATTCTTAATAAGATGATAGCATAAAAAACCCGTTCTGTCAAGGGGGAACGGGAAAATTTTTTTGGAAATTTTTGGAAAGCCAAGGCGGCACAATGCCACGATGTTTTAAGAAGTAAATTAGGCAGATACAATACAATCAATATGTTATAATTTTATCTCTTGTAGAAAAATGAAATACCATGTCAGATGATTTTATCTGTGCTATAATGATTTCATCTAAAATAAAAATATAATGAGCTACAGTATGAACAAAAAACCGATCATACCAACTAATTGTTTTTTCCAGGGCTGCTACAATCCTGTCTATCAAGAAGAAATACGGAAAGCCAAAGAAAAGTGTTTTCAATACAACCAATTATGTCCGAATGACAAAGAGGCACAACAAATAATCCTTCATGAATTGTTGGGAAAAATTGGAAAGGACGTTACAATTATGCCTCCATTCTGGTGCGACTATGGATACAATATCGCTGTAGGTGATTATTTCTATTCTAATCACGGCATGATCATTACTGATGGCGCAAAGGTAACATTCGGTAATAATGTATTTATTGCACCCAATTGTTGCTTTACGACGGCAGAACACGCGATTGACCCGAAAATGCGAAAATCAGGGGTGGAGATTGCAAAACCAATTACTATTGGCAATAATGTGTGGATCGGAGCCGGTTCAACAATACTCGCAGGTGTGGAAATTGGCGATAATTCAGTAATAGGAGCAGGAAGCGTTGTTACAAAATCAATACCAAGCAATGTAGTGGCGGTCGGTGTTCCATGCAAAGTCTTACGAAATATTACAGCGAAAGATAAAACAGCGTATCCCCGGTATAATCCGTCATGAGCATAAGACAAAATTGACTTGTTGACTCAACACCATGAGGAGCAACTGCATATGTGTTTCACTTAAAAAGACTAGCAGATTTCTGCTAGTCTTTTCGATAACTGAACCCCTATCGAAGGTGCGCCAAAGCGCCGCCCGGATCATGCCCGTCTATATGTCCTCTTCTGCACCGTCAAGGGAGAGCGCCTCATCGGCGTCCTCGCTGTCCTCGTACTGGTTGCAGAACTCGGCGAATACCTCGTCGAGCAGGGCGTCGTCCTCGATGGTCTCAAGGCGTTCGTCGTCCTCCTCGCCCACAAGGCGGAATACGGCGATCTCTGCCTCGTCCTCGTCCTCCGATTCCTCGGTGATCTCGGGCGTGAAGAAGCAGTACCACTCCCCCTTGTATTCGATGGTCGCCACATGCTGGAAACGGTGGCTTGTTCCGTCTTCGTCCACCAACTCGACGATGTTATCCTCATCGAGGTAGTCGTTGCGCTCCTCTTTCATGCTCATTGTCATATCTCCTTTTTTTATAGCGTATGAAGTCGGGGTTTCCCGTGCGCTATGCGATGCCAGATAGGATTCGAGAATATATGCCGCCGCGATCGAGTCGACCTGCTTGCGCTTGTCGCTCTTCGTGCTCACGCCCACAGAGACAAGGTCGCGCCGCGCCTCGCGCGTGGTATAGCGCTCGTCTTCGGTGACGACGGGAAGGGCCGTTGCGGCGCGCAGCGCCTGCAAAAAACGCTCCGTCTTGTCCGTCTGGACGCTGCGCGTGCCGTCCGCATTCAGCGGGAGCCCGCACACGATGCGCCCCACGCCCAGCTCTGATGCAATGCGGGCGATGTTCTGAGCGTCCTCTCTGAGGTTGCCCGTGCGGAAATAGGTATCGCAGGGCATGGCGTAACTGTTGAAGGGATCGCTCACGGCGACGCCGATGCGCCTGTCGCCGATATCGAACGCCGCAATTCTCTGCTCCATGCGCCTATTATAGCATATCCCTTGGGCAAAGTAAAGCCCTTTCCTCAAAAAAAGAGAAAGACGCGGCAGCGCCGCGTCCTTCCTTCCGTCATTTGTGCTTCTTTTCGGCGTCCTCGCCCGTCTGCTGCTTGGAACAGCTGTCGAGCTTCTCGTCCATCATCTCGTTGACCTTGTCGATAAACTCTGCCTGGCTCTTCTTGACAAGGGAGCGCATCTTATAGCTGTTGGCTACCGCAAGCGCGCCACCGATGGCGCCGAGCATGACGCCGATGCAAAACATTTTTTCCATACCTTCCTCCGAACGGAGCTCCGTTCTTTGTCAGTTTGTGAAAACACAAGTACTTTATTCGGCCCGCTCCCTGCGTAATTTTTCCAATTCCGCGCGCAGGCGTTCGTTTTCCTCACGCAGATCGAGCGCAAGGCGGGCATACAGGGCATCGATCTCCCGCTCCAGTCTGCGGCGAAGAAAGGTGTCCTCTGCAGGGATCCCCTCCTCCCGCGCGATGCGGGCGATGCGCTCGGGCTGCTTTTTGAGCAGGTTGCGGTATTTGTTCTGAATGCGCAGCATCTTGCGCTCATCCCCTTCGGACACATTGGCGATCGCCCGCCGCACCGAGCAGCCCTTGCTCTTTTCGCGCAGCACAAGGCGGAGCATCTCGTCCGTCTCCTCCTCGGTAAAGGGGCGAATGGTCCCCACGCTGAGGTTCTTTCCGCTGAGAATGCGCTGTACGCGGTCGTCGTCGCGCTTTTTCAGCAGCGCGTAGTAATAGTTGCGCACGCTCCCCTTGGCGCGGCTGTGTTCCCTGCCGTATGTCTCAAACAGATAGGAGAGCGTCTTGCCCGCGTTCCGTCCCGCGCTGATGTAATCGATCAGGCCCGCAGCTTCCTCTTCCGTATAGCCGTTGATCTTGTTCATAATTTCCTCCCGTCGGTCATCGTCATGCAGATTGTTGACATAATACGCCCCTCCTATACATCTAATATGGTGTATGCGTGTCATTTTTTTGGCGGAACGCCCCTGCGCAATGCGCATCGGGGGAAATTATCTTGGCATTGTCGACGCCTTTGAGCGGGAGGCAGAACTGGACCCCGAGGCGGGCGCCGTCTGCGAAATGCAGCCGCTCGGGCCCTATCTGCCCCTCTGCTTCCGCTTCGACGAGGAACTGCTCGTCCGTCCGCCGCGCGGGATCACGCTCGTCTATGCGGAGGACGCGCTCTGCCTGTATGCGGCGCACTTCCTCCCCGCCGATCAAACGCTGCGCGTGCTGTGGCAGCGCCGCCTCGGCGATACCCTGCTCACCCTCACCCGCCAGGGCGAGCTGCTGCTCTGGCTGGATCGCGGCAGCGAGATGCGGCTCTGCCCCCTCCCCGAACAGCTCTGCACCTGCACGCCCGTCCTGCTGCGCGAGGGCATCCTACTGGAGGGAGAGGAATATTTTCTGCTGCTCTCTGCGGCGGGCGACGTCCTCTGGCAGGGCGAGGGGCGCGTCCTCTCGCATGCGCCGTTGCACGCAGAACTCTTCTTCCGCGATTGCCTCGGGCAGCGGGCGGAATGCGAATGGCGGGAGGGGGGTGCGCATGTCCTCTCCTTCCGCCGCCAAAGGGAGCCGACAGAGGAGACGATGGCGCTCGCCCTGGCGGAAAGCGCAAAGATCGGTGCGGACTGCGCCCCCTTCCTCGCACCCGCTCTGCGCGATAAGGCGGACGTGCTGCGCGAATACCTCGGCGAATTTGCCTTTGCCGCCCCCACCGACGCCGCCGACCGGATCGCCCTCGGGTATCCGCGCTTCGAAGGCATCTATGATCTTCGCTATCTTCGCGTCACCTTCGAAGGCGGGCTCATCGCCAACCTCGTAAGAGAATGAAAAAACCGCCCGATACGGGCGGCAGCGCATCATTGGCGATGCAGCATCTTCCCTCTCCCGTGCCACTGCGCGATGCGGGGCAGGACAAGCAGCAAAACGATGAGGAGCGGGAACACGACAGAGATGAGCAGCGCCGTCTGCAGATCGTCGGACAGGGCGCCCGCCACAAAGCCGACGGCGGTGGGCCCCGCCGTACAGCCCAGATCGCCCGCCAGGGCGAGCAGCGCAAACATGGAGATGCCCCCGCGCGGCAGCCGCTGCGCGGCGAGGCTGAACACCCCCGGCCACATGGCGCCCACGGAGAATCCGCACAGGACGCACCCCGCCAGCGCGAGTGCGGGCAAGGGTGAAAAGGCGACGATCAGATAGGAGAGCACGCACAGCCCGCCCGAGGCGGCAAGCCAGCTCTCCAGGCGGACATGCGCCGTGATGCGCACGCTGACAAGGCGGCTCACCCCCATGGCGACCGCGAACAGGCAGGGTCCCATGAGATCGCCCAGCGCCTTGCTCACGCCAAGGCCGCTCTCGGCAAGAGAAGACGCCCACTGGCTCATGGCAAGTTCCGCCGCCCCCGAGGCAAAGATGAGGAGCGCAAGGATCCAGAACGTCCCCGCGCGCAACAGCTCGCGCGGGCGCATGCCGCTCTCCCCCGCCTCCTCCAGCGTGGGGATGGGCACGATGCAGAACAGCGCAAAATTGAGGAGGGGCAGCGCCGCCCAGCCGAGCGCGGCATACCGCCACGCCCCCGTGCCGAACAGAGCGAAGATGAGCGTCGTGACCGAGACGACCGCCGCCGTTCCCCAACAGTAAAAGGAGTGCAGAAAGGTCATCTGCGCCGCCTTGTTCTGCGCAGGGCAAGCCTCGATGATGGGGCTGATGAGCACCTCGATGAGCCCGCCGCCCACGGAATAGATACAGACGGAGAGCAGCAGGCCCGCATAGGCGGGGAGCACGAACGGAAGCACTGCCATGCAGGAGAGCCCGAGCGCGCAGAAGATGTGCGCCGCGGCGATGCATGGGCGGTAGCCGATGCGCTCGATCACAAAGGAGGAGAGCAGATCGACCAGCAGCTGTATGCCGAAATTCAGAGTGACAAGCGAAGTCACCTGCACATAGGAAAGCCCCAGCTCCGCGCGGAAGAGCACAAAGAGCATGGGGGCAAAATTATTGACGATCGCCTGCGTGACATAGCCGAGATAGCAGGCGGCTTTGGTATAGGAATAGGAACTTCTCATAAAAAACAGGGCGCCCGCAGGCGCCCCTCATATACATTTCAGCCTCAGTACTTTGTGACCTCGACCGAGCGGATATAGATGGGCTCGACGGGCACGTTGTAGGTCGCGGGGATGCGCGATTCCCGCACGACTTCGATGGGGTCGTATTGGTTGACGTTGGTGACGGTGACCTCTTCTGTGAAGCTTTCCTCCTCGCCCGAGAGGTTATCCGTGGTATACTGCGTGATGGCATCGAGCAGCGCCTGGATCTGCGAGAAGTCCTTGGCATGACCGAATACGCAGTAGGTCTCGTCGAGGTCGCTGCGCGAGCCGGTGCCCGTCCAGGTATAGAACATGGAGGTGGCGCTGTTGTACTTATAATAGTTGCCCGTCTGCAGGGCGGAGCCGCTGTTGTTGCTGCCGCCGTCGCTGCGCTGTACGGAGACGCGCGTGGTATCCGTGCCCTTTTCGGTATAATACATCACGAGCGCACCGGGAGACAGGGTGTAACTGTGGTTGAATTTGCGCGAGTTATCCTCGCAGCCGTTATCGGAAAATTCGCCGTACACGGTGTAGAGCGGATTGCCGTCGAGGTCGTAGACAGACTGCGTATAGGTATAGTCGTTCGCCTCTTCGTATTCCCGCAGCGTGGTCCAGTAGTCCTTTTCCACCAGCCTGGCGTCGAAATCGCCCGCCTCGCTGTTCCAGGTGTAGCCGCCGCCGTACAGGAAGGTACCGTCGGAGTCATAGTTGTGGATGATGGTATCGCTGTAATAGCCCGTCTCGGCAAGCTCGATGAAGTGGCGCACGGTCTGCGGCGCACCCTTGCGCGAGAGGACATAGTCCACACGGTATTCCTCTCCGTTGAACTCGTAGTAGATACTGATCTCCGGCTCGCTCGTTTCGCAGCCGGTGAATGCGGCAAGGGAAGCGACCGAGAAGATCGCTGCCGCCGCGATGGTCATAATGCGGTGAGACTTTTTCACTGAGAAACCTCCCTTTTTACATCTTTATTTTAACTTTCTTCGGGCAATCCGTCAAGTGCTTTTGCGAACTTCCCCGTGAAATTTGTGTGGGAATTGCACAAACGGCGCCCGTATTGCGCTTATATAAGCAAAATCCCCGCCCGAAGGCGGGGATACAAGCAAATCAGATTACTTGAGCTCGACGGTAGCGCCTGCTTCCTTGAGCTTTGCGGCAACGGCGTCCGCGTCTGCCTTGGGAACAGCTTCTTTGATGACGCCGAGGGACTCGACCGCCTTCTTTGCCTCTGCAAGACCAAGGCCGGTGAATTCCTTCACGATCTTGATGACCGCAAGCTTGTTCGCGCCGAAGTCCTTGAGCACGACGTCGAACTCCGTCTTCTCCTCCTCAGCGGGAGCAGCCTCGGCTGCGCCTGCTGCGCCGGCAGCTGCAACGGGAGCGGCGGCACTGACGCCGAACTCCTCTTCGAGCGCCTTGACAAAGTCGTTCAGCTCGACAACGGTCATAGCCTTGACTTCTTCGATAAACTTCTGAATATCCATGATAAATTCCTCCGAAAAAATTTAATAGGTTATGCTTCTTTTGATTTTGCGATCGCGCTGAGCACATAAGCGAAATTGACGATGGGCGACTGCAGGCAGCCGAGCACCTTTGCGAGCAACACCTCTCTCGAAGGAATTGCCGCGAGCTTCTTGATCCCTTCTGCGTCCACATAGGCGCCTGCGACATAGGCGCTCTTGGGAACGATCTTGGTCTCCAGCGCGGGCATATCTTTGACCGCCTTGGCAAGGACGGAGCATCCGCTCGTCTCGTCAGGGCAGAAGATGAATGCCGTTGCGCCGTTCAGGTCGTTGTCGAATCCCTCGATCCCCAGTTCGGAGAAAGCCTTTCTTACAAGCGTGTTCTTGTAAACTTTGTACTCGCCGTTGACGTTGCGGATGCGGTTGCGCAGTTCTGTTACCTCTGCAACCGTCAGCCTGTCGTACGTTGCGAGGACAACGGACTTGCTCGCCGAGATCTTGTTCTTGATCTCTTCGACAACTACCTTCTTCGCCTCGAAATTAGCCGACATTGTTACCTCCTTTTGCGCACCTGCGCAAATTATAAACGCTCCGTACCGCAGAAGGTACAGAGCGTTCCCAAAAAACACAAACGGAAAGGTTCTGCCTCGACGGGAAATTAAGCCTTCGAGGCACCCGTTTTCTGCGGCATGGAATATTTATGTTGTTATTTTACCAAATTTTTCCTGTGCTGTCAAGCGTTTTTGCCCGATCAGCCGCGATTGTATGCGACCTTGACGCCGGGGCTCATCGTGCTGGCGATGGATACGCTCCTCAGATACTGCCCCTTGGCAGCGGCGGGCTTCGCCCTGATGATGGCGTCCATGAGCGCGGTCAGGTTTTCGACGATCTTTTCCGTGCCGAAGCTCTTCTTGCCGATGGGGCAGTGGATGATCGCCGTCTTGTCCAGGCGGTACTCAACCTTACCTGCTTTGACTTCAGAGATCGCACGCACGACGTCCGTGGTGACCGTTCCTGACTTGGGGTTGGGCATGAGGCCCTTGGGGCCGAGCAGACGGCCGATGCGGCCGACCACGCCCATCATGTCGGGCGTCGTGATCATGACGTCGAAATCGAACCAGTTTTCACTCTGGATCTTCTGGATCATCTCTTCCGCGCCGACGTAATCGGCACCTGCGGCAAGCGCTGCATCTGCGCGCTCACCCTTGGCGATGACGAGCACCCTCTTGGTCTTGCCCGTTCCGTTGGGAAGCACGAGCACGCCGCGAACCTGCTGATCGGCCTGTCTGGGGTCGATGCCGAGGCGGACGTGAAGCTCGATTGTCTCGTCGAAGTTTGCCTTTGCGTTGGCAAGCACGATGTTCACTGCTTCGGTGGGATCGTAGGCACGCGTCTTGTCGTAGGATTTCAGGCTTTCTGCATATTTCTTACCGTATTTCATTGCACCTTCCTCCTTACTCCTCAACGGTGACGCCCATGCTGCGCGCCGTGCCCGCGATCATGCTCATCGCACTCTCAAGCGAGGTGCAGTTGAGGTCGGGCATCTTGGTCTTTGCGATCTCTTCGACCTGCGCCTTGGTCAGCTTGCCGACCTTTACCTTGTTGGGCGTGGCGCTTGCCGTCTCCAGCCCGAGCGCCTTTTTGATGAGCACGGGTGCAGGCGGGGTCTTGAGCACAAACGTAAACGAACGGTCTGCATAGATCGTCATGACGACGGGGATGATGAGACCTTCCTGGTTTGCCGTCTTTGCGTTAAATTCTTTGGTGAATCCGGGAATGTTGATCCCGTGAGGGCCCAGCGTCGAACCGACGGGGGGACCCGGCGTGGCTTTTCCTGCGGGAAGCTGAAGCTTGACGACCGCGGTGATCTTCTTTGCCATGGTTCTTTCTCCTTTCGTGGTACTCGCGTGACGGCGGCCTGAGATTTTGCCGTCACTTCCACACGCCTTGCGGCGTACTATCTATCTTCCAAAACAAATAGCCGTAATGATGTTTTTCCGCATGCAAGCACGGAACTTTTAATTCTGCTCCTCGGAAGCGGCCTGCGCCATCTCTTCGGAAATGCGTTTGAGCTGGACGTAGTCGACTTCGACCTCCTGCTCTCTGCCGAACATGACGATCTCGACCTTGGCGCGCTGCGTTGCGTCGTTCGTCTCTTTGATCACGCCGAGGAAGCCGCTGAGCGGACCGCTCTCGATGGACACGTTGTCGCCGGGATGGAAATCCGCGTCTTCGACATAGTCCTCGAGGCGCATTCTGCGCACCTCCTCTTCGGGCACGGGATTGGCGCGCCCCTGCGGGCCGACGAACCCCGTCACCCCTCTCGTGCTGGTGATCAGATACCAGAGCTCGTTCGAATAGCGCATTTTTATAAAGACGTAACAGGGGAACAGCTTGCGTTCCACCACCTTGCGCTTGCCCGTCGCTCTCTCTTCGATGGTCTGCTCGGTCGGGATCTTGACGTCTACGATGATGTCGGTCAGATTGTTGTTTTCGATCAGCCGAAGCAGGCTGTCCTTCACCATCGATTCGTACCCCGAATAGGTATGAAGAATATACCACCTGGGCTCGGTATCGGTTATCGCCATGATCTCCCCCTTAGCTGCCCAGCCTGGTCAGCCATTCGAGCGCCTCGAGAAGGCCGAAGTTGATCAGCGTTACGATCACAAGAAATACCGCAACGATGGCAATGACGACGCCCGTCGCCTTGAGTGCGGCAGGCAGCGTGGGCCATGTTACGCGCTTGAGTTCGAGCGCGGTCTCTTTGATGCCCTTGCCCATGCGGCTGAAAAAGGAGGCAACTTTGCCCTTCTCTCCCCGCTTTTTCGAGGAGACCTTTTTGCCGGTGCGCTCGGCCTGTGCGCCCGAAACCTTGTCCTTTTTGACGCTCTTCTCTTCGCTGTTATTCGACTTAGCCATATCCGTACTCCGAAATTATTTGGATTCCTTATGCACCGTGTGCTTCTTGCAGACGGGGCAATATTTTTTGAGTTCGAGACGGTCGGGATCGTTTCTCTTATTCTTGAAACTGTCGTAATTCCTGTTCTTGCATTCCGTACACTCGAACGTCACCTTCAAACGCGTCGACTTGGATTTCGCAGCCATAAGTAAAAAACTCCATACAAAAAAATTACACCCCACTTCGGTGTGTAAATAGAGTATAGCACCCTTTGCCCCTTCTGTCAATCGTTTTTTCGCCGCCTTTTGCAGTTTTTTTCAAAAAACGAGCGCAGGAAAACTTTTTTGATTCGCTTGACATCCGCGCGCACGCCCTCTATAATAGATGCAGATATCTTTGATCCCGACAATCGAAAAAAGCGTAGGATGTGCGGCTTGCAAAAAACAACATTCATTGCCCGGCGCCGCACATGCCCGGGTTTTTTGTTTGCCGAGTTTTACGCAGGAGATGCTGACATGCAAGAGAACAACACGCCGCCTTCTGAACAGGCGAAGAAAGAGCGCGAAAACTTTTCCGATCTCACAAAAAAGAAAGCGCTCTCCGAGATGACCTTTTCGGAATGCAACGGCGCAGGCATGAAATTCAAGTGGCTGATGAACTATGTGTTCATCGACGGCATGAGCGGTATGGCGCTCGGGCTGTTTGCAACGCTGATCGCGGGGACCATCCTCTGGCAGATCGGCAGCCTGATCGACCGCAGCGCCCCGAACGTCATCGGCCTTGTGCTTGAGGCGATCGGCAAGATCGCCCAGATCGCCATGGGGGCGGGCATCGGCGTGGGGGTGTGCGTGAAGATGAAGCGCACGCAGCCGCTCGTCGTCGCCGCCGCGGCGGCGTCCGGCATGATCGGCTCGTACGCAGGCGCGCTCATCGCGGCGATCCAAAGCGCGTTGGAGAACGGCACGCTCTCCCTTTCGCTCACGGCGGCGGGCGACCCCATGGGCGCGTTCATCGGCGCCTTCTCCGCCATGGCGCTCGCCTCGCTCGTCAGCGGAAAGACGCGCGTCGACATCCTGGTCACGCCGCTGACGGGGCTTCTGGGCGGCGCGCTCTTCGGCATCGGACTGGGCTACCCCGTATCCCTCGCGCTGGCAGCGTTCGGCGACTTCATCCTCTGGATCACCTCGCTCTCCACGCTGTCTGCGGTGCTTGCGGGCATGCTGCTTTCCGTGCTTATGGGGGTGGCGCTCACCATGCCCATCTCCTCGGCGGCGATCGGCATCTCCGTCGGGCTTTCGGGCATCGCGGCGGGCGCCTCTGTGGTGGGGTGCTGCTGCCAGATGGTCGGCTTTGCCGCGATGAGCTTCCGCGAGAACGGCTGGGGCGGCGCGGCGGCGCAGGGGCTGGGGACCTCGATGCTGCAGATCCCGAACGTGTTCAAAAAGCCCGTTCTGCTCCTTCCGCCCGTCGTTGCGTCCGCCCTGCTCGGCGCGCTCTCTCCCCTTCTGCCCACGGGCGGCGGCATGTACGGGCTGCTCGCCACGCGCACGGGCAGCGGCATGGGGACCGCCGGACTTGTGGGGCCCATCGATATGTTCTTTGAGATGCTGTCCGCGGGCTGCAACGTCTGGCTGACGCTGCTGTGGATCCTGCTCTTCTGCGCCCTGCTGCCCGCCCTGCTCTGTCTTAGCATGAGCGAACTCATGCGAAAGAGGGGGATCATCCGCAGCGGCGACTTAAAGCTGCGTCTGTAACTGCGCGGCGCGATCTTTTTTTGAAAATCGGCAAGTAAAACATACGGCTTCATACGTTCTATTGGTGAGAGGGGCACAGCATGACGGTCGCAAGACAGAGAGAGGATGAAAAGCGGGAAAAATTGTGCGCGCTCGTACGCGAGTACGGGGATGATCTCGTGCGCTTTTGTTTCTGCTATCTGCGCGACGCCGGGGCGGCAGAGGATGCCGCGGCGGACGTATTTGCCACGCTCGTCTGCAGGCACGGCTGGGAGAAGATCGAAAACATGAAGAGCTATCTCTTCCGCATGGCGCGCAACCGCAGCATCGACTATCTGCGCAGGCGGAGCCGCCGCGATCTTCCGCTCGACGACCTGGAAAACGTGCTCTCTGCCGACCCGCACGAAGACGCGGAGAGGAACCTGCAGGCGCAGGAGCTCTACCGCTGCCTGCAGCGGCTGCCCGGCGACCTGAAGGAGGTGCTCTTTCTCATCTACTACCGCTCTTTTTCCGTTGCCGAGGCATGCACGGTGCTGAAAAAGAGCAGGAAACAGGTGTACAACCTGCTCGCCCGCGCCAAGCGGGCGCTCAAAGAAATTTTAATTTCGGAGGGAATGAACCTTGAGAACGTATGAAGAGCGCATCGGCGCCATCGACCGTGCGGTCGCAAAGAAAAAAAAGGCCCGCCTGCGCCGCGGCATCGCCATCACGGCGAGCGTTGCGGTGATCGCAGCGGCATGCAACCTGTGGCTGTTCGTCCCCTACTCGACGGGGGGCATCGACCTCTCGGACTACCGCGACAGCCCGTACTACGCCGTCATCGAACAGCTGAGCACGCTCAACTACGGCAGCGCGCAGAAGACCAACAACTTTCAGCAGCTTTCCGAATATTTCTCCCGGGATGATCTCGATATCAATTTTGATCCTCCCGAGGATTTTGCGCCATCTGCGCCCGACAGCGGCGAGAGCGGCGGCAGCTATACGGAAGTGACCAACAATCAGACGGAGGGCGTGATCGAGGGCGACCTGTTCAAGCGCACTGAAGACACCCTGTTTTACCTCGGCTGGAGCGAGGGGGCATATACCGTCTGGTGGGACGAAAGCGAGAACGGAAAAGACATCATATCCACCGAAAAGGAGAGCGAATGCGTCCTGCGCGCCTACTCCGTCGCGGGGGAGGAGTCCGCACGCCTCGGGGAGTACACCATCCGCCCCGAAGAGGGCATGACCTTCCGCGGCTACAACGGCGATCGGGAGATGTTCCTGAGCGAGGACGGCAGCCGCGTCACCGTCCTTGTGCCCAGCTACGACCTGGAGAGCCGCACGCTGTACACCATGCTTGCCATGTACGACGTCTCCGATCCCGCAAACATGACCGAAACGGCGCGCATCTATCTTTCGGGCAACTACCTCACCGCGCGCACAAAGAAGGATACGCTGCTCGTCATCAACAACTTTTCGGCATACCGCCCGGACTTTGACCGGCCGGAGAGCTACCTGCCTGCGGCGGGCACGCGGGGAGATATGCAATACGTCGCCGCAGACGACATCATCCTGCCCGAACATGCAAACCAAAGCCGCTATACCGTGCTCTACCTCCTGGAAAAAGATACGCTTGCCTTTTTGGACAGCGCGGCATTCCTCTCCTATTCGAACGAGGCGTACGTCTCTGCCGACAACATCTTCCTCACCCACGAGGACACGCGCAGACACGAGGCGGATCCCGACGACATCTATCGGCTGAAATATACCTACGCGGTCACGGAGATCGCCTGCGTACAATATTCCGACGACGAACTTGCCCTGCGCGGGAACCTCGAGGTCAACGGGATCGTCAACGATCGCTTCAGCATGGACGAATACGAGGGCGTGCTGCGCGTATTCACGACCACGCGGCTGTACTCCCTCTCCTATTTGATCAATCATCCGTACGACCCCTTTGAAACGTTTGGCGAGGCGCGCTGCAATCTGTACTGCTACGATCTGAAGAACTTCGAGGAGATCGCCTCCGTCGTCGACTTTGCGCCCGTCGGCGAAAGCGTGCGCTCCGCCCGCTTCGATGGCACGCACGCCTACGTCTGCACGGCGATCGCGCTCAATTCGCTTCTCGACCCCGTATTCGACTTCGATCTGAGCGACTACAACGACATCACCTGGCGGGATACGGGCACGATCAGCGGATTTTCCCTCTCCCTCATCCGCTTTACGGACGACACGCTGCTGGGCATCGGCTACGGGGAGTGGCGCGAGCATCTCAAGATCGAGCTGTACCGCAGCGAGGGGGAGCGCGTGATCTCCGTCGCCGCCTACGAGAGCGAATTTACCGAATTTTCCGAGGAGTTCAAGGCTTATTTCATCGACGCCGAGAACGCCCTCATCGGGCTGGGCATCGTCAGGCAGACCGAGAGCGGAACGAGCGAGCAGGGCTTCCTGCTGCTGCGCTTCGACGGATATGATCTGACGGAATGTGCCTTCCTGCCCTGCGAGGACTCGTACGACGATCTCCGCGCCTTCGTAGATGCGGGAACGCTCTACGTCGTAAGTTCAAGCGACTTTATCACCCTTCCTCTCTGATCGTATTTGATCGTGAAACACCAACCCCGCCGTCTGCAGAAGCGGACGGCGGGGTTGTGTTATGGTAAAATTTCGTTCAGATAGGCGGCAAGGTGCCGTGCGATCACGGAAATATCCGCCTTCGACGTGTCGATGCAGAGATGATACTGCGTGCGGTCGCCCCATTTTGCGCCGCCGAACATGCGCTCGTACGCCCGCCGCGCCCCGTCGATGCGCCTGATCTCGCGGCGCAGCAGGCGTTCATCCCCCTGCGCCTCTCGCGCCATACAGCGCGCGACGCGGCTATCGAGCTTTGCGTGCACAAAGATCTTGAAGGGATCCAGATCCGCAAGGATGATGTCTGCCGCCCTGCCCACGATGACGCAATCTCCGCTCTTTGCGATGCGCCTGAGCGTACGCTCCTTTTCCACAAGCACGTTCACCCTTTGGCGGAGCGCCGCAGGACTTGACAGCGTGATGCCGAAATGCAGCGGGATATTGCGCAGCGTGCCCTCTTCGATCGCCCGTGCGACATACTCCTCATGCAGCCCCGTCCGCGCGGCGATCTCCGCCTCGATCTCGCGATCGTAATAGGTAAAACCCAACTCGGCTGCAAGCAGCCGCCCCAGCTCCCTTCCGCCGCTGCCGAATTCGCGGCTGATCGTTACAAGCTTCATGGCGTTTCCTCCTGTTGTGCAATATGATCGGGCTGACGCAGCTTCTTGCGCAAGCCGAACAAGATCCCGAACGAGAGCAGCGCGGCAAGCAGCGACGTCCCCGCATAGTTGAGCCAGATGCCCGAAAGCCCCAAGGGATAGAGGATGGCGAGCCAGATCATGGGGAAGATGAGCGCCACGCTGACGGAGATGAGGGCGGCGGGCAGTGACTTTTCGATGGCGAGCATATAGCTCTGCGTGGCGAACGAGAACCAGCGGATGAGATAGGCAAAGCTGAACAGGCGCAGCGCCTGAGCCGCGGCGTCGAGCGAGACCGCAGCCGAATCCTGAATGAACAGCCCGGCAATGGGCGCGGGAATGAGCATGATGAGCGCAAACATGATGACGGAAAGTATGGCGCTGCCGATGAAGCAGCAGCGCTCGAAGGCGCGCACGCGGGAATAGCGCCCCGCGCCCCAATTATAGCCGACGGCGGGCTGCAGCGAGTCGCACATGCCGTACAGCAGGGGCTGGATAAATCCGTCGGCATACATCAGCACGCCGTAGACGGATACGGCGCTCTCCCCGCCCATCCGCACGAGCATGGCGTTCATGACGATCGAAGTCACCCTGCTTGCGACGTTGTTCAGAAAGCTCGGGCTGCCGCAGGAGACGATCTGCCGCAGCAAAGAGAGGGAGAAGCGCGGGCGGCAGAAGCGCAGCGCCGCCCTGCCGCGGACAAAGGGGATGAGCGCCGCGAGCGCGCAGAGCATCATGCCCGTACAGGAGGCGAGCGCCGCCGCCCAGATGCCCCAGCGGAATACCGCCAGAAAGAGCAGCTCGATCCCCGCCGAAAGCGCAGACATGGCAATGTTCAAGATCATGCTGTAACGGACATATCCGCTGATGCGCAGGTAGTTGTCCATTGCGAATACGATGGTGGTCACGGGCGAACAGAGGGCATATACCCTCAGATAGTCCACGGCGAGCGCGGCAAATTCCCCCTCCGCGCCCATGGCGCCCATAATGAGGGGCGCGAACGCATAGAGCACGGCGCCCACAACGACGCCTGCCCCCACAATGAGAATGCAGCTGCAGGTAAAGATGGCGTTTGCTTCCTTTTGCTGCCCCTTGCCCAGACAGACGGAGATGGGCACAGCCGAACCGACCCCGATCATATCGGCGACGGCAAAATTGATGATGACGAAGGGCATGGCAAGATTGAGGGCGGCAAACGCCGTATCCCCCAAAAACTGCCCTACAAAGATGCCGTCGACGGTCTGATACAGTGTCGATGCGAGCATGCCGATCATGCCCGGCACGGCAAGCAGGAAAAATAGTCTGACCGGAGAGGTCTTGGTGAAATAGCTTTCCGAGTGCACAATACTCACCTGAAATAAAAATTACAACAAACTTCAGAATAAAAAAGGGCGCCAGGTTATCATGACAATAACCGGGCGCACCCGTCCTCTTATCTGACCATTGGGCATGACGCCCCGCGTATTGCGATACGCGGTCCTCCGAGATTCTTCCGTTTCCGCGGCCCTGTAAGTGCCGCAACAGAGGGCATTATAGCGGATAACGCCCTGCCTGTCAAGCATGCGGAATAAAAATTTTTTCCATTTCACTATGTTTAATTTTTCTGCCCGTCCTGCGGCATCTGCGCCTGCGCGCGGTATGACTCCGCCGCACGGGTGATCGCCCTGATCCATCCCCCCATGGGAAACACATTGAAGCGGTAAGGCCTTCCGTCTGCGACGACAAGGATGCTGCGCGTGAGCACGGGGACGCCCGTCTTTGTCACCTCGTTGATCTCGTTGAGCGGGATCTCCACGACAAGCTGATGCCCCGTCCTTCTCACGTCGGCGGCGAAATAAAAGCGCCTGTCTGTCAGCCATGCGTCGCCCATGGCGGCGTGGCCGTAGCCGCCCGTCACGCAATAGTCCATCATCCCCTTTTTGATGAGGGTCTCCCCCTTTTTCAGATGAAAATACTTCTGTCTGTTCTTCCCCATGTTCCCTCCGTAACGCCAAGAAAATGCGTGATTCCCCTTCCGCTTTTTTATTTTTTCCTTCGTTTGCGCTTGACAAACGATACGGAATGGGATATAATGACAGCACAACATATGCAGGAATCGCCTAGCGGTATGGCGTCAGCTTTTCCACCTGATTCGGCGGGGCGATGCGCAGCCGCCGAGCACGCGCAAGCGGCGCAGGCACTCCCGTTTCCCAACGGGAGGCGAACACAACATATGCAGGAATCGCCTAGCGGTATGGCGTCAGCTTCCCAAGCTGATTCTGGCGGGGCGATGCGCAGCCGCCGAGCACGCGCAAGCGGCGCAGGCACTCCCGTTTCCCAACGGGAGGCGAACACAACATATGCAGGAATCGCCTAGCGGTATGGCGTCAGCTTCCCAAGCTGATTCTGGCGGGTTCGACTCCCGTTTCCTGCTCCAGCGCGATCGTTCTCCGCACAGGAGGACGATTTTTTTGCGCCGCGAAAGTCAGATCTTTGCCTCTTTCGTAAGATCGCACAGGGGGGCAAACGCATCCCCTCGGGCGCAGCAGGCGGCGGCACAGGTGTCAAGCTCATATTCGTGCAAAAACCAGCCGTCTGCGCCGCACACGATGTGCTGGTCGAGATCGACCGTGACGGCAGAGAGGTACGCAATGCTGCCGCCCACCGCCTTGAGATAGCTCTCCTTGGCCGTCCAGACGCGGAAAAACCGACGCTGCGTGTCCTCTGCCTGCATCCAGGCGCGCTCTTCGGGCGAAAAATAGCGCTCTGCAAGATGAAACCGGATCGGGCGGATATATTCAATGTCGCAGCCCACCTCCTCCCCGCCGAGGGCGAGCAGGACGAACTGCTCTGTATGAGAGAGATTGAAGTGCAGCGCGGGCGCGTTCCGGAAAAAGGGCTTTCCGTTCTCGCCGAAGCCGTATTGCATATCCCGTTCGCGCAGCCCATACCGCTGCAGCGCAAGATCGAGCAGCGCCCCCGCAGCCAGGCTGAGCGTTCGGCCGCGCACAAACAGAGAGCGCTCCGCGCGCGCTCTGCGATAGGGGGAGAGGCGGGTAAGCCATACCCCCTCCCTTCCCTCGAGCGCCGCCGCATTCAGAAGAAACACCCGCGTCTCGTTCATGCCGCACTCGTAAAATAGCTGTCGTCGTCAAAGAGCAGGGTGACGGTCTCGACCGTGCCGCCGCGGGAGAGGGTGATCGTGAGCGTATCCCCCTTGCGCACGTTGAACAGGATCGCCCCGATCATGTGCATCCGTGTAATGACGATGGGTTCTGCATCGTTGAGCTGAACGGAATAAAAGATATCCCACCGGGAGAGCTGCCCCTGTGCGATGCCGGACGAGACGTCCGAGACCCTGACCGTCTCCATGGTATAGACGCGCTCCGTCTCCTCATCGTATACCCCCTCGCGCGCGGCGATCTCCACCGTGACGCCAAGCGTTGCCACAACGGGCGTGCGGTGCCCGCCGCTCTGATAATTATCGAGAATGTTCTGCGCCAATGAAATGGCATAGTTCGAGGGGATCGCATAGCCGAAGCCGGTCACGCCGTCCTCCTCGGAGCGCGCCGACGTGATGCCGATGAGCCGCCCCTCCGCATTGAACAGCGCGCCGCCCGAATTGCCGTGATTGATCGCCGCGTCCGTGCGCATGACGAGGTGCGAAATGGTAGACGTCCCGTCCGATGCGAGGATATCGATATACTCCGCATCGACGGAGATCACACCCGCCGTCAGGGAGATCCCGCCCCCCTCCGCATTGCCCGCGGCATAGACCTGCTCGCCCACGGTGACGGCGTCGGAGTCGGCGGCACGCGCCGCCTGCGCCGTACTGTTGCGCAGGATATCGCTGTCCGTCACGGAGAGCACGGCGATATCGTACTGCATGCTGCCGCCCACATACTGCGCGCGGATGGCGCCCGAATCCCCGGGGCGGGTGCCGTAGAGGTAGATGACGATCTCGTCGCTGATATGCGAAAGGCTCTCCGTGCCCACGCTGTCCGCCTCGTAGACGACGTGATGGTTTGTGATGATGTATGCATTGCCCGCCGCGCGGTCGAGCGAATAGATGACGCCGGACCCCTGCGAATAGGCGATCCGCGTCGTGGTGATGCCATACATGCCCGAAGCGGCGGGGATATTGAACCGGGCGCGCACGGACACGACGCTCATGAGCGCCGAAGCGAGGTTGACGCTGTCGTCTGCGCTCTGCCCCAGCTCCTGCAAAAACTGCACGAACGTCCCCTCATAGCCCTCCGCTTTCGCCTCGAGGTACCATTGCCGCTCCTGCGAATCCGCGCCCGTCACGGAGGCAAGCCACTCCGCCTGCGTACCCGCGTACCCGAGTTCGGTCGCGACGTCGAACACCGTCTCATCCGACGGCGCGGTGCAGCCTGCAAACACGGAGATCAATACTGCTATCATCAGAATAAGGGATACAATGCCCTTTATGCGCCCTTTCAAGAGTTCCTCCCTTTGGTGTGGGACAGCATGCTGCCTCTTTTTGAATATTATATCACCATATCCCCTCTTTTACAACCAAACGGGGAGCGAAAACACAAGGTTTTCGCTCCCTTTCACAATCGTTTCATAAATCGTCTGCGTCCTGAACAGGCTTATCGCCGTCTGAGGTCACGCCCGTATAGCTTCCGAGCGGATCCTCATGCGAGCGCATCCGTGCGCCGTCTTTCAGACGCCGTTTTTGTTTCAGCACGATTCGCCCTGACCGGGGCACTCTTTGCCGGCCTTCTCGCCGCAATTCTTTTCCTTCTTGCCCTGGCTGTTCGGCTTGATCGCATTCTTCATCGTGCCGTTCTTGTTGTTCTCTTTCATATGCTCTCCTTTTTGAAGGGAAGATGGATCTCGGTCTCACCCTGCCGCGCGCCGCACAGCGGGCACACCTTCCAGGCCTCTTTGCTCGTGTGCATATAGCCGCACTCACTGCAGACCCAGAGCATGGGCTGCTCTGCGCGATAGAGGGAGCCGTCCTTGAACGCCTCGTGCAGATAGGTGAAGATCATTCTGTGATGTGCCTCCACCCTTGCGATCTGCTCGAATTTGAGCGCGATCTGCTCAAACCCCTCGTCCCGTGCGATCTTCGCAAATCCCGGGTACAAAACCTCTGCCTCGTCCTCTTCGTCCACGGCAGCGAAGTGCAAATTCTCTGCCAGCGTTCCCGCATGGAAGGGATAATTTGCGTCGATGTGGATGTTGTCCTGGCTGCCTGCAAACTTCTGAATCGTCTCGAAAAAGACGCGCGCATGATTGGTTTCGTTCTTTGCGATCGTACGCACGGTATCCGCAAGCACGTCGTAGCCCTCCTTCATGGCAGCTTTTGCCGTGAGTTGATAGCGCATGCCTGCCTGGCTTTCTCCTGCAAATCCTCTTGCAAGATTGTAAAACGTCTGCGTGTGTGTGAATTCCATGATCTGTCCTCCCTTACGGGATTATCTTGCACATACGGCGCAAAAATTATACGCACGACCGCACATGATCGTGCAAAGGAAGCAATACAGACCGCGCTTTTGACCGGGTCCGTATTGCTTCCTTTGCACTATTCCATAAATTGCGCATGATACAGCTTTGCATAGAAGCCGCCGCGCCGCAGCAGCTCGCCGTGCACGCCCTGCTCTATGATCTTTCCGTCCTTCATGACCAGGATGAGATCGGCATTTTCGATGGTGGAGAGGCGGTGCGCCACGATAAAGCACGTCCTGCCCTCCATCAGCCGCTGAAAGGCGTCCTGCACCTTGCGCTCCGTGCGCGTATCGATGTTGCTCGTCGCCTCGTCGAGGATGAGCATGGGCGGGTGACAGAGCATGACGCGCGCAATGCACAGGAGCTGCTTCTGCCCCTGCGAAAGCACGCCCTCGTCGCCGATGACGGTATCGTACCCCTGGGGCAGGCGGCGGATGAAGGAGTGCGCATGCGCCGCCCTGGCGGCGGCGATCATCTCCTCCTCCGTCACCTGTGCGCCCATGCAGAGGTTTTCGCGCACGCTGGCGCGTTTGAGCCAGGTATCCTGCAGCACCATGCCCATTCCGGCGCGCAGGCTCCTGCGCGTGATCGTACGGATGTCCTTTCCGTCCACCGTGATGCTCCCCCCCTGCACGTCGTAAAAACGCATGAGCAGGTTGATGAGCGTGGTCTTGCCGCAGCCCGTGGGCCCGACGATCGCCACACGCTTGCCCGCTGCGACGTCGACGGAGAGATGCTCGATGAGCTTCTGCCCCGGCCGATAGGAAAAGCTCACGTCGCGCAGGCAGACCTCGCCGCGGGGATGAGAGAGTGCCTCGTTGCCCGCATCCGACGGCTCATCCTCCTCTGCAATGAGCGCAAAGATGCGCGCCGCACAGGCGATGGCGTTCTGAAACTCGGTGACGACCTCCGAGATGTCGTTGAACGGCTTGGTGTACTGCGTGCAATAGGAGAGCATGGAGCTGAGCTGCCCGGCAGTGAAGGGCGTCGCGCTCCCCGCCGTTGCAATGGCGATGAATGCGCCGATGAGTGCGACAAGCGCATAGGCGAGCGAGTTGACAAAGCGGGTGGTGGGATTGGTCGTCGAGGAGAAGAAGGTCGCCTTGACCGACGCCTTGGAGAGCGCGTCGTTGTACACGGCGAACTGCTCCTCGTTCTCCTTTTCGTGCGAGAACGCCTTGACCACTTTGAGGTTGCCGATCGCCTCGTCGATGAACGCCGTCTGCGCGGCGCGCGCCTCTGCCTGCCGCTTGAACATGGCATAGGTATGGGTGGAGATGTATTTCGCGATAAAGAAGGAGAGCGGCGTCACGAGCACGACGGCAAGCGCGACCTCCCACCGCATGACGAACATGATGACGAGCACGCCCAGAATGGTGGCAACGCCCGTAAACAGCTGCGTGAATCCGAGCAGCAGCCCGTCGGAGAACTGCTCGGCGTCTGAGATGATGACGCTCGCCGTCTCGCCGTAGGCGCGTGCGTCGAGGTAGGAGAGCGGAAGTGTTCCCAGCTTTCCGAATGCCTCGCTGCGGATATCGGCAAGCACGCTGTATGCGATGCGGTTGTTGCACAGGCTCATCAGCCACTGCGCCGCCGCGGCGACGGCGATACATACGCCGATGAGCACAAAGATGCGGTACAGCGCTTCAAACTGCACCGCCCCCGCGCCGAGGAGCGTATCGATGCCGAGCCCCACAAGATAGGGGATGCACAGCTGGGCCGCCACCGAAAACACCGCGAGCACGATCGTGCAGACGAGATAAAACCAATAGGGCTTCAGGTAGCGGAGAATGTGCCGCATGGTAGACATCTGTTTCATACGCTCTCCTTATACTGCGCGGCATAGATCTCGCGGTAGACCTCGCAGAATTGCAAAAGATCCTCATGCCTGCCGATCCCCGCCATCCGCCCGTCCTCGAGCACTATGATCTGATCGGCATGCAGCACGGTGGAGGCGCGCTGCGACACGAGAAACACCGTACAGTCCAGCGTGCGCAGGGCGGCGCGCAGCTCCGCGTCCGTCGCATAGTCGAGCGCAGAGGAGGAGTCGTCGAGGATGAGGATATCCGGCCTGCGGACGAGCGCACGCGCGATCGTGAGGCGCTGCCGCTGCCCGCCCGAGAAGTTCTTCCCCTCCTGCGCGACTTCGCCGTCCAGTCCGCCCTTGGCGGCCACGACGTCCTCCGCCTGCGCCAGGCGGACGGCCTCCATCAGCTGCTCGTCCGTCGCGTCCTCATTGCCCCAGAGCAGGTTGGAGCGGATCGTCCCGCGGAAGAGCGCCGTCTTCTGCGGCACGACGCCGATGCGCCCGCGCAGGCGTTCGGGATCCTGCCCCTTCACGTCGGCGCCGTGCACCAGCACCTTCCCCTCCGTAGCGGCATAGAAGCGGGGAATGAGGTTGACGAGCGTGCTCTTGCCCGCGCCCGTTCCGCCGAGAATGCCAATCGTCTGCCCGTGCGAAACGGTGAAATTGATGTCCGTGAGCGCCTGATCGCCGCCCCCCTCATACGAGAAGGAGACGTGATCGAACGTGACGTCCGGCGCGCCCTCCGCCGTCTCCGCCGCGGGGGCCAAAAGCCGCGCCTCGCCCTCGAGGTCGAGCACGGCGCCCACGCGCTTCTGGCAGGAGACCGCCTTGGTCAGCGTAAAGATGAGGTTGGCAAGCTTGATGAGCTCGACCAGAATCTGCGAGAGATAGCCGTAGAGCGCATAGACGTCCCCCTTTTCGAGGATGCCGAGCTCCACCCGCCCCGCGCCCAGATACAACAGGGCGATGACGGCAAGATTGACGAGGATGTAGGTGAGCGGGTTGGTGAGCGCCGACACGATCCCCGCCCTGCCCTGTGCGCGGCGCAGCGCGGCATTGCGCTCCGAAAAGACCTTGCGCTCCTTGTTTTCCAGCGAGAAGGCGCGGATGACGCGCACGCCCGCAAGATTTTCGCGCGTGGAGAGGTACACCATGTCCAGCCTGCCCTGCACCTGCTGATAGAGGGGGATGCACGCCCCCATGACGGAGAAGACGACGATGGCAAGCAGCGGGATGACGGCAAGGAAGACGAGCGCGACCTGTACGTCCACCACGAACGCCATTGCCATCGCGCCGAACACGATGAAGGGGGAACGCAGAAGAAGGCGCAGCGTCATGTTGACGCCCGACTGCACCTGATTGATGTCGCTCGTCATGCGCGTGATCATGGTGGAGGTCCCCATATGATCGATGCGCGAGAAGGAGAAGGACTGCAGCTTGCAGAAGAGCCGCGTGCGCAGCTCTGCCGAGGCGCCCACCGCCGCCTTGGCGGCAAAATACTGTGCCGTGAGCGCAAACCCGAGCCCCAATACCCCGAAGCCGACGAGCACAAGGCACATGCGCACGATATACCATCTGTCGCCCGCGGGAATGCCCACGTCGATGATCTGCGCGACGACGAGGGGGACGATGAGCTCCATGCTCGCCTCGAGCAATTTGAAGAGGGGCGAAAGGATCGCCTCTTTTTTATAGTGTTTCAGACATGAGATGAGGTGTCTCACAAAACCTCCCGTCTGCAAAGCCGAACGCCGCAGATTTTTTCTTTGATGTGGCCGTTGGCGCCGGGGCCGCGGCACCGCAGAACATATCCTCTATGCATTATAGCATACCGGCAATTTTTGTCAAGCGCGCGCAGCAAAAACGGCGGCACGGATCTTCCCGCACCGCCGTCTTGGCTGTCTTTATTCGGCCGAGGGAGGCTGCTCCCCTGCCTGTTCCTTCTTCTTTTTCTCTTCGGCACGCTTCTGCATGACCGAATCGACCTTGTTGACGACCATCATGATGAGGATGATGAGCGCAATGACGATGGCGATGGCGAGCAGCCCCTTCCAAAGGACGCCGAGCGCACGCAAAATATTTTCCGTATTGATCGCAAGAAAATCAAACAACATACGACGTTACCTCCCGATTCACACTTATGCCGCGACCAGCCCGAGGATCAGGCCGCCGACGATCGCCGAAGAGATCTGCCCCGAGACGTTTGCGCCCACGGCGTGCATGAGCAGATAGTTGGAGGGATCCTCCTTCCTGCCCATCTGATGCACGATGCGCGCCGACATGGGGAACGCGGAGATGCCCGCCGCACCCACCATGGGGTTGATCTTCTTTTTGCAGAAGAGGTTCATCACCTTTGCGCAGAGCACGCCGCCCGCCGTATCGAAGACGAAGGCGAAGAGGCCGAGCGCCATGATGATGAGTGTCTGCAGCGACAGGAATGCCTCGCCCTTCATCTGGAAGGCGATCGTGATGCCAAGCAGCAGCGTGATGAGGTTGGCAAGGGTGGTCTGCGCCGTCTCTGCCAGAGAGCCGAGCACGCCGCACTCGCGGATGAGGTTGCCGAACATCAGAAATCCGACGAGCGCAAGGCTCTTGGGGGCGATGAGTCCCGCCACGAGCGTGATGATGATGGGGAAGAGGATCTTCGTCGTCTTGCTCACCTTGCGCGTATTCGTATCCATGCGGATGCGGCGCTCCTTCTTGGTGGTGAGCAGCTTGATGACCATGGGCTGAATGATGGGCACGAGCGCCATATACGAATAGGCGACGACGGTGATGGGTCCCACATACTGGCTGTTGAGGGCGTTGGCGACGAGGATGGCAGTGGGCCCGTCCGCCGCGCCGATGATGGCGACCGCCGCCGCGTCGAGAAATCCGAACCCGCACAGGCAGGCGAGGATGAGCGTCAGAAAGATACCGATCTGCGCAAACCCGCCCAGGATCATCAGCTTGGGATTGACGATGAGCGGTTCGAAGTCGATCATCGCGCCGATGCCGATGAACAGCAGAATGGGCAGCGCCTCGCTGGTCGCGATCGTGGTTTCATACAGCCACTGGATGATACCCGTCTCTTCGCCCTGCGTGAGCACGTTGGAGAGCGGGATGTTGACAAGGATCGCGCCGAAGCCGATGGGCAAAAGCAGCGAGGGCTCCATCTTCTTGACGATGGCAAGGAAGATGAGCACGCCCCCGATCACCCACATGACGACGTTCTGCCAGGTGATCTGGCTGAGCGCCTCGACGAGAAAGGAAAACTCTTCTAACATTCTTTCAATTCCTCCAAAGCAAATAAAAAAGACCGCGCCGAAAACGGGCGTGGTCTTGTCGTTTCAAACGAAACCGGGGCAGGACCCGTGATGACGATCTCGCTGCGGCATACCGCCGACTACTCCCCACACCGCTTGAGTATAGTACAAAATCCCCTTCCCGTCAAGCGCTTTTGCCAAAAAGAGGAAAAACAACTTACTTTACTCCCTTGGTATGCTCCTGCGCAAGAAAGTAGATCTCCTCGGTCGCAAAGGAGAGCTTGGTGAGCTGATCGCGCATACCCACGGGGTGCAGCCAATAGCTCTCGTCCGGGGTGGAGATGTCGATGCAGTCGCCGAAGATGTTCTTTTTGTATTTCTTCTTGCGGAAGGGATAGTCGTATTCAATGTGGATGCTCTCGAGCTCGTTCCCCGTCCATAAGATGTCGCGCGGCTCGCCATACGCCGTGCAGGTGAGGCGGGTCCCCTCGGCCGTCTGCACGAGCCGCCCCATGCCCTGATCGTAAAAGCGCTTGGCGTTGGGCAGCGTATGTACGGTCACATCCGCCTCAAAGCGGTAAGTACCGCCGCGCACCTCCCGCCGCACATTCTCGCGCTCCCAGCGCGTCCAGTCGGGGATGTGCGAAAACTCCGTTTCCCCCTCTTTGGCGTGCAATACGCCGTATTCGTCCATGAACCATTCCTTGCCGCAGGCGTTGCAACGCAGCGTATCTCCTTCGGAATACATCTCGAACTCCCGCCCGCAGTGCGGGCACTGATAGAGGATGTTGTGCAGTCCGTCGGCGCGGCGCGGGTAGGTGTTGGCAATGCCCCGCTCGCGCTGATAGGCATAGTCATCGCGCTGCATGGCGCGAAAGATGCGATCGTTGAGCTCCTGCACGGAGAGCGTCTTTGCCTCCTCGGCGGTGGCGACAAGCTCCAGTTCGCCCACCAAAGGAAGGTTCTGTTCCACCTTATTCCATTGCGGGGCGGCAATAAAGGTGCCGTACATGCGCAATACGACGATGGGCACCTTGACGAGCCGCGCAAGTTTGCCCAGCGCCTCGGGCAAAAAGGAGGTCGTTCCGTCCAGCGAGTAGCGCGCCTCGGGATAGATACACGCAATGCTTTTGTAATGATCCAGACAATAGCAGATGTTGCGGATGAGGTAATAATCTTTGACGAATTTGCGCTTGCAGATACAGCCCAGCTGCCGCATGATCCAGTCGCCCACGTCGCGGATGGCGTCGATCGCCACCACGTTGTTGGCGCCGTACGGCTCGACCGCGGTGTACATCACGGGAAAGTCGAGCATGCTCGCATGCGTGGCAAACAGCAGATAGGGGGGCCTGATGCCATCCATGCGGATGCGGCGGATGGTGAGCGGTTTGCCCTTCAGGCGCGGCTTGATCGCAAACTGACGGGCGATCGCCATCCAGAACTTGCTCGGCCGTTTTGGCCTGCGGGAAAAGTCATAGTGCCGCACGGGCACCTTCTTTTGTTCCTTCTTACTCATAAAAATCCTCCAAATTCCCTTTGAGTATAACAGAACTTTGTCAAAATGTCAAGTCTGCTAAAAAAATTCAAAGCAAGGGGATCAGAGGATGCCTTCGAAGAGCAGTTTTGCGCCGATGACGACAAGGACCATGCCCCCGAGCATCTCCGCGCTGTCGGAAAAGCGGCTGCCGATCAGCTTGCCCAGCTGCACGGCGACGAGCGTGAGAAAGAACGTCGTGACCGCAATGACGAGCGCGCACACGGGCACGCCGAAGGGGAGCCCCCCGGAGAGCTCCTGCGCCAGGAGCGAGATGCCCACGGCAAGCGCGTCGATGCTGGTCGCGATTGCCTGCATGAACAGCCTGCCGAGCCCCGTGCGCGCATGGACGGTGAGGCGGCGCTCCCGCCTTTCACGCACGCAGTCGGCGATCATCTTCCCGCCGATCAGGACGAGCAGCGCAAAGGAGACCCAGGGCGCCACCGCGGCGATGAGCGAGGAAAACACGCTTCCGCCCCAATAGCCCAAAAGGGGCATCAGCCCCTGGAACGCTCCGAAAAAGAACGCGATGAGGATCGCCTTGCCCGTGCGCATGTCCCGCTCCGCCATGCCGTTGGTCATGCCAACGGCGCAGGCATCCATCGAGAGCGCCACGCCGAGCAGCAGCACTTCAAATACAGTCATATCCCTTCTTTCTCCAAATCTTTCGTAAAAAAAGAGACCTATGCGCGAGAGGGGCCAAAGCCCCTGCCGCACATAAGTCTCGTCATTTCATGAAATACCCGTTCCCGCAGGAACAATATGTGGATATCCCCGCTCGCCAGAACGGCGAGCCGACTACTCCCCTATGAACACATTTACTGTATCATGTCCGAAGGGAAATGTCAACCGTTTTTTCCGCTTTTTTGATGAGCCGCACCACCTCGCGGATACGGTTCATGGGCACAGGCGCACATTGGGCGGAACAGTTCTCCACACGCACCACCTCCGCCTCGCACGTTTCCCTGCCGAGGGGGACGATGACGACGTCGCCCGCCTCCGCCCCCATGGGCGCAAGATACCAACGGGGCGTGCCCTCGAGATAGACTTTGACAAAGGTGTACGTGCCGAAATCGGCAAGCACACCGCCGCTGAGCGAATGGATCATATCTCCTCCTTAAAACAGGGGGGCAAAGACTTTGACGATCTCGCACATGCCCCGCCAGATGATATTCTTCTTTGCGTCCTCCTCCGTCTGAAGGGCACACTGCTGAAATGTCGCCTCGTAGTCCGCCTTGAGCTGCTCGTTCGCCCTGGTCTTATACATCAGCACGGCATTTTCGTAATGGTAGAGCAGCGAACGGTAGTCCAGGTTGATGGTGCCCACGATCCCCACCTCGTCGTCGGCGAGAAAGCTCTTGGCATGGATGAAGCCGGGCGTGTATTCATAGATCTTCACCCCGCCGCGGATGAGCGCCATATAGTTGCTGCGCGTGAGGGCGAACGCCGTCTTCTTATCGGGAATATGCGGCGTGATGATGCGCACGTCCACCCCGCGCGCCGCCGCAAGCAGCATCGCCTCGCGCATGCGGTAGTCGATGATGAGGTAGGGCGTCATGATCCATACATACCGCTGCGCAGAGGAGAGAATGTTGATATATACATCCTCCCCCAGGTGCCGCCCGTACATGGGATAGGGGCCGTCGCCGTACGGCTGCACATAGCCCTCCCCCTCGAAGACGGGGTAGCGCGCGGGCAGATAGGGCGTAAAGTCTTCGGGTTGCTTTTCGCGCAGGTTGAAGGTGCGCAGAAACATGAGAATGAGGTTTTTCACCCCCTCTCCCTCCATGCGGACGGCGGTGTCCTTCCACACCCCGAAGGGGTGGATCTCGTTGATATACTCGTCGGAGAGGTTGATCCCGCCCGAATAGCCCACGACGCCGTCGATGACGGCGATCTTGCGGTGATCGCGGTTGTTGTGCAGATTGGTAACGACGGGCACGAACGGGTTGAACTTGACGCAGCGGATGCCCTCCTTCTGCAGCAGCTTGTAATAGCCCGCGCGCAGCTTGCCCATACAGCCGATGTCATCGTAGATGACGCGCACCTCCACGCCCTCTTTGACCTTTTGTCGCAGGATCTCGTGAACGGTATCCCACATCTTGCCGTGCGAGATGATGAAATATTCCAAAAAGATATACTTCTTTGCCCCCTTCAGATCTTTAAGGAGGGCGGCAAAAAACGCCTCGCCCATGGCAAAGTACTGTGTGGCGGTGTTGTTTGTGATGACGGCGCGCGGGTTTTGGGTGGCGAGCGCCTCGCTGACCGCCGCCCAATGCCCCATGTCGCGCGCAAGCTTCTGCCTGTCGATGCGCCGCCGCTCGTGCGGCTCCGTACGCTCGTACAGCGCGTGCAGCATTCTGCGCTGCCTGCGCGAGGGGCGGTTCTGCGAAAAGACGACATAGATGGCGACGCCAAAGATGTTGAGCACGACCACGCACAGCAGCCAGGGGATCTTTGCCTCGGGGATCATATCGCGGTTGGCGATGTTGAGCACGGCGAGGATGACGACCGTCCAGCGTATCACAAGCACTGCGAGCGAGATCCAGCGCTCGCTGACGGGAACATACTCGATGAGCAGCAGCCTCAGGACATAAAACGGCGCAAATGCGATGCAAAAATCGAGCACAAAGAGCAGGATGATGGTAAATGCGACCAGCGTAAACCGGCTGAAAAAGATCTTAACGTACTTCTTCATGAGTCAGATAACATAGCTCCACGACAATAATATAACACAAAACGCAAACATTCTGTCATGCAGAACGTCATAATTCCATAAGATCGTCGCTGCGGACGTATTCATAGCACCCGCAGGCGAGCGTGCGGACGGCAAAGCCCTGCCCCTGCCACACCGCGGCGGTATGCAATACCTTCAGCGACGGCAGCAGCGAAAAGGCCTGAACGGTGATATTTTCCTGCGGGACGCCGCACAGATCCAGCGTCTCCAGCGCCGTCATGCCGTACAGCGCGTCGGCGGAGAGCGTACCGCCCGTCACGCACAGCGTCTTGAGCGTTTCGGGAAAGCGATAGGGCTCGCCGTCCTCCTCGGAAAAGAGATATCCGAGATGCCCGTCGTAGGCGCTGCCCGCGTCGGAGAGCGCGCTCCCGACAAAGGGCAGGGTGAGCCGCTCGAGCTGCGTACAGGCAAGCAGCGCACCGCGATCGGCATAGCGCACATCTGAGACCGAAAGCTCCCGCGCCGCAGGGAGCGCCGCGATCAGTCTGTCGCCACCCGCCGTGCCCTTGCAGAGCGCCCCGCCCTGCATATAGTAGGGCGCCTCGCAGAGGATGGTCTGCACGGCGCTGCCGACGAAATCGGCGGCGCATGGTTGGCTCTGTGCACGCAGGGAGAGCACCGTCGCCCCCGAATGCGAGAGCATGTCCCCCTCGAATGCGCCCGAGAGCAATATGACGCGCGCGGCATGTTCACGCTGCGTGAGCCGCACCTCCGTGCCGTCCCAGGCAAATGTTCCGCCGTCGTACCAGAGGGTGTCGCCATAGCTCTTCCAGAGCGCCGCGCGTTCGATGGGGGCAAGTTCCCCCGTTTCGCCCAAAAGGTCGGCAAGCTGTGCGCCCTCGAATCGGGCGATCACCCGCCCGTATGTCTCGCCCGCCTCCGTATAGCCGCCGATATCGTCGCGCCGAAGCAGGATGCGCTGCGGTTCGGTGCCGCAGACGGCTGCCGACGCCGCGGCATAGCTCTCCCACACAGTGGTGCCGTCCTCCCAGACGCACAATACGCGCCCTGCCCGCCCATACAGGCTGGGAAATGGCAAAAAGAGCGCAACGATACAACCCGCCGCCACGAGCAGGGCGCACGCAAGGCACAAAACGCGCCGCACGATGCGCATACGCGCGCTCATTTCCATTGCAGGCGATGCAGCCTGCCCTCCTGCGAAAGCCCCGCAAAGTCGTTCTGCCGCAGCCCCTCATACACCGCGATCGCAACGGAGTTGCTCAGATTCAGCGAGCGCAGCGTGCCGCGCATGGGAATGCGCACACACGCCTCTCTGTGCGCAACCAGCAGCTCTTCGGGCAGTCCCTTGGTCTCCTTGCCGAATACGAGCACGTCGCCCGGGGCATAGGCGGCGGAGGTATAGGCGCGCGGCGCCTTGGTGGTAAAATAGAAAAATTGCGCGCCGCCAAGCTGCGATAGAACCTCCTCGAAATTTTCGTGCACCTGCACGTCGACAAACTGCCAATAGTCCAGCCCCGCGCGGCGCAGATATCTGTCTGAGATCTCAAACCCGAGCGGCCTGACAAGGTGCAGCACGCAGCCGGTCGCGGCGCAGGTGCGGGCGATATTGCCCGTATTCTGCGGGATCTCCGGCTCGACGAGGACGACATGGAACATCGGCTGTTCTCTCCTTTACGATATATTCCCCCTCATTGTACGACAAATCCGCATTTTTTGCAAGATTTTTACAACAGATTTTTCTTCCCCGCGTATTTTGGTTGACTTTTTTGTATGCAGCGTGTATAATATTGGTATCCATTGATGATCGGCAGGGGCGCTGCCGACCAAAAACGACCATCCTTCCTATTTTTTTCTCATTAAAAAGCCGAGCTGCATGCTCGGCTTTTTAATCATGTGCGTGAAGTTCTGCGTTCAGTCCTGCAAGAGATCCAGGCACGCCTGCAGATGCCCCTCAGACGTACCTTCCGTGAAGTTCATCTCCATGAAATACTCTCTGCCTTCGAGATCCCACGAAGCATACACATAGGACGCATCGCTGCCGCGCGCCGTGCGGTAGGCGACGTCCGTTCCCCCCCAAGCCATTGTCCGGTCGGCGCCATCGAAGTCGCCGTGCCAGGAAAACCGCTCCTGCGTCATGGGTACATACAAAAGAACGCGGACTTCCTCGCTCAGCCCCGTCTGCAGAAAGTAGGCGCGTTCGCCGCTCTCTGCATAGCGGTAGCAGTACGCATTGGAATGTGTAAACGAGCCCTCGGGAAAACAGACAAAATCAAGGCTCTCACAAAAGCTTTCCGCCGAAACCTCCTCGCGCGCAAGCGAAGTGCTTTCAAATGCGGAGGGCCATTCGTTTTTCAAAGTCTCTTCGCGACCGTTCTGCGAAAACGCGACGGGCAGCACGATCGCAAGTATCGCGCAGGCAAGCAGCGTTGCCATGGCGGGGAAGAACAGCTTCGCGCGCGTACGGCGCCGTTGATCCGTCGACGCCTGCAGGCGGCGGAAAAAGGCCGCGTCCTCCTCGGTCAGCATCGCCTCGCGCTCGCGCCTGGCATATTCGTTGAGATATCGCCTGATCTTCATATCGATCCCCTTGTCCTTCCATATCGGGCTGCCCGCAGGCGCCCGTTTTTTCTCTTCATATATAGAACGAATGAATGGAAGAAAATGTTACAGAAATTTTTTCATCCTGCTGTATCCGCGGCTGACACGCGTGCGTACGCCCGAATAGTTCATGCCGAGGGCGTGCGCAATCTCTTTATAACTGTACCCCTCCCAGATGTGCAGATAGATGATCTTGCGCGTGAGCGGGTCGAGTTTGTTGAGCGCCGCGACGACTTCGTCCCCCTCGTGCGAGGCGGGCAGGGCGACGAGATCCCACTCGCCCAGCTCCGTTTCGCGCCCCCGCTTGCGCAGGACGTCAATGGCATAATGGTCGGCCAGCGTATAGAGCCAGCCGACCGGGTAGTCGATATACCCGACCTCCTCCCGCGCCATCAGTTTCAAGAAGACCTCCTGCGCGGCATCCTCGCCCGACACCTGTCCCGAAAAGCGGCGGTGTACATGCAGCTTGATGCGCGCGTAGAACTCGGTATAGAGCGTCTCCAACGCCTTGGGATCGGTTCTGATGCGTTTTAACAGCCTGTTGAAGGTATGTACTTCCATGATCCCCCCTGCGCATGTCCGTGCAGGTCCTGCATTCCGATTTCACCGATAAGCATAGCACGGAACGGGGCAAAAGTCAATCGTTCGGAGCGCACAGGCGGAAGAAATACTTCTGTATAGGGCGCAACGCCCGTCCGCCGCCCGCCCTTTGCCTTGGCGCGCAGAGAGCCGACGAAAAGAGGGGAATGCGCCGGGCAGTACCCGACGCATTCCTCAAAGATCTGATTGGCATTCCCTCTGTATTTTACGGCGTGCTGCGTTTTTGCAGCCGCCCGGATCTCAGCGCAGATAGCTGCCCTGCGCGCTGTTGCGCACGCGGTAGATCTGCAGCTCGTCGCCCGTTTCTGCGTCGAGATAGACGAGATATTCCTCCTCGCCACAGGTACAGGCAAATTCGTAGGCAAGCCGTTCCTCTCCGTTCATCGGGATCAGCGCAACATGCGCCGAATAGGGCGTGAGTCCCTCGCCGAGCAGACCGCGCGCCTCCTCCATGCCGTCCGCCTGCCCGATGGTGCGCTCGGTGTGGTTGAGCAGATACTCCATGGCGGAGATCCCCGTCACACGTCCCCTCTCCTCGCAGACGCGCACGCGGATCATATCGGGGTAGACGCGCACGCCGTCCTGTACGCCAACGTAGGTGATGTCGGCAACGCTGTCCGCCTCAGACAGCCAGACAGCCTCCAGCCCGTCATAGCCGAGCTCTGCAAGAAATTCACGCGCCAGCGAATCGCAGGTCTCAAGGTCAAAATTGTGCTGCGAACAGGGTTCGTAGGTGTCGAAGAAGGCGAGCTTTCCGCCCTGTTTGGTGATCTGCGCAAAGATCTCGCCGCCCTCCTCGGTCATGAGCGTAAAGTTGTAGAGCACGGCGTCGCGGGTATGCGTCTCGCCCGTGCAGACCGCGTCGGCGATGCGGTAGCCGGAGAGCGCCTCGCGCACCGTTTCTTCTGCGCGCTGCATCGAAATCTCCTCCAGCCCCGTAAGCATATTCTCGCCCACGTTGCCCTCTCCCGTGAACGGGGCTTCAGAAGTGTCCTCGGGCGAGGCGAGCGTTCCCTCGCCCATGTCGCGGAACTGCTGCGAAAGCGCCCCTTCCTGCCCGTTGAGAAAGGCAAGGAAGTCCTTCTCGTTCAGGTGCGTTGCGAGCTCGTTGAGCTTTCTGTACAGCGTGCTGTTGCGTTCCGCCAACGAGCGCAGCATCTCCTTTTCGGCGCTGCCGAGCGTCTTGCCCGCGGCAAGGGCGGTGAGCATATCCCGGCTGTAATCCCCCGTTCTGTTGACAAAGGCGCTCAGTTCGCTGCCCACGACCCCGTCAAAGGGCATCTTTTCGATGGCGCTCTCCATGACGGCGGAGTCGACGAGCAGCTGTGTGAGCAGCAGCCGCTGCTCCTCCGTTCCGGACGAGACGTTCAGCTTTGCAAGATTGTTGTCCATATCCTCTGAAACGGACACCATCTCATACAGCGTGGCGCGATAGTCGCCCGCCGTGCGCATGGTCATGTCGCTGATGCGGAATGCCCCCGCCGTGACGACGGTAGCAAGTGCCAGACAGGCGACGCCCAGCGAGATCACGGCAGCCAGCCATCCGCCGTTTGGACTCTCCTTCCGCTTGCTCTCGCGGCGGGAAGCGCGTGCACGGCGCTTGCTTTCTCGCTCCTTCTGCGCCTTGGCGCGCTTCTTTTCCGCCTCTTCGTTCCGCTTTGCCCGTGCGGCAAGGCGTTCCTTTTTCTCGCGCTGGCGGCGGTTCTTCGCCTCTTCGGCGCTCTCGCTCTTCATCAGTTCGCGGCGGGCGCGCTTTGCCGCACGCGCCTCGGCGGCATGCGCCTTCTTTTCGGCGGCTGCCGCTGCGCGTTCCTGCCGCTGCAGCTGCTTTTGTGCGGCATTCTCCTCGCGCTTGTGCAGCTTCTCCTCCTGACGGTGCGCACGGTCGAGATACTCCTGTTCGCGCTTTGCCGCACGCGCCCGGCTCTTTTCCACGCGCGCCCTGGCGGCGGCGTGCTCCTGCTCTGCCGCAGTCTGCTGCGCCCCTTCCTGTTCGATGCGTTCCACCTTTTCGGCGCCGCTTGAAATGTTTTTATCTGTCTTTTTCTGCATATTCTCCCCCTCCTCAAATGGCAAATACATGTTTGCCGATGACCGTCACCGTCTGGCGCTCAAAGATCCACGCGCTCGTCGCCACGGCGGGATTATAATAATACAGGCACCCGTAGGTGGGATCCCAGCCGTTCATGGCGTCGCGCGCGGCGTTGTATGCCGTCTGATTGGGCTCTAAGTTGATCTGCCCGTCGTCCACCGCGGTAAAGGCGCCCTTCTGATAGATGACGCCCGCGACCGTGTTGGGGAAATCCGGACTCTTGACCCGATTGAGGATGACCGCCCCGATCGCGACCTGCCCGGTATAGCTTTCGCCCCTGCCCTCGGCATAGATCGCCTTCGCCATCAGATACAGGTCGGACGAGGTATAGTTCTGCCCCGAACTGTTCGAGGGGCGCTGCCCGTTGAGCACGTTGTACGAGTCGTTCATGCCGAGTGCGGCATACGTCGCCTTGCCCACGATGCCGTCTGCCTGCAGCCCGTTCTTGCGCTGAAAATAGATGACCGCCTCGCGCGTGCCGCTGCCGAAGATCCCGTCAACGGCGCCCTGATAATAGCCCCATTGTTTGAGTCTGCGCTGCACCTCCTTCACCTCGCCGCCCGTGCTGCCCTGCGAAAGGACAGCGGCGGGCAGGGCGGCGGACTGCTCTGCCGCGGCGCCGCCCGCACCGTTTGCCGCATACGCTGCAATGGGGGCAGCGGCCGATGCGGCAAGCACGAGCGCAAGGGCGCCGATTGCCAAAATCTTTCTCATAACTTCCTCCTATGCGTAATGTTTGCAAGCAGGAAAAAATTATACACCAAACAAAACGTTCCCCCGCACAGACCCAAAGTGCGGGGGAAATATTGCCGTTTTTGTGGAAAGATCAGCCGTCCTGCCGGCTGCCGCCGAGGCTTTCGATCGCGCGGTCGAGCTGCGCGGGGATCTCTTCGCCTGCAATGTGGAAGAGATACCTGCCTTTGAGAACGATGCTGACCCCGAGCTCCATGTCCTGCTTTTCCTGCTGCAGGGCGGCAAAGACCTCGTCGCGCCCGTTGTTGAAGCCGGAGGAAAAGACGTAATACTGCCCGAGGATGAGTTCTGCCTCCTCCCCCTCCTCCGCCGCAAGGTATATCGTGAAGGCACCGAAATTTTTCAGCGAAACATTCACCCCCTGCAGAGACGAATAGGACGCTTTGAGGTCCTCCTCCGCCTCGTTGACGGACATCTGCGTGCCCAGCGCATACCAGCTGTCCTTCGCATTCGTCATCGTGTACGAGATGCCCTCGCGGTCGAAGGCGTCTGCCAGTCTGTTGCCCGTGAGATAGGGAAGTGCAAAGGCGAGCGCGGCGATCGCGACCAGAATGCAAAATGCAATGATCAGAGAGAGGACGGAATTCTTTTTGGCTGTCTTTTTCATGATGCCGCCTCCATCCCCGATGTAAAGTCAAATGCCACACACAGGCGGTACAGCAGCGTGATCATATCCAGCGAACGCAGCTCCCTTGCCGCTTCGTTGTATGCGCTGTTCTCTGCGTCATCCGCCTGCAGCACGGGGTAGTCGAAATAATACCGCCCCAGCCTGTAACGCTGCCGCCCGGCGCCGCTTCCCTGTGCGTCCAGATATGCCTGCGCCGAGGCCTCGCTGTCAAAGCGGATATGATACGCCTCGACCATATGGTTGCCCGACTCCGTTCTGTAAAAACTCGTCAGAACTACCTGCTGCTCGGCGCCCTGCACGCTCGTCTGATTGGCGACCGCCACCTGACGGGCGCTGTTATCAAGGAGCGCCGTCAGGGTACTGCCCGGGGCATGGACGCCCGCCTGATTGACCGCAATGGACGCAAAGTGATCCATCGAATAGATTGCGCCCGCCCGCAGCGCCAGAAACAGCGCTGCAAGAAAGAGCACCGCCATGAGTGCGATCAGAAGTTTTCGCACCGCGGGCGGCAATGCCCGCCCCTTTTCCTGCACGTCCGCGTCCTGCGCGGGCGTTTCCACATTCTTTTCTTCCATAACCTCTCCTTTTTTATTTATATTATAACATAGCCGATTGGAGATGTCAAGAGGATTTATAAAATTAAAAGGCATTTTTGCATAAAATTTGCCGCGCCCGAAGGCGCGGCAAAGGAGTACGGGGCACGCACGAATGCGTGTTTCAGATGAGCATGAACAGGATGCTTAAAAATTGCAGGAGCGTTCCCGCCAGGTCGAAGAGGTGCCAGACGGAGTGGAAATAGCGCACCTTTTTGCCGAGGGCGAAAAACACGATGCCGGAGGTATAGGCGATGCCGCCGCAAAGGAGCAGGAGAAGGCTCGTCGCCGAAAGCACGCCGGGGATGACGGGCAAAAGCGCGAGCGCCAACCAGCCCATGACGAAATACAGCGCCATGGAGATGATCTTGATGACCTTGTTGTTCATGGCGATGGCGTTCATCGTGATGCCGATGGCGGCGCAGATCCACTCGATGATGAGCACCCACAGCCCCGCCGCCGTGCCGCCCAGCGCGATCATGCAATAGGGGGTATATGTTCCCGCGATCAGGAGGAAGATGGTACAGTGATCAAAGATGCGAAAGACGCCCTTTGCCCTGCCGTTGGGCAGGAAATGATAGAGCGAACTCATCGTGTAAAGAATGACGATGCTCGCGCTGAAGATGCTTACGGCAATGCAGGCGCGGGTGTCGGGAAAGGATACGGCAAGCAGGATCGCCCAGAAGATAAGCCCGAGCGCGCCGCCGACGATGTGCGAGACGGCGTTGAAGATCTCCTCCCCCTTAGTATAGAAGGAGACGAACCCCCTCTTTTTGGCGGGCGTACCGCCCTCAATCGTACAGTGTTCCGCAATGGGCTGCATAGGATCCTCCTCTGCCCGCGGCATGCGGGCGCTGTGATATGCTCAGTATATGCGCTTCCTGCCAAAATAGCAACCTACCGTGCAGGGGCGCAGCCCTACTCTGTTTTTGCCCCTTTCCACCCGAAATATCCCCCTTCTATTCCCCGAATGGGGCATTCTATCCCAAAAAAAGCCCGCTCTACTCAGCGTAGAGCGGGCTTTTTTTGATCACATTTAGCGGAACACGACAAAGTAGACGACCGCGACCGCGATGACCATACACACGATGAATGCGATGAGCCGTATGCGGAAGATCTGCTTGTCGCTGAGCGGGCGATACCCTGCGGGCTTGAGCTCCTTGCCGCAGCCCGGGCACTTTGTCATGGTGTCGAGGACGTCCTTTTTGCAATACGGACACTGTACCGTGTGCTTGGCGCGGTACTCCTCTTCGAATTTACGGCGTTTTGCCTCCTTGGCCGCCTTGTCCTCGTAGACCGTCGTTCTCTTCTTCATACGTCCATTTTACCACATCCGCGGCGAAAAAGCAAGCGGCACACTCACATGCTCTCGTGAATGGTGCGTGAAATGACGTCGTCCTGCTGTTCCTTGGTCAGCTTGTTGAAGTTGACGGCATACCCGCTCACGCGCACGGTGAGCTGCGGATACTTTTCGGGATGCGCCTGCGCGTCGAGCAGCGTCTCACGGTTGAACACGTTGACATTGAGATGATAGCCGCCGTCGGAGACGTAGGCGTCGAGCATATTGACAAGATTTTCTGCCTGTTGTTTGGACATGATATTCCTCCTGAAAAAATTAGTCGTCCTCTCTTCCCAGCGATTGCGGGGTGATGCTGAAGGTATTTGAAATGCCGTCGCGCGAATACTCATAGGGCAGCTTTGCCACCGATTCGAGCGAGGCGAGCGCGCCGTTGTGATCGCGCCCGTGCATGGGATTGGCGCCCGGGGCAAGGGGCTCGCCTGCCCTTCTGCCGTCCGGCGTGTTGCCCGTGTTCTTGCCGTACACCACATTGGATGTGATGGTGAGAATGCTCATGGTGGGCACCGACTGGCGATACGTCTCATGTTCGGCGATGCGGTTCATGAAAAATTTCACAAGCCATACGGCAAGTTCGTCGGCGCGGTCGTCGTTGTTGCCGTAGGTGGGATACTCCCCCTCCACACGGAAATCGGTGACGATGCCGTCGGCATTGCGCACGGGGTACACCTTTGCATATTTGATCGCCGAGAGCGAATCGACCGCACACGAAAGCCCTGCAATGCCCGTGGCAAAGAAGCGGCGCACCTGCGTGTCGTGCATCGCCATCTCGAGCGCCTCGTAGCAGTATTTGTCGTGCATGTAGTGAATGACGTTGAGCGTATTCACATACAGTCCGGCAAGCCAGGTCATCATCTGTTCATAGCGGGACTTGACGAGCGCAAAGTCGAGCGGGCCGTCGCCGAGGATGGGCGCAAACTCGGGCGAGACCTGCAAAGGCGCCCCCGTTGCGCGGTCGCGGACGAGCTCGTCCTTGCCGCCGTTGATGGCATAGAGCAGGCACTTTGCAAGGTTTGCCCGCGCGCCGAAGAACTGCATATCCTTGCCCACGCGCATGCTGGATACGCAGCAGGCGATGCAGTAGTCGTCGCCCATCTCGGGGCGCATCAGATCGTCGCTCTCATACTGGATCGCCGAGGTCTGAATGGAAATCTCCGCACAAAAGCGCTTGAAATTGGCGGGCAGGCGCTTTGACCAGAGCACGGTGAGGTTGGGCTCGGGCGCGGGGCCGAGGTTGACGAGCGTGTGCAGAATGCGGAAGCTGTTTTTGGTGACGAGCGTTCTGCCGTCCACCCCCATGCCGCCGATGCTCTCCGTCACCCAGGTGGGGTCGCCGCTGAACAGCTCATTGTATTCGCGGATGCGCATGAACTTGACGACGCGCAGCTTCATGACGAAGTGGTCGATGAGCTCCTGCGCCTGCAGCTCGGTCAGCGTGCCCTCGTCAAGATCGCGCTGGATATAGATGTCGAGGAAGGTGGAGTTGCGGCCGATGCTCATCGCGGCGCCGTTCTGATCCTTGACGGCGGCAAGGTAGCCGAAATACAGCCACTGGATCGCCTCCTGCGCCGTCTCCGCGGGGCGGGAGATATCGAACCCGTATTCCACCGCCATCTCTTTGAGCGCCCCGAGCGCGCGGATCTGTTCAGACAGCTCCTCGCGGTTGCGGATCTTATCGGGGAACATATCCCCATCCATCAGGGAGAGATCCTCCTGCTTTTTGCGGATGAGAAAATCCACGCCGTACAGCGCGACGCGGCGGTAATCGCCCACGATCCTGCCCCGCCCGTAGGTGTCGGGCAGGCCGGTGAGAATGTGCGCGCGGCGGGCGCGGCGCATCTCGGGCGTATAGGCGTCGTACACGCCGTCGTTGTGCGTCTTGCGATAGGAGAAGATGGTCTTCACCTCGGGGTCGAGGTGGTAGCCGTACATCTCGAGCGCCTCCTCCGCCATGCGGATCCCGCCGAAGGGATGCAGCGAACGCTTGAAGGGCACATCCGTCTGCAGCCCGACGATCTTTTCGAGCGAGCGATCGAAATAGCCCGCCTTGTGGCTGTTCACGCGCGAGATGATGCGCGTGTCTGCGTCGAGCACGCCGCCCGCCTCGCGTTCCTTCTTGCTCAGATCGAGCACGATCTGCCACAGCTGTTTGGTCGCGTCCGTTGCGGGCGCCAAAAAGGAGGCGTCGCCCTCGTAAGGGGTATAGTTGCGCTGAATAAAGTCGCGCACGTCAACTTCGTCCTGACTCCATCTGCCGCGGGCAAAGCCGCGCCAAGCTCTCTCATTCATAACCTGTCTCCTTCTCCTTATTTTCCCGTATTTTGCCCGTTTGCCTCTTCCAGTTTTGCATCCAGCCAGACGTCGAGGATCTCCTCGGGCTGATAGCCCGTACAGCGCGCCACGGGCTCGCCGTCGCGCAGCACGAGCACGGTGGGCACGCGCTCGATGCGCAGCCGCTCCACCTCTGCCCGGTTCTCTTCGTTGACTTCAAGATGGCGCAGCGGCACGCCCTTCTCCCTTGCAAGCCGTGCAAGGACGGGCATGAGCGAGATGCAGTTGGCGCACCCCTCGCCGCTCACTTCCAGGATCTCTGTCTTCATGTCTTCTCTCCGTATTTTCCCGCGCGTAGAATGCGCCTTGCATTTTCCACGCGTTCGCGCGTGGGCGGCTTGACGCCCGCAAGCGGGTATTCTATGCCCAGTTTCTGATATTTGACTTCGCCCATCGTGTGATAGGGCAGCACTTCGATCTTTTCTATGCAGGAGAACGTATCCAGATACGCGCGCAGGCGCATGAGCGCGCCGTCGTCGTCCGTGATGCCGGGAACGAGCACATGGCGGATCCATACGGGCTTGCCCCTGGCGTCGAGGTCGGCAAGCAAGGCGCGGGGTCCCTCGTCGGAGCAGCCCGTCAGCGCGCGGTGCGCCGCGGGGTCGATATGCTTGACGTCCACCAAAAAGAGATCGGTAAGGGATGCCAGCCGCTCCCAAAGGTCGTCCTTGATAAATCCCGCGCCGGAGGTATCGATGCAGGTGTGCACGCCCTCCCCCTTCAGCAGGGTAAACAATTCCACCAGAAAGGCGCGCTGCAGAAGCGGTTCCCCGCCCGACACGGTCACCCCGCCGCCCCCTGTAAAGTAGCTGCGGTAGCGCAGTGCGGCACGGCATACCTCCTCTGCGGACATCTCCCGCCCGCCCGTTCTATCCCAGGTGTCGGGATTGTGGCAGTATTTGCAGCGCATGGGGCACCCCTGCAAAAACAGCACGAACCGTATGCCCGGTCCGTCTACCGTTCCGAATGATTCAAAGGAATGTACTCTGCCCGTCATTGTGCGCTCCATCGACATGCTGCCGCCCGAAGAGGACAAGAAAAGGACAGCACTAAAAATTGAGTACTGCCCAGACGAACGGCGTTTGCTTCCTGCGGATCCACGCGGTGCTCCGCTCTAATCGTCAGTCGCTGCAGGAATTCTGAAGTTGTCTATACTATAGTGTAAGGGAGTAATGCGAACCCGATCAAAAGCGGAATCTGCGCGCTCATACTTTGTTGAAGGCCTTGCCCGTGCCACACGGCACGCGCTGCGCCCTTCGCCGCGTCTGAGACGCACATCTTGCCGCTTTTGATTGCGCAGCACTTTTGGCGCGCACAATTTCGCGTCAGATTTTCGCGAAGATGACGAAGCAACACCCGCGTATTGCGAGGAAGATGAGCGGAAAGATGCTGAAAGGGTGCCGCCCAAAGCGTGGTTCGTATTGTTCCCTTACACTATACCATACCCTGATTTACTTGTCAAGGGAATCGCGGCATATTTTTGGGAAAAATTTTCCCCATTCTACCAAATGTTGTGTTTTTTCATTTATATAACCACAAGATTTGGAAATTTTACGAAAATATGCCGCCGCGAGCCGTTGTACCCTCGCGATGGTTGAAATGACAATACGCGCCGCTGCGGTCTCTTCGCAGCGGCGCGAACCGATCAGAACAGATCGTGATAGAGCGCGATATTCTCAAAGCCGATCGGGTATTTGCCCGCCTCGATGCCGTGCACGACGGACACCGTTCTGTCGTTGAAGGGGGTCGGCACGCCATAGCGCTTGCCGAACGCACACACGCTGCCGTTGATGAAGTCGATCTCGCACTTCTTGCCAGCGCGGATGTCCTGCAGCATGCTCGCCACAAGCCCCGCGTGCTTTTTCATGGCAACGGGGATGAGAGCAAAGGAGATCGCCCGCTTCAGCGCGCCGCGGTAGTCGAACAGCTTGTCGATTTTAAATCCCTGCACGGGCTCGATGACGATGCCCGCCGCCTTGGCGACGTCGATGCACTCCTTGATGATGCGCTGCACCACCCTGCGCGAGGGCTTCTGTTTGGAGACCTCGCCGAAGGTTCCGCCCGTCACGGTGGAGATGCCCGAAAAGGCGCTGTTGATGAGCAGCTTGGACCAGCGCGCGCCCATAAAATTTTCCTCGACGACGACCGTGCCCATACATTCGAGCAGCGCCTTGACCTCGTCAAGGCGATTGGCGCGCTTTCCGATCGCGCCCAGCGAGAAAGTCAGCGCCGAGGGCTCGGAGGTCAGCTCCGAGACGCCCTCCCCATGGAAGGTCGCGCCCCATGCGATGGCGCAGCCCAACGTGCGCTCCTCGCCCACGATCTCAGCGATCGCAGGCTCGGGCAGCCCGTTCTGGCAGGTACAGATCACGCCGTCGTCGGCGAGATAGTCCTTCAAAAACGTGACCACCGATTTGTTTTCGCTCTGCTTTGTCATGAGCAGAATGACGTCGTATCTGCCCGTCATCTCCTCGGGCAGCAGCGCATTGACCTTCTGCACAAAGTCCACCGTTCCCACGACGTGCGCGCCGTTTGCCCTGAGCGCCGCAACGTGCGCGCGGTTGCGGTTGATCAGGTCGATCGCCACACCCGCCTTGGCAATATAGGCGCCCAGCACCGTGCCGAGCGCACCCGCGCCATAGATTGCATATCTCATAAATATTCTACTCTCCTCGTTACAATTTTCTATCGTGGAGCGATCCTGCCCCGTTCAGCGCAGTTCAGCGCAGCTCCGCGCCGACCGTCTTTTTCAGCGCGTCGACGATCTTGCCGAACAGCTTTTCCACAGCCTCGGGCGTGAGCGGGCCCTTGTCGTCGGGCGTAAAGGTCAGACGGAACGCCATGCTCTTCTTTCCCGCGCCGATGGCCGCCGCATTGCGGTAGACGTCGAACAGCTCCGCCCCTGTCACCGCCTTGCAGGCGCGGCGGATGCATGCCTCCATTTCGGCGCACGTCACCCGCTCTTCGACGACGACGGCGAGATCGCGGCGCACGCTCTCGAATTTGGGCGGGTTATGATAGGTGATATCCGCCGCAAATCTGCGCGCGAGGGCGGCATAGTCCAGCTCGGCGAGGTAGACCCGCCGCTCCAACGCAAGCTCCTCTGCGATCGCGGGGTGCAGTTCGCCGAGGCAGCCGACCACGCGCTCGCCCAGCCTGATCTCCGCCGTGGCGCCGGGGTGCAGATAGGGGCGCTCCGCCCGCGCGAAGGTGAGCCGCAGGGAGAACGCCTCGGCAAGCGCCTCAATGGCGCCCTTGAGGTCGAAGAAGTCCCCCTCCCCCCACAGCCCGAGGCTGAGCGTCTTGCGCTCTTCGGGCAGCTCCGCCAGAGGCAGCGCCTTGGCAAGATACACATTGGCAACTTCAAACAGCCGCCCCTCCGCATTGCCGCGGCGCACGTTGCGCACGATATTGGCAAGCATGGAGGGCATCAGGAAGGTCCGCATGACGGAGAGATTTTCACTGATGGGGTTGCGCAGCGGGATGGCGGCGCGCTCGGGCGCGTCGGCAGGCAGGCGGAAGAGATCGAACTCCGCGGGCGCATAGAAGGAATAGGTGCACGCCTCTGAAAATCCCTCGCGCACAAGAACATTCTTGAAGCGCGCCTCCTGCCGCTGTGCCCCGTTCAGCCCGCCGCGCGTGACGGCGGCATTCTGCAAAAAGGTGGAGCCGACATGCTCATAGCCGTACATGCGGATGACCTCTTCGGCAAGATCGGGCCAGCCGTCGACGTCCTCGCGCCAGAGCGGCACGGTGACGGTGAGCGCATCGCCCCTTTCCTGCACCGTGAAGAGCAGGCGGCGCAGGATGGCGCACGTCTCTTCGCGGGGGACCTCGACCCCGAGCAGCCCGTTGAGCTGAGAGAAGGAGGTTTCAATGGTCTTGGGCGTGAAGTCGCAGGCGCACACGTCGGCACGGTAATTCGTGACCGTTCCGCAGCCGAGCTCCTGCACGAGGTGCAGCGCACGGTCGAGGGCGCGCTCCGTCGTGTAGGCGTCCACCCCCTTTTCGTAGCGGGCGGAGGAGTCGCTGCGCTGCCCGAGCGCGCGCGAGCTTCTGCGCACATTGTCGCGGGCAAACTTCGCAGCCTCGAAGAACACCTCCGTCGTATGCGGCTGGATCTCGCTGTTCAGCCCGCCCATGATGCCCGCAAGCGCCACGCCCCGCTCGCCGTCGCAGATGAGCAGATTTTCGGGCGTGAGCGTAAATTCCTTCTTGTCCAGGGTGACGATGCGCTCGCCCGCCGCGGCACGGCGCACGACAATGCGGTCGCCGCGCAGGAAATTGCGGTCGAAGGCGTGCATGGGCTGCCCCATTTCGAGCAGGACATAGTTGGTGATGTCGACGATGTTGCTCACGGAGCGCAGCCCGCACAGCGCAAGGCGGCGGCGCAGCCACTGCGGCGATGTGCAGATGCGCACATCTGCGATATAGTGCCCCATATAGCGGGGGCAGAGCGCGCTGTCGCGCACCTCAACGGGGATGACGACGTCCGTCTTTGCCGCGGTATAGTCGAGCGCAGGCATACGAAGCGGCTTGTTGAGCACGGCGGCCGCCTCGCGCGCGATGCCGAGAATGCACTGGCAGTCCGGGCGGTTGGCGGTGACGGCGATGTCGAACAGCCAGTCATCGATGCCGACGACGGGGCGGATATCGGCGCCGACGGGCGTATCCTCCGCCAGGATGAGGATGCCGTTCACCTCTGCGCCCTGATAGAAATCGTCGTTGATGCCCAGCTCCTCACCCGAGCAGAACATGCCCTCGGAGCGTTCGCCGCGCAGCTTGCCCGTCTTGATCTTCTGAATGCCGCCCTCGTGCAGAACAGTCGCGCCGTCCAGCGCGCAGGGCACCAGGGCGCCCGCGAACACGTTCGTCGCCGCGGTGCAGATCTGCTTGACGCCGTAGCTGCCGCAGTCCACGCTGCACACGGTCAGCCTGTCCGCATCGGGATGCTTTTTGACGGAGAGGATCCTGCCGACGACGACGTTCGTCACGTCTTTGCCGAGATAGGTGAGCTCCTCCACCTCGAACCCGCAGGAGAACAGCCGCTCCTGCAGCTGCTCCGCGGGGATATCAATATCGACATATTGTTTCAACCAGCTGTAAGGTACGATCATGATACTCCCCTCCTCAATCCCTGAACTGCTCCAGAAAGCGCGTATCGTTTTCGGTGAGCAATTTGATGTTGTTGATGCCGTATTTGAGCATGGCGATGCGCTCGATGCCCATGCCGAAGGCGAACCCCGTATAGACGTCGGGATCGATGCCGCAGTTTTCGAGCACGCGGCGGTTCACCATCCCCGCGCCGAGCACCTCGATCCAGCCCGTTCCCTTGCAGAGGGAACAGCCCTTGCCGCCGCACGATGCGCACGAGACGTCCACCTCGACGGAGGGCTCGGTGAACGGGAAGTAAGAGGGGCGCAGCCGCGTTTTGCTCGTCGCCGAGAACATGGTGCGGGCAAATTCGTCGAGCATGCCCTTCAGGTCGCACAGCGTGATGCCGCGGTCCACAACCAGCCCCTCCATCTGATGGAACATGGGCGAATGCGTCGCGTCGTCGTCCGAGCGGAACACCCTGCCGGGGGAGAGGATCTTGATGGGCGGCTTCTTCTGCTCCATCACGCGGATCTGCCCCGCACTCGTCTGCGTGCGCAGCAGGATATGGTCGGTGATGTAAAAAGTGTCCTGCATGTCGCGCGCGGGATGATCGTCCGGCGTGTTGAGCGCCGTAAAGTTATAGTAATCGCTCTCGATCTCGGGGCCCTCGTAGATCTCGAACCCCATGCCGGAGAAGATGTCGATGAGCTGATTTTTCACCCGCGTGACGGGATGCAGCGCCCCCGCCCTGCCGTGCCGCCCGGGCATGGTGACGTCGAGCTGTTCGCGCGCCAGGCGGGCTGCCATCTCGCGCGCCCTGATACGCGCCTCCATCTTGTCGAACGCCTGCTCCAGCCGCGCGCGCAGCGCGTTCACCCGCTTGCCGAACGCGGGGCGCTCTTCGGGTGCGATCTCCCGCATCTTTTTCATGAGCGCGATGACGATGCCCATACGCCCGAGGAATTTCATCTTTACCTCGTAGAGCGCACGGCTGTCCGCCGCCTGTTCCGCCTCGCCAAGCGCCTGTTCGGCGATGGATTCCGTATCCGGTCCGCCGAAGAGCTCCTTTTCCTGATCCATACAATGCCCTCCTTGTCTGATAAAATATAAAACGCCCCGTGCTGCATGCACAGGGCGAACATTGCCGCGGTACCACCTGATTTCACGCCCCCGCTACGAGGGCGCCTCTTGCCCCTTAACGCGGGGAACGGCTCCGCTTGAAGTTCTGTTCGGCAGAGCGGCTCGCGGGGGAATACCGCCCCTTCCTTCGCGCGCCTTTCAGCCTGCGGGCCGCGCTCTCTGAAGAAGGACTTTTGGGTGCGTCTCTTCCGCTTCATCGCCTTTTATGCCACCATTATATGCCGTAAACGCGGGTTTGTCAACCGTTTTCAGGGGGGTTTTCTGTGGGCGGAGGGGGAGCATCCTTCTCCTCCGCTTCGCCGGCAGGATCCTGCCCCTGCTTTTGCGCAAACGCGGGCATGGGCTCGCCGCGGGCGATCTTTTCCTCCATGTTGAGCACGGCGATCTCGTGCAGCGTGCGGTCAGAGACGATGAGGTTGCTGCGCATCCACTCCGGCTTTTTGGAGAGCACAAAATAGAAGATCAGGCACACGGAAAAGGCGCCGATGATGTTGACGATCATATCCTGCATGCTGTCGTTGAGGCCGCTCCCCCAGGGAACGGAGGTGATGGCGTTGCCCGCCTCGTCATAGCCGATGATGCTGTCCTTCCAGCGCTGCATATTTGCATTGATGATGCGATCCACGCCGTACTCGAAGAGCTCCCAGACATATTCGATCGCCAGCGCGAAACAGAAGGCAAAGAGCACGACAAAGAAGGGCGAAAGGCGCACGCGGCTGCTGCCGGAGTCGGAGAGCACATACGCAACGGAGATGCCGATGCAGGCGATGACGACGCCGCCCGTGGTGTGCAGGATCTTGTCGAACAAAATGCTGCTGTCGTACACCCGGTACACCTCGCCGAGAATAAAATGCGCAAAGATGAAGAGATAGATGACGACGAGCAGATAGCTCGGGATGTGCAGCTTGAACCGCTTGCGGAAGATGACAAAGGCGAAAAAGCAGAGCAGCGCCAGAACGCTCATGAGCAGCTGGTTGAGCGTCGTCTCCAGCGAAGCCAGCGAATCGTCGATCAGAAACATGACGACGGAGGCGACGCCGGAGAAAAAGACGAGCGCGGTCATGACGACGAGGATCCACCAGAGCACCAGATTTACCTTGTGCCCGCGCCTAAGCTGGCCGTATTCCTCTTCGACCCACAGCGCCTTCTGCTCCTCCGTCAGCGCGGTTTTGTTATCGTTTTCCATTCTGTTGTTTTCGTTCATATCGTTCTCACTCATATTCAGCTTACCTTTATCCAGATAAAATCGGTGTAGGTCTGCGTCAGATCGTATGCGATCTCCCGCGCGGTCATCGTGCCGTCGATGGTCTTCGACCTGTAATAGGTCGTAAATTCGTTCTCATAGAGGTGCCAGCGCGACGCGCCGACGAACTGTACCGAGGTCAGCCGGTCGCAATCGAAGAAGGCGCGGATGCCGATCTCGCTCAGGCTTGCGGGCATGACGAGCGCTGTAAGCGAGGCACAGTTTTCAAACGCATAGTCGCCGATGCGCACAAGCCCCTCCGGCAACGCGATCTCGTTAAGCGCGGCGCAGGAATGGAAGGCATAGCCCTCGATGACCTGCAGCGCGGCGGGCAGATCCACCCGCTCCAGCGCGGTACAGTCGGCAAAGGTGCCGCATTCGATGCGCGTGATCGCGTCGGGCAGTGCGATCTCAACAAGCGAAGTGCAGCCGTAGAAGGCATACGCCCCCATCTGCGTCACGCTGTCGGGCAGTTCCACCGCCGTGAGTGCAGTGCAGTCGGAAAAGGCGCGGCAGGCGAGCATTCTTGTGCCCTCCCGCACGGAAAACACGCCAGACGTCTGCTGCGGGACGGAGAGCAGGATGTTGCCCAGATAGAGCGCCCCCTCGGCCGTGCGGTTGGATGCCGCATCAAAGAACGCCGTCCCCTCCAGTACGCCGCCGCCCAGGTAGGTGATGATGTCGCTCGTGTAGGCAACATTCGCAAGCGCCGTACAGTCGGTGAAGGCATAGTCGCCCCACACGCATACACCCGCGAGAAAGTTGACCTCCTCCAGCGCATAACAGCGGAAGAAGGCGTAGTTCCCCAACGTGACGACCCCGCTTCCGCCCTCCTGAATGGCGTGCGTGAGGGCATGGCACTCCGCAAACGCCCAGGGCGCGATCTCGCTGATATCGGCGGGCAGAAAAACGTCGGTCAGCCCGCCGCAGGCATAAAAGCTGCCTAAGGAGAGCTGCGTCCCCGCAGGCAGCACAAGCGTTCCGATCAGATCGCAGCCTGCAAAGGCATATTCGCCCACTTTGCCGCCCGCGGCAAAAGAGACGCTCTTCAGCTGCGTACAGTAGCGGAAGGCCTCCTTGCCGATCGCACAGCCCTCCCCCGCTATGGCGACGGAGACGAGCGCCGCGTCGCGGTAAAATGCCCGTTCCGCGACCGAGACGACGGCCTTCCCCTGATAATATGCGGGGATGACGAGGGCAAGATCTTCGCTTTTCCCCCGCCCCGTCACGACGAGTCCGTCTTCGCCCTCCTCATAGGAGAGCCCCTCCGATCCGCCGCCCTCGTAGCCGCAGACGGTACAGGCATTGCCCTGCCAGGTATGCTCCCGCTCCTCGATGACGCCGCATGCGTCACAGCGCACGAAATGCAGAGCGGGCGTATGGGTCATCAGCGACCAGCTGTGGCCGTATGCCGCAATCTCCTCCGCAGGCGTGAGCGTCTCGCCGCAGACGGCGCAGATCTCGCACTCCGTCGCACCCGCCTGCGTACAGGTGGCCTCGACTGCCGCCACCGTGACGGGGGTATGGCCGTACGCCGCGATCTCCTCCGCGGGCGTGATCGCCTCGCCGCAGACGGCGCAGATTTCATGCTCCGTACTGCCCGCCTGTGTACAGGTGGCTTCAACTTCCGCCACCGTGACGAGGACGTGCCCGCGCGCGGGCAGCGTGATCTCTTCCCGCTCTCCGCATTCACAGGTGCGCACAAAGACGGACGGCTCTTCGCAGCCGACGGGTTCGGGTATCCACGCGCCAAATTCATGACTGTGCAACAAAGAGCACCCGGCAAGGCACCCCGCAGCAAGCATGGCAACGCCCGCAACAAGCATCAGCCTTTTTCGCATATGACAAACTCCTTCCGCCCGCCATGCGGGCCGTCAAGGGGAAAACCGCCCGATCCCCTTCCGCCGCGGGAAATGCCCGCATGCAGAAAGGGCGTATATCCAAAAAAGGAACGGTCTGCGCCGTTCCATGTTCTGACAGAGCTGTTGCAGCCTATTCCATGCGGATCCTGCGGAGCAGCGCTGCATTCCCCACGGCCCGCCCGCCGCCGAGCACGACGGACATCTGCGGATCACTCGAAATGTGCGCCTCCATCTGCATCTTTTCCGCAACGTATTCGGGCAGCCCCGCAATGCCGCACACGCCGCCCGAGAGGTAGAGGCCGTTCTTGCACATCGCCGCCGACACCTCGGCGGGGAGTTTCTTCAGCACAAGATCGGCATATTCGACGATCTTATCCACATACACGCGGATGGGAAAGACGATGTCGGAGGAGGAAACGGTCACCGAGCGCGGTCTGCCCGTCTGGATATCTCTGCCGTTGATAATGGTGCTCTGATTGTCGTCCTCGACAAGGCTCCCCACGGTGTTCTTGAGTTTTTCGCTCGTAAGCGAGCCGATCTTCAGGTTAAAATTTTCCGCGATATGGTCGATGATATGGATGTCCATATTGTTGCCGCCCACATTCATCGAAAGGCCCGCGATGATGCCGTCCAGCGAGAACGCGGCGACGGAACTGACGCCCGCCCCGATGTCGATGGCGAAGACGGGGTTGGAATCGGAGAGCGGAACATCCTGCCCGAGCGCGCTCAGAAAGGGGACCTCTGCAAAGCTGACGCGTGCGATCCCCGCGGCCTTGGCGGCGCGGTAGATCTTTTCGCGCGAGGCCACGCTGCACCCGCAGGGGACGCTGAAGAGCGCGTCGACCGAGGTCTTTCCGCCCGTGACCTTCTTCAAGAAGTACGCAAGCAGGGCGCCCGCCAGCTTTTCGGATACGATCTCGCCCTCATACACGGGGAAGCATACGTCCGTCTGCTCGGCGGTCTTGCCCAAAAGGCGCTTTGCCTCGTTGCCGAACGCACGCACCTCGCCCGAGTCCTTGGTCACGGTGACGCACGTCGCCTCGGCAAGCACGATGCCGCTGCCGAGCTTAAAGATTTTGGTGACCGAAGTCCCGAAGTCGATTGCAAGTTTTAACATAGATGTACTTCCTTTAACATCGAGCGCACCCGCTCTACGGGCAGCCCGATGACGTTAGTGTAGCTTCCGCTGTATGAACTTACGAGCATTCCGTCCTGAATGCCGTACGCCCCCGCCTTGTCCATGGGGGAGCCGCTCCGGATATACGAGCGGATCGTCTCTTCCGTAAGAACGCGAAATGTGACCAAAGTTTTGACAACGTCATGCAAAAAATAGTCACAGGACAGCAGACAGACCCCCGTGTACACCGCGTGCGTCCTGCCGCTGAGCGCCCGCAGCATGCGGGCCGCATCCTCCTTTGAGACAGGCTTTCCAAACTGCCTTCCGTCCAGCGCGACGACGGTGTCGGCGCCCAACACGATGTTTTGCGGATAACGCGAAAACACGTCGCGCGCCTTGCCCTCGGCAAACGCAAGCGCCGTTTCTGCGGCGGAAGCGCCCGCCTGTACCTCGGCAAAGTCAGAGGGGACGATGAGAAAATCCGGTATGATTTGCGCAAGCAGCTCCCGCCGTCTTGGGGAACTGCTTGCAAGGATCAGCTGTTGCATGATCAGAGGATCTCGAGATTTTTCCGGAAGGTGCGCTTGAACTCTGCATTGGCCTTCATGGCCTGTGCGATCTCGAGCGCGGCGTCGCCGCTCACCTCCGTCTTCATGATGACGGAGTCGCCGAGCACGTCGCAGTTGATGCCCTTGACCACCCCCTGCCCGCTCCTGTCGAGGCTTTCGGCGATGCGAAGGAGCACCCCCAGGCGTTTGACGACGTCGAGATCTTCCTCCGAGACAATATCTTTATAGCGCGCCCAGTCCGAAGCGAGGATGTCCTCCTTGCGGTAGCACCCCGCCACAAAGGCAGCGAGCACGATCTCGCGGTGCGTGGCGCCGTAGATGCCGGCGTTGAGAATGATGTAACGACTGTGCTTCTGCCCGTCGTAAAAGCGGATGCGTCCGCCGCAGTCGTGCAGGCTTGCCGCAATGCGCAGGACCTTCAAATAGGCGCGCGGGAATTTATGCAGCACGCGCAGCTGCTTGAAGAGCTGTATGGAGAGATGCACCACGTTTTCGGCATGCTGCATATCGCACCCATAGAATTTGATGAGCGTGCTCAGCGAATAGCCCAATACGTCGGAGATGGGGCGTTCGAGCGTGATGGGCAGCACCTGATTGAACATGATGCCCTCGCGCAGCCCGCTGCCGCTGAGCTGAAAACTGTCGAAGTGCAGATAGTCGACAAAGGACTTCATGATGGCGAGCGCCGCGGGCATGATGTCTGCGCGCGCGGGGGAAAGCCCGCGGATGCGCTTGCGCTTTTCCACATCGAGCACGCGCACCATCTCGTAGATGGACTTCAGATCCTCGGTCGCAAAGGTATAATTATGCACGATGCTGAGCGGATACTTGCGCACGAGGCGGTGAATCTTGTACAGATTGCGGAAGGAGCCGCCCACGCCGATCATCTGCGTGTCCGGCTCGACCTCGTTCAGCCACTCTACCTTCTTGAACTGCTCGGTAAAAAACTCCTCGATCTTTGCCGTCTGCTCCGCGGGGGAGACGCCGTCGTCGGCAAAGAGATCGGTGAGCGTCACCGCGCCGAAGGAGAGCGAGGCATAGTGCAGCACGGTGCGGCGGTTGTAATATACGATCTTGGTGCTGCCGCCGCCGATCTCGAGAATGATGCCCTTGGGGATATCCATCGAGTTGATGACGCCGCGGTAGACGAGCGTAGCCTCCTCCTCTTCGGAGAGTACGCTCACCTTCAGCCCGCAGGTCGCCTGGATCTCGTCCAGAAAGGAGCGCTGATTTTTTGCACGGCGAACCGCCGCCGTGGCAACGGCGATGATCTGCTCCACCCCGTCGGCGTCGCATAGTTTTTTGAACATTTTGAGCGTCTTGATGGTCTCTGCCACCCTCTGCGGCTTCAGAAAACCATCCCTGTCCATATCCTGCCCGAGCCGCACGCTCTCCTTCAGCTCGTCCTCGACCATGAAATAGCCCTCTTCAAAGATATTGACGATGACAAGGCGCGCAGAATTGGATCCTAAATCTATGATTCCTATCTTTCTCAATGCTGATCCTTCCTTTCCCTGCGAAGATCTTCCCTGATCCCGAGGATTTTTAGTATAAGGTACCCATCATATGCCTATCTTACTGGAGTATTTTAACACATGAATTACGATTTGTCCATACCCTTTTTGAAAAAATTTTCCCGTTTCACAAAAAAATCCCCGTTCAGGCGGTTTCAGGCGGCACGGTGCGCCCGCTTCTCCTGCCAACCGCGCAAAAGGCGGTATCCCTGCGCCAGCGAGAGCACAAGCAAAAAGGCGCCGAAGGCGCGGCGCAGCAGCGCGGCGGGCAGGCACACCGAAAGCAGCGCGCCCAGCGCCGAAAAGAGCAGCGCGCCCGGCACAAGCGCCAAAAGCCCCGCCCCCTCCACGCGGCGGGCGCGGATGTGCACGGAAAGCGCGATGAGCGACATGGGCAGAAAGGACAGAAGATTCAGCCCCTGCGCCGTATGCTGCGGAAGCCCGCACACGAGCGCAAGCAGCGGGATGAGCGCCGTTCCGCCGCCCATGCCCATGCCGCCCGGCACCCCGCCCGCGACGCCGCACAAAAAAAGCAGCCAGAACGCCATCAGAGGACCATCCTGATGCCGCAGATCAGCATGAGCACGGCAAAGATCGCCTCTGTGAGGGTGGCGGAGAGCTTGCCGAGCAGCCGCGCACCCAGCGCCCCGCCCAGCGCCACACCCAGCGCCACGGGGACAAGCAGGGCGGGCGAGATCCCGCCGCCCATCAGGTACACCGCCCCGCCCGAAAGCGAGGCGGGGGCGATGACGGCGATCGCCGTGGCATGCGCCTTCTGTACGCCCAGCCCCGTCTTTTTGAGCAGCGGAACGGCAAGCATGCCCCCTCCGCCGCCGAGCAGCCCGCACACGCAGCCGATCGCGCTGCCCGCAAACAGGCGCATTCCCGTTTTTTTGGAGATTTTCATGTCCACCTCATCTTTTCATCGAATTTATACTCTGTTCCGTTCTCAGTTTGCCCCATACGAAAAAAACTTTGCCTTTTTTGCACGTTTTCGCGTGGAATTGCTTGCAAGCAGAGGCGTTTTGTATTAAAATAGATACATATTGCTGAAATCAGGCCCGGCGCCGTCGGCATTGCCGTACGGGGATCCGGGCAATAAAGAAAAAGGGTGTTATATGGCAAAATTTTCTAAGACAAGCAAATGGAAAAAGCGCACGCTGACGGCGCTCTCCATCGCTCTTGCGTCCTCGTTCACGCTCGGGCTTCTTGCCGCCTGCACAACGGAGGAGACCACGCCGGAGGAGGATGACAGCACCGTTTCCGCAACCGATACGCAGCTGCTGAGGAACGGCAACTTTGAATTTTATAATGAAAAGGAGACGGAGATCGCCGAGCGGCTCACGCTCATCAACTCTCCGACCAGCTGGGCGTTTACGTCCGGTTCCCCCTCCTCCACGACGACCTCCGGCGTCATCGACGCAAGCGAAGAGGCGTGGGGCGACCTCACCCGCTCGGGCGGCTACAACTTTACGACTTACACCTATTCCGGCGAAAACGACGACTACGACGGGGAGGAAGTGACGACCTTCGCCTCGATCGCAGACGCGATGGCGCACTGGACGGACGAAAATGTTTCGGCATACGACAAGCTGTATTTCCTCGAGATCTACGGCGACGACATCGACGAGCTGGACGAGACCTCTGCCGAGGCGGAGTTCTTCGCCGAATACGACTACGGCATCGACTATGAGGATGTGCGCTATCTGACCGAGGCCTGCTCGAACGGGCGCGACTTCCGCCTGCACGAGGGCGTTGCCGAGGACGAAACGGGCGTGCTCATGCTGCACAACACCGTCACCTCGAACAACGTGGTCGGCACGGCGCAGTATTACACCTCCGCCACGACGATCACCATTCCCGCGGGGGCGGCTGCCTCCCTCTCTGTCTGGGTCAAAACGGACAACCTCTATCACTATATCTCTACCGACAACGAAAATCCCACGCAGACGGGCACGCCCGTATCGCAGCGTGCGGGTGCGTACATCGGCGTGACGAACACGGTGGGCGGCACCACGCTCGACCAGATGCAGATCAAGAACATCAACACGCAGGGCGAGTGGCAGCAGTACAACCTGTATGTGCGCGCGAGCACCTATGCGACGACGACCTTCCGCATCGTGCTCGGCCTCGGGCAGGGCAGCTCCTCCGACAGATATTATAACGTCAACGGCTATGCCTTCTTCGACGACCTCACCTGCGAGCTGATCACGGGCGAGGAATATGAGGAGGCGGTCGGCACCAAGGAGGCGCCCGCAAACGACGCGCGCGTATGCGCCATCTCCGACAGCGCGGAAGAGAAACAGTTCGACATGGATCGCGAGACGGCGGACACCTTCGCGCTCGACCTTTATGCCGCCTTTGAGGCGGACGGGGCGCTGCTCTCCGGCGCAGAGATCGGCCTGACCGAGGAGCGCTCGGGCAGCAGAGTGTATACGAGTGAGCGCTTCGGCCTGGGCGACGACGAGAACAACTTTGCTCAGCTCACCACGCTGGGCGCGATCGCGGCCTCTTCCAACCGCTATCTGCAGAACGTATATACCAACGACATCGAGGGCAAATATCCCTTCGGCGGCGACGACAGCGAGATCCTCATGCTCATGTCGGCAAACGGCGCCGCATATACCGCAAAACTTGCCGAACTCACGCTGGGCGCCGATGAGCGCATGCTCGTCTCCTTCTTTGTGAAGACGAGCTCGATCCCGAGCGGATACAGCGGCGCAACGGCAAGCGTTGTGGAACTGCTCGACGGCGCGGCGCTGAACACGACCTCCATCTCGGCGTTCGACTCCACGACCATCGACACGGTGGACATCGACTCCTCCGTCGAAGAGAAGACGGACATCTATGACGGATGGGTGCAGTGCTTCTTCTTCATCGAAAACGACACGAAATACGAGCGCACCTTCCGCATCGATCTCTCTTACGGGCCCACGACCATCACGGGCACGACGCGGACGAGCTATTGCGACGGCTATGCCGCATTCACCAACTTCGAAACAAAGACGCTGACGAGCACCGAGCTCAGCTATGCGACGACGGGCGACCAGGCGGTCTCCGTGAGCCTGACGGGCGAAACGGAGGAGACGAGATCGTTCGACAGCGTCTCGGCAACGGGGCAGAAGGACATTGAAACGGGTCTTGCCCTTCCCGCCGCATTCACGGGCGTGCTCGGCGGCAGCAAGTTCGTCACGAGCAACGGCGCGGATAACATCAAGCCCGAATCGGTATATACCGGCCTGCTCTCCTCCCGCTATGCAGAGAACTATTTCAATTCGGAAGCGGCATGGAAAGACATCCTCGGCGCAGACGCAGCGGGGGATGCGGACAGCTGGTGGAACGACGTATTCGGCAATGCGCGCCAGCCGCTCGTCATTGCCAACGGCGAAGAGGCCTCTTACGGGTACTTCTCCTCCAACCTGACCGTTGCGGCGTCCTCCTATCAGCAGATCAGCCTGCGCGTGCGCGTATCCGAGGGCGCGAAGGCGTATATCTACCTGACCAACCTCACCAATGCGACCACGGCGTCTGAACTGCTCAGCCCGAGCGCCCCGCTTGTGACCTTCTGGTACAACGACGAGGGCGACATCTGCAGCATCGATCCCACGTCGGACGACTACAACCGCCGCACGCACGTGCTGTTTACCCTTCAGGAGAACGGCCTGTATCAGCGCACGGACGGGTCTGACGAGACCTACTACGCAAACCTTTACAACTACGAAACGGACGAAGAAGGCAACCTCGTCACGGCGGACGGCACCATCGCCTTCTATGCCAACGAGGGCACGTTCTACGCCTACTACGACGAAGAGACGGATACCTATTCCCAGCCCGTGGAAAACCTTCCCACCGAAGTGGACGGCACCACGATCACGCGTTACGACTTCCGCAACACCACGATGCCGCAGTCTCAGATCGTTGTGGACAATACAGATGGCAGCCTGCCCGGCTGGGTCACGGTGAGCTTCTATGTCGCAACGGGCGACGAGGAACTGACCTACCGCCTGGAGGTATTCAGCGGCGACCGCCTTGGGACCGATCCCAACCCCGCGGACAGCTACGTCCTCTTTGACAACTATATCAACGCCGACGTATCCTCCGACTACACCACCCTGCGCGACGAGGCAGTCGATGCGCTGAAGCTGAAGAACAACGTCTCCGACAAGGACAACCTGCCCGAAAGCCTTGCGCTCTACTACACCTTCACCTTCTACGATGCAGACTTCTACCTGCGCTATGACGCCACGCAGGACGAGGACGACCTGGGCAACCCCTACGGCAGCTACACGCAGTCTGAATATACCGAGAACATCATCTATCTGTATGTGGACGACATCGACGGCACGCTGCTCAACGCCGGCCCCTCGTATGCAATGTATATCGACTACAGCTCGACGGATGTCACGGTGGAAGCGGACGATCTCGGCTCTTCCGACAACAATTCTGACAGCAGCGACACCACAACGACGGACATCAACGAGGGCCAGCTCATTCTGCTCATCTCCTCGTCGCTGATCGCGATCGTACTCTTCATCGTCATCATTCTCATGATCGTACGCAAGCTCATGAAGAAGTTCCGCAAGAAGGCAAAGCCCGTCTCGCAGGTAAAGAAGAGCAACAAGCTGCACGTCGTAGAGGACGAGGCGCCGGCACAGCCCGAGGCACCCGCCCCCGAAAAGAAGGACGAAGACGATCCTTACAACGACTGACCCATTCAGCACACATAACACCAAACCGCCGCGGCCCGCATGGGCTGCGGCGGTTTTTGTATATGAAAAGGGCGCCCGTTGCAACAGGCGCCCTCTGGCGGGATCATCGGATGAGCCGCAGCCCCTTGGGATAGTGATTTTTGACCTGACCGCCCACAATCTTGCCGATGCCGAGCGGAAAGACTTCGAAGCCGACGACGCACCAGCCGTCGGGCAGCGTGCTCTCTACGACCTCCCCGCGCAGGAACCTTCGGCTCTCCTCCTCGCCGAGCGAGACGAAGCGCTGCACCTCCTGCGGTTTCAACCACATCGCAAGCGCATGGGCGGGCCTGAAGATTTTTCTGTCCGTTCGCCCGAGTTCGATCCCGGCGCGCAGCACGCCGCCGAGTGCGGGAAGCGCCGCATCGGGCGGGGAGAACAGCACCTCCCCCTCCGCCGTCTTCAGCGCGCGGATCTGCCCCGCGAAGGGGCGGGTGAAGAACTCCTCGGAAAAGGCGCCGAACGCCGCCATAGCGGCAGATGATGGCCTTTCGCCAAAGTTTTCGGCGCGTATACTGCCCCCACCGCCGTCAATGCGCTCCAGGAGCGCGGCAAAATGCCCCTCCCCGCGCACCTCGTGCGGCATCAGGCGGCGCTGCGAAAGGCAGCGGTAATCGGGGTGGCGGCGCAGAAACGCCTCGATCTGTCCCTCGTTCTCCTCGTCGGAGAAGGTACAGGTGGAATAGACCATGCGTCCGCCCGCCCGCAGCATCTCCGCCGTCAGATCGAGAATGGCGGCCTGCCGCGCGGCACAGCGCGCCACATTTTCCTCGCTCCAATGCGCGATCGCGTCGGGATCCTTGCGGAACATTCCCTCGCCCGAGCAGGGCGCATCGACGAGGATCTTGTCGAAAAAGGCGGGCAGCGCCACAGAGATCGCCCCCGCATGCACGATGGCATTGCCGACGCCCATGCGTTCGAGATTGCCGCTGAGAATGCCGGCGCGGCTGCGGTCATATTCGTTGGAGAGGAGCAGGCCCCTCCCCTGCAACGCACAGGCGAGCTGCACGCTCTTGCCGCCCGGCGCGGCGCAATAGTCAAGGACGCGTTCCCCCGGCTGCACATTCAGAAGGGGCGCGGCGCACATGGCGGATGGCTCCTGTGAATAGAAGAGCCCCGCATGATAGGCGGGCAAGCCCCCTACCTTCTGTACCGGGGTATAGAAGCCGTCCGGCCCCCACGGTACACTTTCCCCGCACAGTTCGGGAAAGCGCGCACGAAACTGCGCGGCGCTTATTTTCAGCGTGTTCACGCGCACGCCCTCGGCGGGCGCATCCTCATAAGAGCGCAAAAAAGCAGGGAAATCTCCCGGCTTTTTCTTCATGCGGTCATAAAATTTCTGCGGCAGGTTCATAGACTCTCCAGCGCGTGTTGCAGCGAATCGAGCGGGATGAATGCCGCCCCCGCCGAGATGGCATTCTGGCAGCGCACGCCCCCCTCTCCCCGCGCGATGTAGACGTTACACTCGGTCGGATGCGAGGTATATCGCCCGCCCGAGGCAAAGATGGCAGCGATCAGCTTGCGCGAGACGGTGACGTCGTCCTCGATGTCCTTGGAAAAGCAGAACACCTTCCCGTCCAGCGCACCGCCCCGTCTGCGGCGGCCCATGTTCTTGTTGACGTAGCGGTAAAATTCTTCATGCGCCTTCGCATGCGCCTCGCGCTGCTCGTCGCGCTCCTGCAGATAGGAGAGGAAGCCCGTAGAGGTCTGCGGGCGGATGGTATAGTTCTGCAGCCTGCCCGGGCGGATGCCGTAGCGGACGGCAAAGCCCTTCAGATCGGTGCGCTCGCGCCGGCAGAGGATCTCGCACACGCGCATGGTGGCATAGGCGTCGTCGGCGGCGCGATGCGGGGTGAATTCCACGCCCAGATCCTCCGCCATGGCCTGCAGGCCGTACTGCCGCGTGTAGCTCTGCGACAGGTTCATATAGAAGAACTGCGTATCGTAAAAGTCGAAGGAAAAGGAGGGGAGCTTGTAGCGCCGCGTCTCCAGGTTGAGGTATTTGACATCGTTGAGCGTCGCATGCCCGCAGACGATATGCTCCTTGTCCTCGAGCAGGGCGCGGATGCGCGCATATTCCGCAGGGAAGAGCGGGTGCTTTTTGAAATCCTCATATTCATAGGGGAGCACAAGCCCCTGCCCGCCATTTCTGCCGGTCAGGTGAAATTTCCCCTTGGGATTGATGAGGATGTCCTCCTGCGCCAATACCTGAAAGTTTTCGTCCGTCAGCACATAGCCGAACGCACAGATCTTGGCGGTATTTTTATAGACGCAGGCGCACTCGATGTCAAAAAACAGATACTTCATGTGTAAAACTTATTTGTTCGGTCTGAGCTCTTTGGTGCCGCCCATATACGGCCAAAGCACTTCGGGGATCTCCACACTGCCGTCTGCGCGCAGATGATTTTCCATAAACGCAATGAGCATTCTGGGCGGCGCCACGACCGTGTTGTTGAGGGTGTGCGCATAGGCGCTGCCGTTTGCACCCTTGTAGCGGATACCCAGCCTTCTCGCCTGCGCGTCGGTCAGATTGGAGCAGGAGCCCACCTCGAAATACTTCTTCTGGCGGGGCGACCACGCCTCGACGTCTACGCTGCGGTACTTGAGATCGGCAAGATCGCCCGAGCAGCACTCCAGCGTGCGCACGGGGATGCCCATGGAGACGAACAGCTCCACCGTATAATGCCACATCTTTTCATACCACGCGCAGCTGTCCTCCGGCTTGCAGATGACGATCATCTCCTGCTTTTCAAACTGGTGGATGCGATAGAGGCCGCGCTCTTCGATGCCGTGCGCCCCCTTCTCCTTGCGGAAACAGGGCGAATAGCTCGTGAGCGTCAGGGGCAGCTTGCTCTCGTCGATGGTCGTGCCCATAAAGCGGCCGATCATGGAGTGTTCGCTCGTGCCGATGAGGTAGAGGTCCTCGCCCTCGATCTTGTACATCATACCGTCCATCTCTTCAAAGCTCATCACGCCGGAGACGACGTCGGAACGGATCATGAAAGGCGGGATACAATAGGTGAAGCCCTTGCCGATCATGAAGTCGCGCGCATAGGCAAGCACGGCGGAATGCAGCCGCGCTACGTCGCCCGTGAGGTAGTAAAAGCCCTGCCCCGATGTTCTTCTTGCGCTGTCGATGTCTACGCCGTCCAGCCGCTCGAGGATGTCGAGGTGATAGGGGATCTCGAAGTCGGGCACGCGCGGCTCCAGAAAGCGCTGCCCCTCCACGTTTTCGGAATCGTCCTTTCCGATGGGCGTTTCGGGGGAGATGATGTTGGGAATGCTCATCATCACCTTCTTCAGCTGCTCGGAGACCTCCGCCTCCTCCCGCTCGATCCGGGCAAGCCGGTCTGCATCCTTGGCGACCTGCGCCTTGGCTGCCTCCGCCTCCTCCGTCCGCTTTTCGCGCATGAGGACGCCGATCTGCTTGGAGAGCGCATTGCGCGCGGCGCGCAGAGAATCGCCCTCGCTCGTGAGCGCGCGCTTCTTTGCGTCGAGCGCGATCGCCTCGTCCACCAGGGGGAGCTTTTTGTCCTGAAATTTCTTTCTGATATTTTCACGCACGGCGTCGGGATTGCTGCGCAAAAAATTGATGTCGATCATGTCCGTTCCTCTTTTTCTTTCATAATACCGTTTTATTATACCTCTTTTTGGCGTGAAAAGCAAATAATTCGCCGAGTGTTTTGCCACGCCCGCAAAAATTGTGTCAAAAAATTTCTTTGACTTTTGCCGCATGCTCGTGTATAATAGAAAAAAACACGTCACATGGGAGAGAGCTGTGAACAAGACCCCCAACGATTCCAAGGAACATACCCGCAACCGAAGCGGCAGATCCTTCTTCAAGAGCATTCTCGAACGCAAGGAGCTCGTCGTTTCCCCTGCGGACAAAAAGCGGCGCAAGCTCATGCGCAAATTCCGCAGAGCAAAGCATATCCCCTCCGAAACGGAAGTGGAACGCTTTACGCCCCCGCTCGACAAGGGGCTCAGCGCCGACCAGGTTGAACTGCGCTTCAACCAATTTCTGTTCAACGACGTAAACAAGCGTTACAGCAAGACGTACACGAGCATCTTCGTCGGCAATATCTGTACCTTCTTCAACCTGCTCTGCGTGCTCGTCGCCGTGGCGCTCGCGCTTGCCAACGCGCCGCTGTCGCAGTTTCTGTTCGTCGCCATCTTCGCCGTCAACCTCACCATCGGCATCATTCAGGAGATCTTGGCAAAGCGGCAGATCGACAAACTTTCGCTGCTCGTCTCCTCGACGGCGAACGTCATACGCGGGGGTGTTCAGATCGAGATCCCCATACGCGAGATCGTGCTCGACGACGTCCTCTGCCTGGAGGTCGGCCAGCAGATCCCCGCGGACTGCATCATTGCAGAGGGCTCTGCCGAGATGAACGAATCGCTTCTGACGGGCGAGAGCGCCTCGGTCAAAAAGGCGGAGGGCGACTCGCTGTATGCGGGCTCTTATATCGTGAGCGGAAGCTGCCTCGCCCGCGCCGAAAAGGTGGGGCATTCCTCCTACCTGAACAACCTCGCCTCCAAGGCAAAAAAATACAAGCGCCCGAGTTCGGAGATCCTCAACTCCATCCGCCTCTTCATCCGCGCGATCGGCGGCCTGATCATTCCCATCGCCGCCCTCATGTTCCTCTCCAACTGGAGGGGGGTGAGCGCCAATCCCGACCTGGATACTTGGACGAAGATCTCGCAATGCATTCAATACACGGGCGCCGTGATCATCGGCATGATCCCCTCCGGGCTGCTGCTGCTCACCTCCGTCGCCATGGCGATGGGTATGTGGCGGCTCTCGCGCAAGCAGACGCTCGTGCAGGATATGTACTCTCTGGAGATGCTTGCCCGCGTGAATGTGCTGTGTCTGGACAAGACGGGCACCATCACCGACGGGCGCATGACGGTGAGCGACTGCATGATCTTAAACAACGAGACGGATCTCTCCATCGACGACATCATGGGCAGCATGCTCATGGCGCTTGACGACAACAACCATACCTCCATTGCCCTGCGCGACCGCTTCGGGCATTCCAACCTGTTACAGGCGACGGAGATTCTCCCCTTCTCCTCGGCGAGAAAGTTTTCCGCCGTCACCTTCGGCGAGGACGGGACCTATGCCTTCGGCGCCCCCGAATTTATATTGCGTCCGCTGCCACAGCGCATCGAGCGCATCAGCAAACAGTATGCGCAGATGGGGCTGCGCGTGTTGCTGCTTGCGGGGGGACCAGGCAAGCTGAACGGCGGCGACAAGCTGCCTGCCGGCATGCGCGCCATTGCGCTCATCACGCTCGCCGACAACATCCGCCCCGAGGCAATAGAGACCATAAAGTGGTTCAAGGACAATCAGGTCGACATCCGCATCATCTCGGGCGACAATCCCGTCACCGTATCCGAAGTCGCACGCCGTGTGGGCGTGCGCGACGCGAACAAATTCATCTCGCTGGACGGCCTTACGGACATTGAGGTGGAGAACGTGGCAAACCAATACACCGTATTCGGCCGCGTGACCCCCGAGCAGAAGGCGATCCTTGTAAAGACGCTCAAGCGCGAGGGCAATACCGTCGCCATGACAGGTGACGGCGTCAACGATATCCTCGCCCTGAAAGAGGCGGACTGCGCCATCTCGATCGCCTCGGGCAGCGAGGCGGCGCGCAATGTATCGCACCTGGTGCTCATCAACAACAACTTCATGAACCTGCCTTCCGTCGTGGAGGAGGGCAGGCGGGTCATCAACAACATCAAAAACAGTGCCTCGCTGTACATCATGAAGACGCTGTTCACCATGCTGCTCGCCGTCATCTGTATGCTGCTGCCCAATCAGCAATACTTCTTTACGACGAACAACCTCATCCTCTTTGAGTTCTTTGTGGCGGCCGTACCCTCGCTGTTCATCTCGCTCCAGCCCAACAAGGAGCGCGTCCGAGGGCAATTTATCCCATATGTGCTTTCCCGCTCCATCCCGGGGGCAATCACGCTGATCCTGTGCGTGCTTGCCGTGTACTTCGGCAACCTCAACCTCACCGATGAGGTTCTGATCCCCCTTTTGGACGCCGCCGGCAATCCCCTGCTGACGGAATCGGGCGAGGTCATGGGCACCATTCAGACGGTCGTGGGCTTTGGCGTCAACTTCAAACCCATGCTCATCATGGCAGTCACCTTCGGCGGGATCGTCATGCTGTACCGCATCTTGAAGCCCCTCAACCTCATCCGCACCGTTCTCTATCTGAGCTGCTTTGCCATCTGCATCGTCGTCATCTGCGTGCCTCCCCTTGGCAACATCATATACAACGAGACCGCCTCGGGCGGCTACTGCTGGGCGGATATCAACTTTACCGTCATGCAGGTCCTGTACATCATCTGCATCATGCTGGCGGCATTCCCCGTGTCCGGCTTCCTCGTGAAGGCATGCGACCTGCTCAACCCCGACTGATCCCCTCTCCCCTGCCCCGTGCAGGGGAGTTTTTTGCGCCAAAACAGCCCTCCGCAGGGTACGCGAAGGGCTGTATTTGTATCGTTTTCGCGCAGCATCAGCGGATGCGCATCTTCTTATGTTTGACGAAGAACCAGATGAGCACGCCCGCGCCCGCAAGACAGGCGACGCCGAAGATGATAGTCGCGACGAGATAGGAGCCGAAGGCGTTATCGGCGGCGAGGATATAGCGCGTCTGAACGGCGGAGCGCAGCGCAAAGACGAGGTATTCCCCCTCCTGCTGCGCTTCGACCTCGACGAGCGAGCCGTCCGAGAGCACGCAGAAGAGCCGAATCTCCTTCTCGCGCAGATCTTCGCTCAGCGCAAGGCGGAAGGTGATGACGCGATCGGGCTCGGTAACGAACATGTCGTCGTCGCTCAGGCTCACCTCGATCGCCGCAAGCGCGTCGAGGCTGCTGTCCAGCCCGCTGTTTGCCCCGACGCTGTCCGTGACGTCGCGCACGGTAAAACTCCAGGTGGGAGGAACACCCCCCTCGGCGGTGACCATATAGCTGCTGCCGCCCTCGATTGTGCCCTCGAGCGCGGGGGCGTTGACGATCAGCTGTGCCTGCCGCTCCCCCTCAACCGCCTCGAAGTTCTGTATGTCGCTGACGGAGAAGGTGATCGTGACCTGATACACGCCCGGCTGCAGCTGTGCCGCCGAAAGCGGGGTGTCGCCGAGCGATACCTCCGCCCCGACCCCTGCAGGCAGGGAGGGCGCAAAATCTGCCCCCGTGAGCGCGGCCGCCGCCTCGCCGCCGACGACGGTGACGGACTGCACCTCGATGGCCTCCGCAGACAGGATATATCTGGAGACATTGACCGTAAATGTCTGCGAAAAGTTGCGCGCCCCCATCACATGGGCCGTGATCACGGCAGTATCGTCCACACGAACGGACAAATTGCCCGTGAGATAGTAGTAATCTGTGATATATGCCTCGCCCTGCGCCGCCGTCTCCTCAGCCGTGGGCAAAATGGTCCGCGTGAGCCCGTCGCTGTATGTGCCGATCACGGTGAGCCCTTCGAACAGCGTTTCGAGCGGGGTGTCGTAATAGATGACCGCATCGCCCTGCTCATACAATATCGTGATCGACTCGAGCGTCGGAACGGATACCGTAACGGCAAGCGTTGCGCTCGCCTGCTCTTCACCCTCGCCCGTCGCGGTGACGGTGAGCTCGCTGCTGCCCCCCGAGAGAGTGCCCGAGAGCGTGAAGGTCAGCTGCCCGCCATAGGCGGCGCCGTTTTCGTTCAGCGCGGAAATCTGAATGCGATCGCGCAGCGCATCGAGCGCGGTGGTGGGGAAGACGGGCTCCTCGCCCGTCAGGGCGGGAGTGATGGAGGCAAGCGGGCTGAGCACGATCGCATAGCTCCCTTCGAAATAGGAAATCGTGTAGGCGGGGTCGTCCGCAAAGAGCTGCACGCCCGCGTTCCCCGTTGCGACCTCTGCCCTGCCGCCCTCCGCCGTCACGCCGACCGCGCCCGTCGTCAGATCGGAGACGTCCATGCGCACGCCCCGGACGAGATAGACATTGCTCGCCGTCCCGTTCGCGGTCGTATTGTCGCGCACGGTCGCCGTGCCGCTCAAAATCAGCGTGCCCGCGGCATAGATGCCGCCGCCGTTGCCCCGCGCCATATTGCCCGTGACGCTTCCGCCATTCATCTGAAAGGCACCGCCCGCCTCGATATAGACGCCGCCGCCGTCCTCCGCAACATTGCCGGAGATGCTGCCCCCCGCAAGCACGAATGTGGCGCCTGGCTGCACGCGGATACCGCCGCCCGAGATCGCACCGCCCGTACCGCTGTCTGTGACCGTGAGCGTGCCCGTACCCGTCACCCAAAGCGTACGCCCCGCGCCTGCCGCGACCGAAAGCGTATGCCCGTTGAGATCGAGCGTCTTGTTGACCGTCACCTCAATGGTGGAGGCGCTCTCCGCATCGGTCAGAAGCGTGAGCGTACTGCCCTCCACCCATGCGTCCAATGCATCGGAGAGCGTTGCATAATTCTCCGTGCCGACGCGGGCGACGAAGCCATCGGCACGGGCACGCAGGGCGGCCGCGCCGCCAAAGCCCAAAGCGGCAACAAAGAACAGCATTATGGCAAGAAGGAAGCATCTTCTGATGAGTTTCATGCGTACACCTCGATGAGACGGATGAAGAACCCCGCAGAGGCGGGCGATCTCTGTGATATGTTCATTATATCACATAAAAGGTGATTAGGCAAGCGAATGCGCTCACCCGCATAAAAATGCGGTGCGTCCCCATACTTTTTTTATGAATATCACGGGAAAACGCGATCAGGACGCGGGCGCGATCAAAGAGATCCTGCCCGCCGAAGACATTCTTACCTTTGACTTCCGTGCGGCGGGCGGCATGGATTTTACCATTGTATTTACCGACCCGATCACGGACAAAGAGCTGCTCGGCGTACTCGTCGTGCGGCCGCTGCTCCATTACGAGGGCGCCGCCACCGTCGAGGCGGTCAAGGAGCGACTGACCTCGCCCGAGGTGCGCACGGAACGCGACCTTGACAAACTTGCCGAGGAGGTGCTCGCCGGCAACCCCGTTCTGCTCTTTGACGGCGCAGACGAGGGCATTATCGTCGGGACGAAGAAGATATTCTTCCGCGCCATTGCCGAGCCCTCGACGGACGTCGCCGTCAAGGGCCCGCGCGAGGGATTCATCGAAGATGTCAAGATCAACACCTCGTTGGTGCGCAGGCGGCTGAAGAGCCCGGAGCTCAAGATCGAATTTCTCAAAGTGGGAAGGCGCTCGGCGACCTTTGTGGCGATGTGCTACCTGGAGGGCACGACGCCGAGCGCCACCGTGGAGGAGGTGCGATCGCGCCTGGAGCGCATCGACATCGACGTCATCCCCGACTCCTCCTATCTGACGCATTTCCTGGTGCACAAGCCGTACTCCCTCATCAAGCAGATTGGCACGACGGAGAAGCCGGATATCTTCTGCGCCAAGATCGCAGAGGGCAAGCTGGGGCTGATCGTAGACGGTTCGCCCATCGCGCTCACGCTGCCCTACCTCGCCGTGGAGGATCTGCAATCGAGCGAGGACTACTTCGTGCCGCAGGCGCGCGCCTCGCTCACGCGCATTCTGCGCCTGCTTGCCATGGTCACCGCGATCTATCTGCCCGCCTTCTACATTGCGGCGCAGCTGTTCAAGCTGCAGCTCTTCCCTATCAAGCTGCTTCTGACCATCTCGGGCAGCATTCAGAACATCCCGCTCTCCCCCTCCCTCGAGATGCTGCTCGTATTGTTCGTTCTGGAGATTTTAAACGAGGCGAGCATCCGCATGCCGAAATATGTGGGCATGGCGCTCTCGGTGGTGGGCGCGCTCGTTCTGGGGGAGACGGCGGTGAATGCGGGGTTCGTATCTACCCCCGCCATCATCATTATCGCGTTCAGCGGCATCGGGCTGTATGCCGTGCCCAACCTCATCGAGGTCACCTCCGTGCTGCGCCTGATCATGCTGCTCGTTGCAGGCAGCGTGGGGACCTATGGCATCATCCTCGTCACGGCGGTGCTGCTCTATCTGCTCGTCACGACGGAAAATTACGGCGTTCCCGTGCTGGCGCCCTTTTCGCCACTGCGGCGCAGAGACCTCAAGGACAGCCTGATCAAATTTAATCTGACCGCGCTCGACCGCCGCCCCAAAACGCTGAAAAGCCCCAACAAGAGGAGGCTCTCATGAAGACCGTCTCCGCAAGGCAGCTCTGTTTCTTCCTCGCGTTCATTGCGCCCGTGGGAAAACTCATCCTCATGCCCTCGCAGATCGTATTCGACGCCAAACAGGATCTGCTCTTTTCCGCCGCGCTCAGCTATCTGTTGCAAAGCGTCATCGTGTTTCTTGTTCTGCTGGCGGCGAAAAAGGACAAGACACTGTTTGCTCTCCTGCGTGAACGGCTCGGCACGGTGGGGGCGCGCGTCGCGCTTTCACTGCTTGCGCTCTTTTTGTTCCTTGCGGCGCTCTTGCCCATGCTGGAACAGAAATTGCTCGTGCAGAGCGTGTTCTACGATACCCTGCCCTCCATCCTCGCCTTTGCGCCCTTCTTCCTCTTCTCTGCCTATCTCTGCTTTCATCCGATCGCACACCTGGGCAGGATGTGGGATATCCTCATGCCCTTCTCCGCCGTCGGCTTTGCGGGGCTGATCGCCCTCTCGGCGGGCGCCGCAGACTTCGGCGCGCTGCTCCCTGTGGGGGCGTCGGGCATGGGTGCGATCGCCCGCGGAACGCTGCATTCGCTGAGCTGGTTCTTCGACAGCGCATTGCTCCTGCCGCTCTTGGGAAGAATCGAGCAGACGAAGCGCCTCCCCCTCAAGGGGACGCTGTGCTATCTCGCGGGCGGCGGAGCGGTGCTCCTCGTCCTTGCGGTATTCTACGGCGTCTTTTCCGACATCGCCCTGCGACAGCTGTTCGCCTTCAGCCGCATCTCGAAATATTTTCCGGGCGTCGCCGTGCTCGGGAGGATCGACTACTTCTTTATCTTTGCGCTCACGCTCGTCATGGCGTTCTACTGCGCCATGCCGCTGCATGCGGGCGTCGAATGCCTGAAACAGGCGTTCGGCGATACGCCCGTCCGCGCAGGAGGCTATACGCTCGCCGTCAACGGCGTGATGTTCACCCTCTCCGTTCTGCTCAATTATCACTTTTTGCGCACGCAGACGTTCATGACGCACACCGCCGCGTGGATCTTTCCGCTCTTCCCCGCCCTGCTCGTCTTTGTGCTGCTGATCGGGAGGAAACATGAAAAAGCATGACCGGCTGCACAGGCTCTCTGTAAAACTTTGGCTCTTTCTGGCAGCATTCCTGGTGTTTGCATTCTTCTCCAACGACTTCGGCCTGGTCGACATTCAAAAGACCGCCGTCATCCTCGCCGCGGGCATCGACAAGGGGGAGGACGGCTATACGCTCACCGCCCATATCGCCGTACCCAAGGGGAGCGACAGAAGCAAGGGCGGAACCTCAAGCGTGAACATCAAGGGACGGGGCGACACGATCTCCGCCTGCATTTCGGATATCTATGCCGACACGGGCTGGGTGCCCAAGCTCGTCTTCTGCGATCTGCTGCTTTTGGGCGAGGAGGCGGTGCAGGAGAACAGCTTTCTCGTGCTCGACTACTTTCTGCGCAACGAGCAGATGCCGGACAGCTGCCAGATCGCCGTATGCGAGGGCAGCGCCGAAGAGATGCTCTCCTCTGCCAGCGCCATCGACGACACCTCCGCCCTCGCCATAGAAAAACTGCTCTCAGACGCGGCGGAGAAGACGGGACAGCTCACCCGCACGACGCTGCGCGAGTTTTCGATCGGCTACTACGGCGTATCTGAAAGCGGAAAAATGCCCTACCTGGGCAGCAAGACGCAGAGCGGGGCAGAGTCGGCGCAGGGCGGCGCGCAGGCGCAGGACGCCTCCGGCGGTGCGCAAAGCGGTGATGAGAAGATCTACGAGGTGCGCGGCTCCGCCCTCTTTTCGCAGGGCCGAATGGTCGCCCTGCTCAGCCCGGACGAGACGTTTGCATACAGTCTGCTGCAGGGCGAGGTGCGCTCCGGGACCTTCCTTGCACATGAGAATGGCGAAGCGGTCACGCTGTATGTCTACAAAAACAAGGGGAGCGTTTCGCTCTCGCTCGGCGACGTACCGGAGGCAGCGCTTGAGGTGGTGCTGCGCGTGCGCGTTGCCGACCGCGACGGCGCAACGGATGTGAGCGATCTGACCTCGTCCATCCCCTCGGACGCACTGCTGCAGGACGCGACCGCGGTGATCACACAGGCGATCTCCTCGCTCTGGGCGCGCATCGGCGAAAGCGAATGCGATCTCTTTCAGCTGCGGCAACAGCTGTTCCGCCACCACCGCGGCGAATATGAACTGTGGCGCGAACGGCTGCTCTCCGTTGCACGGCCGAACATCTCTGTGACGATACGGCCCGTCGAATAAAAAAATAAAACTTTTTTTCCAAAACCGCTTGACAAATGATAAAATCATGTTATAATGTAGTTGCAAAGGGGAAATAAATAACAAAACTTGTTAGAACTTTTCAAAGGGGACTACTCCAATGAACAACTACCGGAAGTAACAAGACCCTGACGGCGGACAGAAAAGTTCGCCCGCACCCGGAAGACAGCAGTATGAACGTCTTTCCAAACCAAAATCCATATCGGGAGGTCGACGATATGAAGAAGATTTTCCAGAGCTTGAACATCAGGTAAAAGGAGGACAGACCAATGTACACTGAGACGATAGGGGCGGATCTGTAGAACCGATCTGAAAGAGCAAACGGAAGAAACTTTCTCCGTTACGGGCGATACCCACAGATACAGAGATCGGTGAAACTGCTAAAGCGCAAGCGCCTGCCGCCGTTGCCGAAGTAGCGGCTGACAGATGAGAAATTCCGGTAGCTCATCGACAGCGGACAGAAGCGGTGCAGCAGATAAAAGAACCATTCGCCCAACAACTGAATGTACAAAACCTTCCCCTTCGGCAATGCCGAAGGGGAAAACTTTCCTGAAAGGGCGTGTGCTGCAGGGCATGAGGCAAAGAGAACCGACAAACGCCTTTCGCGGCACAGATCACCTTCCCTCCCGGCACACCGGGCAGGCGGAAAAACAGCACGCCAAAGGCGTGTAAGGCAGGCAAGAACATCTTCTTACGGTGCCCGAAGATCGATAAGATCTTTTTTATTCCCCTTTCCTGACAAGCGGGTACAAAACGAACGACAGCCGTTCAGAGAGTCCTCTCTGAACGGCTGTTTTGAAAGATTTCTGACAGGCGGCGTTCAATGGCAGCCGCTGCACGTTTTGCAGTTGCCGCTGCACTGTTTGGGCGGTTTGCCCGTTGCAGAGTACATGCAGCCGCTCCAGCTGCGGACGGCGGGCGTGCGGCAGTCGGGGCAGAGTACAGTTTCGTCATGACGACGGACAAGTTCATCGAATTTCTTCCCGCAGGCGGGACAGACGTAATCTAAAATCGGCATAGCTGTATTATATTCATTTTCTGCCCCCTTGTCAAGCGATCAAATGATGCAGCTGCCCGAAAGAAAGGAGACGATGAGCTCCTCGGCATGGCCGCCGAATGCCTCGATCAGATCGGAGGATGAGGCAATCTTGCCGCAATAGTTCCGATAATACCCCTTAAGCGCGGCAAAAAATTTTCTGTCGCCGAGCAGGCCGCGCAGGCGGTCAAAGAGGATGACCCCCTTGTCGTAGATCACGGAGCGATATTCGTACGTCCCTGCAAAATCTGCAATGGAGCGCTCCATGGCGGTATTCACCTCCCCCATCAGCTGCGACCCGACGGAAAAATAAGTCCGATATGCGCGCTCGCAATCCGAGATAAAGGATGCCGCGTCGCCGTACTCCGGATGCTGCTCGAAAAAGAGCGCCACGCTGTATTCGGCAAGCCCCTCGTCCTGCCAGGCAGAGCGGACCTGATCGCTCCCTACGCCCGCGTACCACCACATGTGCGCCGCCTCATGCGCGATCGCCTGCGGGCATTCGCGCTGCGAAAGACGATCGTCTGTCATGGCCAATCCGCAATACTCCATGCCTTCCATGACGAGGGGGAGCTCGACGAGCACAAACGTCTCGTACGGGTAATCGCCAAACAGCTGTGAAAACGTCTGAATACTTTGCGCCGCGATGGCAAGCGACTGCGCGCGCGGCGTACCGACCGCGGCATATGTGACGGTGACCGACCCGCTTTCGAGCGCGACCGTCTCGCTTGAGACGTTCCACTGCTCGGCAAGCAGCCATATGATGTCGCGCACGCCCCGTGCCTGCATGTGCGCCGTCGTCGTATCGTCTGCGGTGCTGCTTGTAACCGTTCCGTTCCCGATCGCCTGATAGCGTGCGGGAAAGGTGAGCGTCATATCATAGTCTGCACAGCGCGAAAAGAGCGGATCGCCGTACGGAGAGGAGACGACCTCCCCCTCGGCAAGGACGGGATAGAAACAGGAGAGCCGTACGACCCCCTCTGCGTCCCCCAGGCGGTGTGCGATCGCGGGCACAAAGACGCTGAACGCGATATCGATCGTTGTGCTCTCGTGCGGTGCAAGCGATTGCGCGAGCGTGACGCAGAGAGCGCTGCCGTTCTGCTCAAGCGTGAACGACTGCGCCCCCTGCACCTGCCCGATCTCCATCCCCCCATACCGCTTCTGCTCGTACATTGCCCCGAGCGCGGCGCCGTATACGCCCTCTTCCCGATAATCGTTGGCGGGAAGATGAAAGGTGAGTGCATCGACGGGCTGCTCCGTCTGATTGGGAACGGTGACGCGCATCTGCGCAGAGAGCGTACGCGACATGTCGTCGTACGTTGCAACGATCTCATAGACGGGGGCAGAAAGCGCCTCTGCGCCGCGGCAGGCAGAGAGCGGCAGCCCCGCCAGCAGAATAAACAGGACGGCAAAGATGCAGGTCGGTATTTTCATAGGCTCCTCCGACGCCGAACAGGGCGTCAAAGATATCTATGCGCGCCGGGACAATTTCATGCACGCCTGCCCGGATTTACTCTGATTTCTACAAAATGCGAAAAAACCTCACGCAAACTTGTACAAATTATCACAAAATTTTTTTTTGCCCTTGACAAACACCGAAGAGTGTACTATAATAAAGTAAATCTTAATCCATATGGGGGAAATCATATGCTTGCGCTTGGCATCGTAACTCTTTTCCTGACATGCTTTGTGATGATCTATTACGCCTATCTGTCCCATCATACCGACAGCGACGTATCCTTCTTTATGAGCGTTGGGATCATCTCTCTTGTCATGAACCTTCTGACAAACGGCAGTGCAGGTGCCGTACAGCTTGCCTGGCTGTATCTCATCCTCGCCGTGCTCTTCTTGGGGGTCGGTTTCGCCGTCAATCTTCACGGCACGATCGCCTTCTACGGCTCGATCGGGCCCTGGTTCGCGGGATTTTTCCGTTCCCCGACACTTCTCTTGGAGATCGTATCCTTCCTGCTTCCGCCCGTCGGCATCGTGCTGTATTTTGTCTACAGCAAGTCCGACCTTGAAAAAGCGTGCGTCTGCGGCAAGCGGGGCATGTGGGGGCTTCTGTTCTGGTTCCTCGTCATCATGATGATCCTCGGGATCGTTGCATACGGCAACTGAACAAAAAAATTTCGGGCGGAACAGCAGTTCCGCCCTTTTTTCATGCGCTGCAAGGGACCCGCGTATGCGGATCCCTTGCCTGTTTTCTGCCCCGCCCGCAAGATGCGGGCTATGCGCCGTCACTTCTCTTCATACATGAGGTCGAGATATGCCGCGGGATCGACATACTCGCCGTTGAGCTGCATTTCAAAGTGCAGATGCGTGCCGTCCTTATACTCCGTGCCGTACGCCGCCGCAACCGTTCCGATCTCCTGCCCCATGGCGACGGCGATCCCCTCGCGCAGCGTATCGCGCGGCTCAATAAAGCGGTAGCAGCTCTTCAGTCCGTCGCCGTGATCGATGACGACAAGGTTGCCGAGCGTCTCGCTGAAGCTGATCTCCTCGACGACGCCCGTCGCGATCGCGCGCACGGGCACACCCTCCTCCGCCGAAAAATCCACGCCCATGTGGCGATAGATGCTGCCGCCCAGTGTTGCGTTGGTGTAGATGCTCGCATACTCCACGGTGTATGTGGCGTCGGAGAGGGGCAGGACAAATGTCTCTGTGTCGCCGCTCGTCGGCTCATCGGGCGTCTCGTCGGGCTGCTCCTCGTCCGGCTCGGTCGGCTCGTCCGGTTCCGTTGGCTCGTTCTGCGTCGGCCCGGATGCCACGGGGGGCAGTTCCTCCCCCGTATCCCGCGTGACAAAGTACACGGTAAGAATGGTCGCCGCGATGAGAATGAGCGCGCACGCCGCCGCTGCGACGGAATAGATGATCTTTCGCTTTCTGGTGATCTCACCTTTGTTCTCGTTCATAATTGATCCTCCGAATTTTTATGTAATGATTGCCCGTTTTTTTCTGCGCTATACCCGTGCATCGAAAAAAAACGCATGATCTCTAAAATGAGGAGAATATGACGGGCGTTCCGACCGTCGTATCCGTGCCGACGGCGATGTGCAGATTGACCAGGGCGCCGCGCAGGAGTATGCCGCCAGCGATGCAGGGAGAATACAGATAATAGCTGACGGTACCCGCCGCCTCTTCGACAAATTGCAGCCTGGCGCGATACAGACGGATCAGCTCCTCTGCCCGATCGCCGCGGTAACGGGTGCATTCCCCCGCCACTCCATGAAGCAGCGGCTTCTCCCACCCCTCTGCATACACAAAGGGCGCCGAGGAGTGCGCCTGCGCATAAAAGACATATTCCTCCCCCTGCGCAAAGACAGGGGAACGCCAGAGCAGATAGCAAAACACAAGACAACAGAGCGAAATTGTGACAACGGCGCCCTCTTTCAGGCAGCGGAGCAAACAACGCATGGTACCCTCCCGATCGCACAGCATGATTGCCCCCTGCGCCCGCTTTTATACACCGAATGCAAAAAACCTGCCGAAGCGGCAGGTTATTTTGTTTTTGTGCCATACACAAGGGCAAAAGCGCTTCCCTTTGCAAAAAAAGGCTTTTCGCACAAAAAAGGCCAGCCCCTCAGACAGGGACAGGCCTTTTGATGCGGTCAATTCAGATATCAAGGCTGGTAATATCGCTGCAGACATCCATATAATACTCGTACATGGCGCCGAATGCTGCGTCGAACACGTCCTTGTCTGCGGCAGAGAGCGCCGCATATGCCGTCTGCAATGCGGTGCGCAGCCGGACGATCGCTTCGCGATACAGTTCTCCGTTGGGGAACACGTCGGTCGGATCGTGCAGATAGTGCGCATAGCTGTATTCCAGTTCCAGAAGAATATCTGCCAGCGCGGCGACGCTCTCCGAATAGTGCTCCTCCACGAAGGCAGAAACGGCGTTGCGGTAGGAGTTATAGTCGCCGTCGAGTGCATAGAACGCATACAGCTGTTCCGCCCCGAGCGCGCGCAGCGAATTGATGAGCGCAAGGGCCTCCTCTTCGGTGCCGCCATACGATTCGCCCTCGAGTGTGGCCCAGATAAAATCGGAGACGCCGAGCACGGTCTGTTGCAGCGCGCCGCTGTACAGCGACAGGATCTGCATGCCGCCGATACTGTTGAAACCGAGCAGATCGCCGTAGTATCCGCGAAAATAATTAAGCACAAAGTCGAGCGACATTCTGTAACTGGTTCCGTCGATCGTAACGACAAAAGGCTCGATATAATATGCCTGAATGATCTCTTCGGGGGCGCGGACGAGCAGGTCGGCAACGAGACTCTGCATCTTCTCGTAGGCTGCGAGGAAGGCAAGATACGCCTCCCGACGGTCGTTGATCTCGGCATACGCGCTGTCTACATACAGCGCCTGCTGCCTGATCGCCTCGAACTCGTCTGCCCATTCGCCGAGATTGGTCGTCTGCGTCATGCTGCCTGTCGAGGTATCGTACCGATCATAGAGCGCCGTATATTCATTGTACACGAATCCCATTCTGGCAGAAAATGCCATAGCGTCGCTGATCCCGAGCTCGCCGTAGGCGGAATCGATATACTCCATGCCCTGGAAGAAATAGCTAAGGAACGAATTATACTCACGGCGGGCATAATTTTCGACCGCCTGCATCAGGTAGTAGACCATGTTCTTAGCCGTATCGTTGCTGAACAGGCTGACATAATATTCGGTGACCACAAGCCCGAAATAGGAATAATACCCATCCGACGTAGGCACCATGATGTAGCTCGGCGCACCGGAAGCATACAATCCGCTCTCTGAGCAGAGGAAGAGATGCTGCTCTGCAGGCGAAAGCGCAAGGAAGGCGCGGAACATCGCATCGATCGAGTCTGCATACCCCTGCAGGAACGATGCCGTGAGCCCGTCCTCGGGCATATTGGCAAGAATGGGCTCCATCGTGTCGAGGTACAACTCCCAAAACGCCGCGACCGCCTCGTTGCCCAGGAAGGGATAGGTGATCCCGTTATAGCTCACGGGAGCGTTGCTGCTCGTCATCATCTGATACCACCGCTGACTGGTATAGGAATAGCCGGCAACGGACAGGGTGAGGTTTTCAAAGATCCATACGTCGCGCTCGCTGCCGCTGGCATCCCAATCTGCCATCAGCGCGGCGACGTCGCGATAAGCCAGCATAAAGGCAGTATTGTCGTAGGCCGCACCATTCTGATAATAATAGAGATTATTATAAAATGCTGTTGCGGCGGGCGCAAACAGATCAGCCAGGGTGTCGAAGGGAGCGATGCGATAGACGGTCGCCACGCGGTTGAGCAACGTGGTGTCCTGCTCCAGCCAGGCGTAGGTATAGATAATTTCGTAAAAATCTGCGCGCCAGTTGACGATCAACGCATGCAGCTCGCTGTACTCCTCCGAAATAAATCCGCCATTGAGCAGCATTTCGACCGCGGCGAAGACGACGCTCTCCTGTGCGGTGATCGTCTCCTCCGTCCAATCCTGCGGGAAGGCCTCCAGCGCCTGATACAGCTGAAGCAGATAATCGAGCTGCTCCGTCACACTCTCAAAGGCGCGGATGTTGCCAAGATAGCCCTCGAGCGTCGTCGTGCCGGACATGATGACGTCGCCGTAGTTGATGATGATATTCTCGAGCGCCATGCCCTCCGTCTCAAAGGCCTGCAGGCGGGCAAGCGCCGCTTCGGCGTTCTCAAGCGTCGCACCTTCGGCATAGAGGATCGTGCCGTCTGCAATGGTAAAGACGTTTCTGCATGCATTGAGCAACGCGTTCCAATGCTGCCTTCCGTAAGCGACGGCGGCACGGAACACTGTATCGCGCTCGGTCTCGTCGATCAGGTTTCTGTCGTCGCGCGAGACGGAGAAATACAGGCCCGCCGCCTCGATCGCGCGGGCGCCCTGCTCTTCGTCGATCGCGGGAATACCGTTCGTCCAGTCGAGCGACGAAAGCGCGGCAGCGCAGCTCTTAATCAGGCTGACGCTGCTGTATGTGATCTGAATGTCGAAGGTCTTTGTAATGCCTGCATAGCTGACTGTAAGCGTCTGCACAAGCGGCGTCTCGCGGTTCGCCTCGGTTGCGGCGCTCAGGTCGAATCCGCTGATCATGCTCTCAGTCAGCGTAATGTATTTGACAAGGGAGCCGTCCTCATTCTGCAGGGTAAGATATCCGCCCGAGAGCGAAAGCCCCTCGTCATGGCTCTGATAGCTCGTCTTGGCGGGCGAGCGCAGGAGGGAGCTGTCGGCATCTGCATCGTAGATCGCCACGACAAATTCGCCCGTATAGGTCGCATCCCCGCTCTCGTACACGACGTCGACGGAGAGCGCCTCGTTGGCGACGGAGGAATCGAATCCGCTCACCGTGACGCCCTCGTCCGTGAGCGGCACACTGAAGGTGCTTCCGTCCTCCTCCGTGATGTTCAGCGTTCCCCTGCTCATATCGAGGGGCTCGCCGATAAAATAGTCCGTGGGGATCCCGCTGACCTGAAGGGGCGACACCACGGTGACGGTGAGCGTGGTGCTGAGCCCGCCGTATTCCACGGTGAGCCGCTGATCGCCGACCGTATCCTTATCGTATCCCGACACCGTGATATCGGGATCGTCGAGTGCGATCGTCTCTTTGTCGTCGCCGCGCCATACGCTGAGCAGCCCGCCCGAAAGGTCAAGCTCCTGCCCGAGCACATATTCCGTGCGCGGCCTGTTTCTGTTTTCGATATCGATGCGCGTGATCGCGCCGCAGGCAGTCAATGCAAACAGTGCGCCAATCAGAAGCACCAGCGCCGCCGTCAGTTTTGCCAGTCGTTTCATATGAGTTCTCCGAAAAATGTCATTTTACCAAGATATCACCGTGCGAAAAACCACACGGTGATTTCTTGTCTGTTTCCGCTCAGAACGCCTCAGCGCCGACCTCCGTTTCGGGCGTCTCGGGCGCCTCCAGCCAGACGGCATAGACCGTCGTTCCCTGCGGGATCTCCATGAGCTCTTCGTTCGTGTACTCTGCATTCGTGCTGCCCGCCGCGGTGGACCAGCCGGCACAGATATACCCGTCGCGATAGGGCGCCGTGATGTTATAGGTGTTTGGATTGAAATACTCGACCGTATTCTCGCCCATCGTAAATGATTCTACGTATGTGCCATCCGCCGAAAGTGTGCAGCCCCAGATGATAGCATAGCGCGCGGAATTCCACCTAACGCCCCAGCCGGAGGGCGCGCTCTCCCCCGTCAGATAGAAGGTGACAAGCGGGCAGCCGTAAAAGGCGTGATTGCCGACCGTGGTGAGCGTGGGACCGATCACAACCCCGGCAAGCGCAGTGCAGCGGAAGAACGCATAGCTGTCCACCGTCTCGACCGATGCGGGGAACACGGCATGCGTCAGCGCAGAACATTCGGCAAAGGCATATCTGCCGATGGTGCGCAAGTCCGCAAGATCGATGCCCGTCAGCGCCGTACAGCCGCGGAAGGCGCCCTGACCGATTTCTTCGACGCCGCCCAGATCGACGTCTGTCAGCGCCGTGCAGCCGCGGAAGGCATAGTTGCCGATGGTGCGCAGGCCGCTGCCCAACGTGACCTCGGTAAGCCGCGCGCAGTCGCGGAAGGCGTAATCGCCAAGGGTCGTCACACTGTCGGGAATGGTGATCGAGCTCAGACCGGAGTTGGCAAAGGCACGGTTGCCGATGCTCTCAAGCCCCTCGTTGAGCGTGATCGAAGAGAGGAAGCCGCAGCCGTAGAAGGCATACTCGCCGATGCTCCGAATGGATGCAGGCAGCGCATTGTCCAACGTAAGAAGCGCACAGCCATAAAAGGTATAGGGTGCGATCTCGGTAAGACCGGCCGGAATTTTAAATCCGCCCTGCAAGTTTGTACAGCGCCAGAAGGCATAGGCGCCGATCTCCCTCACAGTGTCAGGCAGTCCGGAGCCGTCTTCAAGCCCGACATACCGGAGATAATCACAACTGTAGAATGCACCGCGGCCGATATAAGTGAGCGATTCCGGCACATTGAGCGTCCAGATCTGATCGCTCATATAGAAGGCATAATTTGCAATGCCGCGCGTGCCCTCGCGCACGGTCTGCGAGGTGCCCGCGTCCTCGGTGATCCCGACAACCCAGTCGCCTGCATAGATGATGTCCGTCTCCGTCTCATCATAGAGAGCGGTATTTTCAAACACGCTCGTGCCGATGTATTGCAGCGTAGAGGGCAGAGTGACGGTTTCAAGCGTAGAACAGCCATAGAAGGCATAGCTTCCGATACGTTCAACGCCTTCGGGCACATTGACCGCCGTGAGGCGCAACCCCTGATAGAAGACGTATTCGCCGATCTCCCTCAGACTGGAATTTTCTGCAAAGCGCACCGTCGTAAGCCGCGCGCACTGCCCGAACGCGCCCTCGGAAAGGATCTCGACCCCGCTGCCGATCGTGACATACATCAGATTGGAGCAGTAGGCAAATGCGTAGTCGTTGACATAGCGTACGCTGTCGGGAATGACGACGCTTCCGTTCAGCGATTCGATGCGCGCGAAAGCCGTGGCGGCAACGCCGACCGTGCCCTCGCGCCATGTAACGGCTGCATCGGTGAAATTATTGACCCCGACGATCCAGTTATCCACATAGACGATGCCCTCTGCGCCGGTCATCAGCTCCGTACCGGAGAAGGCCGCCGCGCCGATGTATTCGAGCTCGTCGCCCAGATTGACCTCGGCAAGCGCGGCACAGTTGTTGAAGGCATACGTCTCGATGCGCCTAAGCCCATCGGGCAGCGTAACCGAGGTGAGTGCTTGGTTGCCGCTGAAGGCGCGCACGCCGATCGTTTCGACATCCGTGCCAAAGGTCACCTGCGCCAAGGCAGAGCAATTTTCAAAAACACTATCGGGTAGCTCGACGACACCGTTGCCGATCACGGCAGACGTTGCGGCGATGCAGCCGGAATAGGCACTGACGCCGATGCTCGTCACGCTGTCGGGAATGACGATACTCTGCAGCGCGGAACACTGCGTAAATGCGCTTTCGCCGATGCGCGTCACCGCCCCTTCGAACGTGACGCTCGTAAGGGAGCGGCAGTAAGAGAAGGTGAACGGCTCTATCGCCGTGACCCCTTCAGGGATCGTGATGCTCTCGAGCAGGCGGCAGCTTTGGAAGGCGTATTCGCCGATCGAAGTGAGCCGGTCGTTCAGCGTAACGCTCTGCAGGAAGGAACAGTTATAGAATGCGCGCGCGCCGATCGTGGTGACGTTTGCGCCGATCACAATGCTCTCCAGTGTGCCTCTGCCCGAGAAGGCGCCGTCTGCAATGGTGGTGACGGGTTTCCCGCGGTAATAGTCATCGACGACGACCGCGCCGGAGGCGGTACCGATGCCGGTCACCGAATACTCCGTATTGTCGTTGATGAGTGTATAGGTGAGACCGCTCTCCTCCTCTCTGGTGAACGAGATGGCCTCTGTCCAGGGCGAGTCGGAATAGGTCTCGTCATCGCCGCGCGCCTTAAGGCGGATGCTGTACTCCCCGGCAGAGAGATCTGCCAGATCGTACGAGTTGTCGCGCACTGTCTCTTCGGTCCCGTTAAAGCTGATGACATAGCCCCTTGCGTCCTCGATGGGCGCCCAGGTCATGATCAGCGTATCGGAATTGATATTGATATGATCGGGCTGCGGAAGAGCATTTTCGTTCGTGCACGCCGCAGTCAGGACGACCGCAGACAGCGAGCAGATGAGCAGGCACAGCCCTGCCAACAGGCGAATTTTTTTCATGACATCCTCCAGGTAATATACGTAGCAGCCTCAGCGTACTGCATCAGCTGCCCGCCTTTTCGGCCCTTTTGGCCTTGTAGTCGCGGTAGATCTCGTGCGGCCATTTGAACTTGAACTTGCGCACGGCGACGTCGAGCAGGAAGAGTACGATGGCCGCAATGATGAAGGGCAGGCGCGGGTCGTAAGCAAAGTGCAGCGTGCGCTGGATCCCCTCAAGTACCTCGTATGCGTCTTCGATCACGGCGCCCCGTCCGCTCTCGGCAAGATCTGCCATGAGCTGAACGCCCTCCCCGCTGTCGCGGAACATGTTGTATTCTTTGGAATAGGAGAAGGTGGTGTACGTCGTATAGCTGGAGATGACCGTTCCCTCGGCGTCAAGCTTTTCGACGACGATCGTATAGAGCCCCTCCTCCATGGTGAAGATGTTCGTTCTGCCGTAGTTCTGATAGGTGCCGCCGTCGTAAAGCGTCTCCGTGCCCGAAGGATCGGTCACGCGCAGCTGCAACGTCTGCCCCTCCTCCATGCCCGTATAGATGGTCACCTGTGTGCGGTAGTTGTCCGGGGTCAGCTCTACCGTGACATCGTAGGCGCGCAAATCGTGCTGCGGCAGCAGACTTCGCACCGCATTTTCGAGCAGTGTTCCGCCCGTATCGCTCTGCAAGAACTCCTGCATCCACCCGACGCTGGACAGGAAACTTGCCACATTGCCCGCGCCGTAATCCCATTCGGCATAGACGGGGACAAATTCCCCCATCAGCACGGTCGTTGCCGCACTCTTGGGCGAGGTACCGAAGTATCCGCCGAACTCAGGCGCCTCGTTGAGCATCGCCTGCGAGATGCCGCTGACGGCGGGGCTGTAGGCGTTGATCGTGGGCGTGAAAGCCTGATCGTTCATCTCGTCGACCATGCTCATCTGCACGTCCTCAACCATGGCGTTTTCAACCGTGCCCGACGTCGCGGCGATGTGCTGATTGCCCGGCATGTTGTCGGGATCGAGCGCGGCGATCATATTCGCCTGCGCGCTTGCCGATGCGTCAATGGTGACGATCGAAGTTGTGATGCCGTTCGCCCAGTTCTGTGCAATGACGGCGGGATAATTCTCATGATCGCTCGGCATACCATCCGTTACGAGCAGGATGTGCTTCTTGGCAACGGCGTTATTGGCGAGCAGCTCCTGCCCGGCGCGCAGCAGCGCGGGAGCAAAGGTCGTGCCGCCAGAACCGCTGATGTTGGAGATCTGATTGGTGAGCGTGCGCTTGCCCGCCAGGGTGGTCGGCGTGAGGAAGGCCAGGCTGTCGTAACTGGAAGCCAACGTCATGATGCCGCAATAGTCCTTTGCGGAAAGCTCATTGATACAGCCCATCGCTCCCCTTCTTGCAGCGGTAACCTTACTCGTCTCGCTGCTGCCGCTGCCCATGGAGCCGGAGATATCGAGGACGATCATGAGTGCGATCGGCGGCGTATAGTCCTCGATCCAGACGGGCAGCATATCCTGCAGCAGCGTACCGTACATGTCGCTGCGGTTATAGGCATGCGCCTCCGTTTCATCGTACTCCTCATGGCCGCCAAAGGTGAGCAAGGCGCCCCCGTAGGTGTACACATATTCGTTGAGGATGACGTCAAACCCCATGGCGCGCTCGTCGATGTCGGCGCTTGCGATGTTGACAAGTACGACTTCGTCGTAGTCACGCAGCTCGTCGACGGTCGCGGGAAGCTCGGAATCGTTGATATTCATGGTTGTGACCTGAAGTTCGGAATCCTCTGCCCCGCCGCCCAGCTCCTCTGCGATCGTCGCGGACTCGCCGTCGATCGATTCCAGAATGAGCACGCGATAGGTATCCTTGAGCAGGATATAGGTGGTATAGACGTTGTTGGCGGTATTCGTGTCGATCATATCCGCCGTGAGACTGATGACCACGCTGAGTTCGTGCAGCCCGGGGACGGAAAAGCTGTAGTTGAGCACCGCCGTATTGGTGCCGCTCACCACCGTGGCGGACTGGGCGGGATACGCCTCGTTGGGTTCCCCGTTGTCGTAGATCTGCAGATAGATGCTGCCGATATAGTTGCTCGAAAGCGTAACTTCGACGGAGAACTCCGTACCGACGGATACGTTGTACTCGGGCGTCGTCACAGAGTCGATCTGGATCTCTCTGTCGTTAAACTCCGAGGTGTAGCACACGGTATCGACCGTCGTTCCGTCCGCCGCGATGGAGCGGATGACGGAGCGCGCCGCCTGATCGGTCTCAAGACCATCTGAGAGAATGACGATCTTGGAGGTCTCTGGATAATGAAAAAGCGTGCGCGCATAGCTGAGTGCCGCGGCGATGTCCGTTGCGCTCGTATCGGGCAGTTCTGCGCTCTCATACTGCTCCAGGATATAATCGCCGTTCATGCCCAGTTCGGCGGCATAGATCTGATCGAACCCGAAGGTGACGATGCCGAGATTGCATACGCCGTCGCATTCGTCGATGGCGTCAAGAATAAACTGCTCCCGCTGCCGCTCCGTCTGTTCTCCGCTCGAAGACATGTCGACGAGCAGCAGGATCTCGTTTTCAGTATTGACAAGTTCGTACGAGAACCCAATCCCCGAAAGGACGCCGATGCACAGCGTCATGACGATCAGGTGCAGGATCATGGAAGTGATACGGTTTCTGTTGCGTCTGTACCGCTTCTTCTTGCGGAAGTACAGGAAGAAAGTCAAACCAAACGCGGGGATGAGCAGCAACAGCAGCCAGGGATAATCAAATGTGATCGTAAAATTTGACATGCGTTACCTCCGTCAGTAATTTTCCCGCGTCTGCAGCCACCATTCCAGGAAGAGCAGCGCCACAAGTGCCGCAGCGAAGTAGACAAGCAGATCGATATCCTCCATCTCCGTCTCTTCAACGTAGACGGGGTTGGCAAGTTCATCCTCGGTGCGGAAGATGTTGCTCTGTACCGCGGCGACCTTGACGAAGAAGTTATCGGTCAGGATCTCGTCGTTGAGCAGCGTCTGCATGAGTGTATAAGTGCCGGGCGTGTAGAGCGTCATGTCGAGGGGAAGCGATTCGTAGACCGCCTCAGAGCCGTCTGCGCCCGTCAGCATCAGAGAGCTGCCGCGCGTATTCAGACGAACGGTCTCACCGATCTCGAACAGGGTCTGCATGCCGTAGATGCCGCTGCTGCTCGCCTGGGAGCTTGCCGCAGGCAGGTAGTAGTTGAACATATTCATCATGAGAATACCGAAGTCATAGTTCAGCGGGAAAGATGAATAGTTGAGGTCGAGCGAGAAGATGACCACCTTCTCCGTCGGCGTATTTTTGAGCACGACCATGGGGTCGCCCGCGCAGTACATCAGTTCCACAAAGTCGGGGGCGTCGAGCCGCCTGTATTTTGTCACCGAGATGTGCGCAGGGTTGACGTAGTTCATGACCTCGTGCGAGGCCGCCGTATTGGCGCTCAACTCGTCCCAGGAGCCCGTGAGTTCCTGACCCAGCGTGATGTTCAGCCCGCTCGGTACGGCGGTGATGTCAAAGAAGATTACAACGCCGTCCGTCGGCATCTGTGTGGGGACGACGTGCTCATAGATATACACGTCATAGCCCTCGATGGGCGCACTCTGATCGATGCCGCTCGCAACGCTGCCCGTCTGCTGGTCAATGATGATCGTCCAATTTTCGGAGGTCTCGCGCAGCGTCATGAGCATGGCATAGATGAAGCTGTTCGGGCGGGGGCTGTAATAGAGCACGTCGATCTCTTCGCGCGTGCCGCCGTACAGATATACGCCGTTGTCCTCGTTGAAGGAGTCGTCCTCCTCAATATAGATATGGATGTAGTCATACGAAGAGACGCCGCCGTCCTCGGCATTGCCCCAGGTACGTGTATCGAATACGACCTGCTCGGCGTTTTCGCCGTCGCACTGCACGGATTCCGTCATGGAGAGGTCGGTACCTCCATCGCCCTCCACATAGTTTGCGCCAAACACCTCACAGTTGACGATAAGGGTGTCGGGATTGCCGTAACAGGCCACATCCACCGTAAAGACATAGGAATTTTCGCGCAAATCGGTCGTCACTTCCAGAATGGCGGCATTCCACTCCCCCGTTCCGTCAACGTTCACGACATGCACATTGCCCGAATCGACATAACTAATCCCCGTATAATAATAGATCGCGGCGTCGGGATTGCTGTCCACCGTAACCTGCGCAATGGACATGGCGCCCGAGACGTCCGCCGCACCGTACCAACAGGGAGAATTGTCCGGATCGAGCAGCGAATCGAGCTGTTCGTTCACCACATCGAGATTTCCCTCGGATTGAACGACGGCCGAGGCATTCTGCCCGGCGAGCAGAATGGTGACGTAGCCGCCGCCCTCCTGCAAGAGCACCTCTTCGGCGCGTTCTCTTGCCATTTCGACGGCACGTTCAAAACGCGTCTCGCCACTGCGATCCGTCGCATACATATTGGCAGAGGCGTCGATAATGAGCACCTCTTCGCTGTGCACGACCTCCTCGCCCGCCTCGATGATGGGCCACGCCAAGATCATGGCACACGCCGTGATGATGAGGATCTGGCAGAGCAGAATGAGGAGATTGCGCAGCCTGTTGATGGGAACGCGTTTTTTCTTATACTTTAAACTGAGTTTCCAAACATAGGTACTGGAAACGATCTTCTGCTGATAATTGGGTTTCAACAGATAGATGAGCACAAGCACCGCGATTCCGAGTAGTCCCAAAAAACCCAAAGGAGCAGCCCAACTCATGCCATGACACCTACCTTTAACAACTCACTGAACAGCATTTTTTCAATGGGGTTGTCCGTTCTGACCGTAATGAAGCCGGCATCGCGCGAGGCACAGAAGGAACTGATATCCTCGATGAAATCCTTCATCGCCTCGTCGTAAGCGAGCCGCATACTGCGCGTAATGCGCATTTTCATATTGCGCGCGTCCATGAGATCGGCCGATTCCGCATCGATAAGATTGACCCTTCCGTCGTAGGCGGGATCGACCTCGTCCGGAGTGAGCACCTGAATGAGCAGCACCTGCCTCTTTTTATAGGTGAGGTAGTCGATCGCCTTTTTCCAATCGTACTCGGTAAAGAAGTCCGAAATGATCACAGAGAGCCCGTCGTTCGAGCCCGCATTCGGGCAGTTCTGAACGGCCTTGGAGATGTTTACGTCATCGTCAAACTCCAAAGCTTCGAGCGTGCGCATCGTCTTGAAGAAGGTGTTTTTGCCCACGATGACCCCGAAGGGGTCCTCGCAGCGGTCCTCCTTCATAAGTTTGAAAGATACTTTATCCATATTGTGTACAGATAAAAATCCCAATGCCGCCGCCACACCTACGGCGTAAGCAGCTTTATTGGGATCTTCTCTTCCCATTGAAGCCGAGCAATCCAGAAAGATCTGGGTGTGCATCTGCCTCTCGTCCGTAAACAATTTGAGAAAGTACTTTTCAAAACGGCTGTAAAGATTCCAGTCGATACGACGAATGTCGTCTCCCAACATATATTCGCGGTAATCGGCGAATTCCACCGTCTGACCGTACGTCCTGACAAGGTGTTTTCCGCCGAAAAAGCCCGCTAAATTTGCTCTGAGATTTAATGCCAACGTCTCTAACCGACTGAAAAATCCATCGTTCAGATAAGAGACTTTCATTATTTTCTCCCGAAGATACCACGCTTAGCCTTTTTGGACTCTGCCTGCTCGGTCGCCTCGGCCTCCGCTGCGGCAGGCGCCGCTGTCTCGGACTCTGCCGTTGCCGCCTCTGCAGACAGCTTTGCGCCGTCCGATACATTCTTGCTTTTGCCGAGCTCTGCAATGATCATCTTGATGATCGTATCCGGGCTGATGCGCTCTGCAACTGCCTCGAAGTTGAGCTTCATTCTGTGGCGCAGAACGGGATAGGCAAGCGTATTGATGTCGTTATACGACACGTTGAATCTGCCCTGCAGCAGCGCACGCACCTTTGCCGCGGAGATCAAAGCCTGACCTGCACGGGGGCTGGCGCCGAGGCGGACATACTTCTTCGCCGTCTCGGTGGCGCAATCGCCCGTGGGGTGCGTGGCGGAGCAGAGCGTCATGGCATAGCGCATGACCTCGCGCGCGACGGGGATCTGGTTGGCAGTCTTGCGCATTTCGAGAAGTTCTTCGCCGCTGCAGGCCGCATCAGCGACCTCGGCCATCGTCTTCTGCGTCATGTCGACAATGCCCATCAGTTCGTCAAGGGAAGGATTTTCCACGATCAGTTTGAACATGAAGCGGTCCATCTGCGCTTCGGGAAGCGGATAGGTACCGTCCTGCTCGATGGGGTTCTGCGTCGCGAGCACGAAGAAGGGCTCGTTGAGCTTTCTCGAAACACCCATGACGGTAACGGTATGCTCCTGCATCGCCTCGAGCAGAGCGCTCTGCGTTTTTGGCGTTGCACGGTTGATCTCATCCGCAAGAATGATGTTGCTGAAGATGGGGCCCGGCTGGAAGTCGAACCTGGAATTCCCCTCGTCGTCCTTCACGATGATGTTGGTACCGGTGACGTCCGCAGGCATCAGGTCGGGCGTGAACTGGATACGCGAGAACGGAAGATTGAAAACTCTTCCGAGCGAACGGACAAGACGGGTCTTGCCGACACCGGGCACGCCCTCAAGGAGCACGTTGCCCCCTGCGATCATGGCGATGACCGTGCCTTCGACGACCTCTTTCTGGCCGATCACGTCGCGGGACAGCTGCTCGAAGATGCCCTCGCACTGTTTACTGAACTGCTTGATGTTTTCCTCTGTGATCATATCTCTTTTAGCCTTCCTTCACGAATTATTCCTTTATTATTTTTCGACAAATAATTTTACGATATACAGATCCCGCATTACAGGATGCCATAGAAGTTCTCAAGGAACTCAAGGATCTCTTCGGGCACCTCTTCGCCGCGCTGCGTGTACTCGTTGTAAAGGTCCAGATACTGTTGATAGACATCTTTGTAGTCCGTATGGCCGTCAAGGACCTTGTCGTTCTCGTCATTAGCACCGCCGCCGGCACCGTCGCCCTGTCCGTCGCCGAAGCCGTTGTTGCTTTCGCCGCTGCCCCCCTGACCGTTCTCGCCTTGCTGGCCTTCGCCCTGGCCCTCGCTGCCGGGCGCATCGCTGGGTGCGCTGCCTTCGCCCTGATCGCCTTCGCCTTCCCCTTCGCCTTCGCCTTCACCGTCGCTCATTTCGACCTCGACGAAGACTGCGGTATAGGTGACGTTCGCCTGAATGTTCGTATCCGTTCTGACTGCTTCGGTATAGCCGTCCTCCAGCCAGGAATCGAACATCCAGCCGTCGTCGGCAACTGCCGTAACGGGCTGCGTCGACTCGCCCTTGAGCACGATCTGGATCTCTTCACCGTCGATCATGCCGCCGCCGTCGACCATATATACAACCTCGTAGAAGACCTCTTCCTCGCTCGTGACGATATCTTCGATCCCACCGCCGACTTCCTCTGCAGGAGGGACGATGCCGCTGTAGCTGAGTGCGGAATAAGTTGTCATGCCCACGCCGACCAGCGCGACCACGACCGCTGAGGCGATGGCAACCTTGGAAAAGTTAAAACGAATGCTCTTTTTATCGACCCTTCTGAGGTGCTCTTTGGCGTCTTCGCGCTGACGCATCGCGATGTAAGATTCATCGTTCTCAAGCTCGAGCATCGTGATAAGGCGTTCCTCAAGGCCCAGTCCATCCACGCGTTCTGCGATCTTCTTCGCCGTGGGACGGAACAACCAAACATAAAATACAGGAGCAGAGATCGCGATGAAGGCAACACCGACGCAGATGGCGATCCACCAAAGCTGCTCGACCCCGGCGCACCACAGAGCAAATGCAGTAATAAAGTTCGCTGCAAATCCAACGATGACGCCGCTGATCAGTGCTTTCAGCCAACCCTCTTTGGCGAGGCGGGAATAACACTGCCGAAAAATTTCATTACCCTTCATAGCCTTCTCCTTCCGTCATGAGTATATACATGACGATGAATAAAATTATATATTATCATTATAGTTTAAGCGCGCAAGTTTGTCAACAGAAAACTGCCACTTTTATTATAATTTCTTTTTTGTGCTTTATTTTCATTTATTTATCCGTTTTATACGATATGTAACACATAAATGCCAAATACGCTTATGATGAAAATTCGCATATATACACAAAATAACGATTCATTGTAAAACAAAATTCTGCCGGCCATAGAAATGACCGGCAGAATGTATGTTATAAATTATTTATGCATTCCATACAATGATCGCCGAGCAATCGAGATTCCACAGGGTATCCCAACCGCTGGGAGCCTCGGCATGGCCGATCCTGATTTCCTGCATATCTGTCCATCCGGAGAATACACCCTCACCGAGGGAAAGCACATTCTCGGGGATATACAGCGAATTGATCAATGTGCAGTTCGCAAACGCACACGAGCCAATATCCGCTATATGAGAGAGATTGAACGAAGTGAGCCCCGCGCCATAGAACGCGTATTCGCCGATCTCCACAATGGAGGAAGGCAAATTAATCGATTCGAGCGACGTGCATCCTGCAAACATGTATTCCGGGATCGCCGTTTCGTGATCGGGGAATGTTACCGAGGTAAGCGCGGTGCAGTTTGCAAACATGCCGCGGTTGTCGGCAGCCGTCTCCGAAGTGGGCGCATCGAGCGTGGAACCGTCGGTGTACGACATATCGCTGAGCATTGCCTGGATGGTTACCGTGGTCAGACGTGCGCAGTCCGTAAACAGTCCTCTGCCCACACTTACGAGCGTAGCGGGAAGCGTGATGTTTCTCAGCCCCGAATTCGAGAAGGTACCCGATGCCATGTACTGCAGACTTTCGGGCAGGCGAATGCTTCTGAGCGACGTGCAGTCGCGGAAGGTATAGCCCGAGCCCGTGACGGTCGACACAGAATATGAGCTGGTTCCGATCCGCGTCAGGGTGGAAGGAAGCGATACGCTCTCCAGCATCTCGCAGCCGTCGAACACATAGGCCCCCATCCAGATAAACCCTTCGGGAAGCTCTATCTCTTCAATGCCGCTATCCTGGAATGCATAGCCGTAGAGATACAGCAGCGATTCAGGCATCTCGATGGTGTACAGCGAGGTGCAGCCCTGGAAGGTGCCTGCGCTGATCCGATCGAAATGAGCGGGAAGCGTTACTTCTCTCAGCGAGGTGCAGTTCCGGAACAGATAGGTAGCCATCGATTTCGTCGTAGTAGAATAAGTGTTGCGATAGCCCAGATAAGTTTCGGGATAATCCTCTGCGACCGTCACGCTCTCCAGCGCGGATCCGTCAAAGACATAACCTCTGACCTCGGTCATGTTCGCCGTGAAGGTGAAGGACCTGAGGCCGGAATTCTGGAAGGCGTATCCGCCGATCGCCGTTACGCTTTCGGGAATGTCGAGCGATTCGAGCGAAGTGCAGCCCGCGAAGTCGTAGGGACGGATGATCTCAAGCGCCTCGGGGAGCACGACGCGCCGCAGCGAAACACAGTTTTCGAAGATGCGCGAGTCGCTCGTACGGCTTTCGGGACGCGTAGAGGTACTGCTGTACGGCGTACCGAACATGGTGATCGGGCTGCCAGCTTCAAAGATGACCTCCTCCAGGTCGGCGCACTCCGAGAAGGCGCGTCTGCCGATCACCTCGACCGAAGCAGGAATGGTAATGGAAACAAGACCCGAGCCATAGAACGTATATCCGCCGATGTAGGTGAGGCGCTCGGGCAGCGTGATGCTCGTCAGCGCCGTGCATCCCTGGAACGCGCCCACGATCTCTGTAGTAGAGGTCGTCGTATCGTAGGCGGTAGACCTGATCTCGAGCGGAGTAGTGCTCTCTTCGAAGATGACCTCCCTCAGCGCGGTGCAGTTATAGAACGCGGTGCGATCGATCTGCGTGACGCTGCCGGGGATGGTGATCGACTCAAGCGCCGTGCAGGAATGGAATGCACGATAGCCGATGACCTGCAGCGTGGAGGGAAGGATGATCTCCTCCAGCGAATAGCACTGCAGGAACAGCGCTTCAGGGATTTCGGTCATCCCTGTGGGAAGCGTGATCGTACGGATATTTGCGCACCCGAAGAAGCTTCCGAAGCTGAGCTCCGTGGTAGGGTTGGCAAAGGTGACCGACTCTACCTCCGAACCGCCGAATCCCTGCAGACCGATCCGTGTGACCGAAGCGGGAACGGTGAAGTTGCCCGTACCGGTAAAGCCGACCAGCGTCGTTCTGTCTGCGTTGTACAGAACGGCATATTCCGGCGTACTCTCGCTGGAGAAATGCGTGCTGCTTGCCGCGACATTGATCGTTCTGAGGTTGATATCATAGATGAAGGGATTGTAATCGGCGACCGATTCCAGCGAGGCGGGGATCGTAACGGTGGTCAGGTTTTCGTTCCGCGAGAATGCCATGTAGCCACCCGTCGTGACGCCCTCCTCCAGAATGAGCGTACGATAGGAGCCGTACTGGAACGCATAGTTGCCGAAGGAGTAGACGGTACCGGGAATGGTGAGCGTATCGGGACCGGGGCAATATGAAAATGCATAGTTGCCGATCGAGGTCGCGCTTGCGGGAATGTTGTAGTCGGTGAGCGACGTACAGTTGTAGAACATATACGCAGGGATGGAAGTCGCCCGGTTTGAAAGGACGACCCTCTCCAGCGAGAAACAATCGGAGAAGATACCTGACGATGCCGGCGAGGTCGAGGTGTTGCTCGATCCGGCACTCAGCGTGAGATCGGATGCCGCAGTGCCTGCAGCGGGTTCCTCGAACACCGCCTCCTCCAGAGCGGAGCAGTTGTGGAACACGCCCGCATAGATACGCGTGACGGAGGCGGGAATTGTGATGCTCTCGAGTGCGGTACAGTTGAGGAAGGCACACGCATTGATGGTTGCAAGCGTGCTGCCTGCCTCGAAGGTGACATTGCGCACGGCGGAATCACGGAAGGTATAGGAACCGATCGAGGTGAGGCGTGCGGGGAGCACAATGCTCTCAAGCGCCGGCGTCTCGCCAAAGACGCCTGTCGAGGTGGTGCCCGAAGCCGTGGTCAGGTTTGCCGTGCCGTTTGCCTCGAACACGACCGAACTGAGGTTTGCGCAGCGCAGGAATGCACCGCTCGACAGCGTGGTCACCGTTTTGGGGATGACGATGCTCTCAAGCCCGCTGTCTGCAAAGGCATTGGTGCCGATGCTCGTCACCGAAGCGGTACCCGTCGTGGCGTCCGCCTCGAACGTGACCGAACGCAGTTCCGTGCAGTACTGGAAGGCATAGGTGCCGATGCTCGTCACAGACGCAGGAATGCTGATGCTCGTGAGCGCCGTTTCGTAGAACGCATAGGTCGGAATGGAGGTCAGCGCAGAAGGAAGCGTGATGCTTTCGATCGCAGAAGACCTGAAGGCATAACTGCCGAGCGACGTGAGACCATCGGGAAGCGTGACCGTTGTAAGGTAGTCACAGTTGGCAAACACATAGGTACCAAAGCTTGCTACTGTGTCGGGAACATCAATGCTCGTAATCCCGCTGTAGCGGAATACGCTGTTACCGATCGCCGTAAGACCTTCGGGGAAGATGACGCTCTGCAGCGACTCCGTGTATTGGAACATATAGTTCGGGAACGCCGTGACCCCGCTGCCCTCTTCGAAGCTGACCGTCTGCAGACGCTCTGCATGATTGAACATATAGGTAGACCTGCTGATGCTGGTAATGGTCAGTCTTGCAGGGAGGACGATGCTCGTCAGCCCGCTGTAGGCAAATACATTGGTACCCAGCGTAAGATCGGCGGCATTTTCACCCGACTCGAAGGTGACGGAACTCATGCGCTCCGTGCCGTAGAAGGCGTAATTGCCGATCGAAGTTACCGTTGCTGGAATGACGATCGATGCCAGTCCGGTATTTCTGAATGCATAGGTGCCAATCGAGGTAACCGATGCAGGGATCGTGAAGCTGCTGAATGAAGAGCAACCGTCAAACAGGTAGTTGGGGATGTTCGTAAGATTCGCGGGCAGCGTAACATTGGTAAGCATCACGTTGTTTGCGATCGCATAGTTGCCGAACGTGGACGAGCTGCCGAGATTGACGTTGCTGAGATCGATACTGCTGATCGAAGTGTTTGCAAGCGCATAGGTGCCGAGCGAGTTCACGTTGTTGAGATCGATGCTCCTCAGTCCGCTGTAACGGAAGGCGCTGGCGCCAAGCGAAGTAACGCTGTTCGGAAGATCGATCGAGGTGAGCGCAGAGCAGTATGCGAAAGCAAAGCTTTCGATCGAGGTGATCGATTGAGGAAGCACGACGTCGCTGAGCACATAACACTGATAGAAGGTGTAGGTGGGAAGCTCAGACAGCGTGCTGCCGCTTTCAAATTCAGCGCTTGTAAGCGAACGGCACTGATAGAACACATCCTGTTCCATCTCGGTGACGCTTGCGGGGATCACGACGCTTGTCAGACCGCTGTACGCAAAGGCGTAGCTGCCGATCGTAGTTACGCTGCTGGGGATCGTAATACTCGTAAGCGAAGAACAATTGGCAAAAGTATAGCTGCCGATCTCGGTGACGCTGCTGGGAATGATGACATCCGAGAGCGCCGAGCAATAGTAGAACAGACGATCGGGAAGCACCGCAAGTCCTTCAGGATACCCGGTGATGGTGGTCAGCGAGTAGTTGTACGCGATCGCGTAGCTTCCGAACTCGGTCATGCTGCTCAGATCGAGCGAGACGACATTGGTGTACGCCAGCGCATAGTCGCCGAGCGAAGTGACATTGCTCAGATTGATCTCGGCAAGGGCAGAAGACCGGAAAGCCTGATCGCCGATCTGAGTGATCGTTGCGGGCAGATTGATGCTCGTAAGCGCGGTGCAGTACGAGAAGGCATACGCGCCGATCACAACGGTACGATTGTTGAAGTTGACGGTCGTGAGCGACTCGTTGCGGGCAAACGCGCCATTATCAAGCACATACGAACTGGAGGTGGAGTAGCTGTCTCCGTCTGCCAGCGTAAGGGGCATCGTGCTCGCGGCAAAGTTGACCTCGCGCAGGGAATCGCAGAACGCGAATGCAGCAGGCGCGATTGTAAGAACCGAAGCGGGAATGGTGATGCTTTCGATCGCGTCACATTCTGCAAAGGCGCCGTTGCCAATCTCAGTCAGATTGCCGTTTGCGGCAAAGTTGACCGTTTCGAGTGCGGTACAGCCGCGGAACGCCGCCTCTTCGATCGCGGTGAGCGTTCTGGGCATGGTGATCGCGCGCAGATGCTCGTTGTAGGCAAAGGCGTTCGCGTCGATCGTGAGCACACCTTCGGGAATGGTATAGCTTTCGTCCAGCTTGCCGACCGGGTAACTCATCAGCGTGGTCGCATTGGCGTTATAGAGGACGCCGTCGATCGAGCTGAACCTCGTGCTGTTTTCGGGCACGTCGATGACTGAGATCGCAGGGCAGTCGGGGAAGACTGCCGTGAACGAGAAGTCCTCTGCCAGATTGTCGTGAAGGACGACGCGCACAAGGCTTTCGCATTCTGCAAAGATGTTATCGCTCAGCGAGCGAATAGACTCGGGCAGCACGACCTCCGTCAGACCCGTCGCGCGGAAGGCGTACTCGCCGATCGACTCAAAATCAGCGGAAGCGAAGTCCACGTTCGTGAGCAGTGCGCAGTAGGCGAACGCACTCTCCCCGATCGCTTCCAGTCCGGAATCGGGGAAATTGACCGTTGCCAGAGCGTCGCAGTCGTAGAAGGCGTAATTGCCGATCGAGACAACGCTGCTGCCAAAGGTGACGCTGACAAGGCTGTCGTTGTTGCCGAATGCGCCATAAGTCGAGGAGGTGCTGTCTGCAATCTCGAGCGTACCGCTGCCTGCCTCGAAGGTGATGCTCTCAAGCCCGGTGGCATAGAATGCGCGCTGCGCGATCGTTTCGAGCGAGCCGGGCAATGTGATCGAAGTGAGGTCGTCGACCGAGTAGAATGCGGCTTCTGCGATCTCTACAAGGTTGCTGCCCTCGGCAAAGGTGATCGTTTCGATCACGCTGTTGTTGTAGAAGGCGTATTCGCCGATCCTGGTAAGCCGTGCAGGGAAGTTGATCGTCGTAAGACTGCTTACCGTCGATCCATAGAAGATGCCGTAGGACGACGATGCCGTACCGCTCGAAGTGACGCCGTCGGGAATCTCGAAGGGCACATCGCTCTCTTCAAAGTTGAGCACTTCAAGATCGTCGGCATAGTAGAACGCATAGCGGTTGACAATGCCCGTCGCAGAGCCCGCGATCGTCGCCTCCGTCATGTGATAGGGAACGAAGAGCACTTCGTTGTTGTAATACACGATACCGTTGTAGGAAGTATATGCCCCGCTGCCGCCGTTTTCGATATTCAGGCTGGCAATTCCCGCGTTACTTGTTGAAGTGCCGAACATATAGTACACATAGTTATTTGTGTAGCCGCCCAAAGCATAGAGGGTAGCGCCGGAAGCATTGCGTGCTTCGGCAAGGCGATCGGGAAGGGTGAGCGTTGTAAGATTTCGTGTGTTGCTGAATGCATACTGGCCGATGGTCAGTTCTCCCGTACCGCCCGATGCAAAGTCAACATTTGTAAGGGCATAGCAGTATGCAAACGCATAGTTGCCGATTCCAAGGTTCTGCGCCTGGCCGTTGACGTATGCCTCGTTCGCAACATTTGCGGGGATATACACGCTGGTCAGTTCCTCGCAGCGATAGAAGGCGTAGTTACCGATGCGCGTAAGGCGGTCGGGAAGATTGAGCATAACGATACTGGTATAGGCGAACGCACCCGTGGCAGAACCCGATCCGCTGTCGATGACCAGAGATACTTCTTCGCCCGCAGATTCCTCAAAGGTGAGACTGGTAAGACCGGCATTGTTGTAGAATGCGCCGGGGCCGATGTAACTCACCGTTGCAGGAATTTCCAGCGATGTGATCGCGCAATTTGCGAAGGCGGAAGTTCCGATCGTGAGCGGCTCTGTTCTGCCCGATTCAAAGGTGAGCGAGGTAAGCCCGACGCAGTTGTAGAACGCTTCGGTACCGATCTCTACCACGTTTCTGCCGATGACGACCGAGGTGATCCCCTTGCCGCGGAAGATAGCCGAGCCGATGACCCGGAGCGTTTCAGGCGTCACATATGCACCCGTATATTCCGCAGGGAAGAAGAGCAGTCCGATCGGGTCGCCGTCGCTGTTGATCTCGTACAGAGCGCCCGTTGCGTCATCGGTGGTGTAGTGCGTATTGTCGGGATGAACGATGACCTCTTCCAGGTTATCGGCGCCGGCAAACACGCTCGAACCGAGGTTGTATGCGTTTGCGCCGATGTAGGCGGTCGTAAGGCGGGTACAGCCGTCAAACATGAGGTCGCCGTATGTCGTCTGATTGGTTGTAAACGTGACCTCTGTGAGATAGGAGCAGCTGCGCAGCACATAGCTGCCGACCACTCTGACCGACTCGGGGAAGGTGAATGAAGTCAATCCTATGCAGGAATAGAAGGCATAATTGCCGATCTCAACGACGTTGCTGCCCGTCTCAAAGGTGACGGAAGTCATATCTGCACTGTAGAAGGCGCCGCTCGATGTCGACGTGCCGCCCTGGATGACCAGCTCTTCCGCCGTCTGCCCCTCGGCAGGAGCGGCGAATACAAGCGCGTCGATGCCGGCGTTGTAGAACGCGCCGTAGCCGATGCGGCGAACGGTCGCAGGAATGGTAAGCGTACCCGTCAGCGAGGAGCGGGAATAGAATGCATAGTTACCGATCTCGACGACGTTGCTGCCCTCTTCAAAGATGATGGTTGTAAGAGAACTCATCGAATAGAAGGCGCCGCTGGTCGTGCTGGAAGCGTCTGCAATGCGCAGTTCTGCCGCCGTCTCGCCCTCGGCAGGGGCCGCAAAGCGGATCGTGGAGTACCGCGTACCGTAGAAGGCAGACATTCCGATATATTCGACCGTTGCGGGAATGACGAGCTCGCCCGTCAGAGAGCTGCAGCTGCGGAAAGCATGATTGCCGATGTATCCGAGCGAACGCCCCGTTTCGTACACGATCTCGCTGACGCCGCTGCTATAGAACACGCCCTGAGAATAGTCGTCGGAAGTGGTGCCTGCGGGAGCGTCTTCCAGATAGATCGGTTCCGCGACCTGACCTTCGAGCGGCGACGTGAAGACGACGCGGTCCAGATCGTCGGTGTTGGAGAATGCGCCCGTGTGGATCATGGCGACAGACGCAGGGATATAGATCTCTTCCACGGCGGAATCGGCAAATGCGTTCGCGCCGATCTCGGTGGTGGAGTTGGGCACGGTGTACGAGCCGTCTCTTGCCACGGGGAAGTAGATGAGTACCTCTTCCGCCCCGACAAGCTCAAAGACGACGCCGTCGTTGGAGAAGTAATTCGGGCTGCCGCTTGCAATATTGATCTCGGTAAGGTTGGAGCAGCTTGCAAACGTCGCCGCAGAGAAGACGGTCAGCTGCGCCGGCAGCGTGATCGACGTAAGCCCAGAACAGGAATCGAACGCATTCTCGGCGATCTCAAGCCCCGTGGCGTTGGGATCGGACTCAAACACGATGTTCGTGATCGAGCTGCAATTCGCAAAGGTATTGCTTGCAATGTACTCCACGCTTGCAGGAACGGTGACGGAGAGCAGGTTCGTGTTGTTCATAAAGACCTCTGCACGAAGCTCCGTGACCATGTTGGGAATGGTGTAATAGCCGCCCTTTCCACGCGGGAAGAGGTAGAGCTGATAGTTGCCGTAATCGTAATCGTGAATGTCGGAATCCGTTCCTTCTTCCCCTGCCCCGGGCGCCGTATAGTAGATGACGACGCCGTCGACGGAGAAATAAACGGGCTCGTTATTGGCCTCCGCATGGAGGATGTTGATCTCTTCGAGATTGGTCGTACTGGTGAACGCCGAAATGTCGATACGGGTGACCCAGTCGTACATATTGATGATGATCAGGTTGTTCAGACCTGTGAAGTCGCTCACCGCCGTGACGTAGCGCGTGCCGTGCTCGCCGTCGTCGTGCGTCTCAGGGATGGTGACTTCGGACATCAGCGGAATGCCTTCGCCCTTCGAGACGGTGTAGCTGTCCGTGGTGGCGTTGTAGGTATAGCTGAATGCCGATGCCCAGTAGGCATATACGGTGAGATCCTCTGCATAGTTCCAGACGTTCAGGCTGTTACCCTCGGCATTGGTGAGCTGGATACCGCCGCCGCCCGGCGCCGTGAACCAGCCGACAAAGCCATATTCCTCCTGTCCGTCTCTGACGGTGGGGGATTCAAGCAGATAGGACTCACGGTAGGTCACGCTCGCCTGCGCATTGATACTGTTCACATCGCCGATATCGCCCAGATCATATGTGATGGTATATACGTTTGCCCTCCAGTTTGCATAGAGCACCATATCGCCGCCCGCAAACAGTTCATCGCTGTACTGTGCGCCGTTGCTGCCTGCTGCGCCGGGCACGGTATACCAGCCCGTAAAGGTATAGCCGGTATAGGAGGACTCGGGCAGTGCAACGCGATCGCCGATTGCGAGGTATACGGGCTCGACGCCCGCCCCCGAACGGCTGTCGAAGGTGACGGTATAGGCATAGACCTCAATCTCGGCCCAATCGGAGTAGCCCGATTCCGCATAGAAGCGCACGGACAGCGTATTGACGCCGGCGCGGGTCAGTTTGATCTCGGTATAGTTCAGGCCGTCCTCCACGCGGATGGCGTTAACCGCATTGTTGTTGACGCGTACTTCATAGTACTCTGCGCCGATGACGTGCCGCCAGCTGAGTATGCTTTCGGAATACAGCAGCGTGGAATACAGCGCCGCATAGCGCATGTCGACGTCGTCGCTCCAGGGGGAGGATGCGCTTGCGCCGATCGCGCGCACATTCAGCATGTAATCGCTGCCCTCCGTCCAGGACATGTTGGCGGTGGAAAGATCGAAGCCGGGTTCGCTCACCGTATAGGTGGCGCCGCCCAGGGAGATCTCGTAACTCGTTGCGCCTTCCACAGCATCCCACGAAACGAGCGTACCCTGTACGCGGAAGTTGTCGGGCGTGGCAAGCGAAACCTTGGTGCAGGTGAGTTCGGTCGCCGCGGGAGAATTGTAGCCGGAGGTGACGGGGCAGACGGTGATGAGAAGCTCACCTGCGCCGTAGCCCTTCAGGCTGTAGCTCGTCGCACCCGAAACAGTCGCCGTGGTCGTATTGCCGCCGGCGGTAACGGTGACGCGATAGCTTGCCGCATTGGGGACGGGATCCCACATCACGCTCTCGCTCTCGCTGTCGTAATAGAGCGTCGTCACGGTGCCGAGCACGCGTTCAAAGACGAACGTCTCAGACGTGGACGCCGCATAGCCGTCTGCGACCGCGGTGACGACAAAACGGATGCCGCCCTCCTGCATGGTACAGTTGGCAAAGTTATAATAGGTGGAAGTGCCGTTGTCGAGCATGGTATGCCGATGCTCTTCGTTACCGCACTCGATGGTGATGTAGTAACGCTCTGCATTTGCAACGCCTTCATAGATGAGCGTAGAGGGCTCCACGACGGAGAAGTTCGAAACGCGGGAGAGCGCCTTGTTCTTATAATATCTGTATGCGGAAACGCGGTCGGTGCTGATCATGCCCGTCGCGGTGACCCTGATCTCGTAATCGCCCGCGGGCTGCGATGCAAAGTCGAACGCATACGAAGTCTGGCCGCCCAGGTTGACGCGGATCATGGTGAAGTCCTCGGGGCCGCTGATCTCGATCTGATATGCGGTCGCGTTGGGATCTGCCGCCCAGCTGATGAGACCGGAGCCGACGTTGACGACGGGCGCCGCAAGTTCGCTCGCGCCTTCCTCCGTCCAGAGCGCATACAGCGTCATCCCCTCGGTAAAGACCATATCCTCCGTCCAGCGATAGGCGAGCTGATCTGCATTGCCGTACATGCTGACCCACCAGCCGCCAAAGGTATAGCCTTCGCGCGTGGGCGTGGGCGCATTGTAGAGGATGCCGCCGATCGTCTGCATGCTGTCGATGGCTTCGGCGCCCTCATAGCACGCATCAAAGCGGATGGTATATTCCGTCTGACCGGGCGTTCTGTCCGCCCAGCGCGCATACAGCGTAAGATCGGACGTGACGATATCCGTTCCGAATGCAAACGCGTCGCTGTATTCTGCATCGAGATACCAACCGATAAAGACGGAGGACCCGCGGGAAGGATCCGCAGGCTTTTCCAACGTCTTTCCGTTGATCACGGTAACGCTCTCGACCGCGCTGCCGCCCGTACTGTCGAAGGAGACAGTGTAGGGGATCCGCTTGAGGAAGCGCATCTCAGAGCCGTCGTAGGTGAGTGTGATGACGTCGTTCGAAAGGCTTGCGGTCAGCGTCTCGCTCTCCTCGCCATAGAACGAGAAGGTGAGTGCCGTATCCGCAAGGGTATAGGTGCCCGAACGATTCTCATCTCTTACCAAAAAGGCAAACTGATTGCCGCTGTTCAGCGTGATGAGGTATTCATCTCCGTCGCCGTCATAATAGTAGACGCCGCTTTCGGGGCCTTCCGCCGTCGGATTCTCCGGCGTTTCGGGCGTTTCCGTGCAGGCGGCCGCAGCTACGCCGAACAGCGCAGCCATGACGAGCAGGAAGGAGATGAGCCAAAATCTTGTCTTTTTAAGGCACAATCCCATAATAACACTCCTTTCACAAATTTTAATCTGCATAACCAAGTTTACAGTTGTGTATAAATATTATATAGTTTGTCACACGCGATGTCAATCGTTTGGGCAAAATTCCGGAAAATGTTCAAAATAAACCCTACCTACCCCCTCGCCTGTGCTTTTCGGCGCAAAAGTGTGAACATTTTACATAAATTATGTCATATTTTACATAAATGCGTTTTTCCTTTGCAATAATGCGCATATTTTTTTCTTGCCGCCGCCACGCATATTTCACCTGCACGACACAAACGTCTCCCCCTTTTCCCCCTTTTCCGGCAAAAAAAGGCGGGTCCTTTCCCCCGTTTTGCAGGGTCCGTTCCGCCTTTTTTCCGCGGCAGGATGTTCCCCGCCGCCATATGAAATTTATAAATTCGTATATTTTATGCGGCCATTTTTACGGCTCCTCCTCGACGGAATCGATCAGCGCAAAGGGGATGCAGACACCGCCCTGCAGGATCAGCCGCCGGCCCTCGGCGTCGACGCACCGCAGCCTGCCGCTCACAATACGATATGCCCCGCCCTCCTTGCGCGCGTCGGGCTCAAAACAGCGGACGCTCATGCGGGGCGCCTCGCCCTCCCGCGCCATGAGCTGCCGCAGCGCGGCGTCGAGCTCGTCGGCATAAGCGTCGTCGCGCAAAACGCGCGCCTCGGTAAACCGCGCCGCCTCTTCGATCTCCTCGTCGTAGCCTTTGAGCGCCGCAAAGGGCGCAAACTGCGCCGCGCGGTCGCCGATCGGCATAGGCGCATGCCGCGCAGAGCGGTGATGGGGCAGATGGATGATGTCGCTGTAATCGTCCTTTTGTGTGCTCATGCAGTGCTCCTTCCCTTCGTTCTATGCCTTGTGCCCGCCGATTTGGCCGTTGCGCTCGACGGACGTGGCGCCCTCCTCCAGATTCATCCCTTTGATGAGCGCATTCTTGCCGAATTTCTTTCGGATCTCGAGCGCCGCCTGCTGCAATCCCCGCTCCCGCTGCAGAGAGGTCTCCTCTTCCTCCTGCAGCCGCGCCGCTTCGGCGTAGTCGGTGAACAGGTCGAGCTGCTCCGCCTTGGGTGCGGGCACAGACCCCCGGGGCAGCACGCGCGCGGCGACCACATACATGCGGCGTACACTCAGCGCGGGTTCGACGATCCGCTCATACAGCGCGACCGCCGCCTGCACGATCTTGCGCGTGGAGGAGGTGTAATGTTCCAGATTCTGCGTACCGTGCGCATGTTTCGGGATCTCGCGGCCGTAGCGGTCGACAGTGACCTCGCCGCGATAGTGCGCCCGCTTTGCTGGATCGGCGAGATTTTCGCGGTCATACCCCACCGTAAGCACGATCTGATCGGTCTCTAGCCCGCGGTCGACAAGGTCGAGCACGAGCAATTCCGTCATCTCACGCACGATGAGCCTGCCCTCCGCAAAGGAATAGGGACGCTGCAGCACCTGCCCCGAACCGACGCTGTTGCGTGCGGGGCGATAGCTGCGAATATCGGCGATCGTACACGGCTCCCACCCCCATGCGTGGTCGATGAGCAGCTCGGCATTCACGCCGAACAGGCGGTACAGCAGCTCCTCGTTCTGCACGGAACAGCGCGCCACATCGCCCATCGTGTGCATGCCGTACGCCGCAAGTTTATTGGCGTAGCCCCGCCCGACGCGCCAGAAATCCGTGATGGGCGTATGCCCCCACAGCTGCGCGCGATAGGACTGCTCGTCGAGCGCCGCGATGCGCGCACCCGTCTCGTCGGCGGGGAGCTTTTTGGCGACGATATCCATTGCCACCTTGCTCAGATACAGATTGCTCCCGATGCCCGCCGTCGCCGTGATCCCCGTGCGTTCAAACACCGTGCGCACGATCTTTGCGGCAAGCTGCGTCGCCGTCATGCGATATGCGGAGAGATAATCTGTGACGTCGAGAAATACCTCGTCCACCGAATAGACGTGCATGTCCTCCGGCGCGACAAACTCCTGATAGATGTTGTAGATGCGCGTGCTGTACTGCATATACAGCGCCATGCGCGGCGGCGCGACCAAATAGTCGACCGCCGCGGAAGGATCGCTTTGCAGCACCTCCGCCAAACAGGAGCGCTCCGTCAGCCTCTGCCCGGGCGCACGGCATCGGCGCGCCGCATTCACCTCGCGCACGCGCTGCACGACCTCGAACAGCCGCGGCCGCCCCGGAATGCCATAGGCCTTGAGTGCGGGCGATACGGCAAGGCAGATCGTCTTTTCCGTGCGGCTCTCATCCGCCACGACCAGATTGACCCGCATGGGGTCCAATCCCCGCTCGACGCACTCCACCGAGGCATAAAACGATTTCAGATCGATCGCGATATAGTTGCGCTCCTTCATCCTGCCCTCCTGCCCCCATTATACCGCCGGATGCGCGCTTTGTCAAACATTTGTTTCTGGATTTTTTGGGCGATTCTGCCATATGACAAAGGCGCCGCCCCGTAACCGGGGCGGCGCAAATTTCTATGCGATCAGAGCAGCGACTTATACAGCGCGATGATATCTTCCTTGGTGGGATCCTTGGGGTTGCCGGGGCGGCATGCGTCGTCCATGGCAGACTGTGCGAGGAAGTCGAGATCCTCTTCCCTGACGATGCCCTTGAGATCCTTCGGGATGCCCACATCCTCGGAGAGCTGTCTGACGGCGTCGACGGCGGCCTTTCTTGCCTCGTCCAGCGTCATCTCGTCCACGCCTGCAACGCCCATCGCCTTGGCGATGTCGCGGTATTTCTCGCCCGTCGCCTCGGCGTTGTATGCCATGACGGTGGGCAGAAGGATGGCGTTTGCGACCCCGTGCGGCGTATCGTACAGCGCGCCCAAGGGATGCGCCATCGAGTGGACGATGCCCAGGCCCACATTCGAAAAGCCCATGCCCGCGATATACTGGCCCAAAGCCATGCCCTCTCTGCCCTCGGGCGTGTTTGCGACCGCGCCGCGCAGGTTCTTTGCGATGATCTCGATCGCCTTCAGATGGAACATGTCGCTCATTTCCCATGCGCCCTTGGTGATGTAGCCCTCGATCGCGTGGGTGAGCGCGTCCATGCCCGTTGCGGCGGTCAGACCTTTCGGCATCGTGCTCATCATGTCAGGGTCGACGACGGCGACGACGGGGATGTCATGCACGTCCACGCACACCATCTTGCGGTTCTTCTCCGTATCGGTGATGACATAGTTGATCGTGACCTCGGCAGCCGTGCCCGCCGTTGTGGGAACGGCGATGATGGGCACGCACTTATTTTTCGTGGGCGCGACACCCTCGAGCGAGCGCACGTCCGCAAATTCGGGGTTGGCGATGATGATGCCGATCGCCTTCGCCGTGTCCATGGATGAACCGCCGCCGATCGCGATGATGCAGTCCGTGCCGCTTGCCCGGAACGCCGCAACGCCCGTCTGCACGTTTTCAATGGTGGGGTTGGGCTTGATCTGAGAATAGATCTCGTAGGGAATGCCCGCATTTTCAAGAACGTCCGTCACCTTCTTGGTCACGCCAAACTTGAGAAGGTCGGGGTCGGAGCAGACGAACGCCTTTTTGAAGCCCCTGCCCCTGACCTCGGCCGCGATCTCCTGAATCGCGCCCTTGCCGTGATAGCTCGTCTCATTGAGTACAAAACGATTTGCCATAAATTTCCATCTCCTTATCGTTACAGAATTATTAATTATAAAGATATTATACTCCGTTTTGTCCTGCCCGTCAAGACCGAAGGAGATTTTTTTCTGCCTTCGGCGGCAAAAAAGCCCGCCTTATTTGCGCAGCACGATCTCCGCCTCCACGGGATATACGCTGTCCTCCGTGCGGATGATCTCGCCCACGCCGTCGGCGACGATCCTGCCCTTCCTCGGGTTCTTGACCGAGTCGATGCACCCCTGCACCGTCGCATCCACCTCGCTGTATTCAAAGGCGAGGTCGCAGTTCTCCATCGTGCAGTCGATCAGCTTCAGCCGCTTGCAATAGCACAGGGGCTGCGTCCCCTTGATGCGGCAGCGGATAAGCGTGAGCCCCTCGGAATACCAGCCCAGGTACTCCCCGTCCAGTTCGCTGTCCGTCACCGTCACGTCTTTGGCGTGCCAGAAGGCGTCCTTGGTGTTCAGATAGGAATTTTTGATGGTGACGTCCTGCGTGTATTGAAAGGAATACTTCCCCTCAAAGTGCAGCCCCTCGGCGCGGATCCCCTTCGTCTCGAAAAAGGCGTACTCAGATACAAGGCTGCTCTCCGAAAGGGTTACGTTCTCGCACCGCCACCCGAACTCGGGCGAGTTCCCGCGGCAGTCGGAGATGGTCACATTTTTGCACTCGCGCAGCGCCTTGATGCCGTCGAGCGTGCAGCGTTTCAGCGTGACGTCGCTGTCGTACCACAGCGCGGCGCGGCAGTTCACGGTCAGCGTGCAGTCCTCCGCCCAAAGCGTATGTATATGCCAGAATGGATAGCGCAGGTCCATAAAGCAGCGCTCCACGCGCACATTGCGCCCCTCCTTCAGGGCAGATTCGCCGTCCTCCTCTCCCGCAAAGCGGCAATCGCGCACCAAGACATTTTCCGCATGATAGAGCGCGCGCTCCTCGCCGAAGCGCTGCCCCTCGATGATCGTCCTCTCCTTTCTCTCTTCCATGATGTTTCCTTCGCGTTTTTATCGTTAGCAGATATATTTACCACAGAATATGCCGCTTCAAACACGCGGCATCAAAAAGGTGCGGAAGGATCTTCCGCACGCAAAAATGTACAGATGCACAGCCCGGCACCCGTATTTCGATTTTGATCGAATTATATTATCGCCTGCCCCCGGGCCCATGCGGACCCCTCGGGCCGCCAAACCCGTGCGGGCCAAGGCGCGGTCCGTGCGGCACGGGCGGCGGAAGATATCTTCTGCGCCTGTGCAAAAGACTGCCCAGGAGGGAAACGCCCGCAGCCGTGCCCGCCGCGACGGCGATCGTCTTTGCGGTATCCGAACCCCCCTTCTGCGCCTGCGCACCGGACAGCTGCGCCCCGCACGCGGGACAGAAATTCGCATTTTCGTCTACGCTTGCGCCGCAGTTGCTGCAAAATCTTGCCATGTCATACCTCCATACGATATATCAACGCATTTTCTTCTATCATAAACAAAAATCGTGAAATTGCCGTGTTCCCTCCGTGACGCACCGAAAAACATCGCCGGCCGTGCCGAGTTACCCTCGCCTCCTCTGACCCCCCAGACCATCGCGGGGGACATTTACACATATAAAAGGCTGCGGAACAATTTGTCCGCAGCCTTTTTCTGAATGGCGACTTGGAGGAAGGGCGCCATTCTCTGTTTATCCGGCAAGGCAGATCAGGGGGAGATCGCCCCGCCGCGGGGGAAGGAAGTCACTCTTTGACCGCACCTGCCGACATGCCGTTGACCATGTACTTGACAAGGCAGAAATAGAGAATGACGATGGGGACGCCGATGAAGATGGAGCCTGCCGCAAAGCGCGCAAATTCTGTCTCATCCAGGTACATGAGCCCCACCGCGACCGTCCAGTTGTCCATGGTCGGAAGCAGAAGCTGGGGCAGAATGAAATCTGACCACGGCCAGGTAAAGGATGTCAGCGCCGTGTACACCAGAATGGGCTTGGAGAGCGGCAGAATGATCTTCAAAAACACCTGGAAATTGGTTGCGCCGTCCAGCCGCGCCGCCTCGTCGATGGAGGACGGGATGGTATCGAAGAAGCCCTTTTGCACCATGTACCCCATGGGCGCCTGCGCCGAGTAGATGAGGATGAGCCCCCAGTGGTTATTGATAAAGTTGAATTGCGTCATCAACAGGAACACCGCCGTCATTGCCATGAAGGACGGGAACATGCCCAGGACCAGCGTCGTCTTCATGAGCGCCTTGCGGCTTTTGAACTTGAAACGCGACATACAGTACGCTGTCAGAATGGTGAGCAGCGTGCCGAAGATACAGCTCATGACGGCCACGAACAGCGTATTGCCGAACCACTCGGGGTAGTTGTACATCTGCGTATCGGTGAACAGATCGATATAGTTCTGAAAGCTGAACGCCTCCGGGAAAAACCCGTTGAGCGTATAGAGCGACCCCGAATCGGAGAAGGACGATAAGATCAGCCAAAGACAGGGGAAGAAAAAGAAGATTGCCACAGCAATGAGGATCGCATAGGTTATGACCACGTCCGCCGTTCTTGAAACTTTGATACTCTTGCTCTTTTTCATCGGTAGGTTTCCTCCTGCCTGTACGAAGGCGAAAAGACATAGACGACGAGCGAGATGACCGACGTGATGATGAAGATGATGAGGCTGATCGCTGCGCCGATGGAGTAATAGTTGTTATCGATGGACATCTTGTACAGCCAGTTGATAAGAAGATCGGTATCGTTGGCAAGGACGTAGCCCGCCGAAGTCGATACATCGCTGCGCAAAAAATAGAACACGCCGAAGTTGTTGAAGTTTCCGATGAACTGCGACAGGATGACGGGCATCGTGGCAAAGACGACGAAGGGAAGCGTCAGATACCAGAACTGCTGGAAGGCGTTGGCGCCGTCGATCTTTGCCGCCTCGTACTGGTCCTTGCTGGCGTTGGAGAGGATCCCCGTTGCAAGCAGCATAGAGGAGGGAATGCTGATCCACGCATTCACCATCAGACCGATCAGGCGCGCGGGCCATGTGGAGTTTGCGCCCAGAAAGAAGATGGCTTCCCCGCCGCCCTGCGTGATATAATAGTTGATGGGCCCTCCGTTCGCAAACATATACTTGAAACCGAGCATGGTGATAAACCCGGGGATCGCGTAGGCAAGAATGGGAAAGAACCGCCAGAACACCTTTCCCTTAACGCACTTTTTGTTGAGCAAAAGAGCAAGCGCCAATCCGCCGAAATAGTTGATCGCGGTGGAGGCGACCGCCCACAGGATATTCCATCCTAAAATTTTGAAGAAAGTCGTAGTATATTCGCCGACGGCGACGAGCTTGCCAAAGTTTTCAAACCCCACCCAATCGACGAGCTTCGGGGGGACGATGTCCCCGCCGTAGTTGGTGAATGCAATGAGGATCATGAACACGATGGGCAGGACATTGAAAATGCACACGCCGATGACGGGCAAAAAGAGCACGGTGCGGTAAAACTTCCGGTCAAACATCTGCGCGACGTCCTGCCGGAACGTCGTCGGCTTTTTGCCCGCCTCCACGCGCAGCTGGGTCGCATAGATCCCGCGCACGTTTGCAACGTACAGCGAGACATATATCACCATCACGATGATGGACAATATCCCCGTGATGAGCATGATGACGGAGTTGTCGCCTTCAATGCCGTACCAGGGGTTCGCCTCGACCGAGCCGAGCGTAAACAGCCCGAAAAAGTCTCTTGCGCCCGCCATGACGAGATAGACGATAAATCCCGCCTGCACCAGAAGATACAGCGCGCCCTTGACCCACTGCCGGTACATCATCTGCCCCGTGCCCATCAAGAGCATGGAGCACGCGACGCGGATGTTGCCGTGCCGCAGCATTGCACAGAATGCATCCCACTTTTCTTTTAACTTCTTGGCGAGATGTTCCAACCACTCCCGCGGGGCACTCTTGTACCCGATATCTGCCATACTTCCCTCCTTTCAGTTCAATGTATGGATGGCGCTGTAAATTTCTGCATCCAGCGCCTCCAGGGCTGCAACAAGTTTTTCATCGCTGTCGTAGGTGCTGCCGCCCCGCAGACCGTCCTCCGCAATAAAGCGCAAGAGGCTGCCAAAACTCGCCCATACCTGCGTCATGGCGCGCTCGCCGGGCATGATATAGATGCGGTCGGCAATGAGGTCGCCATAGACGTCCGCTGCGACGCCGCCCTCCGCCTCCACAACGTCCGTGCGTGCAGGCACGATGCCCAGAAGTTCGCACCGCCGCGCGATCCATTCCTCGCTCGTGGCGAACTCGATGAAGGCGAGCGCGGCATTTGGCGATTGTGTATATAAAATACTTGTTTTTTATTGTCAGCGATGCGTAACGGTTATTTCTAATTCTCGCTTATAATCAACCTCTGATTATATCAGCCTTACCACGAAAAGCTAAAATTCTCGATTATAACATAACGATTCCCGCCCATGGCAACTTACGTCACGGGCGGGAATCGTTATATCGGGATTTCATACGCTTTCATTGATGAGATCAAAATGTGCCGATTTTTCCTTGATTTCCACTACCATATGCTGTGTAGGATGCGGCCGCGAATGTTTCAGCTCCTCCACAGCATTGGGAGCGTCATACGTCGGCAGACTTAAACTTCGTTTTATTTCCACAATGTACGCAGTATACACCTTAAAACCGTAATACTCTTCTATATATTGTTGTATCATCTTATAGGTCGCTTTTCCTTTCGGTTTGCGCGCTTCCGCTTTCTTTTCCACTTCTTTCAAAGAGAGCTGACACTCCACTTCACCGAACTCTATATCAACGTTGATATGACTATCCGATTTTTTGAAAAGGAAAACCAACGTCTCAACATTAGTCGTTTGCCGCTATATATCCGAATTGTCGCACAGATGTCGATAGTTCAAATCCTGTTTTTCTGATAAATTACAAAAAACAGCCATAAAATATTATCTTTACTTAACTTTGCATCAATGCTCGTTTTCGCCGCTAAAACAGCAAAAAAGCCACGAAAAACGTATTGTTTTTCGTGGCTTTTTTGTCTTGCAGCCTTTTCGTCTGCAATCATGGCTGCTCCTGTCAGACTCGAACTGACGACACCGCGGTTAACAGCCGCGTGCTCTACCATTCGTTACGGTTTAAGAGGGAAAATTAGAAAAATTAGCCCCTCATCCGCCTATTATAACCTCATCATTTTCTGTTGATTTAAAAACTAAATCTTTCGCCGGTGTATATCTTCTATGCCAATTTAATAACGAAAAAAACTTTGAGTCTTCATCCGGTATATCCATCTCATTAAGTTGTTCGGTAAACTTTTTTAGCAAATAATTTTCTATGATATATAAACAAGCCAAAAGATTAAGCACGTATTCCAACTTGGCATCTTTTATATTCTCCACTCTCCCATGCTTGACATTATTATATGCCTTCCATCCTTTAAGAGTATCCGACGATTTATTTTTATCCCATCCCTCAAAAGGTTTTATTGGTGAATCAAGCCCTTGAATTTTTACCTCTCTTGTTACGATATCAGGATAATGCGTTAATATATAATCTGCATAAGCACAAATCTTTGAACTCACAGTCTGTGGAATATTAGATAACAGTTTCATTGTTACATCCAATTCAGAACCTATCAATAAAATTAAATTTACAAATTCAAACGAATACGTATTGTAATTATCTTCATTAACCGCTACATAATTTGTTGAGCTGATAAATTTTTTCTCCAAAACAATATAATAATTCCAATAATTTTGTAAAAAAGTTTCTCTATTCATTTTATAATCTCCTCTAATTTGTATTGAATTCTAAAAGAATTTCCGCTAATATATGACGAGTATCTTGGAGCCAAACAATTTTGACTTTCTAGAATTTCAATCATTTCTTTTTTATATTCTGCCAATGTATTCATTCCCCAATATATACCTTTAATACACTGCACATCATATTTTACACCATAAAATTTATTTAAATCAAATCCTAAGCAGTCTTCCAAATGTAAAATCAACCGAACTTCTTTTTCATATTCCCACACCTTTGATTTAATTTGAAGAAAGTCTTCCATGGAGTCATGAGTAACACCATTATCAAATTGGAAAATCTGCGGCTTATCTTTGTATTGCACTCTTTTAAATTCACTGCGACCAGAAGGAAAATGCAATTCTTCATGCCCAGAAGGAAAACGCTCTCCTTCATCCGACAATTTATATATTTGAATGCCTCCAGTCTCTTCATCTTTTACAAAGTTATCTTCTGGTTTTTCAGAGAACTCAAATTTTATACAGTAACCAAAATGACTATTTGCATAATGTGCCCACATCAGGTCTACAAATGGATTGTCTTTAAAATCCCTGACAAAACAGCACACAATATTTTTATTGGTTACAATACTATTTTTCGTCCAAAAAAGAGATTTCTTATTTGATGGTATCTGCTTTTCTACCTTTCTTTTATACTCCTCAATTTCTAATGATTCTTGTTCCGAAATACCTTTCGCAAACAAAATACCTTCAAATGGGTCATTGAATAAAATTGGATGATTGCACGTCAAAATATTATCTCTAAGATTTTTAATATTATAGTGGTCTTTATCCTGATTATATTTTTCAGGCAAAGAAAAAAATTTGTACAAAATCATTCAGATTATCCTCACTCGTTGAATTTGTCATCAGTATACCATATCGCGAATAAAAAAGCAAGGGACTATTTCAAATAGCCCCTTGCTTTTTTATTCTCCCACAAACTGCCCGTAATTCATATTCAGGATAATGTTTACTTTGTATCCCCTGCCCACCTCAATACGACTAATAAGTTTACAGATGATCATTTTCTTTTCTTCATTGGTCGCTGCGTCAAACGATTCTGCCCATCCTTTAAATTGTTCATAATAGGCGTCAAGATGCTCTATTATCGACTTCTGCTCATTCAACTCTTTCAATGCCGTTGGTATTTTCTCGTCGAACTCAGCAAGTTTTTCCTTCGTCAACTCTATCGCCCTATTCAGCGTTTCCAAAGAAAAACTCGATTCGTTCATCAATACATTGCCTACTTCTGCGAGCAGACGATTCAACTTCTCTTGTTCTTTTGCTTGCTCCCGCAAAAGTTCCGCATAAATCGCCTTCTTACTTTTCAATGTTTTTTCGTAGCTCTTTTTCAGCGATTCATCCTTAACGCTCCCCTGCATTTTTCCTAAAACAGCATGTACTGTTTCTAAAACGACGGCATCTATCTTTTTCGACGCATATTGGGTTTGCCCATCACAAGGAGCGCGCTTTCGCGCACGATTCGCACATAT
>CALVLK010000003.1 GCA_944337235.1 uncultured Clostridia bacterium
TGCGCGACATCGAGACCATCAATCTGGAGCTCATCCTCGCCGACATCGAGGCGGTGCAAAAGCGCATGGACCGCATCCGCAATGCGGCGCGCGGCGGCTCCGACAAGGGCGCGGCGGCAGAATTTGCCTTTCTCACCAAGCTGCTTGCTCACCTCGAACAGGAACAGCCCGCCATCGCCTACCCCGCCGCGGAGGAGGAAAAGCCCATGCTCGATAACCTGTTCCTGCTCTCGGCAAAGCCCGTCATCTACTGCGCCAACATTGCAGAAAAGGACCTTGCCGTCTCCGAAGATTCACTTCCTATGGTCGCCCGCGTGAAGGAGTATGCGGCGGCGCACAACGCGGGCGTGATCGTGGTCTGCGCGCGCGTGGAGGAGGAGCTTTCGCAGCTCGACGAAGAAGACCGCGCCTTCTTCCTTGCCGACTACGGCATGACGGAGAGCGGCCTGGACAAGCTGATCAAAGCGTCGTATTCGCTGCTTGGGCTGATCTCGTACCTTACGGCGGGCGAAAAGGAGACGCGCGCCTGGACGATCACGAAGGGCACCAAGGCGCCCCGCGCGGCGGGCAAGATCCACTCCGACTTCGAGCGCGGCTTTATCCGTGCTGAGGTGGTGGAGTGGGACGTTCTGCTTGCCTGCGGCGGCCTTGCGGGCGCCCGCGAAAAGGGCAAAGTCCGCTCCGAGGGCAAGGATTATGTGATGAAGGACGGCGACGTCGTCCTCTTCCGCTTCAACGTATAATGCCACAAAATTCAGGGGGCGCCGATCTCAGATCGGCGCCCCCGTTATTATGGGCTCGGCTGCCAAGGGCAGCCGTCTGTGGGCGAAAAAGAATTAAAGCAGCGCCAGAAAAATGGCAAGCAACGTAGTTACTTTTTTGTTTGTCTTGTTCATGACAAACCTCCTTCTGTTAATAATTTTTCTTTGATCAGATGATAGGCACTATAATTTTCATTCATGTAATCGGCGGCATAATACGGGTTGGACAATGCACTTTCGCTGCACGCGATCATATAATCTTCTTCGCTGACAACGCTTAAGGCATAGACCCCCACCCAGCCGGATGGATCTTCAAAATAGATCGCATTCAGCCTGACACAGTCAGAAAATGCCCATCCCCCGATGTATGCAACATTTTGCGGGATCGTGATCTTTGAAAGGTAGTTGCATTCCTGAAAGGCATATTTTCCAATATATCGCAGGCTTTGGGGCAGTGTGATCTCCGTCAGGACGGGACATGATCGAAACGCGCTGTCGCCGATCGTTGTCAACCCCTCATGCAGCACGATCTCTGCCAGCGCCTCGCAGTTGGCAAAGGCATAGCCGTCGATCTCCCTGACCGAGGCGGGGACCTCGATGCGCGTCAACGCGTCGCAGGCCATAAACGCGCCATAGCCGATCGATTCCAGCCCCTGCGGCAATACGATCTCCGCCAACGCCGTATAGCTAAAGCACTCTTGGGGGATCTCCTTCAGATCATCGGGCAGCCGTACGGTATCCAGCTGAGAACATCCATCAAAAATGAGCGCGCCGCTCAGCGATACCCCATCGGGGATGTATAGCTCACGCAACGCCTTCTGGTTTATAAAGGCGCCGCCCGCGATCTGTTTTACGTCGGAAGGGATGACGACCTGTTCGCCGCACTCCCCCTTATAGTTGTACAGCAACCCCTCTTTCAGGCACACAAATCCCTCTGCCTGCGCCTCGTACCACGCCGTCTCGTGCATGATTTTGCTCTCTTTCTGTGCGGGCATCCCCTCCAGGACGATGCCGGTCAAATTTTTCCGCCCATAGAACGCGAGGCTCCCGATAAAGTTGACCGAAGCGGGAATGGTCACCGCCTGCAGATCAGAACGGATATGATTGTAGACATAATATCCGTATCCTGGTATTAAGAAGCTAAGATCCACATAGCCCTCTTTGTATTCTGTGTATGCGTTATAAAACGCCCCCTCCCCGATCGATTCAAGCCCCTGCGGCAATGTGATCTCCGCCAAGGCCGTATTGCTGAAGCAATATCCGGGGATCTCTTTCAGGTTCGCAGGCAGATGTACCCGTTTGAGCGAACGCATCCCCCAACAGGCGCGCCGCTCCATCTCGGTCACGCTGTCGGGCAGATACAGCTCTTCTACGCTGATCAGGCAGGCAAGCGCATATTCCCGGATGGTGGTGAGATAGTCGGGCAGCGTGACCGAAGTAATTCCGTCGTAGCACTTTGCGCCGTCGAATGGGCTTTTTTCAAAAGACGTACTGGAAAAGGCGTTTTCGGCAAGTTCCTTCACGGGATAGTCGCCGACAAAGCTCTGTATTACGACGTCGCCCTCCAGGCTGTGCCTGCCGTGGTGTACACTATAGCCCGTGCCGTCGCTGAGCAGGCGGTACAGCAGCCCGCTTTCGTCATAGTACTGTGCGACCGCCTCGCCCAGCGTGAGCGAGACCGTCACCCCTTCAAAGGGGGTATATCCCTCTCCCACGGCGCTGACCGAGATCGTATAGGTAGCAGGCCCCGCCAGATCAAGCAGATCTGCCATACACGCCTCCGTGCGCTGCTCTTCTTCCCCGTTGATCAGAATGACATACTCCTCTGCATTTGCAACAGGACTCCAGCTGAGCGTGCGCCGCTCCAATACGAGATCGGCGGGCGCCTCGAGCTGCCCCAACGCCTGCGCAGGCTGCACACCCCCCCGCGCAGGCGGCAAGTACGCCCGCCCCTGCAAGCACTGCCGCTGCCGCGCACAGCGCGATCACCATTCTTTTTCCCTTCACAGAATACCTCCCATAACTTCTTCATGCTTTTATATTGTATTCGCGCCTGTTTTATGCGCAAATATTCTATAAAACATGATATTTTAATTATTTTATCACTTATTTTGAGTCTTGTCAAGAATATCTTTCCACTTTTATCATTTTATTCCATTTGTATTCAAAATGGTAGCCATCACGCGGATAGCGTGACCGAGGGATCGTTGATTTGTTTAAGCGGTGCAGGCGAGCGTCACAATCCCCCCTTTTCTCGCCGCCATTAAGGAGGGCATGACTGATGATTCAACATTCTGGGCTCCCTTGTGTAAAGGGGCGAGCAAGTAACTTTTGCGAAAGCCACGGTGTGGCTTTCGCTGCTTGCGAGCTTGGAAATTTCTCATGGTGCGAGAAATTTCCTGACCGAGCGCGGGTCTACCGCGCGAGAATAATTTGCGAAGCAAATCTGAAGGATTGATTGTTGATTCATAAAGCGGCGCAGGCTGCCCACACTCCCCCCTTTGTGCAAAGGGGGGCAGGGATAGCGGCCACCGCTCGCACTTGATTTTGGGATATCTCCTCACCAAATTGATGACCAAAGCAGCGGGTTTTGTTATATTTTTTCAGAACGGAGCTGCTGAAATTTTTCCCGATACAAAGGGGCAGCGTATAAAGTTTGGCGGCGTCAGAGGGGAACCGTACTGTTCGATTTTCTGCATATTCAATGCATAAAAAAGGAGGCCTTGCGGCCTCTTTGCTGTTACAATCGGATTTGTTGATTTATGTCACTTCGCCGGCGGATCGCCCTGTCCTCTTTTTGTATGCAGCCGATGCGATGCCATGCGGAAGAGATCGGCGATCGCCCTGCGCTTGATCAGGAAATACACCGCAAGCACGGCGGCATATGCGATCATGCCCCAGAGCGTACGCAAAAGCGACGCGCACAGGATGAATGCGACCGTCATGACGATCTCAATGAGAAAATCCTTTCCCATCCTCCGCCCGATGAGGCGACCGACGGCGAGCTCCGAAAGCACGGAGTTGAGGATCATGGTAAATACCACGCACCCAAGCAGCGCATACAGGTTGTTAAAGACATAGGCGCACAGCAGCGCCAGCACCACCCCGCTTGCTACAGAGATGAGGTTGATCACAAGCATTGTCTTTTCGCGGCGGTACACCTTCAGATAGTTGTTGGTGAGCAGGTTGACCTTGGAGGAAAAGACGACGATGGGAAGCAGCACGGCAAGATATTCCAGGCTGACGGCGTAGTTTGGCAGCCAAAGCTCGACCAGCCAACTGCCCGGGAAGAACAGGATGAGCAGTGCAAACATCAGCAGGGACATGACCTTGCGGAGCTGCTCATACATGGCGGGAAGTTTTTCTTCGTCTACGCGTTTGAGCGAGGGGAACAGCACCACGCTGATCGCCGTGACAAAGGTGAGGAATACGTTCGACAAGCTGAAAGCAAACGACACCTTGCCGAACACCAGCTCTCCCCAGCGCCACTCGGTGATCATGCGCGCGCTGCCGATGAGCAGTATGGACGACCAGTTTGCCAGCATCAGGACAAAGCCCGCCGAAAAATTCTGCCCCGCCTCGCGCCATGCGTCGCGCAACCCGATCATCTTGCCGAAATAGAGCTTGCCCCGATTGAGCACGACGCCCAACGCAAAGCCGAGGATATCCCCCATAAGATCGGAAAGGCAATACAGGTAGAATACGTCGACGCGGTTGATGAGCAGAACGACGACGAAAATGCCGTATATCGCGCGCTGCGCAATGTTGACGACGGCATACCGATTGATTTGGTTGGTGATCTGAAAGATGTCTGAATTATATGTCGTAAGATTTTTGGTGACGATGCCGACCGCGACGAGTGAGAAAATGGTGCGGCTTGTGCTGTCAAACGCGCACGAGGCGGCGAGCACGGCAAGCATGCACAGGCTTGTGATCGTAAAGAGAATAGTAAATTGCGAGCGGATGCGCCGCTGATCCAGCTCTTCAAAGTCATAGGCGCCGTACCGCAGGATCAGCCCGTCGAGCAACCCGAAGTGCAGCACGCCCACATAGGCGACGTACATCGTGTACATCTGCCAATAGGAATAGGTGTATTCCCCCACATAGCGCGGCAGAATGAGCGTGATGACAAAGCTGACAAGCAGCGAGACGACCTGGGCAACGAGCGAGACAAATACGTTTTTTGCAAGTTTTTTCGATGTGATCTGTTTTCCCATAATCAGCGCGCCGTCTTATGCATCTCGTGCAATGTCGGCCATGCCTCGTCTTTTGCTGAAAGCCGGATGGGCGCCCCGTCCGCTAAGGTGTAGCCATCTGCCGCGGCGGTGCCGCGGTATTCCCCCGCGACCCCCCAGTCGATGCCGATCGCAGGGTCGTTCCAGGCGATGCCGCCCTCGTCGTTGGGGTGATAGAAATCATCGCACTTGTAGCAGAACTCCGCCACCTCCGAACGCACCAGAAAGCCATGTGCAAAGCCGCGCGGGATGAGAAACTGCCTCTTGTTTTCGGCAGAGAGCTCGACCCCGTACCACTTTCCGTATGTGGGGCTGTTCGGGCGAAGGTCGACGGCGACGTCGAACACCGTGCCGCTGATAGCGCGCACCAGCTTTGCCTGTGCATGGCGCATCTGAAAGTGCAGCCCGCGCAGCACCCCCTTTGTGCTCATGGACTGGTTGTCCTGCACGAAATCGTAATGCAGGTCCGCCTCCTCCATGTCGCGGCGGTTGTAGGTCTCCATAAAATATCCGCGGCTGTCGCCGTGCGCCAGCGGCGTGATAACGCACAACCCCTCAATGCCGCCGACGTTCTTTTCAACTGTGATCTGCATATCCCATCTCCTGTAAATATCGCCGCAAAGCGTCTTCCCATGTGGGAAGCGGCGTAAACCCGTTTTCTGCCAGCTTTCTCTTATCCAGCCTGCTGTTAAAGGGGCGCTTTGCCTTCGAGAGCCCGTACTCTGCCGTCGTCACGGAAATGACCTTGGTCGGATACCCCGCCAAGGCGAAAATTTTACAGGCAAAGTCATACCAGCTGATATACCCGCCCTCGTTCGTCGCGTGATAATTCCCATAGGCCTCTGAGACGATCATGTCTGCAAGCAGGCGGGCAAGATCGCGAGTATAGGTCGGCGTGCCGATCTGATCGTTGACCACGCGCACGCTGTCGTACTTTCTGCCGAGCGAGAGCATGGTATCGACAAAATTTTTGCCGTTATGCCCGAACACCCACGCAATACGCACGATAAAATGCCGCGCAAGCGTATTCCTTACGATCTCTTCCCCTTCGAGCTTGGTCTTTCCGTAATAGTTCAGGGGCTGAAAATCCCTTTGATCGGGCTGCCATGGCTCGGTGCCCTGCCCGTTGAACACATAGTCGGTGGAAAGATACATCATTTTGGCGCCGACCGCATTGCATGCCGCAGCGACGTTCCCCGTCGCCTGCACATTGACGGCGTACACCTTGGTGGCGCTTGCTTCCTCTTCCGCGGCGTCGACCGCCGTCCATGCGGCGCAATGAATGACGGCGTCCGGGCGAAGTTGCAAGATCGCCTGCAATGTCTCCTCCCGCGCGGTCAGATCGAGCGGAAGATAGGCGCACTGCGGCACCTCGTCTGCCCGCCGCACGAACTGCGCCTGCAGATCGCTCCCCGTCACCGCGTGCCCGCGCTGCAAAAGCTCGGTGATGACGTCGCACCCGAGCTGTCCGTTTGCCCCGGTCACGAGGATCTTCATGCTCTCCCTCCGTACATGCGGGCATAATAGTTCTGATAGTCGCCGCTGATGATCTCCTGCCACCAGTCCTTATTGTCAAGATACCATTGAATGGTCTTTTTGATGCCGTCCTGAAACTTCGTCTTGGGCAGCCAGCCGAGTTCGCTGTGGATCTTGGCGGGATCGATCGCATAGCGCATGTCATGCCCCTTGCGGTCTGCGACGAAGATGATGAGGCTTTCGGGCTTGTTCAACTCCCTGCAGATGAGCTTTACGATGTCGATATTTCTCATCTCGTTATGGCCGCCGACGTTGTACACCTCGCCCACCCTGCCGCGCTGCAGAATGCAATCGATCGCCGCGCAGTGATCCTCAACATACAGCCAGTCACGCACGTTCTCTCCCGTGCCGTAGACGGGCAGCGGCTTATCTGACAGGGCGTTGATGATCATGAGCGGAATGAGCTTTTCCGGAAAATGATAGGGCCCGTAATTGTTGGAACAGCGCGAAATCGTCACGGGCAGCCCGTAGGTGCGGTGATAGGCAAGCACCAGAAGGTCTGCCGAGGCCTTCGATGCGGAATAGGGGCTGCTCGTGTGCAGCGGTGTCGTCTCGGTAAAAAAGAGATCGGGCCGATCGAGCGGCAGATCGCCGTACACCTCGTCCGTCGAGACCTGATGATAGCGCTGAATGCCATATTTGCGGCAGGCGTCCATGAGGGTGCCCGTGCCGATGATATTCGTCTGCAAAAAGACGCCGGGATCCTCGATGCTCCTGTCGACATGACTCTCCGCCGCAAAGTTGACGACGATATCTGGGTGCTCCTCTTCAAACAGCGCGTACACCCCCGCCCTGTCGCAGATGTCGAGTTTGACAAAGCGGAAATTGGGCAGATTGGCGACCGCGCAAAGCGTGGACAGATTGCCCGCATAGGTAAGCTTATCCAGACAGACGATACGGTCGTCAGGATATTTTTTGAGCATATAGAAGATGAAGTTGCTGCCGATGAATCCGGCGCCGCCTGTGACAATGATCGTCATTGTTGTACCTCCGATCGCTCCTCCGGTCCCTTTAATTGTGCAATGTATGCTTCAAAATTTTCAAGATGCCTGCGGTAGAGTGCATGCATCTTTTTATGCCGCTCCCGCTGTTCCTTTCGCCCGAGCAGCCATTCGATCACCATGAGTTTGCGGAAGCCGCGGATGCGCAGTTTAAGGTACTTTTTTACCTCCCCTGCGCCGTACCAGCGGTAGAGGAAACGGGGCAGCCCGCGCAGCATCAGAAGCTCCCATTCCTCGTTGTACTTCTTTTTGCGGGGCATCACGCTTCCGTTTTCCAGATGATACATATGCGCCCACGGCACGGATACGACGGTATAGTCTGTCAGTTGTGTCATGCGGTATTGGAACTCCTCCTCTTCCGCATACATAAAGATGACCTCGTCGAATGCGCCGATCTCATCGAATACAGCTCTGCGGATCATCATTGCCGCGCCGCCCACCCACGCAACGCGCTGCGCCTTGTCTGAATAGTTATAGTCGAAGCGCCTGCGGGAAAATTTACGGTACAGATTGGCAAAGATGCTGTAATTTCTTCTGAGAGAGGCGATCGTTTCAAAGCTCCTTCTGCACGACCCGGCTGGTCTGCCGTTATAATCCAGAAGATTGCCCCCGCACACGCCGCATTTTGGATCGCTCTCCATATAGTCGTAGAGCTCCTTGATGAAATTCTCTTTTAACAGAATATCGGTATTCAGCCAAAGAATGTATTTGCCCGCCGCATGCCTGAGCCCCAGGTTGAACGCCTTGGACGTCCCCAGATTTGCGCCCGACTGAAGATAGACGATGCGACCCTGATACAGCTGCGCCAGGCGCTCGCCCGAACCGTCGGGCGAGGCGTTGTCGATGAGAATGATCTCATATGCAAGCCCCTGCGTCTGCGCAAAGATGCTCTCGAGCGCGTCCTTCGTGAAGTCGAAGGTATTGTAATTGATCATGATCACTGAGACATCCATGTTCCGCTCCATCAGTAAAGTATCTTTCCGTCTGCCACCTTTTTTAAGTGCCGCCCGTATTCGTTGTTCTTCATGAGCTCCGCCTGCCGCAGCAGCTCGTCGCGGCTCATCCAGCCGTTTCTGTAGGCGATCTCTTCGATGCAGCTGATCTTGAGCCCCTCGTGCTCCTCGATCATGCGCACAAACGCGGTTGCGTCGGCAAGGGATTCGTGCGTGCCCGTATCCAGCCAGGTGAACCCGCGGCCGAAGGTGATGACGTCGAGCTGCCCACGCCTGAGATATTTCTGGTTGACCGTTGTGATCTCAAGCTCGCCACGGGCGGAGGGCCTGATCTGCTTTGCGATCTCTACGACGCTGTTGGGGTAGAAATACAGGCCGACAACGGCATAGTTGGACTTGGGATTCTGCGGCTTTTCTTCGATCGAGAGGGCCTTTCCGTTCTCGTCGAACTCCACAACGCCGAACCGCTCGGGATCGGGCACGAAATAGCCGAAGACGGTCGCCCGATCCTCGTCGAGGTTCTGCACCGCCTGTTGCAAATTCTTGATGAGACCGTTGCCGTAAAAGATATTGTCGCCCAGCACCATGCAGACCCGATCGCCGCCGATGAACTGCTCCCCGATGAGAAAGGCCTGTGCAAGTCCGCCCGGATAGGGCTGAACGGCATAGGAGATCGCCAGCCCGTACCGGCTGCCGTCGCCGAACAGCTTTTCAAAGCGCGGCACGTCCTCGGGCGTGGAGATGATGAGAATATCGCGGATCCCCGCCAGCATGAGCGTGGAGAGGGGATAGTAGATCATGGGTTTGTCATACACGGGGAGAAGCTGTTTGCTTGTCACTGTCGTAAGCGGGTACAGCCTTGTGCCGCTCCCGCCGGCGAGAATAATTCCTTTCATGTTTTTCTCCATAGGGGCGGCGGCAGAATGATCTGTTCCCATACGGGCGCCGACGCCCGTTATCAGTATAGCATAATGCACAGAATTTATCAATGTTTTTGCAAGATCATTTCCTGAAATTGTAAAATGTGCGGGCAGCTGCGGCGGCCGCACCGCTTTCATGCGTATGCGCTGCCCGTCCGAACGCAGCAAAAAGAGGCCGTACGGCCTCTTTTTTCGGATATTCCGTCAGGGCATCCGTTCAAATTCGCTCTTGCCGACGCCGCACAGCGGGCAGACCCAATCGTCGGGCAGTTCCTCGAAGGGGACCTTGCCGTCGTACACATAGCCGCAGACCTTGCAGACGTACTGTCCGCTCTTTGCGGCAGGCCTTGCCGCCTTGACCTCGCGGCGACAGAATTCCTCTTTGCCCACACCGCAGATGGGGCAGACCCAGTCGTCGGGCAGCTCTTCGAAGGGCGTCTCGCCGCGATAGACATAGCTGCAGATGCGGCAGACGTACTCGTACTGCTTGACCTCCTCTTCGGGCATGGGCGCCTGATTGAAGGTGGGCGCCTTGGCGGCAGTCTTCCCCTTGAGCACGCGGTGATAGTACGCATACGTCATGGGCGCATCCTTCTGCAGATTGCCCGCGTCGATCACCTCGCCCAGGAATACGGTGTGGGTGGCGGTGTCCATCTTTTCGACGACCTTGCAGGAGAAGTAGGAGATGCCGCCGTCAGGTACGGGCAGCTTGCCGCGGACGGCATAGGGAAATTCTTCAAACTTGTTGACCTCTGCGCTCGTGCGGAAGCCGAACACGCCGATCAGGCGGGGATCGCAATGCTCGCCCAGAACGGTGATGGCAAAGTGCCCGCAATCCTCGATGCAGCGGTGCGTATAATTTTCCTTATTGATACTCACGGCAATGGTCGCCGGCGACGACGTGATCTGCATGGCGCTGTTGGCGACGCAGCCGACGGGGGCGCCGTTGTCCCACGATGTGCAGAGATACACGCCGTACGAAAGATTGTAAAAGGCCGTCATGTCCATAATGTTTCCTCCTTGTGGGCGCATTCTGCGCCAATAAGACAGAAAGCGAACCTATCACAGTTCGCTTTCGATCTTCCTCATTTGAATTAGTCCTTCGCTTCGTTCTGCGCGACGACTTCCTTTCCGTCGTAATAGCCGCAATTCTTGCAGACGCGGTGCGCAAGCTTCTGCTCGTGGCAGTGCGGGCACTCGACAAGCGTCGGAGCCGATGCCTTATAGTTTGCAAAACGCTTATTCGTTCTGCTCTTGGACTGCTTTCTCTTGGGAACTGCCATATTATCACCTCTCTTCCTTGTTACTCTTCGTTATATTCGGGTGCGGAGCATTCGTCCGGACAGACAAGCCCCGAGGGAAGCGCGAAGATGATGCTGTCGCGCAAAAACTCGCCCAGATCGACGACCCCGCCCCGATAGGGATATTCCTCGTCCTGCGGGGTATCCGGCACAAAGAGTGCCTCCGTCTGCCATTCGATGTGCTGCTGCGTCTGCTTTAAGCAGCGCGAACAGGCACCGCTGAGATCAAAACAGACGCTGCCCGTCACCTTGACGCAGTCGTCCTCCCAGATGTCGTAGTGCAGGGAGAATGCGACAGGAGAAGCAAACGTGACGAACGGGATATCGATCAGGCTGTTGTCCCCTTCCATAGAAAAGTTCAGCTCGCCCGAATATCTTTTTTCTGCATTGCATCTGCGAACGTCGATCTTCATTGACTTTTCGAGTATAAACTTTTTCGCAAGGTTTGTCAATCGCTTTTCGGGGCAATTTGCAAAAAAACAGGGAAATTCGATGCCCTGCACCCCAAAAACGGCGCAGGGGCACATGCCTCAGCGGGCGCCGCCTTAGAGAAGCGCAGCCGTCTCGCGGGCGATGACAAGCTCCTCGTTGGTGGGGATGACGAGCACCTTCACGCGGGAATCGTCGGAAGAGATCTCGTGGATGCTGCCGTCGTTGCGGTATTCGTTGCGCGCAGGATCCAGCATGACGCCGAATGCGTCCAGTCCCTTGAGGATGGCCGCGCGGATGAGGGGGGTATTCTCGCCGACGCCCGCCGTAAAGACGATGCAGTCAAGCCCGCCCAGCGCAGCCATATAGGCGCCGATGTACTTCTTGCAGGCATAGGTGAACATGTCGAGCGCCAGGCGCGCGCGGTCGTTGCCCGCCTCCTTTGCCGCTTTCAGGTCGCGGAAGTCGGAGGAGACGCCCGAGACGCCGAGCATGCCGCACTTCTTGTTGAGGTAGACGAGCCCTTCGTCCATCGTCATGCCCTTCTTCTTGCAGAGGAAGTCGATGGCGGCGACGTCGATATCGCCGCTGCGCGTTCCCATGGGAACGCCCGCAAGGGGGGTAAAGCCCATGGAGGTATCGATGCACTTTCCGCCGTCCACGGCAGAGATGGAGGAACCGTTGCCCAAATGGCAGGTGATGATCTTCAGCTCCTCAGGCTTCTTGCCCAGAAACTCTGCCGCCGCCCCGACGACATATTTGTGTGAAGTGCGGTGCGCGCCGTAACGGCGCACCTTGTATTGTTTGTAGTCGTCGTAATCGATGGCGTAGAGATAGGCGTAGTCGGGCATCGTCGCATGAAAGGACGTGTCGAATACGAGCGCCATCTTTTTATCCGGCATGACGGCGCGGCAGGCGTTGATGCCGAGGATCGCCGCGGGGTTGTGCAGCGGCGCAAGTTCGGCGATCTCGTCCATGATCTTCATGACCTCGTCGGTGACGAGCGTGGTCTTGGTGAAAGCCTCGCCCGAGGCGACGACGCGATGACCGACGGCGTCGATCTCGTCCATCGAAGCGATGACCCCCGCCTCGCCGTCTACCAGTTCCTTCAGAACGAGCGAGATCGCCTCGGTGTGGTTGGGCATATCCTGTTCGACGACGAACTCCCTGCCGTGCGCCTTATGTACGAGGTTGCTGCCCGCAAGGCCGATGCGCTCGCAGGTGCCCTTGGCGATGACCCTCTCCGTCTCCATGTCGATGAGCTGATATTTGAGCGAGGAACTCCCCGCATTGATGACCAAAATTTTCATGTTTTCCTCCTGTTGACGATCATTCCCTGGTCTGAAGCGCCGTGATCGCGACCGCGCAGACGATGTCGCTCGCCTTGCATCCGCGGGACAGATCATTGAGCGGCTTTGCAAAGCCCTGGCAGATGGGGCCGATCGCCTGGAATCCGCCCAGACGCTCTGCGATCTTGTAGCCGATGTTGCCCGACTGCAGATCGGGGAAGATGAGCACGTTCGCATGCCCTGCGACCTCGGACCCGGGCGCCTTAAACTCGCCCACGGAGGGCACGAGCGCCGCGTCGAACTGCAGCTCGCCGTCGATCTTGAGGTCGGGCGCCTTCTCTTTGGCGATGCGCACCGCCTCCTGCACGAGGGTGACATAGTCATGCTTGGCGCTGCCCTTGGTCGAGAAGGAGAGCATTGCGACCTTGGGATCGAGCCCGGCGATCTCCTTTGCGCTCTTTGCCGTGGCGATGGCGCAGTCCGCAAGCCCCTCCGCCGTATAGGTGGGGTTGAGCCCGCAGTCCGCAAAGACAAGTTTGCCGTCCGGCACATATTCGTTGCCGCCCATGGGGGCGACCATGAGGTTGAAGCTGGAGACCGAACTTACGCCGGGCGCCGTCTTGATGATCTGCAGCCCGGGGCGCAGCGTGTTGGCGGTCGTGTGGCATGCGCCGGAGACGAGCCCGTCCGCATCCCCCGATTTGAGCATGAGCGCGCCGAAGAAGGTGGCGTCTTGCGCCTGTTCCTTCGCCTGCTCCTCCGTCATGCCCTTGGCCTTTCTCAGCTCGTAAAGAAGCGCCGCATAGCTGTCGAGTTTGGGTGACGTTGCAGGATCGATGATCTCGATATAGCTGAGATCGACATTGGGATTTGCCTTTTTGATCTCCTCTTCCTTGCCCAAAAGCACGATCCGCGCAATCTTTTCGCGCGTGCAGATCGCCGCCGCCTCGACGACGCGTTTGTCTTCACCTTCGCACAAAACGATCTTCTTGTTCAGCTCCTGCGCCTTTTTTTTGATCTCTTCGATGATCGTACCGCTCTCGGCGATCCTTCTGCCGAGATCCTTTACCTTGTCCATGAATGCCATTGCAATAAACTCCGTATTCGCTTTATTTTCTCCCCGTGATGTGATATAATGGCGGAAAGTAACTTACGCCCCCCAGAATGCCACATCGGGCAGTTCTCTGTTATTATACACCAACTCGCAAAAAATGTAAAGAGCAAGAGGAAGAAAAATGAAATTTTGTGCGGTGATTTGCGAATACAACCCCTTTCATAACGGGCACAAATATCAGCTGGAGGAGATCCGCAAACGCAGCGGGTGCGACAAGATCCTCTGCGTTATGAGCGGGAACTTCACCCAGCGCGGCGAGCCGGCGATCCTGAACAAATACGACCGCGCCCTGCACGCCGTAAAGAACGGCGCCGACGCGGTGATCGAGCTGCCCGTGCCCTTTGCCGTGTCCCCGGCGGAGATCTTTGCCGCGGGCGCGGTGCACATCATTAGCTCCATCCCCGCGGTCAAGGCGCTCGCCTTCGGCTGCGAGAGCGGGGACAGGGAGAGCTTTCTCAACGCCGCACGCGCAACGCTCTCCGAGGACAAGCAGTTCAAGGCGACGCTCAAAGAGCACATGAAGGACGGGACCTCCTATGTGAAGGCGCGCACGCAGACGGTGCTCGAGCTGAACGGCGATATTGACGAGGCGCTGCTCACCGCGCCCAACAACATCCTCGGCACGGAGTACTGCCGCGCGCTTTTGCAGGAACACAGCGCCATACAGCCGCTGCCCATCCCGCGCGTGGGCGCGGGATATGCCGACGAGACGCCGCAGAAAAATTTCTCCTCGGCGACCGCCCTGCGCGGCTGTCTTGCCCGCGGCGACAAAAAGTCGATGAAACTTCTGCGCGGCAACCTGCCCGCCTGCGTCTTTGACGATCTTGTCAGGGCGCAGCCCTTCCCCTATCGGCAGGCGGCGCTGTGCGCGCTGATCCGCTCGGCGCCCGACGAGCTTGCCCGCTGCCCCGACTGCTCGGAGGGGCTGGAAAACAAGCTGCGCACGATGGCAAAGAGCAACTCTTCCTACGAGGAGATCATTGAAAAGACGGTCTCCAAGCGCTATACCGCTTCCCGCCTCAAGCGCATTCTGATGCAGAACTTCCTCGGCGTCACGCGGGCGGAGCTGCGCGCCTTCCGTACCGATCCGCTCTACTGCAACCTGCTCGCCGTCGGCAAAAAGGACACCGCCGAGATGCTTGCCGCCCTCTCGGAGGGGCCCTTCCCGCTGCTCGTGCGCAAGAGCGACTACGGCGCGCTCAAACGCACCGCACTCGCCTGCTTTGCCCTCGACGTGCGCGCCAACGATTTATACAATGCACTGACGGGAAAACATACCAACGAATATGAGACGCGCTTTCTGTAATGCGCGTCCTATCCTTTCGGAAAAAACTCCCCCGCGGGGGAGTTTTTTGCAGCCAAAAGGCTCCCACAACGGGGAGCCTTTGTCTTAACATGATGCTTTGCACGCTCAGCCCACGAGGCCCTCGCCCGAAATGGTCGAGACGTTGTTCATGAACATGGCAGTGCTGTAGGTGGTGCGGTTGGTGTGCCCCATACAGGTAATGGTGAAGCCCGATCTGTTCTGATCGTCGAGCCAGGCGGGGCGCACGACGCCGTAGTAGGTAAATTCTTCGCAGCCCGTCAGCGCCCGTTCAAAGGAGAATTTGATATATCCTCTGCCGTACATCAGCCATGTGCCGATCTCAGCGCCGTCCTGCATGACGGAGCCGCTGTTGGGATCGGACGCGCTCTGCGTGAGCGTGACCTCGACCGAGGTCTTGGGCGTGTTGTCGTTGCCGAGCGCAACCATCTTGAACCTGCCGTTGTCGGTGCAGGCAAACAGTTCCTCCGCCGATACGCTGCGGTCCACCTCCGCGCCGTAGCGGTTGGGATTGATGACGATATCGCCCATGCTGTTGAGATAGTATTGGTGCAGCTGAACCATAAACACCATGTCGCCATAGGTGCGCGTTCTTGTGATATAGGCGGCGATGTTGACGCCCGCGCTCGTGGTGAAGAGGTCGTTGTGCCCGGGATAGAGGATGTCGGTAGAGGTGTTCCCCGCAGACTTGTCTGCCCAGGTAAAGCTGCCCATATATTTATTGCCGCCGTTCTGGCGGTTGGCGGAGCCGTAATTCTGCACCAGCCCGTTGTTGACGGAGCGGTAGAAGCCCCAGACGTTGTCGCTGCGGCCGCCCCACATCTGATAGCCGGAATCGAGCGGGTTGAAGGAATGCATCGAATAGTAATAGGTCACGCCCTCGACGCCCTCCGGCTCGCCCGCTTCGTTATAGGTCGCCGTTTCGTCCGCGACCTTGACGTTGCTGTGGCGGGCGATGACGGGCCCCTCCTCTGCGCCGTAGGAGATCATGGTGCCGTAATAGTCATGCGTGACCGCCTGTTCGCTGACAAAGCTCGAATAGATCGCAGCAGCCTCGTTGCGGTAACCGCGGATGGTCTGCCAGTCAAAAAAGACATTGTCGGAGTACACCCCGTCCTTGCGCATGCCCGATTCGGGATCGAGCTCGAGCATCCAGTTTCCCGTGCCGAAGGAGCCGTACGCCATGTACATATTGCCCTCGGTATCGTAGATGATCTGCGGGTCGATGGCGTTCACGTCGAGCTGCCCCTCCGCCGTATTGGGAATGACGGACTGCAGCAGCACGCCCTCGTATTCAAAGGAGCCCGCCTCGAGCGAGTCGGAGCTGAAGAGCGCGATGCACGCCATGGAATAATCGGTCCCCTCGATGTTCTGATATCCGTTGGAGACGCAGCAGGTGTACAGCCAGTATTCGCCGTCCGGCGCCGCGACGATATCGGGCGCCCACCACTGCAGATAGCCGTTGTTGGTCCCGCCGATCCACTCGGCAATCTCGACCATCTGCGTCTGCGCCGTCATGGTCTTGCCCATATATTCCCAGGTGAGAAGATCGGTGGAGCGGCGGATCTCGTTGCCTGTCGCCCAGCCGGTGGAAAAGATATAGTAAGCGGGCGCGCCGTCCTCCTCCACCTCGATGAGCGAAGGATCGTGGCAGCTGCCGAGCAGCGTGCCGCCCTGCGCATAGTCGGTTGCCGTGCCCGAATACTGCGTGCCGGGATCGGTGATGTACGCCGGCTCGACCTCGATGCGGAAGGCGGAGCCGTCGGCCAGCGTGCAGAAGATGACGCCCTCGCTCTGCGCGGTAAAGACGCCGTTTTCATAGGTCGCCACGGCCGAGGCGTCTACGGTGTTGCCCGCACCGTCGACGGCGGTCATGGACTGCACATCGGCGAGCGCATAGGTGCTGTCCGCCGCGGCGATATAGCCGAGACCGAGGTTGTCGTAGCAGATGCGCGCAGCCGTCACTGCCTCTTCCTCTCCTCCGCCGCAGGCGGCGAGCACAGACAGCGCCATGACGGAGCTGAGCGCGATCGCGATCAAACTTTTTTTGTTCATGTCGGTTTCCCCCTGTAATCATTGTATCCAGTTTAGCACATCTCCCCCCGATTTGCAAGGGGCATTGCAAATATTTCACTTAAAATGTAAAAAAATCCCCCAAATGAAGGATTCGGGCAAATATCGCTCCCTTTTAATCGGAATTTCACGCAGTTTACACCCGCATGGGTTATTTTATTTGCGCAGTCGGAAGTCCCGACCGACGCATGCTTACACTCCACAATTTTTTCATATTCTCTCACTAAACCAACCCCCTCTCCCGCATGGAAGAGGGGGTTGGTTTTTTCTGTTACAGGTAGCGCTCCGCGATCGCCTGCGCAATGCGGATGCCGTCTGCCGCCGCCGAGGAGATGCCGCCCGCATAGCCGCAGCCCTCGCCGCAGGGATATACGTCCGCACATCCCACCGCCTGCAGATCTTCGCCGCGCACGACGCGCACGGGCGAGCTTGTGCGCGATTCTACCCCCGTGAGCACGCTCTCGTAGGCAGAAAAGCCCTCTAAACGGCGGTTCATGTCGGGGATCGCAGCCTTGAGCGCCGCCACGAGCGGGGGCGGCAGATATGCCGCCACGGGCGCGAACGAGGTCCCGCGCGCATAGGTGGGGCGCACCTGCCCGAAGTAATAGCTCTCGCGGTCGGCAAGGAAGTCCCCCGTCAGCTGCACGGGGGCGAGGTAGTTCCCGCCCGCGGCACGGTATGCCGCGCGCTCGATCCTGCGCTGGAATTCCACGCCCGCCAGCGGGGAATCGCCCGAAAAATCCTGCTTTCTGACCTGCACGACGAGCGCGGCGTTGGCGTTTTTGCCATCGCGCAAGAAGTTGCTCATGCCGTTGACGACCACGCCGCCCTCCTCCGAGGCGGAAGGGATGACTACGCCGCCCGGACACATACAAAAGGAGAACACGGCGCGCTCGCTCGCGTGCGACACAAGTTTATAGTCCGCGGCGGGCAGACCCACATAGCCCTCGCCGTACTGCGCCCGCCCGATGTCGGACTGCAGATGCTCGATGCGCACGCCCACGGCAAACTCCTTCTGTTCCATACAAAAGCCGCGCGCAAGCAGCATTTCGAAGGTGTCGCGCGCGCTGTGCCCCACGGCAAGCACGAGCAGCTTTGCCTCCTCGCGCACGCCGTTGACAAAGATCGCCTGCAGCCTGCCCGAGCGCACCTCGATGTCGGTCAGACAGGCGTTGTAGCGGATCTCTCCCCCGCGTGAGAGGATATATTCCCGCATGTTTGCGACGACGCGTTTGAGGTAGTCGCTGCCGATATGCGGTTTGCCCAGATATCCCACCTCCTCAGGGGCGCCGAAGTGCACGAAGGTGTCGAGGATCTCCCGCTGAAAGGGGCTGTTTGTCTGCGTATTGAGCTTCCCGTCGGAAAATGCGCCCGCCCCGCCCTCGCCGAACTGCACATTGCTGTCGGGGTCGAGCACGCCCGTACGACAGAACACGTCGATATCCTGCGCGCGCTCTTCGATGCGCTTCCCGCGCTCGAGCAGGACGGGCCGCATGCCGTGCGCCAGCAGGCGCAGCGCGCAGAACAGCCCGGCAGGCCCCGCCCCGGCAATGTAGACGTCGGGCGTCTCGCCCCGCACGACGGGATAGAGCGGCACCTCCATCGGGGGATGGCGCGTCGCACATTCCAGCGTATAGACCCAATGGATGTTGGATTTATCGCGCGCGTCCAGCGACTTTTTCAGGATCTTCATATAGCGGCAGGGCGCGCGCAGCCGCCTGGAGCAGATGGCGATGAGCTCCTGCTCCGACTGCGACGGCCTGAGTTTGATGTTCTGTAAGAGAAGTTTCATGAAATTGCCTCCGCAATGCAGGCGGCGGAGGTAAACGCCCACTGCAGATTATAGCCGCCGCATGCGCCGTCTACGTTGAGGAGTTCCCCCGCTAAAAACAGGCCGCGGTGCAGACGGCTCATCAGCCCGTCATCTGTCTCCGCAAGCGGCACGCCGCCCTTGGTGACCTGCGCATGATCGTAGCCGAGCGTACCCGCAACCGTGAGCGGGAAGCGCTTGATGAGCGCACAGAGCGCCCTGCGATCGCCCGCGGCGCGCCCTTCGAGCACCCGCCCCAATCCGTTGTTGACGAGGCACAGCAGCCCCTCGTGCGCCCGCAGAACGCCAAAAAGCCGTTCCTCGTCCACCTCCGGCAGAAGATCGACGAGCAGCGTATCCCCGGAGCGGACATACGACGAGGCGCGGAACACCGCGTCGCCCGAGACGCCGCTCTCCGTAAACAGGATATCTCCGCGGCAGGAAAAGACCTCCTCCTGCCCCCGCAAGACGCGCAATCCGCCGTCCACGCGGATGCCCTTGAGGCCGCGCACCTCGCCCTTGGCGCAGCGCAGCTGCACGAGGGCGGGCGAGAGCGGGGTCACGCTGTGCCCCAGCATGCGGGCAAGCGAAAATCCGCTGCCGTCCGTGCCGAAGTGCGGGGCGGCACAGCCGCCCGCGGCAAGCACGATCCTCTCCGCCCTTCTCTCTTCGCCACCACACGAGAGGACGAACTGCCCCTTCTCCGCGGCGATACGCTCCACGCGGCAATCGGTGCAGACCGTGACATCGAAGCGCGCAAGTTCCCTGCGGAAGAGATCGGTCACGGCGGACGCCTGCCGCCCTGCAGGATACACCCTGCCGCGCGCATCGGGCAGGAAGATGCCGCCCATGCTCTCTAAAAAAGTGATCGTATCCGCCGCGCCGAACTTTGCAAGGAGGCGGGCGACTTTGGCGGGGTCGTCGGAAAAATAATATTCGCCGCCCATGTTGAGATTGGTGACGTTGCCCTGCCCGTTTCCCGTGGCAGAGAGTTTGCGCCCGAGGCGGGGGGAGCGTTCGAGCAATGTCACGCGCGCGCCCCTTCTGCCCAGCATGACGGCGCACGCCATGCCGGAGGCGCCGCCGCCGATGATCACGATATGTTCCACTTCAAACGCCCCCCGTTTCAGATACCTCTATTCTAACACATGTCGCGCCGCAAAGCAAGGCGGATGCGCCGGGAGATCTTCCGAAAATTGCGGAATGTCTCCGAAATGCCCGAAATCCGCCCGCCCCGCGCTTGGATCTTTGGCCGCGTCCGCATATTCTTTTACGATACCGAGCAAAAAAATTTGTCGATGGATTGACGGAACAAAAAAGTTGTGCTATAATATGCATGCAGAAAAATGTTCAGGAGAAACATATTATGCCAACAAATGACATCTCAAACTTCTTCGACTTTACAAAACCGCTGACCTGGATCATCATCGCCGCCGTTGTCGTCGTTGTGATCGCGCTCATCGTCATCATCGCCTGCGCCGCAAAGAGAAAAAAGCGCCAAAAGGCGCAGCCGCAGGTCGCCCAGGCGCCCGCAGAGAGCGAAGCTGCCGCGGTGCAGGAGCGCCCTGCCGAAGCAGCGGCAGAGGCGCAGCAGGCGCCCGTTCAAGCGGAAGACGAACAGGCCGCGCAGGCGGAGCCTGAACGCCCCGTGCAGGAGGAAAGGGAGGAGCAGCCCGCCCCGCCCGCAGCGCGGGAGGAGGCGCCCGCCAAATCACCCGCAAAGGAGAAGAAGATCCCCTCTGCCATTGCGCCCACCCCCAAGCCGTATGCGGGCAAATGGGTCATCTCGCAGGAGGACGGCGTATTCACCTTTGAACTGCGCGCCAACAACGGGGAAAAGCTGCTCGGCGGCGGAACGTACACCTCTTTGAACGGGGCAAAGAACGGCATCGAGACCTATCGCACCAACATCAAGGCGAACCGCTTCCGCGTGATCGCCACCAAATCGGGCGACTATATCTTCCAGCTGATGAATGCGCGCGGCACCCTGCTCGCATTCGGCGAGAGTTATAAGACCAAAGCCGGCTGCGAGAGCGCCGTGGAATCGACCAAGCGCTTTGCCGCCACCGCCGTCATGGAGGTCGCCGAAGAGAAGCAGGACAAACAGGAAAAATGACAGAAGATACCAAGAGCGCTCCCGCGATCATGTGGGGGCGCTCTCTTTTTATGCCTGCTGTTTTACGATCTCGCGGGAATTTTCCACCGCCCGGAACAACTCCGCAAGGGCATCGGTATCCGCCTCCGCCATGCGGCCCGCGTCGGCAAGGGCGGAAAATTCGGGCTGTATGGGAATGCGCGCCACAGGAACGCGGTATTCGTTGGCGAGCATGCCCGCCTTGCTCGCGCCGAACAGCTCCGTTTTCCTTCCGCAACCGGGGCAGGCGAAATAGCTCATATTCTCTGCAATGCCCAGAAGAGGCACGTTCATCATCTTTGCCATGTTGACCGCCTTCTTCACGATCATCTCGACAAGATCCTGCGGCGTGGTGACGATGACAACGCCGCTGAGCGGAATGCTCTGGAAGACGGAGAGGGGCACGTCGCCCGTTCCCGGGGGCATATCGATGAACATGATGTCGACGTCGTCCCATACGACGTCCGTCCAGAACTGCACGGCGGCGCCCGCGATGAGCGTGCCGCGCCAGATCACGGGGTCGTCCTCATGTTCCAGCAGGTTGTTCATCGACATCATCTGTATGCCGTTTGCCGCATAGACGGGATAGATCTCGTTCTCCTGCCCGTGCGCCCGCTCGTGCACGCCGAACATCCTGGGCACGGAGGGGCCCGTGATATCGGCGTCGAGCACGGCGGTGCGGTAGCCGAGTTTTGCCGCGCGCGCCGCAAGCAACGCCGTCACAAGCGACTTTCCCACGCCGCCCTTGCCGCTCGCCACAGCGACGACGCGCCGCACCTGCGCCTCGGGATGCAGCGGCTTAATAAAAGATTTCTTATCTCTCGTTCCGCAGTTGCTGCTGCAGGACGAGCATTCGCCCGTACAATTTGCCATGATTCTGATCTCCCTTTTTTCGATTTTGCGCTATTTGCGCATGTTCAATGCGTAATATCTTCCCTTGCGCGCCATGAGCTCCTCATGCGAGCCCTCCTCTGCGATGCCCTTGTCCGCGATGAACAAAATCCTGTCGGCCTTGCGGATGGTGGAGAGGCGGTGCGCCACGATGAACGCCGTCTTGCCCGCAAGGATGCGGTCGAGCGCCTCCTGAATGAGCATCTCCGTCTCGGAGTCGATGGAGCTTGTCGCTTCGTCCAGGATGATGATCTTGGGATCTTTCAGCACGATGCGCGCAAAGGACAAGAGCTGCCGCTCGCCCGCCGAAAGCCCCTCGCCGCGCTCGCCGAGCACGGTGTTGTATCCGTCCGGCAGCCGCGCCGCCACGCGGTCGCAATAGATCGCCTCCGCCGCCGCGATGCACTGTTCGTCCGTCGCCTCGGGCGTGCCGTAGCGGATATTGTCGAGCACCGTTCCCTTGAAGATGAAGGGCTCCTGCATGAGCACGCCGATCTTTTTGCGCAGCGAATGCAGCGTGAGGTCGCGCACGTCGATCCCGTCCACCTTCACGCTCCCCTCCTGCACGTCGTAGAAGCGGGTGAGCAGGTTGATGACCGTCGTCTTGCCCGCGCCCGTCGGGCCGACCAGCGCGATCTTCTGCCCCGGCGCGACATGCAGCGAAAAATGCTCGAGCACGTTGATGCCCGGCTCATAGCCGAACGTCACGTCGCAGTACTCCACCTCGCCGCGCACGTCGCCGAGCGCAAGGGCAGAGGGTTTGTCGCTGATCGTGACGGGCGTATCGATGGTCTCGTACACGCGCTCCAGGTTGGCAGAGACCTGCGCCAGCTGCTGCATGACCGCGGCGATCTGCAAAAGCGGCGCCGAACACAGGTTGATATACAGCAAAAAAGCAATGACCGTGCCCGCCATGGCCGTATTCCCGCCCGTGATGAGCGCAAACGCCACCGTGTACATGGCAAGGATGCCTGCGTTCCAGAAAAATTCCGAAACGGGGGCATTCATCTCGTTGCGGCGCACGATCTTCATCCACGTCCTGGCGCTGTCCTCCTGCAGATCGAGGTAGATCTCGTGATTGTATGCCGAACGGTTGTTGTTCTTGATGACCTTCTCGCCCATAATGGACTCGACGATGAAGGCGTTGCGGTTGGAATTTTTGGCGCGGTGCTTGCGGAACAGCCGCCGGATGGAGCGGCGCAGCAGCATGACGCACACGACAAGCGGGATCACCGCCGCGTAGATGACCCCCGTCAGCGTGGGGCTGAGGCAGAGCATAAAGACCGTTGCCACGACGATCTTGAGGAAGTCCACGATGAAATTGAGCAGATACTCGGTGAAGAAATCGGCAAGCTCGTTGATATAGTCGGTGACGCGAATGGAGATCTTGCCCGCAGGGCGGGTGTCGTAATATTCAAAGGGCAGCTCCTGCAGATGCAGAAAGATGTCGCGGCGGACCTGCGCGATGACGCCGTGGCCGATGGTGCCCATGATGCGCTTCTGAAAATAGGGCAGAACCGCGGTGAGCACGCCCAGAACGCCCAGGCCGATCATGTACAGCGTCAGCGTGCGCGTAATCTCCTCCCCCTCTCTTGCGGCGGGGATGAGGTCGTTGACCACCGTGCGGATGATGATCGGGGGGATGAGTGCGACCACCGACGAGGCCACGAGCAGCACAAGCGCCAGATAGAACAGCTTGCGGCGGGAGCGGATGCTCGAGAGCAGCCGTTTGAAGTATTTGATGTCCACCTTGTCGGCGGCAACCTCTTCGTCCATGAAATAGGTATTGCGTTTCATCAGATCTCCCCCTTCCCGTAAGAGGAATCGTCGAGCTGGCCGTCGCTCTCCTGCAGACGCCAGATGGCGGCGAACACGCCGTTTTGCGCGATCAGTTCCTGCGCGGTGCCGCGCTCGATGATCTCGCCGTCTCTGAGGTAGATGATCTCGTCGCAGTCCATGACGGAGGACACGCGGTGCGTGGCGATGATGACCGTCTTATCGGGGCACTCCCGCTTGAGCGAGGTGAGCACGCGGCGCTCCGTCGCCATATCGAGCGCGGAGGAGGCGTCGTCGAGGATGAGCACGGGCGCGCCCTTGATGACGGCGCGCGCAATGGAGATGCGCTGTTTCTGCCCGCCCGAAAGCCCCATGCCCCGTTCGCCGACGATGGTGTTGTAGCCTTCATCCAGCCGCGCGATGAAGGTCGATGCCTGCGCCGTCTCCGCCGCGGCATAGACGTCCTGCTCATCACAGTCGGGGCGGGCAAAGGCAATGTTGGCGTCGATCGTGTTGGAGAAGAGAAAGACGTCCTGAAAGACATAGGCATATTCCGCACGCACCGTCTCGAGCGAAAATTCGCGGATATCCCTGCCGTTGATGGTGATGCTGCCGCTCGTCACGTCGAAGATGCGCGAAAGGCTCTTGAGCAGCGCCGATTTTCCGCTGCCCGTGCCGCCCATGACGCCCAGCTTCTTGCCGTACGGCAGGTCGAGGTCGATATTTTTGAGCACCTGCTTCTCGCCGAATACAAGTCCGACGCCCTGCAATGCGATATGCGGGTGCGGCTCGGCGACGAGCACGGTGCCCGTATCGTGCACGGCGCCCTCCTCTGTGAGGAACTTCTTCAGCCGGCTGCCGGAGACGAGCTGATTCTGCATCTGGAAGCAGGCGCGCGAGATCTGCGTGATGTGCGAAATGAACTTGGTGACGTAGGTCGTAGAGGCGGTGAGCGCGCCCGGGGCGATGCTCATGGAGAGCACGAGCTGAATGGCGACGATGATCGTGCCGACATAGCCGATCTGCTGGAAGAGCAAAAAGATGCTGTCGTACTTGGAGGTGAGCCGTACCTGCTGCATGCTCAGATCGTAGATGCGGCGGTTGCATTCGTCGAACTTCTTCATCTCCTCGTCCTCGCCCGCAAAGGAACGCACGATGCGCACGGCGTCGATATTCTCCTGTACGTCGAGGTTGATGCGCGAATAGCTCTCGCGGATGGCGCGGAAGAGCTGATGCGCGCGCTTCAGATACCGCACGAGCGCCACGATGAAGAAGGGCGCGACCGCAACGGGGATGAACAGCAGGCGATAGTCGAAGGAGGCAAGCATGCACACCGAGAACACGAGCATGCACGTCGAATCGAAGATGTTCATGAAGATGCGCGAGTACATCTCTTTGAAGATGATGGTGTCGCGGTTCATGGTCGTGAGCAGTTCGCCCATGTTATAGCGCGAGATCGTTTCGCCGTCTAACGTCAAAAGCTGCGTGTATGTCTTTTCGCGCAAGTCGCACTCCATGCGCAGACCGCACCACTGAAAGGTGACGTTCTTTATGTACAGAAAGAGGATGCGGCAGAGAAAGACGCATACAAAGACGAGCGCAAGCCAGCCGAACAGCTCCCATGTGGCGGGCTCGCCCAGCCGCCCGTCCACCAAAAAGCCGAAAAATCCCTCGTCGGCGGGATTCTGCGGGTCGTATGCGAGAATGTAATCGATGATCACCGCGTCGAGCAGCGGCAGCGAAATGTCGCAGAGCATGGCGATCAGCGAACAGATCTTCGAGAGAACGGAGAGGGGCAGATAGCGCTTCCAGTAGCGCATGCCAAAGCGAAAGGTGTCCATGAAAGTACTCCGATAAACCGCCCCCTATTTTAGCATGTTTGCCCGAATTCGACAACTATTCTTACCCGCCAAAACAATAAAATTTTGCCCGTTTGCCGCGGAAATGCTTGCAAAATATTTTCGGATTGGTTATACTGTGATTACTGTGATAGGCGGGGAGTTAGCGGTGCCCTGTATCTGCAATCCGCTATAGCAGAGCCGAACGCTTTTCTCGGTGCGGCATATGGAAGGCTGCGCGCGGTAAGGAATGTTGATCACAAGGTCTTATGCAACGTACCTCTGCGAACCGTGTCAGGGTAGGGATACAGCAGCACTAAACAGCCCGGTGCGTGTGCCATAAGGTAGCTTTGTGGGAGTCACCTGCCACGTTCCCGCTTCGGTGTGCCGCAACAAAAAAAGCCCTCACAGTTTTTTTCTGCAATTTTCGCCCCTTAGCCAAGGCGGCTGTAAAAGATCAAACGCAACGATCACGCCCCGCACAAAGGGCATAAAAGGAACTGTCCCCGCGCGTTCGCGCGGGGACAGAATTTTTTACTTCATGAATGCCAGAAAGGCTTTGTAGTTGCTGTAGAGGTCTGCCTTGGAGATGAGCTCCCACGGGGCGTGCATGGAGAGCACGGGCACACCCAGATCGACGGTGTCGATGTTCAGCTTGGCGACATACTTTGCAACGGTTCCGCCGCCGCCTGCGTCCACCTTGCCCAGCTCTGCCGTCTGCCATACGACGCCGTTTTCGGCAAACGCCTTGCGGATCTCGCCGATGAATTCGGCAGAGGCATCGTTGCTGCCGCTCTTGCCGCCCGCGCCCGTGAACTTGCACATGGCGGTGCCGCAGGAGATGAAGGCGGTGTTCATCTTTTCGAATACGCTCGGGAAGTTGGGATCGTACGCTGCCGTCACGTCGGACGAAAGGCACTTGCTTGCCGCCTTCACCTTGCGGAAGTTGGCGCCGAAGGCGAGCGCGATCTCTTCGATAATGTCCTCATAGACCTTGCATTGCAGGCCCGTCGTGCCCTCGCTGCCGATCTCCTCCTTGTCCACCAGCATGGCGAGCACGGTATGCTCGCTCTCGCCGTCCAGAAGCGCCGTCAGCGCGGGATAGGAGCAGACCCTGTCATCGTGGCCGTATGCGCCGATGAGCGCCCCGTCGAACCCGACGTCGCGCGCGGGGAAGGCGGGCACGGCGCAGAGCTCTGCCGAGAGAAAATCCTCTTCGCACATGCCGTACTTGTCGTTGAGAATGCTCAGAACGGTGAGCTTGACCTTGTCGTTTACCTCTTTGTCGTCGTAAGGAAGGCCGCCCACGAGCACGTTGAGCTGTTCGCCCTCGATAAGCTTGTTGGCGGGGCCAGCCATCTGCTCTCTGCCGAGGTGGGGCAGAATGTCCGTGATGCAGAACACGGGGTCGCCGGGCTCCTCGCCCACGCGGATCTCTACCTTTCTGCCGTCTTTGAGCACGACGGCCCCATGCAGCGCAAGCGGGATCGCCGTCCACTGATATTTTTTGATGCCGCCGTAATAGTGCGTCTTCAGAAAGGCAAGGTTGCCATCTTCGTACAGCGGATTCTGCTTGATATCTACGCGGGGCGCGTCGATGTGCGAGGCGATGATGCGCACGCCATCCTCTTCGAGGTTCTTGCTCCCCACGCGGAAGAGCACGACGCTCTTGCCGCGGTTGATAAAATACTTCTTGTCGCCGACGGCAAGGCGGTCACCCAGGCGGTATTCGGTGAAGCCCTTCTCCTGCGCTGCCTTTACGCAGTAGTCGCATGCCTCGCGCTCCGTCTTGGCGGCGTCGAGGAATGCCTTGTAGCCCTCGGCATAGTCGTACATCTCCTTGCGTTCGGCGGCAGAGGCCGTCTCGAAATAGTTGGTGCGCTTATAGCTCAGTTGTTCCTGTTTTTTCTGACCCATGGTCTTTTCCGTTTCAGCCATAGATTCCTCCATGCGTTTTTCTTTTATTATAGCACGCACGTTTGCAAAACGCAACTTTTTCGCCGACCGTCGCGCACGCGTTCATGGAGCTTTCACATGCGCCGCAGATTTTTGAGGTGGCACGGCGCAGCCGTGTCGGAGGTATTGTCGTTTTATATGAGCGGTACAGGTAACCCACAATCCCCCCTTCTATTCCCCCCTTTGTGCATTTCATGCACAAAGGGGGGCTAAAAGAGAGAAGCGCTCCGCTTGCCTGTCTCGCCGCCATCAAGGAAGGCATGGCGGCTCGGTCAACGCTCGCACCTGCATATGTGCTCGCTCATCTCACTTCGGCACGCACAACGGGTGTCCGTTGTGCTATGAAATGCCTCGTTCGTCCCCCCTTTACACAAAGGGGGCTGGGATAGCGATTATTCCCCTTTGCACAAAGGGAGGCTTGAAGAGCGAAGCGCAGCGTTGCATTTTTCGCCATGATACAGCAAACCCGCCGCCCTGCAAATGCAGGGCGGCGGGGGAAATATAGTTTACATTGTATGCCAATTAAGTAGCTGAACCCGTGGGAGCCGCTGTAAGCATCAGAAGCCCCTTATAATAGTACCCCTCTGAATAAGAATAGTTCGCTGCCACATTAGTAGTCTCTGATATATCAGCGTCTTCGGGCAAAAGTTCGGTAAGCACACCGTCGTCCGACGTATATGTCGTAAACGATGTTTCATCGCCACGCTTAAATGCGCCCTTGTAGATTTTATATCTGTTGTTCAAGGCATAATTAAAGCTTGTTGCTGGGGTCGTGTTATCATAAATTAAGAAACCCTCGGCCCCGAAGGTGAAAGAAGGCGCCGCTGGTTCATCATAGCCAATAATTACGCTTGAGTACATAGTACCTTCACTATAAATAATATAGCCCGTTGTGTTTGTATTAGTAAAGGTACCGCCATTGATAATGGCTGCTGGGCTTCTATCATAAATCCCGATAATGGCAAGGCAATTCCCGGTAAAGGTACCCCCGTTGATCGTGAAATTCTCCTTCGTGGCCTTGATCATGACCGTGTTTTCCATGGCGGTTTCTTCGTCGCCAGCGATGAACGTGCCTCCGTTTATGACAAGATCATTGGCATGGCTGCCGCTGTAATCAATGATACACTGAGCGCCGTTTGCATCAAACATACCACCCTTGATGGTAAGATTGGTATTGACTCTGATCATAAATTCATCGTCCGCATTGCCGATGAAGTTGGCAGAAGGTTCGATCGTGGTTTCGCCGACATCGGTAAAGCTGCACATGCCTGTAATGGTCGAATTGGCAATGTTGAGTGATTCCAACCCATAACAATACATGGCATAATTCCCGGGATTTGCGGTAATGGTAACATTATCCAAATACAGCTCTACATCTACTACTTCATGCTCCACATATGTACCAAACAGAGCATTTAAATCAGTTCTAACGCCTGTTGCTTTATCCACAATGTTTCCATTTTGGAAGGAGACAGGGATTGATGTATATCCCTCAACAGGCTCATAAATTTCTATATAGGCAGAGGGGAACTCACTGTCAGTTAATTCCAACGTATTACCACCCAAATCGATGTCAACAGGTTTTCTGATAATCAAAAGATCCGTTGTAATGTCTTCCGTGAGCAAAATGGTTTCGCCGGGATCGGCTGCGTTTAAAGCGGCCGTAAGTTCTTCTGCCGATGCAGCCGATCTGGGCTGCAGAGGCTCGTATTCTCCCTCCGCAAGTACAGTACCGGCATACTGTTCGGGATAGATAACACGAGGTTCATTTGCTTCGTTAAAGTCATAGATGACGATAACATTCTCTTCTTGCAGCCAGCCTTAATATCTGCCCGCGACATTGGAGACAAAATTCTGATAGCCGTTCTCTTCGAGAAGCGCGCGCACTTCGTCTACGTTTTCGGGTGCGCCGTCTACACTTTCGACCGCGAGGATCGTGTTCATGTTCGTCACGTTCTGTTCGTCGGCAGAGACGTTTGCGCGATTCACAAGCGATACAAATGTGGGGATGAGTACCGCCGCCAGGATCGCAATGACTGCGATCACGATGACGAGCTCTACGATCGTAAAGCCCTTCTTGCAATGTTTTTTCATCTTTTTCTTCTCCCTAAAAGATTTTTTAAGAAAAAGGCCGCCCACGATCCGGAATCCGGAAACATACAGACGTCCTTTTCTCACTCAAAGTTTATCACCTTCTCGTAAATAATGCAAGCGTTTCATGTAATTTTTTGTGGTTTTTTGGAAAATTATTTTTAAGAAGTATATAAAACGGCGAAGCGATATTTTCGCTTCGCCGTTTCTGCAGCAATGTGATCAATACTTCACAAGGCCGGAGGACTGCTTCTTCTGCGATCTGAGGACATTGACCGTCATCCATACATTGCCTGCAACGATGAAGATGAGCGAGACCACTGTATCGCTGAGGACGGCCGCGCGCAGCTCGGCATCGTCGCGCATGAGCTGGATCAGCATGTCGAATGCCGAGCCGGTCACGCCCACCTCTGCCATGGCCGAAGAGACATCGAGCAGATAGCACAACAACATAGTGCCCGCCAGCAGCAGGGTCGTCACCAGCCAGATGATGACGATCTTGAGCTTACAGTTTTTGCCGCCGAACTTATCCCACAGGAATGCTGCGGCAAATGCCGTGGCGATCGCGGCGATGACGGCGATAAAGCCGATCTGATAGAGCAGCCACCAAAGAACGCACCCGACCAATGCGCCGATCACGGCGCCCAATGCACCGCGCGCCGCGTTGGTCGGCTCCTGCCGGAATGCCGCCTCGTCCTTCTGTACGGCGGCAGCGTAGCTGTCAAAACATTGCTCATGCGCCCTGAACTTGCAGCCGTTTACGCCAACGAGCCGCACATTCATCTCGCCCTCTAAGCTCTCGCCACAGAAGGGGCAGGCATTGAGCGTTGCGCCCTGACAATTATTCAAAAAATCGACAACGGCACCCAGGAAGGCGACGATCTTCTGATCGGTTGCCATGGCGCTGAGCGAACAGTAGAAGCCGTACGACGTGACCTCTATCCCCTGAAAGCCATATGTACGCGCATTGTTTTGCAGCCATGTCTGCAGAGAGACGATCGCCTCTTGCGCAAGATGCACCGCACCCGTCACATAGCGTGACGAACTGAACACCGAGATGTTCCCGCTGATGTACAGGCCACGGTACAACCCGCTGAACCCGCTCCGTTCCGAAGTTATGTTGTTCGCCAACAAGAACTCCCGAAAAACTTTACCCATAACTTTCTCCTTGCGGCAGACTGACTGCCATGATTTTATTTCGGAGCCGCGCATTGCGCGATGTTCCCTCACCCAAAAGCGTGCCTTCACCGAAGACACGCCCTGCAAATCGTATCTCCGAATGTTGCTACACAATTTCCTCGTTATGGAAAAGAGATACAAAAAATGCCGATTTTGTATCCATAACGCATATTGAAATTGTGTAGCGCTTATAGTGTATCATACTATGCGCCGCATTGCAAGTTTTTTCGACAAAATAAAGGCTCTGCGGCGTTCTGCAGAGCCTTTCTACATTGATCTTGTGTTATATTATAGTGTTATACCAACTCGATGATCGCGGTCTCGGCTGCGTCGCCGCGGCGCTGACCGAGGAGATAGATCCTCGTGTATCCGCCGCCCTGGCCGAGCTCTTCCTTGCGCTGTGCATACTTGGGAGCAAGTTCGTTGAAGATCTTCTCGACAAGGGGATGCTGGATCGCCTTCGTGCGCGTCTTATAATCCCGCTTGCTTTCGTTGAAGTCCTTGATCTCCTGCAGATCGTACGTCTTTGCGATGATCGCACGGCGTGCGGCAAGCTTTCTGGGGCCGTCTTTGACGGACGTTGCCTTGATCTCCTTGCCTTTCTTGTCCTTTGCGATCACGTCGTACTCGACGACGTCGTCATAGGTATTGACAGCCTTGGTGATCAGCTTCTCGACATAGGGACGAAGCTCCTTGGCACGCGCGGCCGTCGTTTCAATGCGGCCGTACCAAAGCAGCTGAGAAGCCTGATTCCTGAGCATGGCCATTCTCTGTTTCGTCGTTTTTCCAAGTTTACCGGGCATGATTTAATCCTCCTTTTTTTCCAGCGAAAGACCAAGCGCTTCAAGCTTCTGAATGACCTCGTCGAGGGACTTCTTGCCCAGATTGCGCACCTTGAGCATTTCGTCCTCAGACTTGTTGATCAGATCCTCCACCGTGTGAATCTGCGCTCTCTTCAGACAGTTATAGGAGCGGACAGAGAAGTCCATATCCTCTATCTTCATCGAGAGAATTTGCTGCTGTTTGTCGTCGTCCGTCTTGACAAGGATGTCCATATCCTTGATGGTGTCGGACAGATTGACGAACAGATTGATATGATCTTGCATGATCTTTGCGGCGAGCGATACGATCTCCTTCCCGGAGAAGGTGCCGTCCGTCCAGACCTCGATCGTCAGCTTGTCGTAATCGATGTTCTGACCTACGCGCGCGGGTTCGACGTTGTAGTTGACCTTCTTGACCGGCGTATAGATGGAATCGATGGGAATGTAGTCGATGACGGGCTGCTTATTTTCTTTGGCGGGCTTGTACCCCCTGCCTCTGCCGATCGTGATCTCCATATCGATCTTCCCGCCCGCGTCTACCGTGCAGATATACTGGTCGGAATTGACGATCTCGACCTCGGCATCCTGCGCGATGTCCGCAGCCGTGATGACGCAAGGCCCCTCTTTGACAAGACGAAGCGTCTTGGTAAAGTCTTTATCGGTGATCTTCGTCTTGATGGCGAGCAGTTTGAGATTGAGAATAATTTCAGTGACGTCCTCTTTGACGCCGGGAATGGCGGAAAACTCGTGCTTGACGCTTCCGTCCATAAATTTGATTCCCTGCGCAGCGGCACCGGGCAACGCAGACAGCAAGATCCTCCTCAGACAGTTGCCGATTGTAAGACCGAAACCCTTTTCGAGCGGCTCTACGACGATCTTTGCATAAGATTTCTCTTCGTTTTCCGTAACCTCGATCTTGGGCATATCGATTTCGATCATGTTTGTTACCCTCCTTTATATTCTTTTTACTTGGAGTACAACTCGACAATCATATGCTCTGCAATCTGGCTGTCGATGTCCTCGCGGGTAGGAAGGGCAAGGATCTTGCCTTCCAGCTTCTCGGGATCGAATTCCAGCCACTTGGGCATATTCGCAACCTTCATCGTCTTGATCTGTTCAAAGAATTTGTTGTCTTTTCTGTTTTCCTTGACGGCGATCACATCGCCGACTTTGACGCAGTACGAGGGAACGGTGACCGTCTTGCCGTTGACCATGAAATGCGCATGGTTGACAAGCTGCCTTGCCTGCGAACGCGAAGCGCCGACGCCCATACGGAACACGACGTTGTCGAGTCTGCGCTCGAGCAGCGCGAGCATGTTTTCACCCGTGATGCCCTTCTTTCTGTCGGCAAGCTCGTAGTAGTGACGGAACTGACCTTCCTGCACGCCGTAAATGCGCTTGGTCTTCTGCTTCTCGCGCAGCTGCTGGCCATACTCAGAAACCTTCTTTCTGCCTGCACCGTGCTGTCCGGGAGGCGTGGGGCGTCTGTTGAAGGGACACTTTTCCATGTAGCACTTCTCTCCCTTCAGGAAGAGCTTGCTGCCCTCTCTTCTGCAAAGTTTACATTTTGCGTCTCTATATACTGCCATTTCCGATACCTCTTATTATACTCTTCTGCGCTTGGGCGGGCGGCATCCGTTGTGCGGGATGGGCGATACGTCAGAGATGAGCGTGACCGTGAGATCGCAGTTTGCGAGCGCACGGATGGCCGACTCTCTGCCCGCGCCGGGGCCCTTCACATAAACCTCTACAAAGCGGAGCCCGTGCTCCTTGGCCGCCTTGGCAGCCGTTTCCGTTGCCATCTGTGCGGCGAACGGGGTACCCTTTCTCGAACCCTTGAAGCCGAGCGAACCTGCGCTCGACCAGGAGATGGCGTTGCCACTCATGTCGGTGATCGTAACGAGGGTATTGTTGAAGGTGGACTGAATATGAACCTGACCTCTGTCTACTTTCTTGATCTCCTTGCGCTTGCGGGAGACAACTCTCTTTCTGTCTGCCATGTTCCGCCCTCCTTACTTCTTCTTGTTCGCAACGGTGCGGCGGGGACCCTTGCGCGTCCTCGCATTGCGCTTCGTGCTCTGTCCGCGTACGGGCAGCCCCTTTCTGTGGCGCACGCCACGATAGCAGCCGATCTCCATCAGCCGCTTGATGTTCAGGCTGACTGCGCTGCGCAGCTCGCCTTCCACCATGTAGTGGTGGTCGATATATTCTCTGAGCTTGGATACGTCGTTTTCGTCGAGATCCTTCACGCGCGTGTCGGGATCGATCCCCGTCTGCGCCAAGATCTGTTTGGACGTTGCAAGCCCGATCCCGTAAATGTAGGTGAGTCCGATCTCTACCCGCTTCTCTCTGGGCAGGTCAACACCGGCAATACGTGCCATTGTCCTTCTGATCCTCCGTTTGAATTTTGATGATGTTTTTATTTGAACGGAACGCGCGCGGCGACAGTGGAAAATGTTTCCGCAGGCGCTCCCTTGTATTCGGGCCGGCCCTCGCCCCGATCGGGGGAGTAAACCGCAAAACACGCCGACTTTCCGCACATTTCGTGCGGAAACTCAGCTCTTCTCTTATTTGATATTCTCTTAGAATACAAACCGTGGACATTCATTGTACCACACGGAAATCGCTTTGTCAAGCGATTTTCATCCCTGTCTTTGCTTATGGCTCTTGTTTTTGGAACAAATTACCATAACTTTGCCGTTTCTCTTGATAACCTTGCATTTGTCGCACATGGGCTTGACGGAAGGTCTGACTTTCATTGTTGTTTATCTCCTTTGATCGTGAAGTCTTTGCGTTAGGACTTGCTCCGCCAGGTGATCCTGCCCTTGGTAAGGTCGTAAGGGCTCATCTCCAGCTTGACGGAATCTCCTTCGATGATACGGATATAGTTCATTCTGAGTTTTCCCGAAATGTACGCCGTGATGACGTGACCGTTCGAGAGTCTTACCTTGAACATGGCGTTGGGCAGCGCTTCGATCACTCTGCCCTCTGCTTCGATGACATCGTCTTTGGACATTATCTCCTCCGGATTATTGTTGCGCGGGCAGTGTAAGGATCTCTACACCGTCCTCGCGAATGACAAGCGTGTTTTCGTAGTGCGCCGCAGGGCGTCCGTCGCGCATATATGCCGTCCAGCCGTCGGGCGCGACCTCTACGCGCCAATCCCCTGCCGCGATCATCGGCTCGATGCACAGCACCATCCCCGCCCGCAGCCGCAGGCCGGTCCCCTTTCTTCCGAAGTTGGGAACCATGGGATCTTCGTGCATCTCCCTGCCGATGGCGTGCCCCGTATAGGCGCGGATCACAGAGAATCCGTTCGCCTCGGCGTGGGTCTGGACCTTATAGCCGATGTCATACAGCGGCGTTCCGGCCTTCAGCCCCTCGATCGCCTTGAAAAAACATTCCTCCGTCACGCGGACGAGCTTTTGTTTTTCCTCCGACACTTCACCGATGCAGAATGTCCGTGCGCCGTCGCCGTGAAAGCCGTTTTTATAGGCGCACAGGTCGACGCTGACGATGTCGCCCTCTTTGAGCACCCTGTCATCGGGAATGCCGTGGACGACGACCTCGTTGACCGAGACGCAGGCGGACGCGGGATAGCCGCAATAACCGAGACAACTCGGTTCGGCCCCGCTCGCCTTGATGAAGTTGTAGACGAGTTCGTCCACTTCCTTCGTCGTCATGCCTGCACGGATGCGCTCGCCGACAAAATTGAGACACTCGCCCACGATGCGGTTTGGCTCCCGCATCAGGTCGATCTCTTCTTCGCTCTTGATGAAGATCATACTCAGCCGATCATCTTGTCGAGCACGGCCTTGACCTGTTCAAACAGGACCTCAGCGGGTGCCTCGGTCCCCGTGAAGTTGAGGATGATGCCCTTCTTGGTATAGTAATCGATGAGGGGAGCGGTCTGCTCCTCGTACACCTTCAGACGGCTGCTCACCGTTTCGGGATTGTCGTCTTTGCGTTGATAGAGCTCGCCGCCGCAGCGGGCACAGGTCGTGGCGCCGTTGAGCGTAGAGACATGGTAGCTCTCACCGCACTCCTTGCACACCCTTCTGCCGCACAGGCGGTCCATCAGCAGGTTGAAGTCGATGTTGATGTTCACGACCCCGTCGATCTTGGCGAACTTGTCAAGCTCCTCCGCCTGAAAGAGGTTGCGGGGGAATCCGTCGAGCAGATAGCCCTTCTTGCAGTCCTCCCAGGTGAGGCGGTCGCGCACGATCTCGCAGGTGACCTCGTCGGGCACAAGCTCGCCCTTGTCGATGTACGACTTTGCGAGCAGGCCGATCTGGGTGCCGTTTTTGATGTTCGCGCGGAAGATATCGCCCGTGGAGATGTGAACAAGTCCGTAGCGATCAGAGATCTTTGTTGCCTGCGTGCCCTTGCCTGCGCCGGGCGCACCAAGTAAAATCAAATTCATACGCTGTCCCCTTTTCTTCGATTTTATATCTTTGCGTGTGCGTTTTGCAGAGGGATGCACGGCACCGATGCTGCCGTACATCCCCGCGTCTTATTTCAGAAATCCTTTGTAGTTCTTCATCATGATCTGCGACTGGAGCTCTTTGTCGAACTCGAGCGCGACAGACACGACGATCAGAATACCCGTTGTAGAGAACACGTTGATGAGATCGACCGTGACAAAACTGAAGATGAGCGAAGGAATGAACGCCACCAGGGTCAGGAAGATCGCACCGAACAGTGTGATGCGCTTGTTGATCTTTCTCAGATATGCCGCCGTGGGCTTGCCGGGACGAATGCCCTGAATGAAGCCGCCGTTCTGCTGAATGGACTTGGCAACATCGTCTGGATTGAACTGGATGCTTGCATAGAAGAATGAAAAGATAAAGATGAGCACGCACAGCACAAGCACATACCACCACGTTCCCTGTCCGAACACGTTGTTCCACCATGTGAGCTCATCTTCCCATGCGGGAACAAAGCTCATGATCATGGAGGGGAAGGAGATGATCGCAAAGGCAAAGATGAGGGGCATGACGCCGCTGCCGGAGATCTTCATGGGGATCACGGAGGACTGCCCGCCGTACATCTTGGTGCCGCGTACCTGTTTTGCATACTGAACGGGGATCCGCCTCTCTGCAAGATCAACATAGACGATCACAAAGAAGACAACGACCGCAAGCGCGAGGAATCCGATCACCTCGAAGAGAGGCGAAATATCCGAACTTGTGATTTCGAGCAGCTTGTTGACGATGGAAATGCCCGCCGTAGAAATGATACCGACGAAGATGATCAGGGAAATGCCGTTCCCGATGCCGTGCTCGGTGATGCGCTCGCCCAGCCACATAACAAGCAGCGAGCCTGCCGTATAGATGATGGTCATATAGATGATGGCGAGCCACCGCTGATTGAAGAAGAGCGACCAATTGATGCTGTCGGACTCAGACATTGCGCCGAACCCGCCTGCGAAATTGACAATGATGCCGATCGCCTGGATGATCGCAAGGATGATCGTGACAAAGCGCGTGATCGCCGTCAGCTTTTTGCGCCCCTCTTCGCCCTGCTTGGAGAGTTTCTCAAGATAGGGGATGCCGACCGTGAGAAGCTGAATGATAATGCTTGCATTGATGTAAGGTCCGATACCGAGCGCAAACAGTGTTCCGTTTGCAAGCGCGCCGCCCGTTACGCTGGAGAGCAGTTCGAGGAAGGCGTTGTCCTGTACTTCACTCTCCAGAAGGCCCCTCGAAAGTCCGGGCACGGGGATATAGCAACCCAAAAGGAACACGAGCAAAATCAGCAACGTATAGAATATCTTGTTGCGGATCTCTCTGTTTGAAAAAGCATTTTTCAATGTTTCGATCATACTGTAACTCCTCTGTTAAGCCAAGGCCGGATGCGCAAACCGCGGTCAACCGATCTCAACGGTCCCGCCTGCCTGCTCGATCGCAGCCTTCGCACTTTCGGAGAACTTTGCTGCCCTCACGGTGAGAGCGACGTTCAGCTCGCCGCCACCGAGCACCTTCAGCCCGGCATTGTTCTTGACCTGCTTTGCAAGGCCGTTCTCCATGATGAAGCCGTAATCGACCACGGTGCCCGCAGGAAGATCTGCCAGGGCAGACAGGTTGACGATCACATACTCCTTGCGGAAATGATTGTGAAAACCGCGCTTGGGAACTCTTCTTGCAAGAGGCATCTGACCGCCTTCGAAGCCCGGCCTTACGCCGCCGCCCGAACGCGCCCACTGGCCCTTATGGCCTTTGCCGCTCGTTTTGCCGAGACCCGAGCCGATGCCGCGTCCCAGGCGCTTTTTGCTCGTTCTTGCGCCCTCTGCGGGTGCAATCGTATCAATTCTCATTGTTGTCTCCTTATACGTTCTCGACCTTGACGAGATGCTCTACCTTTTTGAGCTGACCGCGCAAAACGGGGGTATCTTCAAAGGTCCTTTCCGAACGGATCTTCTTCAGTCCGAGCGCCGCAATCGTCGCCTTGACCGACTTTACCTCTCCGATCGTACTCTTGATAAGTGTCACTTTAACCATAACGCCCTCCTTAACCTACGACCTCTTCCACGGTCTTGCCGCGAAGATAGGCGATCTCTTCCGCCGTCTTCAGGGACGCAAGTCCCGCGACCGTGGCCTTGACGCAGTTGATCGGATTCTGGGTGCCATGAGATTTGGTACGGATGTTCTTGACGCCCACGGCCTCCATGACGGCACGGACGGGACCGCCCGCGATCACGCCGGTACCGACGGCAGCGGGGAGCATGAGCACTGCGCCCCTGCCGAATTTGCCGATCGTCTCGTGCGGGATGGTATCGTTGACGATGGGAACGCGGATCATGTTCTTCTTGGCAGCCTGCGTCGCCTTTTCGATCGCCTCGGGCACTTCCTTTGCCTTTCCCTGGCCGTAACCGACCTTGCCGTTGCCGTCTCCGACTACGACAAGTGCGGAAAAGCGCATATTTCTGCCGCCCTTGACCGTCTTGCTGACGCGGTTGATCCCGATGGTCTTTTTGATGAGCCCGTCGTCCTGCTCTTGCTTTCTCTGAGGTCTGTTTTCTCTTGCCATGATCTCTCTCCTATCAGAATTTCAGTCCGGCTTCACGCGCGCCGTCTGCAACTGCCTTCACGCGCCCCGTGAACAGGTATCCGCCCCTGTCGAACACGACGGTTTCGATGCCCTTCTCCTTGGCGCGCTCGCCCACCTTCTGACCGACAAGCTTTGCCGCTTCCGTCTTGGTCTTTCCTGCGATCTCTTCGCGCACCGCCTTTTCCAGCGTGGAAGCGGAAGCGAGGGTCACGCCCTTGACGTCGTCGATGACCTGCACATAGATGTGATTCAGACTTCTGTAAACGTTCAGACGGGGCGTCTCCGCCGTGCCCGAAATGTGCTTGCGGACGCGGGCATGACGGCGCTGCCTGATCGAATTTTTATCATTTTTCGTTATCATGATTCGCTCCTTTACTTCTTGCCCTTGCCCGAAGTCTTGCCTTCCTTATGCTCGACCTGCTCGCCCTTATAGCGGATGCCGTAGCCGTGATAGGGCTCGGGAACGCGGATGGAACGCAGATCTGCAGCGACCTGACCGACGAGCACCTTGTCGATGCCGCTGACCGTGATCTCCGTTGCGGACGGACAGTCAAGCTTGATGCCCTCCGGCTCTGCAAACTCGACGGGGTGCGAGAAGCCCACGTTCAGGACAAGCTTGTTGCCCTGCTTTGCGACCTTCCAGCCCACGCCCTTGATCTCGAGGCCCTTGGTGAATCCTTCGGAAACGCCCTTGACCATACCCGCGACGAGCGCCCTGTACAGTCCGTGAAGCGCACCCGTCTCCGGATTTTCGTTCATTGCGACGAGAGAAAGGTGGCCGTTCTCCGTCTTGAATTCGATGTCGCCCTTCATCTCACGCGTCAGCGTCCCCTTGGGACCCTTGACGGTGATCAGGGAATTTTCGCACTTTACCTCTACCCCGGCGGGGATCGCGATACTCATTTTACCGATTCTCGACATACTGCCCCTCCTTAGTAGACATAGCACAGCACTTCGCCGCCGACATTGGCGCTGCGGGCCTGCTTATCCGTCATGATCCCCTTGTTGGTGGAGATGATGGCAATGCCGAATCCGCCGAGCACCTTGGGCATATCCTCTGCCCCGCTGTACGTTCTGAGGCCGGGCTTGGATACGCGCTTGAGGCCGGAGATCACCGACTTGCCGTCGACGTATTTGAGCGTGAGAACGAGCTTCCCGTTGTAGCCGTCCTCTTCAAAAGCAACATCCTTCACATAGCCCTCATCGAGCATGATGCGGGCGATCTCTTTTTTCATTCTGGAAGCAGGGATCTCTACCGTCTCCTTGCGGACCATGAGAGCATTCCTGATTCTCGTAAGCATATCTGCGATGGGATCTGTCATCTTTCCTGCCTCCTTACCAGCTTGATTTCTTCACGCCGGGGATCTGTCCCTTATATGCAAGATTTCTGAAGCAGATACGGCAGATACCGTACTTTCTCAGAACCGCATGAGGTCTTCCGCAGATGGAGCAACGGGTATAAGCTCTCGTGGAAAACTTGGGCGTTCTTTGCTGTTTACTGATCATTGACTTCTTTGCCATGTCTCTCTCCTCACTTCTTGAAGGGCATTCCGAGCGCCGCCAGCAGCTCTCTTGCTTCTTCGTCCGTCTGCGCCGTGGTGACAAAGCAGACATCCATGCCACGGATCTTCTCGACCTGATCGTAGGTGATCTCGGGGAAGATCAGCTGCTCCTTGAGCCCCATGGAATAGTTTCCTCTTCCGTCGAATGCCTTGGCGGAAACGCCGCGGAAGTCGCGCACTCTGGGAAGCGCGATCGACACGAGCTTATCGTAGAAGTCGTACATGCGTCTGCCGCGCAGCGTCACCTTGAGACCGATGTTCATGCCCTCTCTCACCTTGAAGTTTGCGACGGACTTGGTCGCCTTGCAGTAGATGGGCTTCTGGCCGGTGATGAGCTTGAGCTCGTTTTCGGTGGTCTGCATGGACTTCTGATTGTCTTTGATGTCGCCGAGGCCTGTGTTGATGACGATCTTCACGAGGCGGGGGACCTGCATGACCGACTTGTAGCCGAACTTCTTCATGAGGTAGGGCACGACTTCCTTGTCGTACATCACCTTCACTCTGCTCGGTTCGGCCTTGACCGCCTTGAGTGCGGCGGTTTCGGTCTTCTTTGCCTTTGCAGTCTTCTTCTCTGCCATATTTACTCCTTACCGTTGGCCTTATTCTTCGCCCGTAACAGCGGACGTGCTCTCAACGGTCTCCGTCTGATTTTCGGCTGCCTTCTGGCTGCGCTTTCTCGTTCTCTTCTTGGGAGCCTCTTCCTTCGTCTCTTCAACGGCCTTGGCTGCCTTTGCCTTCTTGACATAGGCGGTATCGAGCACGGCGCCGCACTTTTTGCAGACGCGTACCTTCTTTCCGTCTACCATGGCATGGCCCACCCTTGTCGCCTTGCCGCACTTTGCGCAGACCACGGCGACGTTGGATGCGTCGATGGGGCTCTCTTCCGTCACGATCTTGCTCGTTTCGTTTGCCTTTCTTGCCTTTTCGTGCTTGTGGACGATGGCAACACCCTCCACAACCACCTTGTTGCGCCCGGGCTGCGTGGCAAGGACCTTGCCCTGCTTGCCCTTATATTTGCCCGTCAGTACGAGCACGTTGTCATTCACTTTGATCTTCATAGCGCACTCCTTACAATACTTCGGGGGCGAGGGAGATGATCCTCATGTAATCTTTCTCTCTCAGTTCTCTTGCGATGGGTCCAAAGATACGCGTACCCTTGGGCTGCTTCTGATTATCGATGATGACGGCAGCGTTATCATCGAAGCGGATGTAGGTGCCGTCGGGACGGCGGATGCCCTTTGCGCTTCTGACGATGACCGCTTTGACGACATCGCCCTTTTTGACTGCGCCGCCTGGGGTAGCAGTCTTGACGGACGCCACAATGACGTCCCCGATGTTGCCGCTCCTGCGGAAGGACCCGCCCAGAACGCGAATGCACATGAGCTCTTTTGCGCCCGAGTTGTCCGCCGCTTTCAGCCTTGTTTGAGGTTGTATCATTGCTCTTCTCCTTATTCCTTACTTGGCTCTCTCGACGATCTCGGCAACTCTCCAGTTCTTGTCCTTGCTGAGCTTTCTCGTCTCTACAATGCGCACCTTGTCGCCGACGACGCATTCGTTGGTTTCGTCATGTGCCTTAAAGCGCTTGGTGCGCGTGATCGTCTTCTTGTACACGGGGTGCTTTCTCTTATCCGTGACTGCAACGACGACCGTCTTATCCATCTTGTCGGAAACAACGATCCCGACTCTCTCTTTTCTCAGATTTCTTTCCATGTCAGCCACCTTATGCCTTCTTTACTTCCCGTGCACGGATCTCCGTATTCACTCTTGCAATGTCCCTCTTGCAGTTCCGGATGGAAAGAGGATTCTCCAATTGACCGGAAACATGACGGAACCGAAGACTGAACAGCTCGCTCTTAAGCTCCTTGAGCTTTGCCGCAAGCTCGACATCGGTCATGTTCTGAAATTCCTTTTTCATCAGACTTCACCGCCTTCTGCAGTATTTTCGGTGCCAGCCGTCTCCTTTTTGACAAACTTGCACTTGACGGGGAGCTTGTGCGAAGCAAGGCGCATCGCCTCGCGCGCGATCTCCTCCGAAACGCCGGCCATTTCAAACATGACTCTGCCCGGCTTGACAACGGCGACCCAGAATTCGACGGCGCCCTTACCGGAACCCATACGGGCTTCGGCGGGATGGCGCGTGATGGGCTTGTGGGGGAAGATATCGATCCAGACCTTGCCGCCGCGCTTGATGAAACGGGTCATTGCAATACGCGCAGCCTCGATCTGGTTGGATTTGATCCAGCCGCCCTCTTCGGCGACGAGGCCGTATTCGCCGTAGGCAATGTAGTTGCCCTTCTGTGCAGCGCCCTTGATCTTGCCGCGGTGCTGCTTTCTTCTTTTCACTCTCTTCGGGATTAACATTATTTGCCTCCTTCCGCTCTCTTTGCGCCGAGGACTTCACCCTTGTAGATCCAGCACTTTACGCCGATCATGCCAAAGGTGGTATGTGCTTCTGCAAAGCCGTAGTCAATGTCCGCACGCAGCGTCTGAAGGGGAATGCTCCCCTCGTGGTAATGCTCGCTGCCCGCGATCTCGCGCCCGTCGAGGCGGCCGCTGACCTGCATCTTGACGCCCTTGACGCCTGCACGCATCGTTCTGCCGATCGCCTGCTTGACCGCACGGCGGTAGGAGATACGCTTTTCAAGCTGCGCCGCGACGCTCTCTGCAACGAGCTGTGCGTCTGCGTCGATCTTGCGGACCTCGGTCACGTTGATGTTGATCTGCTTGCCCTTGGTGAGCTTTGCAAGGTCCTTCTTGATGACCTCGATCTCCGCGCCCGACTTACCGATGAGCACACCGGGACGACCCGTCTGAATGGTCACAACGATCCTGCCCGCAGCACGCTCGATGAGGATGCGGGAGACCGCCGCCTGATAGTATTTCTTTTTGAGGAAGGTACGGATGGTATAGTCTTCCTTGAGAAAAGCGGAAAACTCCTTCTTATCGGCATACCACTGGGTATCCCAGCCCTTGATGACGCCGACTCTGAGACCGTGAGGATTTACTTTCTGACCCATGTTAGTTGACTCCTTCCGTATTCTTCACATCGAGGATGACCGTGATGTGGCTCGTTCTCTTGAGGATCGCATGTCCTCTCCCCTTGCTAACCGGCTGCATTCTCTTGAGCATCGTGCCGCCGTCTGCATAGCATGCCGCAACGTACAGATCGGATCTGTCCATCTGCTGATTGTGCTCCGCATTGGCGACCGCGCTCATCAGCACCTTCTTGGTGGGCGCCGCACCGCCGTTGGGGCAGTGCTCGAGGATCGCCTTGGCGTCCGCCACGCTCTTGCCGCGGATGAGATCAAGCACCTGCCTGACCTTATAGGGGGAAATTCTTACATATCTTGCGACCGCGTAGGGGCGTTTCTCTCTCTTTGCCTCTACTCTTTCGGCCTTCTTCTTCATATTACCCGCCATTGTTTACTCCTCCTTATTTCCCGGGCGACGTCGTCTTAGCCGTGTGTCCGCGGAATGTTCTCGTGGGGGCAAACTCACCGAGTTTGCAGCCAACCATGTCTTCGGTGATATATACGGGTACATGCTTTCTGCCGTCGTACACGGCGATCGTGTGCCCCACCATCTGAGGGAAGATCGTCGACGCTCTCGACCAGGTTTTCAGCACCTTTTTCTCGTTTGCCTCGTTCAGCGCCTCGATCCGTGCAAGGAGCTTGGCTTCGACGTAAGGCCCTTTCTTAATACTTCTCGACATATCCTTATCTCTCCTCAGTTGATTCTCTTCAAAATGAACTTGCTCGTCGGGTTCTTCTTCTTTCTCGTCTTATAGCCGAGCGCAGGCTTGCCCCAAGGAGTCTGAGGACCTGCATGACCGACGGGAGACTTGCCTTCGCCGCCGCCGTGAGGGTGGTCGTTGGGGTTCATGACCGAACCGCGGACGGTGGGTCTTACGCCGAGGTGGCGCGTCTTGCCCGCCTTGCCCACGCGGATGATCTCGTGCTCGACGTTGCCGACCTGGCCGATCGTCGCTCTGCACTCTGCGGGGATGAGACGCATCTCGCCCGAAGGCATCTTGACGGTCGCATATGCGCCCTCGCACGCCATGATCTGGGCTGCGATACCTGCGCTGCGGGCGATCTGTCCGCCGCGGCCGGGCTTCATTTCGATGTTATGGATCATCGTACCGACGGGGATATCCTTGATGGCAAGCGCGTTGCCGACCTTGATGTCTGCCCCCGTGCCGCTCATTACCTTGTCGCCGACGTTGAGCCCGACGGGCGCAAGGATGTATCTCTTTTCGCCGTCCGCATAGGCGAGCAAAGCGATGTTCGCGCTGCGGTTGGGATCGTACTGGATGCTCTTGACGGTCGCGGGGATGCCGTCCTTATTGCGCTTGAAATCGATGATGCGATATTTGCGCTTGTTGCCGCCGCCGATGTGGCGGACGGTGATGCGCCCCGCGTTGTTTCTGCCGCCCGACTTGCGCTGATCCTCGAGGAGGGAGCGCTCCGGCTTCTGCTTTGCGATCTCCCCGTAGACGGGAACGGTCATAAAGCGGCGCGCGGCGGATGTGGGTTTATATCTCTTGACTGCCATTGCTGTTTTCCTCCGATATTACGACAACGCGTTGAAATGTTCGATGGGCTTGGACTTTTCGGTCAGCTGCACGATCGCTTTCTTGCGGGTGGGGGTGTAGCCCTCGTTTCTGCCCATTCTCTTGAGCTTACCGCGGCAGGTGATCGTATGCACGCTTTCTACCTGCACGCCGAACATCTGCTCCACGGCGATCTTGATCTGCGTCTTGTTCGCCGTCCTGGCGACGATGAAGGTGTACTTCTTGCCGTAGCTCTTCTTGTCCGTCTTTTCCTTGTCGGCGGGCTGAATGCCGTCGTAGCCCTTCTCGGTGAGTACGGGCCTGAGGATGATATCTTCGGGTGTCATCATAATGCGTATGCCTCCTCAAGTTTCTCCACGCAGCCCTTGGTCAGCACGATGATCGCGTTCGCCACGAGCGCATAGGTGTTGATCTCGTCGATGGACATGGTGGCAAGACCGGGGATATTGCGCGCCGCAAGCACGACGTCGCGATCCGCCTCGTCCATGAACACAAGCGTGCGCTTGTTCAGGTTGAGCGCCTTCTGGAATGCGACCATCTCTTTGGTCTTGGGTGCGGATACCTTGAGCTCGTCCACGACGAACAGTTCGCCGTCTGCAAGCTTCTTGGAGAGCGCAGAGAGCATTGCTCCGCGCCTTGCGGTCTTGTTCATCTTCTTGGAGAAATCGCGGGGCTTGGGTGCGAATACCACGCCGCCCTTCGTCCACTGAGGCGCACGAATGGAGCCCTGACGCGCACGGCCCGTGCCCTTCTGTCTCCAGGGCTTGATGCCGCCGCCGCGCACTTCGGTGCGGGTGAGCGTGGACTTGGTGCCCTGACGACCGTTTGCAAGATAGGTGACAACCGCCTGATGAATGAGGGGTTCGTTGTATTCTACGCCAAACACAGCGTCGTTGAGCTCCAGGCTGCCGACCTCTGCCCCCTGCATATTGTAAACTTTCACGTTTGCCATATTAGTTCTCCTTCTTTGCCTTTACGCTGTCGGAAAGCGTAACTACGCTGCCCTTGGGCCCGGGGATCGCCCCCTTGACAAGGATGACGTTTCTGGCGGCGTCTACCCGCACGACCTCGAGGTTCTGAATGGTGACGCGCTCAACGCCGTACTGGCCCGCAAGATGCTTCTGCTTGAACACGCGCGAGGGGGTGCTGTTTGCGCCCATGGAGCCGGGTTCGCGGTGAACGGGGCCGACGCCGTGCGTTTCCTTGAGGCGGTGCTGGTTCCAGCGCTTGATGACGCCCGTATAGCCATGGCCCTTGGTGATGCCCATGACGTCGATCTTGTCGCCGGCGGCAAACACGTCTGCCTTGACTTCGTCGCCGACCTTATAGCTGTCGACGTTTGCAAGACGGACCTCTTTGAGGACCTTGCAGGGCTTTACCCCCGCCTTCTTGAACTGTCCGAGTTCTGGCTTGTTGAGCAGGCTTTCGCGCGTTGCGCCGAAGCCGAGCTTGAGCGCGGTGTATCCGTCCGTTCCGACCGTCTTGATCTGAACGACAGGGCAGGGACCCGCTTCAACTACCGTGACGGGGATGATCTTCCCGTCCTCCGCAAAGATCTGCGTCATGCCGATCTTGCGGCCGATGATTGCTTTATTCATTGATAAAGTTCACTCCTTATGTTTTTTATGTGAATACCTTATATATAAAGTATTACAGTTTCACTTTGATGTCGACGCCTGCGGGCAGGTGGATGCTGTCGAGCAGTTTTGCGTTGGGGGAATAGATGTCGATGATGCGCTTGTGCGTGCGCATTTCGAACTGTTCGCGCGAGTCCTTATATTTGTGCGGGCATCTGAGAATGGTGACCACTTCGCGCTCGGTGGGGAGCGGGATGGGGCCGGAGATCTTTGCGCCGCCCTTCTGCATCGTTTCGACAATGCGCTGCGCTGCCTGGTCTACCAGGTCGTGATCGTACGCAGAAAGTTTGATTCTGATTCTTTGACTTGCCATTTGCTTTCTCCTGATTTTTATACTAACTTGTTTATTTGTGTCAACGCATCCGTGCGTATCGAGGTCCTGCAATCAAAAAAACACGCGTTTTTGCGGTGTTTCTTCGCAAAAGCCTCGGTTAGTCGCAGAGGTCGTGCCTCCACATTTGTCAACGGAAATTATCTGCCGAGGGGCTTTCCGCCTCGATTTTTCAGTAACTTCCCGTCTCAACCCTATACGCCGTAATGACACAGCTTGATTATAATACCATGCCCGTCAAGATTTGTCAAGGATTTATACGATGATTTTATCGGTTTTTTTCCTTTTTTTTGCTCTTTTATTCCCTTCCCGCCCACATTTCTTGGGCTGAAGGGCAAAATTTGTGCCCCTCTTGCGAGAGGGGCACAAAATCAAAACTGGACTATGTTTGCCCGCGTCAGGTTGCGGTGTGCGGGGATTTGCGGCGTTTGGGGGGAATGGCGGTGCCGGAGATGCAGTCGACAATGCTCTTTTTGAAGAACTTATGCACGGGCAGCGCCGCACAGAGCAGCGGTACGGCGTAACACAGCGCCGCCAGAATGAGGACCGTCCAACCCGTATATTGCATAAGTCTCACATTGAACCTCGGAATCAGGAGCCATTCATACAAGAGCCCGTAATACAGCCCGAGCGAACCCGCAAGCGCGACGAGAAAGACGCATGTCGCCGTAAACAAGATATCGACGAGGAAGATGAGGCGGATGTCCCCCCTTCCCGCGCCGAGCGAGCGCAGAATGCCCACCTGCCGCTGCCACGCCTCGATCGAGCGGGTCGTGAGGTGCCCGTTCAGCAGCAGGGCAAATATCCCGAAAAAAGCCCCCGCCACACAGCCGATGATCGCGATCGCCCACTCATCGCTGAACTGTTGTTCTTCCTCGGGAAACAGGCGATCCATGTTCGTCAGGCTTAGTCTGGTCTGCGTTTCACCCGCGAGCCCTGCCATATGGTAGTCGTACGCGAGCGAGACCGCTCGCTTCGCCTCGCCATAATTTGCAGGCGGCGTCGCAAACATGATATAGGTTGTCGGATTGTCCGCGATCCATTCCTCCGAAAAGACGGAGGCCTCTTCAAACCAATATCCGACCTTCTCCCGCGTGCTGTCGACAATGCCCACGATTTCGAGCGGCTCCATGACGATCTGCCCGTCCGAAAGCATACGGAATCCGACCAGGTACTTGCCGATCAGATCCTGCATGTCTGTGATCGGCTCCTCAGGCACTTCCGAGGCTGCAGCCTCCTGAAAATAAAAAAAAGGAAGCTCCATATTGTCACTTCTTTCCTCATTCAGGTCATAGATATACCGCCCCTGCCAGACATCAAGCCAATCTATATCGGTATCGTTGGATGATCCGTCATCGGCAGGAGGCGTTTGGGTATAGATTTCGGTGACGTCGCGATAGCCGTATTTTTGGAACAGCTCGTATGCGCCAACGCGCAGGGCGATCTGGTTCCTCTCCCTGGGATAATTCCCCGCCAACAGCGAAAAGCCCAATTCGCCAAGCGCCGCTTCGCTGCCCGCAACAGACCTTACCCGATCCGATTCCCACCGTTCGTTCTGCGAGTCCCGCCAATATTCGTCGGTGCGCCCAAAAAAATCCTCTGTGCGGTAGCTGGTCGAAACCATATAGATATAGTTTTTGCCCGTCTCCTCCAGGACCTGCTGCCGCACCGCCGCGGCCTCTTCTTCATTTTCGTTATAAAAAGAAAAATAGGTATAGGGATAATGGTAACGCGAGTTGTGGACGGGCTCTTCCTGCAGATAGCCCTCGGTGGTATAATAAAAAAAAGCGCGCGTATAGAGGTCGATATCACTGTAAAAAAAAGCAGTGCTTGCCAGGGCAAACAACATGAAGGAGAACGCAGAGAGAATGATGGTGATGATCCTGGTCGGCAGCCTGCTGCGATCGCGCGCCATCAGACGAACGCCCACACGAAATAAATCTGATTTTTTCATATCGTATTCTTCCTTCAAATTTTAGTCGCCCGTGCCATAAAAGCCCGTGCGCCATAATATTTTGTCTGTTGCCTTATCTTTATTATATCATACCCCCTCTGTTTGTCAATCCCTCTATAAAAATTTTATGAAAAAATTTTGTACAGAAAAAGACCTTCGGGCGGAGCCGAAGGTCTTTGTGTTACAGTCTTCCTGCGATCGCAAGGATGATGATATAGAATATGGTGAGCGCAGCCAGGGTGCACAGCATGGGGATGACCATCTTGCGCGCGACGGTAAAAAAGGTGCGCAGCTTTTCTTTGGCGGTGGACTTGCGGCGGGGCGGGCGTGTTTCGCCCTTATGCGTTCCGCTCATGTCCGCAACCGTAGAGCCGTCGTCGTAATAGACGATCTTTACCTTGCGCTTGGGCTCCTCTTGCTCTGTTTGGGACTGCTTGTCCTTATGTTTCAACTCATCCTCCTGAAATGCGCCGATCATTCCTGCGGGTAGCAGTGGCAGGCAACGAAGTGCCCTGGCTCCTGCTCGCGATAGACAGGCGCAATGTGCGAACAGATCTCCTTTGCCACAGGGCAGCGGGTGTGGAACTTGCAGCCCTTGGGCGGATTTGACGGGGAAGGAATATCCCCCTGCAGCACGATGCGGTGCATCTTGACGTCGGGATTGGGATTGGGAACGGCAGAGAACAGCGCCTGCGTGTAGGGGTGCAGCGGGTTGGAGAAGATGCTCTTCTTGTCGCCGAACTCTACCATGGAACCGAGATACATGACGCCGATCTTATCCGAAATGTGCTTGACGACGGAGAGATCGTGCGAGATGAAGAGATAGGTGAAGCCCATGTTCTGCTGCAGGCTCTTGAGCAGGTTGATGATCTGCGCCTGAATGGACACGTCGAGCGCGGAAACCGGCTCGTCGCAGATGACAAGTTTGGGATTGACGGTGAGCGCACGCGCAATGCAGATCCTCTGGCGCTGGCCGCCGGAAAATTCGTGCGGGTAGCGCTCATAATAATAGTCCCGCAGGCCGCACTTATCCATGATGTCGAGCACGTAGTCCTTGACCTGATCCTTCGGTACGATCTTGTGCACGCGCACAGGCTCGGACAGGATGCCACCCACCGTACTGCGCGGCGGCAGCGAGGAGTAGGGATCCTGGAAGATGATCTGCATCTTGGTGCGCAAGGGGCGCATCTTCGAGGACTTATAGCCCGCGATATCCTGCCCCTCGAAGAAGATCTGCCCGTCGGTGGGCTGAATGAGTTTGAGCACCGTTCTGCCCAGCGTCGTCTTGCCGCAGCCCGACTCGCCGACGATGCCCAGCGTTTCGCCCGCCTTGAGCTTGAACGAAACGTCGTCTACCGCGCGCAGCCAGACCGTGACCTTGCCCGTAAAAGATTTTGCAACAGGGAAATATTTTTTCAGATGACGGACTTCGAGCAGCGCGTCGGGATCGGGCGGAAGCTCCTTGTCCTCCATTGCCTTGCGATCGCGCGCCTCTTGCTCCTTCGCCGCCTCTGCCGCGTCGTCAAAGCCCGCATATTCCCCCGTCGCCTCCACTTCGGGCGCGCCGGGTTCAATGATCTCATCGCGTTTCTTTATCATCGGCATTCTCCTTGTCGTAGAGATGGCATGCGACCCAATGCGTCGGGCTCACCTGGATCATCTTGGGATAGTCCCCGAAGCACTTCTCCGTGCAGCCAGAACAGCGCTCACGGAAATAGCAATAGTCGGGCATATCGATGGGGTTGGGCACGTTCCCCGGAATGTTGAAGAGCGTTTCGGAGTCCGTCGCCATCGTGGGTTTGGATTTTTGCAGGCCGATCGTGTACGGGTGCATGGGGTGATGGAAGATCTCAGACGCGGTGCCCTGCTCGATGATCCTGCCCGCATACATGACGACGACGTAGTCTGCCATCTCGGCAATGATGCCAAGATCATGCGTGATGAGCAGAATGGAGCCGTTGATGCGGTCCTTCAGATTGCGCAGAAGATCGAGGATCTGCGCCTGAATGGTCACGTCGAGCGCCGTCGTCGGCTCATCGGCAATGATGAGGCGGGGATTGCCCTCGAGCGCCATGGCGATCATCACGCGCTGGCGCATACCGCCCGAAAGCTCGTGCGGGTAGGAGGCATACACCCGTTCGGGCGCCGCGATCCCGACGAGATTGAGCATCTCGATGGAGCGCTTCTTCGCCTCTTCCTTGGTCGCACCGGGCACATGCAGCAGCGTGACTTCGTCGAGCTGATTGCCGATGGTGAACACGGGGTTGAGCGACGTCATGGGCTCCTGGAAGATCATGGCGATCTGCCTGCCACGCAGACGGTACATCTCGTGGATGGGCATCTTGGCGATATCGAACACCTTTTCTTCCATCTCGTACAGCTTTGTGCCGTACTCGTCGCGCTTCTGGCGGGGCTGGATGATGTGCTCTCCCGTCTTTTTATCGATCTTGGGATTGCCCTTGCGGTCGAGCACCTCTTCATAGAGCAGCTCGCCGTTTTCGTCGTATTCGTAGATGGGGATGGGCTTTCCGTTTTCGCCCAGCTTGAAGTCGAAGGACTTAAAGCGGATGCTGCCCGAATAGATCTGACCCTGCGGCCCCTGCAAGAGGCGCATGACGGACATACTCGTCACCGACTTGCCGCAGCCCGACTCGCCGACGACGCCGACGGTGGAACCCTGCGGCACGTTGAAGCTGACGCCGTTGACCGCCTTGACCACGCCCTGATCGGTGAAGAAATAGGAGTGCAGATCCTCGATCTCGAGGATGTTGGCATCGTCCTTCATCTCGGTGACGAACTCCGATTCGGGCGCCTTTCTGTTCTTGTATTTTTCGAGTTCGCGCATCACCTTTGCATTCTCTTTGGCGATGGCGCGGACTTCCTTCCCGGAAAGATAGTGTTTTCCCTCTGACTCTCTCGGCATATGCTACCTCCTCATCTTGGGATCGAGTGCGTCGCGCAGGCCGTCACCCAGGAAGTTGAACCCGAGCACGGCAAGGATGATGCAGATTCCGGGCGGTACCCATACGTTGGGGTTATTGCTCAAGACTGCCGTATCCTCCGTGACGATGTTGATCATCGTACCCCAGGAAGCATTGGGCGCCTTGACGCCCATGTTCAGGTAGGAGAGCGAGGATTCATACAGGATCATGCTGCCCAACGAAAGCGTCATCGACACGATGAGCTGCGGGAGGACGTTTGGCACAAGATGCTTGAAGATCTTGCGGGGCGCGGAGAAGCCCATCGCCTCCGCCGCGACCATGTATTCCTGTTCGCGTAGCGACAAAATCTGCCCGCGCACGAGCCGCGCCGTACCGCCCCAGCTGATAAGCGTGAGGAAGAGCATCAGATAGTATATTCGGACGTCGCCGTCTACCCGCGCGGCGTCGAAAATGGAGCCGACGATGAGCAGAATGGGCATGCCGGGGATACACATGAGAATATCGCAGATTCTCATGATGATATTGTCGATCTTTCCGCCGAAATAGCCCGCGATCCCGCCGAAGACGATGCCGATGAAGGCGATGATGAACACCGTGAGAAGGCTGACCGACAGCGACACCCTGCCGCCGTACATCAGGCGGACAAAGATGTCCATGCCGCTCTTATCCGTGCCGAAGAGGTGGCTGCCGCTCGGCGCTGCGAGGGCGTTGAGCCCCCTCTCCTGCTCGGCGACCTGATACACGGTGATGGTCTCGCCGCTCTCGGTGACGACCTCGAAGGTGCGGATGCTGTAATCGAGATAGGGGGTATAGTCGACCGCCGTCTCGAGCGTCTGATTTGAGCTGTCTGCCCATTCGGAACCATAGCCCACCCAGTCGCAGATGACGGGGCCGAGCCAGGAGAACAGAATGAGCGCGGCGATCATGACAAGCCCTATGATGCTCAGCTTGGAACGGAAGAAACGGCGCAGCACCATTCTTCCGGGGGACATCAGGCGGACATTTTTATCGAGGGGCGTCTCAGAATCCTCGTGCGAGGGATGTTCGGGCTGCCCGCCCTCGAGCCATTCCTCTTCCGCCTTCTGCATGACCATTGCGCTCTCCTCCGTGACTTGCTCGGGGGATCCCGCCTCGGGGAGCATATTTTCAAGTTCTTCTCTCTCCATAAGATCTTCTCCTCTTAAGCAAGTTTTACGCGCGGATCGACGATGACATACATCAGATCAGACAGCAGCACGCCGATGACGCTCAGAAGCGCAAGGAACATATTATAGCCCATGATGGCGGGGATATCCGCAGCCATCGTTGCCGTGAGCGCCCAGTTTCCGATGCCCGGCAGGTCGAACACCTGCTCGGTGAGCATGGCGCCCGAGAAGAGCGAGGGCAACACGCCTGCAAACATAGTGACAATGGGGATCATCGTGTTGCGGAAGGCATGTTTGTAGATGACCGTACGCTCCTTCAGGCCCTTGGCGCGCGCCGTGCGGATGTAGTCCGAATTCAGGACCTCGAGCATGTTGGTGCGCATATAGCGCATGATCCCGCCGATGTTGAGCAAGATGAGCACCAGAAGCGGCAGCGTAATATGCCAAAGCATATCGATGAACTCGGGCATCGAACTGTTGACGTCGTGCAGACCGGAGGAAGGGAACCACCCCAGATTCAGCGAGAAGATGCTCTGCAGCACTCTGCCGAAGAAGAAGGAGGGCATGGAAAGGCCGATGACGACGAGCACCGTTACGACATAGTCGCGAATGGAATACTGATGCGTCGCAGCCGTCACCCCGAGCGGGATCGCGATCATGTATTCGAAGATGATCGCAATAAACGCAATGATAAACGACGTCTGCATATGATCGGCAATCTCCTGCAGCACGGGGACGTTCGTCTGGAAGCTCACGCCGAGGTCAAAGCGGCAGAGCGACCAGAGCCACCTTCCGTACCCCTGCAAAATACCGAGGAAGGAATTGTCTCCCAGTCCGTATTGGCGGTACATGTTCTCAATGAGTGCAGAGTCCACCGTTCCATTGGCGCTCATCTCTGCGATCTTCTGTTCGACGTAGTCAAAGGGCATACAGCGAACGAGGACATAGATGATGAGCGATACGCCGAGAAGGCAGATCAGCGCAAGCCCGAGTCTTTTAAGGATATATTTCAGCATAGGCTGCTCCAGAATTTTTTCAGAAAGTTAGATCTCAGTCGACAAAGTCGATCTCCCAGATCCTCGAAAGCGGCGAGGTGTAGGAATTGATGGTTTCAGGGAAGGTGCTCTCATCGATGACATTCGCATTGTATGCGTACAGCGTCTGCCTCTGATAGAGCGGCATCTCCACAGCGAGGTCAAGGACAAGGCTCATTGCCTGTTCGTACAGATCGCTGCGCGTTGCGCGGTCGTTGATCTCGCGCGCATCCTCGATGAGAACGCTGAGTTCGTCGACGATATTGTACTCGTAGGAATAGGTCGCGCGGTTGCTCAGGATCTCACGATAGCCCCAGTTGAGCACGCTCGTTGCGGTGGAGTCCTTATGATAGACCTGGTACATATCGGGGTCGATGGTCGAGCCCCATGCTGCCGCCCACACGGTGAGCGAGCCGCTTGCCAGCTTGACGAGGGCGTTGGTATCTGCCTGGACGGTGATGTCCCATCCGCACTCATTCAGAAGCTGCATCGCGCCGATGAAGGTGTTGTATGCGGGGTGCTCGGTCATACTCGATCCTGCAATGGTGAAGGTGAGCGTGAGCTGCGAATCGCCTGCCGAGACCTGCGCCTGTGCCATATAGTCCAGAATCTTGGTGCGCGCGGCCTCTCTCGTCGTATAGAGCAGGTAATCTTTACCGTTGTTGTTGTCCATGTTGGCGACGGGGTTGGAGGCATCGTAGCCGGCAGCCGTGCGGGGATAAGCCCAGCTCACCGCCGACATGGGCCAGCCGATGTTCACCGCAGTACCTGCGTCGTAATACTGCAGCGCAAGGGAGGTATCCATTGCCGCCATGATCGCCATTCTCAGATAGCGGTTGGGCACAAAGCGCGCGTTGACGCCGATGTAACCGTAGCCGAGCTGCCAGGTCGCAACGGAGCGGATGCCCTCGCTTGCATACTGCGTGATGAGCTCGGAGTTCTCTCTCGTGAACTGCGGTTCGACGAAGTGAACCTGACCGCTGCGCAGGTTGCCGAGCGCGTTGGAGGAGCTGACGACCTGATAGCAGAAGTACTGAATCTTGGGTGCGCCCATCAGGAAGTGCTCGTTCGCCTTGTAGTAGACGATGTTATCGAAGAAGAAGCCGTTCGCCGTGGGGTTGTCGCCGTGGTCCGCATCGGAGGCGGCGTAGGGACCTGCGCCCATCGGGAGCCTGTTCTTCTCGACGCCGTTGTCGTTCGTGCCCTGCAGCACGTTGGACATGAAGTCGAAGGAACCCCACTCCACGCCGAACTGATCGTTTGCGATGTCGATGGGATATTCATCGGGATCGGAATAGTAGTGATAGGGCGCCACGGTGAAGCCGAAGTTATAGACCGCCTTGGGGTCAACGCCGTTGATGGTGATGCGCAGAACGTCGTACTCGTTTTCATTGGCGGGCGTGCCGTCTGCATTGTGCTCGTGCGCGATCTGATAGGTCGTGCCGTCGATCTCGATGCTGCCCTCTTCGGTGCTGTGCCCGAGCGAGACGATGCCGCTGATGTTCTTATAGATCAGCTCGTCTTCGCTGCCCAGCTGCTCGTGCAGGATGACATCCTTTGCGCGCGAGATATACTCGTTGAGCATGGTCGTGCCCGTCGCCCAGTAGTTGAGAATGGTGTTCAGGCTGCTGGTGGTCAGGCTCTCGTAGGCATAGTCGATCGCTGCCTCCTGCGTGGTGATGGTGTTGGGATAGTTCTTGATGACCCTGACGATCTGATTTCTGTTTGTGCCTTCGGACGTCACCTCGTATTCGAGCGTGACGAAGCCCTCGGCATACATGAAGCAGAGGATGGGATCGCTGAACGCATTGTCGGGCGCGGTGGAATAGGGTTCCTCGGTATAGGCGTCTGCGGCACCGGCATAGTCGTTCTCAAGCTCGAGGCGGAACTCCTCAAGGGTGTCGAGGTAGTCCTGCAGCAGCTGTGCGCGCGCCTCTTCCTCGTTGATATTGCCGTCGACGGCGATGGCGTTCTTATAGCCGACCGAAGTCGTCCAGTTTTCGATCGCCGCGCGCATCGCCTCTTCCGTGGCATAGTAGGAGGTACCGGTGGAGCCGCCCATTCTTCCCGTCGCCTCGAAGAGCTGCACAAGCTCGGTGCGGCGGTTGGTTGCTCTCGTCGTAGCCTCGCGCGTGAGATTCTCATCCAGCGTATCGTCCTGCGAGTTCTGCTGCGTTCTGTACTGCTGCAGACCAACGATATCGGTGGAATACATCGTGCTCGAGCCCGAATAGGTGGGATCAAGGTAGACGTACATATTGAAGAGCACGTCGTTCATCGTGAGCGGGGTGCCGTCCGAGAACTGGATCCCGTTCTTGAGCACGAAATAATAATTTGTATTTCCGCCCACTTCTTCGTACTTGTAGTCGAGGGTGACGACAGCTTCGTCGTTGCCCCATGCGGGGTTGCCCTCTTCGTCTGTTCCAAGCATACTGATCTGCGTCATGCCGACAACGTCCATATCCGTTCCCGCTGTCGAAAAGAAGGGATTGAACAGTCCGTTCAAAGCCTCGGTCATGACGACGAGTGCGCGGTCCCCGGTGTTATCGGTACAGCCGGCAAAAACCGCAAGCGTTCCCATGCACATCACTGCGCCGAGCGTGAGGGATACCGCCTTCATAGCCTTATTCTTTTTCATTGTATGTCCTCCGTTATTGTTTCCCATTTATGATCAAGCCTCGCCCGCTGCGGAGATGTAGGTGATCTCCGGCTTGACGCTCTGATCTTCGCTGTTGTTGGGCCCGATCGTGATGACGCCCGTATTCGTATTGACCGTAACCGTGCAGGTGTAGCGCGTTGTGCTGCCCGACTGCGCCGGCTCGAGGTCGACGGCGATATCGTATTCGATGCCCGCCGTATTGTTGTTGCCCGTAAGCAGACCGACCGAATAGCCCTCATAGGTCGGGCTGGTGGTGCCGTCGGGATTGCGCACGGTAAGCGGATATACGTCGCCGATGACAAACACGCCGCTCACAGAGACATTCTTGATCGTGGCGTTCGCGTTCAGATAGCCTGCAAAGAGGCCGAAGTACGCGCCCTGCGTGCGCGAGCCCGCAGCCATCGTAAAGCTGACGTTTTCAAACGTGATGTCGGTGATGGACGCGCTCTCGTTGATCCTGCCGAACAGCCCGCCGAAGGCGACGCTGTTGTTCGTCTGCCTTGCGGTGATGTTGGAGATCGTGTGGCCGTTGCCCTCGATGACGCCCGAGAAATCACCCGTGAAGCCCCAGGTCAGCCCCTCGAAGTCGAGATCGGCATAGATCTCGTAGCACCCGTTGGAACGGGAGGCATTCGCAAACTGCTGTGCGGTATGGATATGATACCAGATGCCGCTGCGCAATTCCGCATAGAAGGGCGTGACCACATTGGTCGCGATGCCGTGTTCCAGATCGACCTCGCCGCGATGCGCAATGGAGCCCTCGCACAGCTGCGTCTTTCCGGGGTCGGCATACAGCGCCTCGAGCGTGGTATCCGTCGCACGGGGAAAGCTGCCATAGAGCATTCCGCCCGTCGCGTCGGGGTTCTCCTCGCTCCAATCGTCCCAGACGGGAAGCGCAAGCGTATCGAATTCCTCGACCGTGGGATCGTAGGTCAGAGAGCTGCTCTCGACCCAGTTCCCGTTCGCGTCCTCGGCATAGATCTGATAGACGAAGTTGGGGATCCACGCCGCATAGAGTATGAGCGCGTAACCGTCCTCCTCGTAGGAATAATCCTCTGCGACGGTAAAGACATCCTCTTCAAAATTCCACCTGCCCGAATACATATAGCCGGGGGCAAGCCCTGCCTCGGACTCCCAGATCTCGGTGACGGTGCCGTCCTCAGCGGTCTCGGTGCCGACGAGCGAACAGACATTGCCGTATTCGTCGAGCGGGGTCCCCGCCTCGTCCGTGCGCATCGTGCGCTCGGTGTACCACCCCGCCAGGAAGTACCCCGCGCGGGAGATATCGGAGACGGCGGCAACCTGCGAACCGCGGTCGTCAGAGCCGGGCTCGACAAGCTTGATGCCCTCGCGTGCGGCGTCCAGCGGGTAGACGTCGACGATGTCGACGCCCTCCTGGCTGGCAAAGATGCCGCCGTTGGAATCGAAGCGGACGGGCGCACCGGTCAGATACTCCTCCGGAACGGTGCTGGAGGTGCATGCGCCGAGCACAAGGCACCCCGCGCATGCCGCAGCCAGCCCGATGATCACAAGTGTTTTCCTTTTCATACGTTCTCCAAAGTTACGTCCTGCGACGATTAGTCCTGAGATTCGCTGTCGTTATTCCCATCGTTGCCGCCTTCGTCGCCGGCCTCTGCCTGCGCAGCCTTCTTGCGGTCGACAAGCTTAATTGCAACGATCCCCGCGCCAAGCACAACGATGACGCCTGCGAGCACGCCGATCGCAATCCAGAGGCCCACGGTGTTCACCGTGCCGTCCCCGTCCCCGGGCTCGGGTTCAGGGTCCACGCCGGGATCCTGCGACTGCTGATTCTGCAGGTACTCGAGCTGCGCTTCGGCAGAGGTGAGCCGTGCAAGGTAGTTGGTGCCGTCGTACGCGCCTGCGACAAGCGCCTGCTGTTCTACGGCGAGCGCATTGTATGCCGCACGGGCGCTGACGATCAGCGACTCATGCTCAAGAGAGATGATGGTGGGGATCTGCATGATCGTATCGATCACGGACAGCGTCGTATCGGTGATGGCGGTCATGCCGTCGATGACAACGTCGAAATACTGCCCGTAGATAAAGGTATCGTAACCCGTGCCGTTGTTTGGACGAACCATGATGAGCGTGTGATCCTTGAGCGTCTCCTCCCCGATGAGATCGATGAAGTTTGCACCGTAGAAATAGTTGGTGTAGTTGCTGCTCCAGTTCCACATGTTGAATGCGATGATCCCAAGCCCGGGCACGGTGACCCCGCCAGTCAGCTCGACATTCCCCGTGAAGGGAGCGCGATTGTACAGGTTGAGCACGCCGTTCTCTCCCATCTCGTTGAGATATGCCTCGTCGTACTGCTCTTCAAGGACGGGCGCCTCCATGCTGCGGAACTCGATGACGGAGAGCTGAGAGCAGCCATAGAATGCTCTGTCGCCGATCGCCGCGACATCGCGCACGAGGCTGACGGAGATGAGACTGCTGTTGTAGAAGGCACGCGCGCCGATACGGATGGTGCCCTCCTCTACCTCATATGTGGTCGCCGCGGACGCGATCGGGTAGGTGATGACCTCGAGCCCGCCGTTTGCAGCGACGCGGTAGAGCACGCCCTCGATGACGCGCACATTTGCGCTGATGTCGTAGGTCGATGCGCCGTCGCGCTCGAACGCGTCAAGCGCACAGCCGGCGAAGGGATTCTCGCCGAGATCGGTCAGCGCATCCGAAAGCGTGATCTCGGTCAGGGCGGAATCGGCGAAGGCAAAGTCACCCAGCGATACCGCTGCGCTCAGATCGGCAGAGGTGAGCGCCGTTTCGGCAAAGGCACGGGCGCCGATCTCTTCGATTGTGTTGAGGTTCGCGACCGAGGAAAGCTCCTCGTTGCGGTAGAAGGCATAGTCGCCCACCGTTGCGCCCTCGGCAAGCGTTACGCTTGCAAGCGCCGCATCGTAGAAGGCATAGGCGCCGATGGAGGATATTCCGCTCAGGTCAGTCTGCGTCAGCTGCGTTGCGCCGTAGAAGGCATAGTCGCCGACCGTGGTGGTGCCGCCCAGCGTGACGGAGGTGAGTGCGGTGCATTCATAGAATGCGTTGTCCCCCACCGTAACCGCGTTCTCGCCCAGCGTGACGGAGGTGAGCGGCGTGTAGGCGAATGCGCCAAGTCCGATCTCGGACGCGTTACTTAAGTTCGCCTGCGTCAGGCGGGTGCTGTACATATTGTCGCCCTCTGCATAATAGGTCCAGCCATATGCCGAGGAGTAGGGCATCGTCGCAGCGCCGTTGGTATTGACTGTAGTGTAATAGATGACCGAGCCCTCGCCCGAGAAGGCAAGATCGCCAACCGAGGTGACCCCCGAAAGATCGATATTGCTCAGTGCGGCGCAGTTATAGAAGGCGTAGTCGCCGATCGCGATATTGCTGCCCAGCGTGACGCTGGTGAGCGAGGCCGATCCGCGGAATGCGCTTGCCCCGATCGTGACATTGTCGCCGATCGTGAGCGAACGAAGCGAACTTGCATACTGCGTGCTGAAGGTGTAGAAATATCTGCCGCTCATCGTTCCGGCGTAAGTGCCGAGGTAGGCGCTTGCAGGCATGAATGCGCCCGCTTCCAGCGTTGCCCCGTCCTCTACCGTGACGCTCAGAAGGTTGCTGCATCCGCCGAAGGCGAGCGTTCCCACCGTGATGTTCGCGGGAATGGTTGCGCTCGTGAGCATCGTGTATGCAAACGCATAGTCGCCGATGGCGGTGAGCTCGTCAGAGAAGGTGGGCAGACGGGTGATCGCCGTATTCATGAAGGCGTAGTCGCCCACTTCGGTCAATGCGCCCAGCGTGACGCTGCGCAGCGAGGTGCACCCTGCAAACGCGTATGCGTCGACTTCTGTCACATTGGGAAGCGTCACCGTTGTGATGTTCGTGTTGCCCGCAAGCACGCCCTCGCCGATCTGCGTGATCGTTGTGCTGATGAGCGTCGTTGCGGTGGGCGCAACCAGGACGAGCGTACCGTCGGTAGAGAGGATATACGCACCGTTGTTGTCCGTCCGGAACGTCTCATTCTCCGGGTCGATCGTGAACGAGGAGACGGAGGTCTCGGCAAACGCATACTGGCCGATGACGGATACGTCGGGACCGAGCGCGATCGAGCCATTCCTGCCAAGCGCCGTACAGCCGGCGAAAACGCCGGAGGGCACGACGGAAGCGTTGATCGAGGCGGAAGTCAGATTGCTGCAGTAGGCGAATGCCTCGGTGCCGAGTTTGACAAGTTCCGCATTGATCGTAAGCGTGCGCAGGTTTTCGCATGCATAGAAGGCAGCTGCGCCGATGGACTGTGCCGTCGCGGGAAGCGTGACGGAGATGAGTCCGGTATAGGCGAATGCGTCGTCGCCGATCGCTACCATTCTGGAGCCGAACGAGAAGTTCTCGAGGCTGGTGCAGCCGTAGAATGCGTCGTTGTTGATGAATTGCAGGTTATTCGGACCCGCTACAAGATTGTTGTTTGCGTCGTAGGTGCCGAAGCTGACCGTTCTGAGCGAGGTGCAGCCCTCGAAGGCGCCGTTCTGGATCTTGGTCAGCGTGGAGGGAAGCACGACCTCTTCCAGCGCGGTGAGGTTGGCAAAGGCATAGGCGCCGATAACCTCCACCCCCTCGGGAATGACGACCTTGGTGATCGTATTGTCGCCGATGGGCACAGGCTTGGTGTAGAGCGGATCTTCCTCGCTGATCTCGTCGTTTTCGTCCTTTGCGACATACTGATAGCCGGAGAAGGCATACTGATAGATCTCAGTGACGCGCAAGTCGTCCGGAATGATCACTTCGCCGCCCAACCCTCTGTAATTCATGAGGTAGATGGAGTTGGTCGTATAGGGATCTTTGACCGTAACGCTGACGGTATTGGAATACAGCGTTGCGCGGTATCCCCCTGCTCCGCCGTTGGCGGTGGGATCCCACATCATCACGCGCACGGAGATGGTCGTATTGCCCTCTGCCTGTGCGATGACGGTGCCGTCCTCGTCGACGGTGACAATGTTCGGGTTGTTGCTCGTGAAATCCACGATGGTATCATCGGGGAAGTATGCGTACAGCCGATACTGCAGCGTGACCGATTCGGAGGGGAACATGGAGAGCGAATAGCTGCTCGTCGTAAAGTCGACCGTAACCCCCGCCTGCGTTGCGCCGAGATCACGCTCGTCGCTCGAGAGCATATAGAACACCTTGTTGACCTCGTACCCCGTCAGGACGAAGGACTCGGCAACGGGCTGGGAATAGCCCTGCTCGTTGGGCCCGACCGTCACCTTCAGCGTGGCGGAGATGTCGGGATCGGAGTTTGCGGTGGCGGTGATGTACGCCTCGCCCTCCGAAACGCCGATCAGTCTGCCGTTGACAACGCGCACGACGGATTCGTCGGAGGAGGTGTAGTTGAGGGTCGCGATCCAGCTACCGCTCGGGGTCACGCTGACGATATCAGTCATGGTGACCGTCTCGTACTGGCCGATGGTGAGCTCTTCGGTGGGCTCTTTCGTCGTGCTGTCGACAAACTGGATGCCGAGCACGCTGTCGGGAATGTTCAGTTCGTACGTCGCCGTGTTCTGTGCATAGTCGTAGACCTGAAGAATATAGCTGTTCCCGTTGTACGACTGCTTGATCTGATCCATGTAGTCGGTCAGTTCCACGGTGAGCACGGTCGTCGAGTTGCGTTCGGAATAGAGTGCGTTGACGTATCTGCCGAAGGAAGCAAGCGAATAGGTGTACTCGCTGCCGGGCTCGTTCTCGTAGATATAGCCGATGACCGCGCCCTGCGAATAGTGGTTATCGTAGATGGAGAGATCGGCATACAGTCTGTATGTGTTGGTATCCCTCACATATTCCGTGCGGTATTCCACGCCCGTAAGGATGGGCGCCTGGAAGTCCGTGACGAAGGGGAAGCTGAAGGTATTGCGCTTGTTCGTCGAGAGTCCGCCGTCCTCGCCGTAATCGAGATAACCGGTCAAGGTCACCATATATTCGGTGTTGTTCTTCAGGTCGTACTCGTCGACATAGAAGTCCACATCGATGCTGGAGGGATAGATGGTACTGCCGCCGCCCGCATTCGACTTGCGCTGATTGTAGATCTCCTGCTCGTAGATAACCTCGCCCGTCACCTGATCGGTGATGGTGAGCGTCATGCGCTTGGCGCCGCGCAGCATACCGGCATAGATGGTGCTGATGGAGTTGACCGTTCCGCTGCTGTCGCCCGTCCTCTGATTGGAGAGCGCGATGTGGTTCCTGTCCGCATTGATGGTCGTGGCGTTGGGATCCTGCAGGAAGGCATAGGAGCCGAGGTAGACGATATAGTCGTTGTAAAGGCCGCCGATGGGACGCGATGCGTAGGCGTCGGGCAGCGTCTTTTCCTCCAACGGGATGGTGTCGTCGTTTTCGTCTCTGTCCGTCTCGAAATAGTCGAGGTCGAAGAGAGGCGCCTGCGTCCAATCGCCGTAGAAGCCGAGATAGGCCACGCGCAGATCGATGTCTGTGCCCGAAGCGGCGTCGAGGGTGATGAAGCCTTCGACATACATGCCGTTTTCAAAGGAGCTGTCAAGATATGCCTTATCTTCATCGCTGAGCGTGATGGTGACGGAGAATCTCGCCGTCTGGTTGCCCGCAACGCTGATGGTGTTGCCGCTGACCGATCCGCCCGAAACGCTGGACACGCTCACGCTTGCCCCGCTGAGCAGATAGCCCTCTTCGGTGACGACGGTAAGTCCTCTTGCCGTGAGCGTATCGCTGACGCCCTCCGTCATGACGATCGCGCCGACGTCGTAGCTGAGCGCGCTGCCGCTGATATTGACGACCTCGAACTCCATCGTGTAGACACCCGTCTTATCCCGGTCATCGCCGATCTCGAGTTTGGTCTTACCCATGAGCTCGCCGTCCCGGTCGTAGGTACGCACATAGGCAGGCGTAGAGGTTGCCTTTTCGAGATTGGCAAGGCCTGCGCCCTGCTTGCGCACGGAGTAGGCAAGATTGTTCTGATTATAGACGATATCCGTCGTGGACATCATGATCTGATAGACGCGGTCGGTCACTTCGGCGTCCGTCAGGTTTTCGCCGGCAAAGCGCTCCTTGACATATTGGCGGATGAGCGCCGTAACGCCCGCCTGGTTGGGCGCCGCCATCGAAGTGCCGGACATACTGTCGTAGCTGCCGCCAGGGACTGCGGAGGTGATGTTTCCGCCGTGCGCCGTGATCTCGGGCTTGATCCTGAGATCGGGCGTAGGGCCCCAGGAGGAGAAGTTGGACATGAAAGGCCCCGCCTGGTTCTGCGTGCTGATCGTGATCGTGCCGCTGCCCGAAGCCTCATAAGCGGCGACAAGCGCCTCGCCGTCGTCCTGAGAGATGGAGCAGACGGGATAGTCGCCCACGGCGCCGACGCTCATGGAGATGTCGCCGGAGACGTTGTTGAAGATAATACAGGCAGCCGCACCGCGTTCGCGTGCGATGCGCGCCTTGTCCTCGAAGTTGGTGGAGCCGCGGCGCACAAGGGCGATCTTGCCCGCGACGTCAATCCCCGTATAGTCCGATCCGCGCCCGACGCCGGGAATGACGACATATTCGAGCGTGACGGAACCCGTCGTCACATTGTTGTAGGCAAGCGTTTCATCGACAAATTCCTTATATTCGCCGCCGACGCCCGCAGCCTCGGTAATATAGATGGGTGTATCCCCCGTTGCGGAGGTGATAAGGTAGGGCGTCATCGTACCGCTGACGGATGCGACGGAAAGTGCCATTTCGTATGTGGAAGGCGAGCCGACCGTTGCACTGTCGGGGTTGGAAGTAAGCCCGAGGTTACCGTTTTTGGTGGAACCGAAGGTGGAATTATAGTCATTGGAAGCCGCGGCGACCAAGCTGATCCCCTGCGCTTCGATCGCGTCATACACGGTCTGGATCGCAACCTCATCCACCTCACGGCTGAAGCCGGCACTGGAACCGAGGGACATGTTGATGACATCTACGCCAAGCGCGACGCAGTCCTCGAGTGCGGCAAGCAGCCACGAGGTCCTTGCCCCCGAAGTCTCATCCGAAAAGACCTTCATGAAGGCGAGCTGCGCGTTGGGCGCAACGCCCGTAATCGTATCGTCGTTGCCGACGATGATGCCCGAAACGTGCGTGCCGTGTGCACTGTTGATGGGGAACACGTCGGGGTCGCCGTCTGCATAGTCATAGGCATAGGGCACCTTGGCGTTCAGATAGACATCCGCCGCCGTAAGCCCTGCCGTGGTATTGGCAGCCGCAAAATCGCCCACCCTGCCCTGAAGATCGGAAAGGGTAATGACCTCTTCGCCCTCAAAACGGGAGACGTCGAATGCGGAGTGCGTATAATCAAGGCCTGTATCGAGCACGGCGACGACAACGCCGCTGCCGTCATATTCCGAACCGGAACTGTCGAAGATACCCGTCTCGTACACATTGACGTCGTTGGTGACGACGCCGGGCGTGGTGTCTTCAACCGTTTCGCAGCGTTCGTAAACCTCGCCCACGACCACTGCGGCCTCGCCGTCGAGCACCTCGCACACCTGATCGAAATATCTGGCGCGCACAAGGATCTCGAAGCCGCCGATGACGGTATTATAGCTGTTGCCGAGCCGATACTGCACGCCCGCCCTCGTCAGGCTTGCCTGCAGTCTGTTATTTTCGCGCGTAATATTTGCCGCAACCTCGCTGCCGGCGTCCGAAAGGGCATATTCCGCCACGGTATCGTACTGCGTGCGGACCTTTTCCCCCGCCTGATAGGCGTCGAGAACGGTCTCCTCCTCCGTCATGATGATGAGCGAGATTTCTTCGTTGTCGTCGATGTCCTCGCTCAGCTTTTGTACGGTGGATTCGCTGAAATAGTCCTCAATATGGTTGTCGATGTCGGAAGCGTCGATCTCATTGAACGTCTTGTTCTCCGCCCCGCTCTCCGCCGCAGCGGACGAAGCATCCTCCCAGACGGGAAGAACTGCAGTAAGTCCAAGACATCCGCAGAGCGCAACGGTTGCGGCCGAAATGCCGAACCTTCTGAGAATGTTGCTCGTTTTTGCCTTCATTTCTGTCTCCATAGTATCTGACTTTATCATGTGCACTTTTGATCATTATACCGCACAGGGGGAAAATTTGCAACCGATTCTGCATGGCGCACCCGACCTTTCCCGACCGGACATTGTTTCCTATGCACACAAATATGCGCATTTATACAATTTGACGATCTTTTTTCGCCCTTCCGTGCGATGCTTCGCTCTTTTGCAGCGCCTGTAAAAGAAAAAACCGAAAGTACTACATCGTATGCTTCATTATAAACTCAACCGAAAAACTTGTCAACTGTTTTGACCGTGCCCGACAGGGCAGGAAAAATGTGAAAAAATGTATGCAAATTTGGTAAAAAAGTACCATTTTGTCCCTTCTCTTTAAAATAATTTCCGTTTATACATAAATTTTTGCATAATTACAGCCGAATCATGCAAATCAGCTTCATTTTTCTGTTCGGGCGTCGCCTCTTTTCACGCCGTTGTCATATAAAAATTGCGTGAAATTCCGTTGATAGCCCTGCAAAAAACGCACGCCTTCCCGTCCGCGCGCAACACAGGAAAAAGGCGGCCGCCGTGCCGAACACGGAAGCCGCCTCTGCCTGCGAAGCGAAATTTACTTGCTCATGCCCTCTTGTACGGCAACCGCGACCGCAACGGTGGCGCCGACCATGGGGTTGTTGCCCATGCCGATGAGGCCCATCATCTCGACGTGTGCGGGAACGGAAGAGCTGCCCGCAAACTGCGCGTCCGAATGCATTCTGCCCATCGTATCCGTCATGCCGTAGGAAGAAGGTCCTGCCGCCATGTTGTCGGGGTGCAGCGTTCTGCCCGTGCCGCCGCCCGACGCAACGGAGAAGTATTTGATGCCGTTCTCGTTGCACCACTTCTTGTAGGTGCCTGCAACGGGGTGCTGGAATCTCGTGGGGTTGGTGGAGTTACCCGTGATCGAGACACCCACCTTCTCGAGCTTCATGATCGCAACGCCCTCGGGGACGTTGTCTGCGCCGTAGCACTTGACCTTGGCGCGGGGACCGTCGGAATAGGGGACCTCGTTCGTGACCGTAACCGTCTCGGTATAGGGATCGAACACCGTCTCGCAATAGGTGAAGCCGTTGATGCGGGAGATGATGAACGCCGCGTCCTTGCCCAGGCCGTTCAGAATGACGCGCAGGGGATTCTTGCGCACCTTGTTTGCGTTCATGGCGATGGAGATGGCGCCCTCTGCCGCAGCGAAGGACTCGTGCCCTGCCAGGAAGCAGAAGCAGTCCGTCGACTCGGAGAGCAGCATCTCGCCGAGGTTGCCGTGGCCGAGGCCGACCTTTCTGTTCTCTGCGACCGAACCGGGGATGCAGAATGCCTGAAGCCCGATGCCGATGGCAGCTGCCGCGTCTGCGGCCTTGGTGCAGCCCTTCTTGATGGCGATCGCAGCGCCCACGGTATATGCCCATACGGCGTTTTCAAAGCAGATGGGCTGCGTGCCGCGCACAATCTTGTCGCAGTCTACACCCTTGGAGAGCGCGATCTCTCTGCACTCTTCAATGGAGGAAATGCCGTACTCTTTGAGCACGCCGTTGATCTTGTCGATTCTTCTTTCATAACCTTCAAATAAAGCCATGTCGCGCCTCCTTATTCCTTACGAGGGTCGATGTACTTCACCGCACCCTGCTCTTCGGCGAATCTGCCGTAGTGGCCCATCGCCTTGGTCCATGCCTCGTTGGGTTCCATGCCCTTCTTGATGAAGTCCGTCATCTTGCCGAGCGACACGAATTCATAGCCGATGACCTGATTGTCCTTATCGAGCGCAAGGCGGGTGACATAGCCCTCGGCCATTTCAAGATATCTCACGCCCTTGAGCGCCGTGCCGTACATGGTGCCGACCTGCGACCTGAGCCCCTTGCCCAGATCTTCCAGCCCTGCGCCGATGGTGAGGCCGTCGTCCGAGAATGCCGACTGCGTTCTGCCGTACACGATCTGCAGGAACAGCTCGCGCATGGCGGTGTTGATGGCGTCGCACACAAGGTCGGTATTCAGCGCTTCGAGAATGGTCTTGTGGGGCAGGATCTCGGCGGCCATTGCAGCCGAGTGCGTCATGCCCGAGCAGCCGATCGTCTCGACCAGCGCCTCCTGAATGACGCCGCCCTTGACGTTGAGCGAAAGCTTGCAGGCGCCCTGCTGCGGCGCGCACCAGCCCACGCCGTGCGTGAAGCCGCTGATGTCCGTGATCTGCTTTGCGCAAACCCACTTCCCCTCTTCGGGGATGGGGGCGGGATCATGCTTGGGTCCCTTCGCAACGCAAAACATCTCTTCTACTTCTCGTGAATATTGCATTTTGATCCTCCATTAAAACTTTGATTCCCCATGGAATTCTTCATACCACATTTTAGCACACTTTTCGTCAAATTACAAGGGGTTGTCCTGTTTTTGCAGGAATTATTTTCCTCAGAGCAGATGCGCAAACCCCTTGCGCTGCGACTTTCTGTAAAAGATCGCCTTTCTGCCGATGACGGCAACCACCTCCGCCTGCAGAAGATCGGCAAGATTGGCTGCAAGATTTTCCCCGTCCTCGCCGGCGGCGGGCAGCAGCGTAACTTTGATGAGCTCGCGCGCCTCGAGCGCGTCCGAAAGCCCGCGCACAAGATTTTCGCTCAGGCCATCCTTGCCCACCTGCCCGATCGGCTCGCTTGTCGCCGCGATCGCCTTTAACTTACTGCGTTCTTTGCTTGTCATATTGTAACACTCCTTTGATCATATGTCTTCCGTCTGCGAGACGGGCGTAAACGATTCGTCGCAATGCAATACGACGGTATCCTCGCGGTTGATGACGACGAGCTTTGCCCCGTACGCCTTGAGCACGGGCGCAAGCCGACGCAGCCTGTCGTAAAAGTAACGCGGCCCGAACACAAGAAAGTCGAGCACATACTCCTCGTCGCCCGCCGACATGCCGAGCGGAAGAGACACGCAGGCGTCCGGCGAGGTGATGATCTCCCGCGGGGCCTGGTCGAACGAACCAAGGTACCAGAGCAGCACCTCCGAGGGAAGCGCCTCGTCCCCGCCCGAATGGGGGATATGCAGATAGCAGAAGGTGAGAAGGCTCGTCACGCTCTCCTCCGACCGCAGCTGTTCGTGCGAGGCGGCGGAGAGTTCCAGGCAGCTGCTGACCCCCTCGACCATCCCCGTGCGCAGCGGGGGCGCGACGGCGGCCCAGTGTTCGGTCAGCGAATAGTGCCGGACGCAGGGCACGCGCGAAAAGTCGCACTCCTCGGGCAGCTGCATCAGCTGTGCGCCGATCTCCTCCACAAGGCGGGCGGGCGAGAGCATGTCCGTCATGCTGTCGCTCACCTGTACCCCCTCGAAGAAGCCGAGCACGACGTTCTCGCCCAGCTTTGCACAGAGGTACTCGTAGACGGCGTTCACGCGCGCAAGCTCGTCGCCCTCCTCGGGCGCATAGACGATAAGGCAGCGGTCGAACTCCTCCCCCTCGATGCGGGCGCAGAGGTCGGGCGCGGGGTCCGGGACATCGAAGCTGCCAAGGGGGCGGAAATTGCCCAACGTCCACTCCGAAAACACATTGTCGCCCTCGCCCGATTGGCCCGAGAGCATCCACGCGCTCACGAGCAGCCGATAAGAGGCGCTCTCGTTCAGCCCGCCGCAGGCGTACAGGGCATATTTTCCCTCCGTCACCGTGCCGTGCAGCGGGATGACGTCGATAAAATACCGTTCAAAGAGGGGCTTGACCAGTTCGTTCAGCCCCGCGTCGTCCCCCTTGTCGATGCAGGCGGCGATGGGCGCGGCGAGCTCCTGCATGTCCTGCCAGAACCACCGCGCCAGGTCTGAAATGTCCACGTCGTCGGCGCGGTCCTCGCGGCGCATAAAGCACACGCCGTCGAGCGAGCAGATCGTATATTCGTCGTCCCCCTTCCCGGGGCCGTAACACAGGCAGCCCGCGCAGCTGCGCGCCATCTGCTTCTCGAGCAGGGCATTGTATTCCGCCTGCGGATAGATGGTCACCTCCACAGGGAAGACGCGGCGCACGTCGGTGATCGTAAGCTCCTCCTCGCGCATATCCTCGCAGATGAAGTTGGGCGCGATGCAATGCTCCTCGCCCAGGCGCGTGCAGCGGAAGGTGCCGCGCTCTGCAAGCTCCTGTACGTCGAAGCAGCCATCCGGCATGAGATAGTAGCGGTATTCGTAGTAGAATGCCTGTCTTCTTTCGTTCATATTCCCTCCCGATCAGAGCACAAAGTCAAATTCCGTCTCGCCGATGACGACGGTGTCCCCCTCCTTGCAGCCCGCCTTGACGAGCGCGTCGATGACCCCGCGCATCTTGAGCACACGGTGGAAGTACGCCATCGAGTCGGGGTTGTTCATGACGACGTTGCGGCAGAGCAGGTCTGCAAGCCCGCCGATGATGACATATGCGCCGTCGTCGTCGCGCACGATCTCGAATTGCGTGTTGTCCGCCTCTTCAAAGGCGAACTCCTCCGCGGGCAGGATGCGCTCCGCAGGGGGCAGCGTATCGAGCAGTCGATAGACGGCGACGAGCAGCTCCTTCACGCCCTCGCCCGTGAGGGCGGCGATGGGGAAGATCTCGTAATCATCGCCGTATGCGCGGCGGAAGGCGGCAAGGTGCTCCTCCGCGCCCGCACAGTCGCACTTGTTGCAGGCGACGATCTGCTTGAGCGCGCCCAGCGCGGGGGAATAGGCGGCAAGTTCGCGGTTGATGGCGGCGAAATCGGCGACGGGATCCCTGCCCTCCATGCCCGAGATATCTACAACGTGCACGAGCATGCGCGTGCGCTCGATGTGGCGCAGGAAGTCATGCCCAAGGCCCGCGCCATCGGCGGCGCCCTCGATGAGCCCCGGGATATCTGCGACGACGAAGTTGCGGTCGAATGCCGTGACGACGCCGAGGTTGGGCGAGAGCGTGGTAAAGTGATAGTCGGCGATCTTGGGGCGGGCGGCGCTCACCTTGGAGAGGAGGGTGCTCTTGCCCACGTTGGGGAAGCCGACAAGGCCGACGTCGGCGATGACCTTCATCTCAAGGATGAGGGTGTGCGGCTGCGTGACGACGCCCTTCTGCGCAAAATTGGGGGCATGGCGGCGCGCCGTGGTGAAACGCACGTTGCCCTTGCCGCCCCTGCCGCCGCGCAGAAGTATGACCCGTTCGCCGTCCTCGTAGAGGTCGCAGATGATCTTGCCCGACTCCGCGTCGCGCACGAGGGTGCCGCAGGGCACGCGGATGACGACGTCGTCGCCCGCCTTGCCCGTGCAGCGGTTGGTGCCGCCGCGCGCGCCGTTGCCCGCGAAGTATTTTCTTGTAAAGCGGAAGGCGATCAGATCGCCCTCGTTGCGGTCGGCGACGAATACGACGTTGCCCCCGTCGCCCCCGTCACCCCCGTCGGGGCCGCAGGCGGGCTTCCCTTTATATGCCTGAAAGGAATTTAAGCCGTCGCCGCCGTTCCCGGCCTTGACGGTGATTTTTACCGAATCTACAAAAGGTCTCTTTTCCATGCAAACATTATAACAGATAATATGGCAAATGGCAAGCCGAACTGTACAAACGGTAACAAAGTTCTTGCTGCTCGATTATGGGACGGCAAGAGAAAAGGAAACCCCCGAGAGTTTCCTCTCGGGGGTTTCCTTGCTATTGGACTATCAATCAACCAGACTGTAGTTAGTTGTGTATCTAACCGATCTTTCGATTGCAGTTAGCGGTTCACCTGCAAATGCAGGGTTTGGGTTATGCACCAGTGCTCTCGTTGCCAGCGCCTTCGCCCTCTTCGGTCGCAGGAACAACAGCCGTGCCGTCGATCGTGAGCTCATAGACGTTTTCGGTGCCAACCTCAACAGAAGCATTGCCATTGACAAAGTCTGCAGCCGTGAGCGTAGGAGCCGTAGCGCTTGCATTGGTCACAGTGATCGTCAGCGTCGTATCGGACGAATCGGCATAGACATAGATCTTAGGCATACCATTGCTGGCATTGATCGTAACGTTGTTCAGCACAACATTCGTCTCACCAACCTGGTAATCAGGGTTCTTGTCACCGAGGACAATACCTGCGAACGGGATGGCATTCCCGCTTGCCCAGTTATTTGTCTCAAAATAGGTGTTGTTCACCGTAGCACCGGCATTTGCAGGCGTATCGGTATTATCAGCATCGTAGAGGGTACCCGTTGCATTGATCGTCGTGTTCACAATGTTTGCTTTAATGTCACCGCCACGAATGATGATACCCTGGCGATCGCCATTGATCGTGCAATTCGTGATATTCACTACGCTAGGCACGTTCACCATAATAGCGACACCGTCTGCTGCAGTTTGAGTGATCGTAGAATCCTCAATCGTCAGGCTGAAAGCAGATTCGCTCCAATTGCTTGCATTGGTGCCGACAGCATAGTAACCGGAAGAAGTGATCACAGAATTACGGATCGTGATATCACCCATCGCTGCCTGAGGATCATCATTGTTCCCGGAACCAATGCCGGCAGGCGAAGTCATGGTCACACCGTCAAGGATGATCTCTGCGCCAAGGGATGCATGGATCGCAAAGTTTGTTTGACCATTAGCAGGAGCCGAAATCGTACCGTTGGTAAATGCAATCGTACCTTCACCGCTGATACTATACGCAGCACGCGCCTCAGCAGGCGTCAAGGTAAGCGTGTTACCGCCGAGGTCAATGCTGACCGTCTTGACAGAATCGGCTGCCTCAAACGTGAACCCATATGCGCCATCTTTCGAAGAAAAGGTCATGTCTGCAGAAAGGCTGACATAGGCAGCGGCAGCACCGGCAGTTTCAGCAGCAGCGACTGCATCGTAGACAGCCGTAGCAGCAGCATCAGCAGCAATCGTCGTCGTAGCGGACTTGTCTTCGTCGCGGACGTAGGTGATGTTACCCCACTCGGCAACCTTATCGAGCGTTTCACTGCCCTTGGTAGCAAGGTAAGCTGCGATCTCTTCATCGGTAGCCATGGTGTATTCAACAATACCCGCAACCGTTTCAGCCTCGCCATAGTAACCCTGAACGTGAGCACCGCACTCAACGCAGATGTAGTTCATGTATGCAGGGTTGGTAGCCGTAGGCGCCTGATAGTTGTTGTTGAGCCAGTAGTTCTCTTCGGGAGCGACCGTATGGCTGGTAGGCTCCTGAATGTCGTAGAAGCCGTTTGCATTCGAGGTGTACTCTGCAGCATTCTCGGCAGTGATCGTAACGGTCGTGGTGGTGATTGCACCAGTCTCTTCAACGACAGAAGCGACATAGGTGAGCACGTCGCCGGCTTCAACCGTATCGTTCAGTCTGAAGGTCGTAACACCAGCCTGTTCGCAGACGTAGCAGGTATCGTACTTGTAGGAACCGACAAGGCAGTTGGAGATGCCCTCCGTCTCGTCGTTGATACCGACAATGTGCTCCTCCCAGGTATGAGCGATCGTTGCAACTTCTTCAGGATTCGTCGTGTAGTTCACATTCTGTTCCCAACCGATGAATCTCGAATCCTCTTCGTACCAAGCCATCAGGCAGGATACGCAGACGGTGATGTTGTAAGCCATGCCCTCTTCGTAGCAGGTAGCCTCAACATCTTCAAGCGCCCATGCGATCGTCTCGTCAGCAAGGAGTGCATCGACTGCTGCCGCGTACTCTTCGCTGTATGCAGAGATGGTGTCGAGCGTCTGCAGGTTGTGGTTGCTGGGAGGAAGAATCATCTCGTCGCACCATACGCAGTAGCCGCCTTCCATGCAGTTCGGGTACTTGTCGAGGTTGTCAGACGTAGGATAGGTGTGGTTGAACGAGTGACCCATGTTCGTATTGCAGCCGTAGGTGCAGTATGCCAGGAAGTAGCAGTTGACCGTGCCGTTCTCGTTCGTGTAGCCCATCTCTTCGATCTGAGCATAGGTATAGGAAATTCTGTTCTCCTCTGCATCGGTAACAAATGCAGACGTATTGACGTGTGCAGTGTTAAGGTCGAGAGGATTCTCTGCCGTAGCAGCATTTGCCGTGGTGCCCGCAGCATCGGTAACAACGTACATGTAGTACTCGACGTTGTGAGCAACGGTCTTGAAGATCTCGCCGCAGGTCTCGCAGATGTAAGCGATCGAAGGAACGCTATCATCGGTGTAACCGGCCTCGGTCCACTTCGCGTTGAGATCTTCGTCCGTAAGGGCGGAATTAAGTGCCTTCGCATAAGCGATGTAGTCAGCCTTGGAGTCGAGCAGAGGATCTGCCATGCAGTCGACGGCAGGCGTGGTGCCTTCGCTCCAGGTGCTGTTGGTTTCGTCGTATGCAGCCTGGTTCTCGGTGTAGCTGTGGCCAGCCATATCGAGATAGGTCACACCCGTGAAGTTGACGTTGGGAAGAAGCGCCTCGATGTCTGCCGTGCTGTCGATCGCGTTCTCGGTGTCGGTAAGCCCGAGCGCGGTGTTGAGTGCACCGTAGAGCGATGCAAGCATCTCGTCGGAAGCGCCTTCGTAGACGCCTGCAACGATCGCCTCTTCGGGGTTCGTGTAGCCCGTTGCATTTGCAGCAAGGGTGAGGCTGCCATCTGTATCAACGCCGCAGACGGAGCAGACGGTGATCTGCCAGCCGGGCTCTTCGCAACCGTTCGCAATGAGCGAAACAGTTTCGGTGAAGTCGTGGCCAAGTGCAGCGATCTCTGCCCAAGCCTCGACCGCATCCTGATCCTCAAGATAGTTGAGACCTTCGACATAGGTGGTGATGAAGCCGCCAAGCGTGGACGTGCCGTCCCACTCGACAACAACACCGCAGGTCGAGCAGTAAGCATATGCTCTGTTACCAGCCGTGTCGCAAGTAGCCGCAACTGCATCAACGGTAGTCCACTTATGTCCAGAAGGATTGGTGATCGTGGTGGAATAGGTAACGCCGCAGCGCGAGCAGCTGTAGGTGACCATGGTCGCGGTGACGCAGGAACCTTCAACGCTGGTGATAACGCTGTAGTCGTGCCCAAGCATGGGAACATAGGAATCCCAATCTCTTACGCAATAACCGCATTCGCACATGTCGATGATGAAACCGCTGCGATCGCAGCCTGCATCGGTCAGGACATATACGCCATCGGAAATTTCATAAATTTCATAACCATTGGGAACATTGTCGGGATCGACCGTACCCGTCATGGTGTGTGCAACAATCTCGCTCGAAGCTTCGTAGTAATCGCAGTCTTCGCGCTGGCAGTAATAGGTCGTGGTGACTTCGTGCGTTGCATTGTCGATCCTTCTGTAAGTGACAACTGCCTCGCCAAGGTCATGATCAAGCGCCGGAATGATATCGTGAACGGGCTCGCCGCAACGAACGCATTCGTAATCTCTGTAACCGTCCGTCGTGCAGGTTGCAGGAACTTCGGTAACCTCAGCGCCTTCGTAGTTATGACCAAGCGCAGCGAGCACTTCGCGATAGGTTTCGCCGCAGTTGGAGCATACCCAATCCTGATAGCCCGCCTCGGTGCAGGTAGGAGCGAGATAAGTAGCCTCCTCGCCCTCTTCTGCCGTAGCCTTGACCCAAAGGCCGTTCTCTGCGCCCTCTTCGCTGCTGGGAGCCGTGACGCCATGGCCAAGAGGATCGATTGCAACCTCGATGGGGAATGCCTCGTTGGTAAGGCAGTTGGAATCCTGGCAGTACCAGTAGACATAACCCGTCTCGGTGCAGCTCATATTCACATAACCGTAAACAGCATCGTCTGCTACAAGACCGGTCTGAGCAAGCTCTTCCTCCGTCAGCTCAGTGAACAGCTTAATATAAGACTGAGCTTCGGTCAGCTCTTCGTCGATCGCCCAGATGTGGGTCTGCTCCTGCGTGACAGGATCGCCGTTTGCGTCGACATCCACCACTTCCGCACCGCAGACATCGCAGACCTTGTATTGGGTCGCAGTAATGGTGTTCACGGTGAAGTCGATGTCGGTGCCGTATCTCCAAACGGTCGTGCCGCTGGTGAATACGTGACCGGTAGCCGCAATTTCTTCGGTGTAGGTAGCGCCGCAGTCGCCGCAAACCCAAAGCTGAGAACCTGCCTCGGTGCAGGAAGGGGCGACATATGCGCCCTCTGCATCGGACTTAACCCAAGAACCGTTCTGGGCGCCTTCCGCGCTGCTGGGAGCGGTAACGCCGCCGTGGTTGGTTGCAGGAGCGACTTCCGTCTTTGCAACCTCGCCGCAGACCGTGCAAAGGTAGACGTTTTCGCCTGCCTCGGTGCAGGTAGGAGCCGTGGAACGCTCTGCGTCGGGCGTTTCGGAAGCGGTGTGACCGGTAGCCGTAACGTCTTCCTCGCTCAGAACCGTGCCGCAGCCATAGATGCAGGTGTAGACATTCTTGCCGTCCGCCATGCAGGTTGCAGGCGTGGAAAGTTCAGCATCGGGCTCTTCGGAAGCGACGTGCACAACGGGAGCGATGGCGATCGTGTAGACGGCATTGCAGTTTGCGCAGCCGTACACTTCGACGCCGCCCTTCATGCAGGTAGCCGCGATCGTAAGGATGGGCTCAGCGCTCCAGACGTGCTCATCGCAGACAGTCTCGACATCTTCGAGCGCAGAAACGATCTCGTTAAGCGTAGTCTGAAGGGTATCGATCGAGGACGCAATGCCAACGATCGTAGCAGGCGTAGCCTGACCCTCGACGGTATCGGAACCGATCAGGTTTCTGATCTCCGTAAGAACATCTTGCACGCTTTCAACGAGCGACTCGACATTCTCGCCAACGGTTGCGCCTTCGCCCGCGCCGGTAAGGGACTCGAGGATGGCATCGACATTGTCAGAGATGCCGGCAACTTCGGTGGCAAGCGTATTGAGCTGCCCGGTGAGCGTTTCAATCTGACTTGCAAGTCCGGAAGTACCGAGTGCGTTGGCGAATGCTTCCGCATCGATGATCAGACCGCAGTCGGGGCAGGCGCCGTAGGAATTGGGGGTGCCGTGCTCTCCGGTGGCGGGAATCACCGACGTGTATGTAGCGCCGCATTCGGAACAGGTGAAAGTTTCAACGCCGGTCGTCGTGCAGGTTGCTTGCGTGGTGACCGTACCGGTGTAGCTGTGCTCGTGCTCCTTGCAGGAGGAAAGAACGAGTCCGGATACACACATTACGCAGAACGCAACAATCGCAATCAGAAGCCGGTAAAACTTTCTGGTTGATTGTTTTTCCATAATGATTCTCCTTTCCATTATTTTTCGAGATTCAAAAGTGCACATAACTACAGAATATGACACTTCGACTACATTCTATCACCCCTAAAAGGCATTGTCAAGCGTTTTGCGGAAAAATCTGCGCCAAAAAACGCAAAAAAATCAGAATACGCCCAACCGAGGCAGAATGCCATGCACTCTGCCGCGCCACGCTCCGCACAAGGGGACCTGCGACCCCCTGCCCCTTACCATGCCGGTAATTCTGCGGATGTTATGAAGCTTTGAATGTACCCTTGGTGCCTTATTCTGCAATCAAGTGTATCTTGTCACATATTGTAGCAAGATTGCTTTTTCTTGTCAAGAGATTTCAGGGAAAAAATTTTTGGCAAGTCTTTCCAATCGGCGAAGCGCGCTTGTTGCGCGCGATCTGCCGCGGGGCACGCTGCTTTGCTCTTTTATTAAGAAAAGGAGGGGCGCCCCTCCTTTTATAGTACCGTATATTATATGCCGTACGGATTTTCGGAAAGGAGCGTCACTCCTCCCCGCCGCGGCGCAGCTTGCCGCCCTTTGCCCCCGCCGTGCGGCAGAGGCGCAGAATGCCCGTGTGCAGCGGCGTTCGTTCCTCTTCGGGGTGCGCCTCCTCGATCAGGGAACAGAGCAGCGTTTTGCACTGCGTGAGGCGCTCGCCAAAGAGATAGAGGGCGAGCGATCCGGGCACGGCGTTGAGTTCGTTGAAATAGACCTGCCCCTCCGAAAGCAGAAAATCTGCGCGCACGATGCCGCGCACGGGCAGCACGGCGGCAAGCGTGCGCATGTGCGCATGCACCTGTTTTTCTGTTTCCGCGGGCAATGCGGCGCGGCTGCGCATGGCACGCGGCGCCGTGGGGACATATTTTTCGTCGAAGGTAAGCAGCGGCCCGCGCGAGCGCACCTCTTCGACGGGGGAGAGCTGCAAGGCGCCCCCCTGCACATAGGCGGCGCAGTTGAGATCGCTGCAAGCGGGCAGGCAGCGCTGCGCGAGCACGGTATGATCGAGCGCGAACGCCGTCTGCAGCGCCTGTGCAAGCTGCGCCTCGTCTGCGGCGAAACAGACGCCGATGCTCGAGCCGAGCGAGTCGGGCTTGACGATGAGCGGAAAGCCAAGCGCTGCGATCGCTTCCCGTTCGGGGGCGGAAAGCTCGGGCGAGCGCAGCGTAACGAACTCCGCCACGGGGACGCCCGCCCCGCGCGCCAGGCAGAGGGAGAGCGATTTGCTCATGGCTGCCGCGCAGAGCGTATGCGAGGGCGAAGCGGAGGGGATCGCATACCAACGCAGGAGCGCGGCGAGCGTGCCGTCCTCGCCCATGCCGCCGTGGCAGCAGTTGAGCGCGCAGTCGAGGGGGATCGTCCTTCTCCCCACGCGCAGCCCGCCGCGCACCAACGCGGCAGGCCTATGCGGCGGAAGCCCTTCGGCAAACGCCTCGACGCGCAGCCTGCCCGTGAAGAGGACCATGCCCTCTTCGGCAAGAAAGACGGGCAGCACGCGATAGCGCCCCTCGAGCAGGCGCAGAACAAACAGCCCCGTGAGCACGGAGATCTCGCTCTCGTCCGATCTTCCCCCAAACATTACAGCGACAGTTTTCATGATGACCTCCAAAAAAAACACCGAGGGAAGTTTTCCTCGGTGTACAGCGTACTCTTTATATTATGATGTCATTCCTCTTTTGGACAAAATTCAAAGACCGTCTGATCGAGCGGCATGCGCTCGGCATGGTAGGGCGCGGGCTGCGCGTCCTCTGCGGGATAGCCCAGGGGAAGCAGCGCGACGGGCTGCCATGCCGCGGGCAGAGAAAATTGCTCCCGGATGCGGGCGGGATCGAAGCTCATCACCCAGGTGGAGCCGACGCCCAGCGCATATGCCGCGAGCATCATATGCGTCGTGACGATGGCGGCGTCGATCTCGGCGCTCGGCCTGCCGTCGTATTTGCGCACATAGCAGTGCTCCGTATCGGCACAGACGAGCAGCACGCAGGGCGCCCCGAAGCTGTACTTGGTGCACCCGCGCACGCGGGAAAGCGCCTCTTCGCCGCGCAGCACAAAAATGCGCTGCGGCTGCAGGTTGCAGGCGGTGGGCGCCGCCCGCCCCGCCGCGAGAATGGCGTTCAGATGTTCCTCTTTCAGTTGCTGCGCGCGGAACTTCCGCACGGAATAGCGCGCCCGGACAAGTTCAGAAAAATCCATATGTACTCCCTATGATTCAGAAGAGATCGGGCAGATCGTTGAGGAAGAGCACGCAGTCCCCCGCCTGCACCTCTGCCGCGAGGAACTCCTTTGCGCGTTCCAGCGTGGGCAGGATGCGGATGTGCGCGGGATCGCCGCCCGCGCCCAGATAGCCGCGCTGTACGGGCAGGACGAGCGTCTCGCCCACGAGCACGACCTCGAGCCCGGTCAGCTGCGCGCCCAGGCGGGTGTTTGCCGCCTCTTCCAGCTCGCCCAGCTCGACCAGCCCGGGGGTGACGATAAATTTCCGCCCGGGGAAGAGCCGCAGCGTGCGCACGGCGTTTGCCGCGCCCCGTTCGTTGGCATTGTATGCGTCGTCGAGGATGGTGATGCCGTTCGCCTCGATCTTCTCCAGCCTGTGCGCCACGCCCTTAAGCGCGGGAACGCGGGAAGCGATCTCCTGCACGGTCATGCCCAGCTGAAAGCAGAGCGCCGCGGCGAGCGCAATGTCTTCCGCCGCCAGCTCCCCCATGAGCGGGGCGGTCACGCGCACGCGTTCGCCCGCAAGGACGAGATCGAAGGCGACGCCCTCCGTTGAACACACGACGTTCTCCGCGCCGAAGTCCGCCCCTTCGGTGAGCGCGCCCTGCGCAAGCCCCGCCGCCGTCGCGCCCAGCACGACATGCTGCGCACGCGCCGCGAGCACGCCCTTCTCCTGCCGGATCGCCTGTTCCGAGCCGAAGGATGCAAGGTGCTGATTGCCGACGCCCGTCACGACGCCGTACGCGGGCGCGACGAGATCGCACAGTTCGGCGATGTCGCCCGGCTTTCTTGCGCCCATTTCGGCGAGAAAGATATCGCAGTCCAGCCCGCCCTCGTTGACGGCGCGCGCAACGCCCATCGGGGTATTATAGGAAGAGGGCGTGGCGATGACCTTATATTTTGCGGAGAGCAGCTGCGCGACGTACATCTTGACGCTCGTCTTGCCGAAGCTGCCCGTGATGCCGACACGAACGCAGGCACTCTCAGCAAGGGCGCGTGCGGCGCGGCGCAGATAGCGGCGGTTGTGCGGCAGCTCGTAGCAATTCATGAGCAGCACGGCAGCCATCAGCATGGGCGCAAGCAGGAGCGGAAGAAGCATGACGGGCACAAAGCGGAACACCGCCGCAAGCGGGTGGGCGATCGCCTCCGCCACGAAATAGCAGAGCGCCTCCGCGCCGAAGGCGACGAGCGCCGTCAGCACAAACAGACAGAGCGCAAGCCGCACCAGCCGCCCCGTCCCGCGGACGGGCACCTTGAGCGCACGACGTGAGGAGAGCACATACATCGCCCCGACGATCAGAAGGGGCAGAATGGAGATGAGGTTTGCGAGCGGCGCCCCAAGAAAGCTGAAACAGATGTCGAAGAGCGCCGTGAGCAATACGAGCGAGAGCGTGAGCAGCGAAATGCGCCGCGCGAACATGTTGCCGCGGCGGTAGTACCAGCGCGCAAACGCCCGCACGGAATAGCCGCCCTGCTGCATGATCCCGAGCAGCGAGAGTGCGCAGAGGGTGAAGATGATCGCGCAGAGCACTGCGCCGAAGATCAGACTTCCGATCAATTCAAACGTCATAGAAAAACTCCTCAGCCGCCAGTTGAAAGGCGAGCGGATCGTCAAGATGGGCAAAATGGCCGCAATGCGGCAAAAAGATCAGACGGCTTTGGGGCACGCTGTCATGATAGATCTTCGCGGCGGCGGGCGGCGTCTCTCTGTCCGCCGCGCCATAGACAAAGAGGACGGGGCGGCGGATGAGGCGCGCCTCCTCGCGCAGGTCCTCGTTGACGATCTTCTTATAGCTCTCCCGCATGAGGGGGGAGAGCGTGCGGTATTCGGCGCTGCCGAAGTGACTTTCGGCAAAGCGGGGCGCAATGCGCCGCGCCGCCCGATATGCCGCCACACGCAGGCGGTATCTTGCGCCCCTCCTTAAAATGATGCCCGCGCAGCCGCAGAGCACGGCGCGGTCGAAGAGGTCGCCCCGCGCCAGGCACTTGACGGCGACCCTGCCGCCAAAGGAGTGGGCGATGACGTGCGGAAAGCGGATGCCCCGCGCCGAGAGGAACCCCTCAAGCCAGTCGGCATAGTCCCCCACGCTCCAGGGTGCGGGCAGCGGCGTATTCTCGCCGAAGCCGGGCAGATCCACCGCCGTCACACGGTATTGCGCAGAAAAATACTCGATCTGGGGCAGAAAGCTCTCCTTGCACGAGAGATACCCGTGCAGAAAGAGCAGATCCTTTCCCCTTCCCCGCTGCAGATATTCGCTCAAATAAGCTCCTTTTTCATGACGAGCGCGTCCTCGCCGTCCGGATAATAGCGCGGGCGCGCATATGCGCCCGTGAAGCCGTTTTTCAGATAGAACATGAGCGCAGGCGTGTTGGACACGCGCACCTCCAGAAACATGCGCCTTGCCCCGCGGGTACGCGCCGCCTCGATGAGGTCCTCCAGCACGCGCTGCCCCCTGCCGCAGCGGCGGAACATCTCCGCCGTGGCGATGCGGTCGAGCTCCGCCTCGTCCTCGACGACGCCGACGCCGCCGTACGCGGTCACGGTACCCTCCTCCTCGAGCAGCACGCCGATAAAGCGACCGGAGAGAAAGCTTTCCGCCAGCATGCGCACGTTCCACGGCTCTGCGGGAAAATTCTCCTGCTCCATGGCAGCGATCACGTTGAGATCTTCATACGTCCAAAGCCGTCCGTTCATCCCCTCTTCTCCTCCGCCGAAGACTTCCGCAGATAGAGCGCCGTCAGCGCCGCAGCGGGCGCGGCATTTTTGTACTTTGCCGCCGCCGCGCGGTACAGCCCTTCCGCAGGGTCGCGCAATGCGCAGCCCGCAAAGAGAGCGGACGACGCAACGGGCGTATAGCCTTCGGCGATCGCAGCGTCTGCCTCCTCTCTCGTGAGAAAGGCGGGCGCAAGGGTGATATTCCGCGCCTCGTCGTACCCGCAGGCATAGAAATGTCCGTGCCCCGCGTCGACGAGCGCGAGCAGCCTTCCGCCCTCTTCAGCATATGCGAGCGCGTCGAAAGATGTGAGGGCGAGCGCCGGTTTATCCGCGGCGAAGCACAGCCCCTTGACGGTAGCGATGCCGATGCGGATGCCGGTAAAGGAGCCGGGCCCGACGCACACGGCAAAGAAATCGCACTGCGCAGGGGTGAGCCCCGCCTCGTGCAGCAGGGCGTCTGCCTCGTCCATGAGCAGCACGGAGTGCTGCATGGCGCAGTCCGCAAGACAGCGCGTGCGGCGCACGCCCCCGCACGCCGCCGCCAGGCTGAGATATGTTCCGCTTGTATCGATGGCAAGAAAGTTCAAACAGTGATCTCCCGTTCCGTATCGGATATTCTTTCGATGCGCACTACCTTACAGTCGGGCGGCAGCAGCGATCTGATATTTTCACTCCACTCCACAAGGCAGATCGCCCCGGAGGAAAAATAGTCGTACAGTCCAAGTTCATATGCCTGCCGCTCCGATCGGATGCGGTAACAGTCGAAATGGTGCAGGATCCCGCCATAGCTGTTCACATAGGCATATGTGGGGCTCGTCACCTGATCGGCGATCCCCAGCCCGCGGGCGATGCCCTGCGCCAGGACGGTCTTACCCGCCCCCATCTCGCCCTCGAGCAGCACGACGTCGCCCGGGCGAAGCTGTTTTGCATAATTCTCCGCCCACGCAGCGGTCTCTTCGCGGGAGGAGGAATGAAATGTCGTCATGCCTTCATTATAGCGTAACCGCGCGTTTTTTGCAAGGGTTTTGTGTTCAATTTGTAAGGAAGTAATGCAGAAGCGCCAGCCCGACGAGGAGGAGCGCCACGGCGGCAACGGCGCATACTGCAAGCACGGTCCGCTTTTTTGCGGCGCCTTCCTCCCCTTCCCGCCTGGGCCGCAGCCGCTCGTTCAGGCGGTTGATCGCGCGCGAAATGTGTTTGTAGACGAGCAGCGTGACGGCGGACGCCACAAGACAGCGCAGCAGGTTGAAGGGCAGGACCGCGACCCAGAGATAGAGGGTGTAAAAATTCTCCTGCGTGCACTGCGGGAAGAGCGGGGTCATCATGCCGAGCAGGGGCTCCCAGCTGCCGCCGAACATGAGGGCAATATAGGCGGGCACGAGCAGGATGCGGTTGAGCAATACGGCGGCAAGCGACGAGATCAGCGTGCCCGCGCCCAGGGCAAGAATCGCCCCGCGAAAGGTGCGTTTGCGGTTATAGATGAGCCCCGCGGGGATGACGAGCGCGAACCCGACGAGGATGTCGGCAAGATCGCCCACAAAATAGGTGCTCGTAGACACGAACACGAGCTTGAGCAGCACCATAAAGACCACGATGATGCAGCCCGCGAACGGCCCGAGCGCAAAGGTGCCGATGAGCACGGGGATATCCGAAAAGCGGAATTCGAGAAAGCTCGGGAAGGCAAAGGGGAGCGGGAAGTTGAGAATGTACAACACCGCCGCCAGTGCGGAAAAGAGCGCGATCATGGCGATGCGCGTAGAGGAAAAGAACCGTTTTGCAGCCATAGAGAATACCTCATAAGATAAATTTCGGATATTCCTTGTGCAAAAAAGCGCCCCGAACGGGGCGCAAAAAAATTTCTTTTTCCATCCGGACTATGACCGTCGGTACGGGAATTTCACCCGTTCGGGAACTTGCGTTCTTCGCAGACTTTACTGCCGGTGGAGACTTCCACTCCGCCCCAAAGAATATTCGATCGGGCTGATTGTATCACGCCGGCGCGGCGCTGTCAAGGCATTGTGCGATATTTTTTATCCCTCCCGTCCCTCTTTTTTCAGCGTGAGCGTAAAATGCTCGCCGTTTTCAAAGACAAGACGGATCACATTTGCGCTGCAGCCGATAAGAGCCGTGAATTCGTCGCGCAGAGCGATCGCGATCTCCTCTGCCAATTTTTCCGTGTCGATAAACTCTTTTTGCATACTGCCACCTCCAAATTTAAGTTTATAACTTATTTTTTCTCATTATAAAGGTTCAAACTGTATGATGTCAAGGAAAGGAGCGCACGATTTTGCAGGAACTGTACAATCTTTCCAAAAACCTTAAAACACTTCGCCTGCAATATGGCTATACACAGAAATTCGTTGCCGAAAAGCTTGGCATCACAGTGCAATCCTACCACGCCTACGAATATGGGATCACCGTTCCCACATTGCAGAACTTTATCCGGCTGGCAAGGCTGTACGACGTATCGCTGGACGATCTGATCGAATAACGGCGAAAAGGGGCTCTTCGCGGGACCACGCCGCGGGCGGCCGCCGCTTTTGTATGCGCCGCCGAAATCGCGCGAAAACATTGACATTGCAATGCGAAGATGCTATGATAATAGCAGAAAGAATAAGAGAGGTATGAGATCATGTTTTGCACCCATTGCGGAAAGGAACTTAGCGAAGGCGCGTCATTTTGCAGCGCATGCGGCGCCCCCACGGGCATTCGGGCAGAGCAGCCTGCGCAGCCGCAGCCCGCGCAACCGCTTGCTCCGCAGGCGACCCCCTATTATGTACCGCCGCAGCCGTCGCCCAAACCCGCCCTGCCCGCAAACAGCTTCGGGATCGCGGGATTCATCATTGCGATGGCATCGCTGTTCGGCGCGGGGATCATTCCCATCGTGCCCATCGTCGGGCTCGTCTTCAGCATCATCGGCATGGCAAAGCGAAAGGAATACTCCCTCAACGGATTTGCGCTCGCGGGCATCATCATCAACGCGATCTCGTTTTTCGTCTGGCTGCTCGTTCTGATCGCGTACGGCTTCGCCTTTGCCTACTATTGGGAACAGACGATCGTATTCGCCGCGCCCCTGCTCTTCTGAGCGACCCCTGTCACGCACAAAGCCCTTCCGTTCCCCCTTGCGGGGTGCGCGGAAGGGCTTTTTTCTGCCTTGAAAGTATATTACAGGATGTCCCCCTCGTAGATGGGGAACCGCGCGCACATGGCGGCGACGCGCTCCGAGACGGCGGGGATCGCATCTTCGCCGCGGCGGATGACCTCGGTAACGAGATCGGCGATCTCTGTCGCCTCGCCCTCCTTCATCCCGCGCGAGGTGATGGCGGGCGTGCCGATGCGGATGCCGCTCGTGACAAAGGGCGACGTCGTCTCGAAGGGGATGGTGTTCTTGTTGACGGTGATATGCGCGTCGTCGAGCAGTTTTTCCACCTCTTTGCCCGTGCGGTTTTCGCGGCGGAGGTCGAGGAGCATGAGATGATTGTCCGTCCCGCCCGAGACGAGCCGCACGCCCCTTTGCGCAAAGCGCTCTGCCATGGCGGCGGCATTTTTTACGATCTGCGCCTGATAGGTGCGGAATTCCGGGGTGAGCGCCTCGCGGAAGGCGACCGCCTTGGCGGCGATGACGTGCATGAGCGGGCCGCCCTGCGTGCCGGGGAACACCGCCTTGTCGATAGCGCGCGCATATTTTTCACGGCACATGATCGCACCCCCGCGCGGGCCGCGCAGCGTCTTATGGGTGGTCGTGGTGACAAAGTCGGCAAAGGGCACGGGCGAGGGATGCAGCCCCGCGGCAACCAGCCCCGCAATGTGTGCGATATCCACCATCATGTACGCCCCGACCTTGTCGCAGATCGCACGGATGCGCTTGAAATCGATGAAGCGCGGGTATGCGCTTGCCCCCGATACGATCATTTTGGGGCGGCAGTCGAGCGCGATGCGCTCCATCTCGTCGTAGTCGATAGTCTCGCTGTCCTCGCGCACGCCGTAGGGGACGATGTTGTAGTAGATCCCCGAAAAGTTGACGGGCGAGCCGTGCGTGAGATGCCCGCCGTGCGAGAGGTCCATGCCCATGACGGTGTCGCCCGGCTTGCACACCGCAAAGTAGACGGCAAAATTCGCCTGCGCGCCGCTGTGCGGCTGTACGTTACAGTGTTCGCAGCCGAACAGCTCCTTCATGCGCGTGCGGGCGAGCTCCTCGGCGACGTCGACATACTGGCAGCCGCCGTAATAGCGCTTGCCGGGGTAACCCTCCGCATATTTGTTGGTCAGGTGGCTCCCCATGGCGGCCATGACCGCAGGAGAGACGATATTCTCGCTGGCGATGAGCTCGAGATTGCCGCGCTGGCGGGCAAGCTCCTGTTCCATGGCGGTACAAAGTTCGGGATCTGTCTTTCGAATACAGGATAGATCGATCATAGGCGCTCCTCTGCAAACTGATATCAGGGAAATTATAGCACACTTTGCAGGGAAAGGCAAGGGCAAAATACAAAATCGGCGGCGCGATCTGCGCCGCCGTATCTTCGCTGCCGATGTGCGTTACAGGCCCATCCCCGTCTCGCCGTAATATCCGCTGTCGCGCGCCAGGGCGACGAGTGCGGCAAATTCCTGCCGGTACGTATCCGCCGAGACGTATGCGTCCAGCCCCTCGAGGCGGGAGAGGATCCCCGCAAGGCTTGCGCTGCCGCGGTACTGCGAGCGGCGCAGGACGAGCGCAAATTCCGCAACGCATGCGGCAAAACGCACGTCTTCGCGATCGGTCATGGCGTTCACGACGGTGGCGGACGCCTCCTCCCGCTCCCCCGTGGCGGCGTTGACATAACGCACCGTCACCGCGGCGAGCGCCGCGTCCGCCGCTGCGGAGGGCGCAAGTTCCACCTCGTACAGCACGCTCACGCAGAGGTTGCTGCCGATCTCACCCGCGTCGGTGCCGTCGTCGAGGTACTCCTGTTCGGAGAGCACCTTCCTATCATACCCGATGACGCGGTACTGCGTCACGCGGGTGCTGTCGAAGGCGATCGCCGCCTTGGCGTCGGAGGCGACGGGAACGAGCATGTCGTTCAGCTCCTCGCTCAGCACCTTTTCCGCCTCACGCGGCGTATCGATATAGGCATAGTTGCCGTCTCCGCTCAGGGCGAGCGCCTGCATGATGTCATCGCGCATGTTGCCCATGCCAACGCCGATGACGGAGAGGTACACCCCGCCCTCCGCCCGCTGCGCAATGTATTCCTCCAGCGCCTCCTTCGAGCTGATGCCCACGTTGAAGTCGCCGTCCGTGAGCAGGATGACGCGGTTGTTGCCGTCCTCGCTGAAATGGCGCGCGGCGAGCTCGTAGGCGAGCTGCAGACCGCCCGATCCGTTGGTGGAGCCATTCGCCTCCAGCCCGTCCATTGCGGCGGAGATCTGAAGTTTCCCCGCCTCGTCTGCGCGCGTGGGCTCGAGCGCCGTCTGCACTCCGGAGGCATAGGTGACGATGCTCACCGTATCCTCCGCGCCAAGTCCCTCGAGCATACACGCGGCGCCGTACTTGACAAGGTCGAGGCAGGTCGTACCGTCCAGCCCCGCAACGGCCGCCGACATGGAACCCGAGACGTCGACGAGAAAGACATAGTTGTTGCGCGCCGCCGCAAGCACGCGCTCACGGGTGCGGACGCCCACGGTGACGAGCGCATGTTCCGCATTCCAGGGGCAGTCGGAAAGATAGGCGCTCACACGCATCGCCTCCTCCCCCTCGGGCTGCGGATAGTCGTAGCTGAAATAGTTAATGAGTTCCTCCGCGCGCACGCTGTCCAGCGCGATCTCGTACCCTGCGTTCAGCTGGGCGCGCACATGCGCATACCCCGCCGTGTTACGATCGAGGGAGAGATAGCTCTCCGCCGCCTCTGCCGTCTGCACGAAGGGCTGTTCGGTGATGCTGTCATACACAAAGTTGCCCGCAGGCGCGTCGCCCAGAAATGCGGGTGCGTCGTAGAATCCCTCGTCCCCATAGGCGCATCCTGCAAGGACCGAGACCCCCGCCAATACGACTGCCGCAAGCTTTGCGGCGCGTGCGCGTCCGCTTCTTCGCATATTCTGTTCCATATCGTCCTCCTTTTGGCGCCCCTTTGCGCCCTTTACCGTTACAACGCCGCAGATCGCAAATCTGTCCCGCAATTATCGCATGAGATAGGTCATGAGGTATTCCAGCGCGTTGCTGCGCTGCGACGAGAGGTCGACGCAATAGATGCGATCCCCCTCGTAATAGGCGCGCGAGACATATTCGCCGTTGATATATTCCGTCGTATAGCGGTACGATGCGCCCTCTTCGAGTTCGGCATACGACCTGAGCTCCTCGGCGACATATGCGCCGTCGCTCAGGTCGACGTACACGCTGCCCGACATGCGCGTGCCGCCGCTGACCATGCGGAGATCGGCCTGCAGCAGGACCTCTCTGCCCTCCACCTCGTACACGGTATATTCCGCCGAGGCGTTGCTCGAAAGCGAGAAGTGGCTGAATTTCTGCATGACGTCGGCATAATCTTCGCGCAGCGACGTATAGTCTGCGGTGTGATGCTCCGCCTCAGCGATCGTATAGGTATGCACGAACAGCGCGGGCAGAAGATTGATGCATAGCACGACCGCGACGAGGAGACATGCCGCCGCAGATACAAGCCCGATCGCAACGCCCCTTCTGCGCTTTTGTCTGACGCGCTCTGCACGAAGCGCCTGCTTTGCCGCGGTGAGATCGAGCGCGGGCAGTTCCGCCCCCGCAAAATAGGCACGAAATACGTTGTCTAACATGTAATCACGTTCCATCTTCTTCACCTCTACAACGTCTGTGCGCCGCGTTCCGTCCCGCGGGCAAAGTAACTTTTCAGCTTCTCCTCGGCATGCACCACGGCGCGCGCCGCAGCCGACTTGCTCATGCCCGTCTCCCTGGCGATCTCCCGCACCGTAAGGTCGAGATAGTAGCGATAATAGATCATGCGCCGTTCGGCGTCGGTGAGGGTGGAAAGCCCCGCTTCGAGCAACAGCGCGTCCTCCCGCCGTTCGGGCGAATAGCGCTCGTCGGAGAGGTGGAAAAATTCGTCCAGATCCTCCGTCGCTGCCCGCTTGTTGCGGCGCAGAAAGTCGAGCGCCGTGTTGCGGACGATGCGCATGATCAGCGCGTAGGCGTTCGTGCCCGCGACATAGCGGCGCGCGCCGCGCGCAAGTTTGAGAAAGCTCTCCTGCAGGACATCCTCCGCGTCCTCGCGGCTCTTGACGATGCCCCGCGCCAGGCAGAACATGCGCCTGCCGATGACGGCATAGATCTCGTCGAGCACGTCTGCATTGCCCTCACGCAGTTCTATTAACATACGATTGAGTTGTTCGTGATCCAAGGGCGGCATACTGCGCTCTCCTTCTTGTTCCGTTCCCGTACATTGTACCATGGGCGTCTGCTGCTGTCAAGAACTGTAAAATTGTCCGCGGCATATTCCCATAATACAACGCCCGCCGCGGGACGTTTGTCCCGCGGCGGGCGAAAATTGTCATAAATTACCGCCGTTCGGCGCCGCACACCCCTGCGGGGCAGGCGCGGCCGATCAGCCGAGATTTTGCGTAAGGAAGCTGCGCATCATCTCCTCGGGCACAAAGCCGAGGTGATGCGTCTTGACCACGCCGTCTGCAAACACATATACGTCGGGAATGGACATGATGCCAAGTTCCCTTGCGATCTCCTCGTTGTCGTCGACGTTGACCTTGACGAATGCGGCGCGGCCCGCAAACTCCTGCGCCATCTTGTCCATGACCGGCCCGAGCATGCGGCAGGGGCCGCACCAGCTCGCCCAGAAGTCGCACACGACGGCACCGCCCGCCGCGACCAGCTCTTTGAGTTCCTTTCCGTTGACCTCTTTTACATTGTTACTCATGTCCGTTCTCCTTATCGTTGATATATTGTGCAAGTGATTGGAATTTCACGCGCTCGGAGGAGGAATTGCGCATATCCTTTACCTCGGCGGCACCCTCTTCCAGCTCGCGTTCGCCTATGACGGCGACAAACCGTGCGCCGCGCTTGTCGGCATACTTGAACTGCGCCTTGAGCGAGCGCTCCATCAGATCCACCTCGCAGGAGACGCCCGCCCGCCGCAGCTGCGCCGCGAGCAGGAATGCCTGCCTGCGCGAGGGCTCGTCCATGCCCGCGAGGTAGCAGCTCACTCCCCTGTCCGGGGGTACGGCGACCTGTTCCGCCGCCATCACCATGAGCAGCCGCTCCATCCCCGCCGCAAAGCCCACGGCGGGCACGGGCTTTTCGCCCATCTGTTCGAGCAGCGTATCGTATCTGCCCCCGCCGAGCACGGTGCCCTGCGCGCCCGCCGCTGCCGACGTGAATTCAAATACCGTGCGGCTGTAATAGTCCAGCCCGCGCACAATGGAGGGGTCCACCGAAAAGGCGACGCCCGCCTGTGTGAGATAGTCCTTCACCGCCTCGAAATGCGCGCGGCAGTCGTCGCAGAGGAAGTCGAGCATGCGCGGCGCGCCTGCCGTAAAGCGTTTGCAGCCCTCCTCCTTGCAGTCGAGCATGCGCATGGGGTTTTTATCGTACCGCATGCGGCAGTCGGCGCACATCTCGCCAAGATGAGGGGCAAAATATTCCTTGAGCGCGCTGTGATAGGCGGCGCGGCAGGTTTTGCAGCCGATAGAGTTGATGTGCAGCTCGAAGCGGCTCAGCCCCAGCGAACGCAGGAAGCTGTCGGCAAGCGAGATGACCTCGGCGTCTGCCGCCGCCCCCGCCGCGCCGTACAGCTCGCAGCCGAACTGATGAAATTCGCGCAGCCTGCCCGCCTGCGGGCGCTCGTAGCGGAAGGCGGAGATGAGATAATATGCCTTGAACGGCATTGCGCCGCCAGCCAACCCGTTTTCGAGAAAGGCGCGCGCAACGCCCGCCGTGCCCTCCGGGCGCAGCGTGATCGAGCGGTTGCCCTTATCGAGAAAGGTGTACATCTCCTTATTGACGATGTCGGTGGTGTCGCCCACGCCGCGCGCGAACAGTTCGGTGTGCTCGAATACGGGCGTGCGGATCTCACGGAAGCCGAACGCCTCCGCCTGTTCGCGCGCCTTCCCTTCGATATGATGCCACAGATATACGTCTGCGGGCAGAACATCCTTTGTCCCCTTGGGAATGCTGATCATATCCCTCTCCTCTTGTTATAACACGTATTTTTTGAGATCGCGGTCGCGCGTGATCTTGCTCAGATGCTCTTCCACATAGGCGCGGTTGATCTCGACGGGAATGACGGGATAATCGCCGCCGCCCGCATTGAACGAGATGTCTTCCAGCAGGTACTCCATCACCGTGTGCAGCCTGCGCGCGCCGATGTCCTCGCTGGTGAGGTTGATCTCTTCGGAGATCTCTGCGATCGCCTCGATGGCGTCGTCCGTAAATTTGAGGTCGATGTTGTCTACGGCGAGCAGCACGGCGTACTGCTGTGTGAGCGAGTGCTCGGTGTTTTTGAGGATGTTGACGAAGTCCTCCTTGCTCAGCGAGGAGAGCTCCACCGAGACGGGGAACCTGCCCTGCAGCTCGGGGATGAGGTCCTCGACGCGTGCGACGTGGAAGGCGCCCGCGGCGATGAAGAGCATGTAGTCCGTCTTGACCGGGCCGTACTTGGTCTGCACCGTGCAGCCCTCGACGATGGGCAGGATATCGCGCTGCACGCCCTCGCGCGAGACGTCCGCGCCCGACGTATTGCCCTTGCCTGCGATCTTATCGATCTCATCGATGAAGATGATGCCGTCGTTTTCCGCGCGGCGCAACGCCTCTTCCTGTACGGCGTCGTTGTCGATCAGCTTGTCCGACTCCTCGGCAATGAATAGGCGCATCGCCTCCTTTACGGTGAGTTTGCGGCGCTTCTTTTTGGCGGGAAGCATTTCGCCGAAGATGGAGCCGAGGTTGATCGCGGCGCCGCCCGGCACGAGCTCCATCGACTTGGGCTCGTCTTTGACATCCGCCTCGATGACGAGCTTGTCGAATACGCCCTTGCGCAGCGAGTCGAGCAGATTCTCCTCGAATACCTCATATGCCGTCTCGCCGCGGTCGGCCTTTTTCATCTCGGCAAGGATCTTGACCATGCGGCGCTCGGCGACCGCCGTCGCCTTGATGGATACCTCCTCCATCTTTTCGTCTTTGACAAGGCGCACCGCGCATTCCACCAGATCGCGCACCATGCCTTCGACGTCCTTGCCCACATAGCCGACTTCGGTGTACTTGGTCGCCTCGACCTTGATGAAGGGCGCCTTGACCAGTTTTGCAAGGCGGCGGGCGATCTCCGTTTTGCCCACGCCCGTAGGGCCCTTCATGATGATGTTCTTGGGCGTGATCTCCTCGCGCAGTTCGGGCGAAAGCTGCGAGCGGCGGTAACGGTTGCGCAGCGCAATGGCGACCGCCTTCTTCGCCTCCTCCTGCCCGATGATATGTTTATTCAATTCGTTTACGATCTGTTTGGGTGATAACTGATTGCTCATATGCCCCTCCCTTATACCGTTTCGCAGATGATGTGATCGTTGGTGTACACGCAGATCTCGCTTGCGATCTTAAGCGCCTTGCGTGCGATCTCCTCTGCGGAAAAATCTGTGTTCTGTGCCAGCGCCCGCGCAGCCGCAAGCGCATAGTTGCCGCCGCTGCCGATGGCGCAGATGCCCTCGTCCGGTTCGATCACCTCGCCCGTGCCCGAGAGGATGAGCAGCGTATCCTTGTCCGCCGTGATCATCATGGCGTCGAGCTTTCTGCCGATCTTGTCGCTGCGCCACAGGTCGGCAAGTTCCACCGCAGAGCGCATGAGATTGCCGGAAAACTTGTTGAGCATCCCCTCGAAGCGCTCCGAGAGCGAAAAGGCGTCCGTCACCGAGCCGGCAAAGCCCAGAATGACCTTGCCGCCGTAGATACGGCGCACCTTGATGGCCGTGTTCTTGAAGACGACGGACTCGCCCATGGTGACCTGTCCGTCCCCCGCGATCGCCGTGACGCCGCCGCGTTTGACGGCGCAGATGGTAGTCCCGCGAAATTCCATATTTCTTCCTCCTTCCGAAGCGGCTCAGCCGGCAATGCTGTCGCGAAAGCGGAGGATCTCCGCCAACGCGCGCTCGCCGAGCGCCGCCTTCTTTTTCTTTTTATCTTTGATATTGATCGTGCGCAGAATGCCGTAATTGGCGTTCATTGGCTGAAAATTTGCGTTGCTGCGTGCGATATAGCGCGAAAGCGCGCCCGAAACGCAGGTGTCCTCCGGCACGGACGTGCTGCCGCGGCGCAGCTTGTTCCACACATGGATCGCCGCAAGCAGACCGCTCATGGCGCTCTCGACATACCCCTCCACGCCCGTGATCTGCCCCGCAAAGTACAGATCGGGCTGCCCGCGCACGGAAAAATCTGCCTCCAGGAGTTCGGGCGACTGCAGATAGGTGTTGCGGTGCATAACGCCGTAGCGCTCGAACTGCGCATTCCGCAGTGCGGGGATGAGCGAAAACACCCGCTTCTGTTCGCCGAATTTCAGATTGGTCTGACAGCCGACGAGGCCAAGGCTTGTCCCCTCGGCATTCTCCTTGCGCAGCTGCAGAACGGCATAGGCGTGATTTCCCGCGGCGTCCTCCAGCCCGACGGGCTTGAGCATCCCGAAGCGCAGCGTATCTCTGCCCCGCGCCGCCATGACCTCGATGGGCATGCAGCCCTCGAAGATCTCGCGCTTTTCAAAACTGTGCAGCTCGACGCGCTCCGCAGAGAGCAGCGCATCCAGAAACGCCTCATACTCCTCCCTGTTCATGGGGCAGTTGATATAGTCGCCCGTCCCCCTGCCGTAGCGGTCGCCCGCAAAGGCGTGCGCCATATCGACGCTGTCGGCGGATACGATGGGCGCGGACGCGTCGTAAAAATGCAGCGCCCCGCCGAACCGCGCAGCAATGTCCTCGTAGAGCTCCCCTGCCGTCAGCGGCCCCGTTGCGACGATGCCCGCCTCGGGCACGCGCTTCACCGTCTCGCAGACAAGGCGGATGTTGGGGTGCGATCTGATCTTCTGCGTGACGTATGCGCTGAAACGGTCACGGTCGACGGCAAGCGCATTGCCCGCCGGAACGCTTGTTGCGTCCGCCGCCTGCATGACGAGCGAGCCGAGCAGGCGAAGCTCCTCTTTGAGCAGCCCGCAGGCGTTGCCGTAGACGTCGTTGCTCTTGAGCGAATTGGAACAGACGAGCTCGCAGAGATCTCTGCTGTGATGCGCGGGCGTGAAGGCAGCGGGCTTCATATCCACGAGCTCGACCGCTTCGCCGCGGCAGGCGAGGAAATACGCCGCCTCGCAGCCGGCAAGCCCCGCGCCGATGATCCTTGTCATGCCTTCTCCTCTTTGGCTTCCTTGGGGGGCCTGTATTTGCATTCTTTATTGGAGCATTTTAACATCCCCTTCGCCGTTCTGACGATCGCGCTGCCGCATTCGGGGCACTTTTCGCCCGTGGGGACGTCCCAGCTCATGAACTTGCAGTTGGGGTACCCCGAGCAGCCGTAATATGCCTTGCCGCGCTTGGAGAGCAGCTTGCGCATGGGCTTTCCGCATTCTGGGCAGACGCCCTCGAGCTGTTCTTCGCGCTTGCCTTCCTCCCCGAAGGGCAGGGTGGATTTGCATTTGGGATAGTTGGGGCAGGCAAGGAATTTGCCGTACCGCCCCGTCTTGACGAGCATCATGGCGCCGCACTTGGGGCAGGGCGTCGTGCTGACCTGCGGCACCTCTTCCCCGATGATGTTGGAACAGGCGGGGTAGTTGGAGCACGCCAGATACTTGCCGTATTTGCCTGTCTTGCGCACCATGGGATGCCCGCACTTTTTGCACAGGATCTCCGTCATTTCATCGCCGTCCGTGTTGGCATAGCGCAGCTTTTCCGCAAACGGCGGGTAGAAGGCGGCGATGATGGAATGCCAGTCCTTTCCGCCGTCCTCAATCTCGTCCAGCTTCTCCTCCATGTCTGCGGTGAAGCCGACGTCCATGATGTCGGTAAAGTATTTTACGAGCATATCCGTGATGCGGTATGCGATTGGGGTGGGGATCATATATTTTCCCTCTTTCACGACATATTTGCGCTTGTTGAGCACGGAGATGATAGAGGCGTACGTCGAAGGGCGGCCGATGCCCTTTTCCTCCATCGCCTTGACGAGCGATGCGTCGGTATAGCGCACGGGCGGCTTGGTGAACTTCTGCTCCCCCTTGACGCCGAGCGCGGTGAGCGCGTCTCCCTCGTCGAGCGGGGGAAGAAGGCGGGCAGAGGGCTCTTCGTCCTCCTCCTTGCGCGACTCGGCATAGATAGCGGTAAAGCCCGCAAAGCGCAGCGTTCTGCCCGTCGCCTTGAGCTGATAGCCGCTGTTTTCGATCTCGATCTGCATGGAATCGTACAGCGCCTCTGCCATCTGCGAGGCGATGAAGCGCTCGTAGATGAGCTTGTAGACGTTATAATGCTTTTTGTCGAGCATCTTCTTCGCCCGTTCGGGCGTAAGCGTGACGTCGATGGGACGGATCGCCTCGTGCGCGTCCTGCGCGCCCTTCTTCGAGGCATAAAAATTGGGCTTTGCGGGGCAGTATTCCTTGCCGAATTTCTCTTCGATGAAGGCGAGCGCCGCCTGCTGCGCGTCCTGCGAGATGCGCGTGGAGTCCGTACGGATATAGGTGACAAAGGCGACGTGCCCCTCGCCCTCGACGTCGAGCCCCTCATAGAGATGCTGTGCCATGAGCATGGTCTCGGGCGCGGACATCCCCAGTTTGTTCGAGGCGTCCTGTTGCAGCGTGCTCGTCGTGAAGGGGGCGGGCGCGTGCGACCTGGTCACCGATTTTTTGACGTGCGCCACGGAATATGCGCCTGCGGCAAGCGCGGCGAGCACCTCGTCGGCCTGTTCTTTGCTGCCGATCCTGCACTTCTTGCCCGCGCGCTTTTCCAGCGTTGCCTTGAAGGGCGAGTACTTCTTCCCCTCGTCCTGCAGCTCCGCCGTGATCGTCCAGTACTCCTCCGGCTTGAACGCCTGGATCTCGCGCTCCCGCTCTACGACGAGGCGCAGGGCTACCGATTGCACCCTGCCCGCCGAGAGCCCGTTGCTGATCTTGCTGTTGAGCAGCGGCGATAACTTATAGCCGACCAGCCGGTCGAGCACGCGACGCGCCTGCTGCGCGTCGACGAGATTGTAGTTGATGCGGCGGGGATGCTCCAGCGCGCGCTGCACCGCCTTGGGAGAGATCTCGTTGAACTCGATGCGGTTCTCCCCGTCGGAGGGCAGCCCCAAGACCGTCTGCAGATGCCAGGAGATCGCCTCGCCCTCGCGGTCGGGGTCGGTCGCGAGCAGTACGCGATCCGCCTTTTTTGCCTCTTCGCTGAGGCGGCGCACCGTCTCTTCCTTACCGGGCGAGGTGACGTAGCGCGGCTCGAAATTTTTATCGACGGCGACGCCGAGCGTCTTTTGCGGCAGGTCGCGGATATGGCCGCCTGAGGCGTCCACCCGATACTTCCCCTTGAGATATTTTGAAATTGTCTTCGCCTTGGAGGGCGACTCTACAATGATGAGATCCATAGTTTCCTCCGTATGCGGGCGATCCCGCCGCGTGTCATAATGCGCTGTAGCGATTCCCGCCCGACTTGACTGCAAGCCCCTTGATCTCCAGCGCCGCCATGAGCGGGGCGATTTCGTGGATCTGCCTGCCCAGCCGCTGCGCCAGTTCGGCAAGATGCATCTGCCCCTCTTCGCGCAATGCGGCAAGCGCCGCCGCCTCTTCTGCGCTGAGATCGACGGGCTGCGCCTTGGGCAGCTGAATGCCGTAATGGGAGAGGATATCCTCCGCCTCCGTGCAGAGGAACGCTCCCTTCTTAATATATTCGTTGCACCCGACGCCCTGCGCCGCGCCGATCTGATAGGGAAAGGCAAATACATCCCTTCCGTATTCGAGCGCGAAGTTCGCCGTAATGGAGACGCCGCTGCGCTGCCCCGCCGAGATCATGAGCATCCCTTCAGACAGCCCCGCAAGAATGCGGTTGCGCGCGTAAAAGTGATGCTTTCTTACGGGCTCTGCAGACGGATACTCGCTGAGCAGCAAACCATTCTGCGCAACGGCGCGCTTGAGCGACGCCTGCGTGGCGGGATAGCACCCGTCCAGCCCGTGTGGCAGAACGCAGATGATATTCCCGCTTGGCAGCGCGCCGCGTACGGCGGCGCTGTCGCCGCCCTCGGCAAGACCGGTGACGATGACGAACCGCGCGCTCAGCTGCGCCGCGATGCGTTCACCCTGCCGCTCCGCATACGAGGGCGTCAGGCGGGAGCCGACGATACAGAACTTTCGCCCGCCGAGCAGGCTGCGGTTCCCCATGCCGAAGAGTACGAGCGGCGGATCGGGAATGGCCCTGAGCGCGGCGGGATAGTCGTCGCTGAGCAGCGTGACCGCAAAATAGCCGCGTTCGGACAGCGTATCGAGAAATTCATCCCGCGCCCGTTCGCGCTCTGTACGGGTCCCTGCGCGGTATTTCCCCTCTTTTATCACCGAAGAGAGGTAGGTTTCAAACGCGTCGAACAATTTTTTCGGACTTTTTGCCGCGCGCAGGAGAAGAACGCGCGCCCGATCGTCGAGATCGGTGCACGCGCACAACCAAATCAAAGCCTGTTCTTCCGCATCGTACATGGATCACCCCATCTTGTCATACAGCCGGTACGATACCGCCTCGAAGATGTGCTTGGGCTGTATGTATTCGCATGCGTCGAGGTCCGCGATCGTCCGCGCCACCTTGATGATGCGGGAGCGCGCCCGCGCAGAAAGGTGCATGCGTTCGAAGGCGCTGCGCAGGATGTCGTCGCACTCCTTGGAGAGGGAGCAGAAGCTGCGCATCTCGCGCTCGCCCATCTCTGCATTCGTCTTGTGCGCCGACTCCTCAAAGCGGCAGCGCTGAATGCGGCGCGCCTCGTTCACGCGCTCGCGCACGGAGGAGGATTCTTCCTCCGTCGCCTGCGACGAGAGGGCGTCGTAAGAGATGTTGTCCACCTCGACCTGCAGATCGATGCGGTCGAGCAGCGGCCCCGATACCTTCTTGCGATAGCGGCGGATCTCCCCCGCAGAACAGCTGCAGGTGAGGTTGGCAGAGCCGTAGTTGCCGCAGGGGCAGGGATTCATGCTGGCGCACAGCATAAAGCGCGCGGGATAGGTAAAGGTGCCCCCTGCGCGCGAAACGGTGATCGTTCCGTCCTCGAGCGGCTGGCGCAGCGCCTCGAGGGTGGAACGCTTATATTCGGGCAGCTCGTCCAAAAAGAGCACGCCGCCATGGGCGAGAGAGATCTCGCCGGGGTGTACGATGCGGTTCCCGCCGCCGCACATCGAAACGGTGGTCGCCGTATGGTGCGGGGTGCGGAAGGGGCGTTCGCTCACGATGCCCTCCTCGCTGAGGACGCCCGCCACCGAATGGATCTTGGTGATCTCGAGCGCCTCTTCAAAGGTGAGGTCGGGCATGATGGTGGGCAAGCAGCGCGCAAGCATGGTCTTGCCCGTTCCGGGAGGGCCGACCATAAGCAGGTTGTGCCCGCCCGCAACGGCGATCTCGATGGCGCGCCGCGCCACGGGCTGCCCCTTGACATATTTGAGATCGGCAGTATTTTTTCCGCTGCTGTGCGGCACGAACTGCGCCGTTTCAAGCGGCTCGATCCGTTCGATGCCGAGAAGGTGCTTCACGACGTCGAGCAGCGTCGCCGCGGGATAGATCTCCGCCCCGCCGAGATAGCGCGCCTCCGCGGCGTTGGCGCAGGGAATGATAAACTTTTTGTAACCGCGCGCCTTTGCCGAGATGATGAGGGGGAGCACGCCGTTGACGGCGCGCAGATCGCCGTTGAGCGCAAGTTCACCCAGAAAGACGATGTCCTCCACCGCCGCCCCGACGAGCTGTTCGCTCGCCTTGAGCAGGCTGATCGCGACCGCAAGATCGAACACGGCGCCCTCCTTGCGGATGTCCGCAGGCGCGAGATTGACGGTGATCTTGCTGATGGGAAAGAGCATGCCGCTGTTTTTGATGGCGGAGCGCACACGCTCCTTGGACTCTTTGACCGCCGTATCCGGCAGCCCCACCATCTCGTACGATGGCATCCCCTTGTTGACGTCCGTCTCAACCTGGACCGGAACGCCCTCCAGTCCGTTGAGCGCAAAGCAGGCGATCTGCGCTATCATAATTCTCTCCCCTTAAATTTTTATTGGTATCTGAAAGATCAGAACATCCCCATGAAGGAAGCCGCAAGCGGGATCGAGAAGGTGAACACCGCGGCGAGCAGGAACACGATGGCAGCCACCGTGATGGCGACGGCGGTGACCGCCTTTTCGCCGTTCGAGCGGGCCTCTCCCCTGCCCGCGGCGGCAAGCCCCACAAATGCGAACACAAAGACGTAGGCAAGCATGATCATGACGGGGCCGCCCTGCGCGAACAGTGCCGCGATCAGAGAGAGGACGAGCCCGCCGAAGAGGATCGCCGCCGCACGGACGAAGGCGCGCTCGCTCTTTTCGCGCCCGCCCCTGAAATAGCGGACGATGCGGATGAGCGCAAGCACCATGCCGACCACGCCGATGAGCACGGCGGGCAGGGCTGCAAACAGCCCGGTCGCCGTCACGGCGTACATATCTCCCGCGCCGCGGAAGGTCTCATACCAGATGCTCCACACCGACTGCGACGCCGAAACGGGGTTGCTGCCTACAAATCCGCCCGCGAAGGCGTTCCACATGAGCAGGAAGAAGTTCGAAGAGGCGCCGCCTGCAAGATCGGTGTACAATTTTGCATAGGTAAAGAACATGGGCAGCGTGCCGAGCAGCGACAGGAAGAAGGCCCCGAAGATGAGCAGCACGGCAAAACAGCCCACAGCCGTCCTGTTCTTATAGCGGTATTCCGATACGACCTTTGCGACCTGTTCCTTTCCGCCCTCATCCTCCGACTGCTCTGCCTCGGCGATCGCCTTGTCCAGGTGATAGCGGCGGGCGCGCATCTGGCGCACCATGCCTGCGATAAACACTGCGACCACCCCGAGTACGGGGACGACGAAGGCGCCGTTGACGCAGATCGCCGCCGCAGAGAAGAGTGCAGAGAGCGCAACGGGCATGACCGAGCGCACATTCGCCCCCTTCATGCCGTTGAGCAGGAAGAGCACGGCGCAATAGAGCGCGGCAAGCAGGAAGAATACCCCGATCATGAGCGGCGTTCCGAGATGCCCGTACACAAGCCCGACCCCCGAGAGCGCATAGGCAAGGGCAAACATGAGCCCGGCGCGATCGCTCTTAAACAGCCTTCTGACCAGGCAGAAGCCGATCACAAGCACGCCGAAGGAGGCGAGCATGGGGAAGAAGCGCAGCCCGAAGGGGCTGATGCCGAAGATGAGCGTTCCGAAGGCGAGCAGCACGCTGCCGAGCGCACTATATACGCGATCGCCCGTAAAGGTATTGTAGGAATAGAAGGAGCCGCCCGCATACATCTCGGAGATGGTGCGCAGCGAATAGACCTCCTCTTCGCCGAAGCGGCAGAAGGAAGTCTGCGCAAGCGTGGGGATATGCTGGCTGTCGAGGATCGCCGCAGCGGCGGTGAGCGACGCGCTCCCCGAGAAAGAATCCGTCTCGCTGTCATAGAGGACAGAATTCTCGTCTACGCTCACGTTGAGCAAGACCGGCGTCTGCTCCTCCTCTGCCAGCGAATGATCGACGCCGACAAATACGACCTCGTTGATGAGCATGTTCGCGTTGCGCGCGACGAGGCGGTAATAGGAATAGCTGTTGATGCTGTAGCCCGCCTCGCTCCAGTTGGAGCTCGAAGCGGAGGCCGACACCCAGTTGTACTGCCCGCCCGCAATGGCAGAAGCGGTCTGCCCCTCTTCCACCGCCTCGTATCCGTTGGCGAACACGAAGTCGGTATAGGAGGCAAAACTGCTCGTTCCCGCGGTGCCACGCCCCAAGCGCAGCGTCGCCGTCGAACCGATCTCATTATAGATCGCCCCGACGTTGAGATAGACATCTTTGACATACAGCGTTCCGCCCGAATAGTCCTCGGGTGCGGAGACATGCAAGACGACGCTCGGCGTCACGGCGTCGCCCTCCTGCTGCGCAGGCAGCTCGAAGGCGCGCCCCGTAGACTGCACCGCCCCTGCGGAGCCGAGCCCGATGACGAGGAACACCGCCGCGACGATGAGGAAGGCGCGCATTGCGCCCGAGAGGTTGCGAATGAAGTTGGAAAACGTCTTTTTCTTCATAGGTCAGATTCCTTTCTGTCGGCGTTAAGCCGAAAACATTCCTTATTATATTAACGGTTCTGTTTTCCCTATTCTAACCGATATGCGGTAAAATGTAAACAATTTTTCGGGAAAATTTAAAAATTGCATAAAAACGGCGGATATGCACACTCCGCCGCCCCGATGTCAAGCAAAAACCGACCTGTCGCAAAAGCAGGTCGGTTTCTTCTCACTTGAGTTCCTTGATCTTGGCAGCCTTGCCCGTGCGTCCTCTCAGATAGTAGAGCTTTGCCCTTCTCACCTTGCCTGCCCTGACAACATTGACATAAGCCACCTTGGGGGAGTGCAGGGGGAAGCAGCGCTCTACGCCGACGCCGAAGGAAAGCCTTCTCACCGTGAAGCTTTCGCGGATGCCGCCGTGCTTCTTTGCGATCACGACGCCCTCGAAGTTCTGGATCCTTTCCTTGCCGCCTTCGATGATCCTGTAGCCGACGCGGACGGTATCGCCCACCTTAAATGCGGGGACCTCCGTCTTCATGCCTTCCTTTTCGATCGCCTCGATTAAAGCGTTCATACGTTTTACCTCCATTTGAGGCGTTCATTCCCGTGCTGTCTGCAAAGCGGCAGAGGAACGCCCGAAGTCACCTGTCCATTATAACGGAAAAAAAGGCAAAAGGCAACCGTTTTTCGCGGCTTTTTTAATTTTTTTCGTCATTTTGGGGCTCTTCCTCGGGCAAAACCACCCCCTGCACGGCGGCATAGCGGTCTGCGCGGATGCGTTTGCGCAGCACCAGCCGCCCCGCCCCGTCGTACTTGTTCAGGTAGCTTTCGCTGCGCAGCCCCTCCCGCGCGCGGCGCAGCGGGATATCCTCCCCCGCCTGCAGCACATGCGGCGGCGGGGGCGCAAGGCGCTCGAGTACGACGCTCTCCGTGCGGTAGGTATAGCCGTCCGGCAGCCCGCAGACGATGAAGGTGAGCGTCTCCTTTCCCACCTTTCCGAGCAGATAGACGGGCGTATCGTAGGGGTTGTACAGCTTAAGATCGCTCGCCTCCGACACCATCGCATCGAGCGAGGGCTGCGTATACCCCACGGCGAGCGAATGCGGATGACTTTCAAGGACGGTAAGCCCCGCCTGCAGCGCGGCGCAAAACAGCGTTGTGCTCACCTGACACACCCCGCCGCCGATGCCCGGGACAAATTCGCCGTTGAGGATGACGGGCGCGCTCAGGTACCCGTTCGCCGCGTTGCGTTTGCCCACTGCCTCGTTGAAGGAAAAGGTCCCCTTGGGCGGGATGACGCTGCCGATGATATGCGCCGCCGCCAGGACTAGATTATGCTTCCGCGGTGCGTTGCTCCCGTCGAAATTTGTGGAATAACGCGAAAGTTCCCGCGTGCGCGCGCGCAGCTGTGCCTCCGTGATCTCAGGCGAAAGCACGCTCCCCGTAAGCGTGACGCGCTCTCCGCCCCCTTCGAGCGCGGCGGAGACATCCCGCTTCAACTGCTCGTACCGGCAGGAAAATCCTGCCTGTTCGGGGGAATATTCAAAGCCGTCCGCACCGAAATACAGCGCGGCGTTCACCGGCTCATGTGCGCATTCCCTGCATACGTCCATGAGTTTTTCTTCCATATCCACCCATATGCGCACGGGTTCGCGGCGGATATCTTCGCCGCGCTTTGCCCGCCGCAGCAGGCGGGGAAGATCGTCGAAACAGGACAGCTCTTCGCTGACATCGATGTCGCCCGCAGGCGTGCCGATGACAAGGGGCGCGGGCTGCAGCGGCGCGCATATGCGCACGCGGCGCTCCGCCTCTGCATAGGAGAGTCCCCCGACGTCGACCCCGTCCACCGTGACACCCGCAGACACCCTGCCCATCGCCCCCATTGAAAAGAGGCACCCCGTGAGCAGGAGTGCCGCAAGCAAGATCTTCTTCCTCATTTGCCCTCCCGCGCCAGACCGTACCTGTCAACGTACACAGTATGCGGCGGCACGGAAGGTTTTATGCCAATATCATGGATACATTTTTCCTGCAAGAAAGGGCGCAAAGCGCGCAAGCAGCGCCTCATCGGGCACAAACGGCGGGGCGCCCACACTGCGGCGGCGTCTGTCCTCAGCGTGAAAATCCGATCCGCCCGTGACGAGCAGCCCGCGCGCCCCCGCGTACTGCGCAAACTGGGCCTGCTGCTGCGGCGTATGGTCTGAATGCACGGCCTCGACCGCGTCCAATCCCCCCTCCGCAAGCGCATCCATGAGCGCGAGGCGCGCCTCGTCCGCCAACGTGATGCGCCCGGGATGCGCCAGCGAGGCGACGCCGCCCGTCGCATGGATGATATCGATCGCATCCTGCGGGGTGGGCCGCCCGTATCCGGAATGACAGGGCTTGCCCGGTGCGAAATACTCCATATACAGTTCGCCCGCGTCGCAGCCCAGCCGCGCAGCGAACGCCTGCACGACGTGCATCGTATGCAGGGGCGTCTGCTTCTTCTGATGATATGCCTCCGCATCTGCCGCCGTGAGATGCTGCGAAAAGAGCCTGTTGCCCGCGGCGATCATTTCCTCCGCGCGCACGGCGGCGCTTTGCCGGCGTATTTGCAGGAACGCCTCGTATTCCTTCCCCGCACGGCAGCCGTAGCCGAGAACGTGCACCTTGACCGTACCCGCATAGGCGGAGACCTCCCACCCGCACACGCAGGCAACGCCCGCCGCCAGCGCGGCCGCGCGCTTTTCTTCCCAGCCCTCGAGGCTGTCGTGGTCGGTCATGGCGATCAGCGAAAGCCCGGCCGCTGCCGCACGGCGGGCGATCTCCCCGGGCGTACAGGCGCCGTCGGAGTAGACGGTATGGATATGCAGATCTGCTCTCATCGTACGATCTTCCCTCCCCGAATGGTAATCTTGTTGGCATCTTTGCCGTAGAGTACCCGCTCGGCGTGCGTGCAGGTGATGATACATTGCAGCGAATTTGCGCGCTGAAGCAGCTTTTTGCGCCGCGTGAGGTCGAGCTCGCTCATCACATCGTCCAGAATGAGCACGGGCGGCTCCCCGGCGAGCTGTTTGAAGATCTCGACCTCGGCAAGTTTGAGGGCAAGTGCCGCCGTGCGCATCTGCCCCTGCGAGGCATACCCGCGCGCGTCCGCTCCCCCGATCGCGATCCTGATATCGTCGCGGTGCGGGCCAACCGTCGTGAATCCGAAGCGCAGATCGCGTTCGTGGGCCTGCGCAAGCTGCTCCGAAAGCACGCGCGCGATCTCCGCCTCTTCCTCGGGATAATCGGCGTCGAAACCGAGCTTCATCCCCTCCTGCCCGTCCGAGAGGAAGAGATATGCCTCCTCGGCGAGCGGAGAGAGACGGGTGAGATATTCCCTCCTCCTGCGGATGATGACGGCGGCATAGCGCGCGAGCTGTTCGTCCCATACGGGGAGCGTTTCGAGCACCATGCCCACGTCGCGCTCCTTGAGCAGCTTGTTGCGCTGATCGAGGATCCTGTTATAGCGCAACAGGGCGCGCGCATAGTCGCGGCTGGTCTGCGAGATGGAGAGGTTGAGAAAGCGCCTGCGCTCGTCCGGGCCGTCCTGGATGAGGCGCAGCTCCCCCGGGGAGAAGAACACGCTGTTCAGGTTGCCGAGCAGATCCACCGCCCGTGCGATGCGCGCCCCGTTGAGGCGCAGCTCGCGCCTGTTTTCAAAGATATCCGCCTCGAGCGTGAGCGTGCCGTAGCGGGAGAGCACCTCGGCGCGCACGGAGGCGCAGCTTTCGCCCATGCGGATGAGCTGGCGGTCGTGGCGGATGCGTAGGGAGGAGCCGGTGCAGAGATAATACACCGCCTCGGCGCAGTTGGTCTTGCCCTGGCCGTTTTTGCCCATGAGCACGTTCAATCCGTCGGAAAAGCAAAACGTCTCGTCGACGTAGTTTCTGAAGTTATGCAGCGTCAGGTTTTTGATGATCATAACAGTTTTTTTCCGAAAAACACTTTCTTTTTGTGCGGATTTGTACTATAATCAAATATATCCTGTGTGTATATCGCCTTTGACATACCACCCAAGTATTATAGCAGAAAAAAGACAAAATAGAAAGTGATTGAGGGGTCAAAATGCCGGAATCCAGCCAACTTGAATTATTGTGGAACAAGATCGCGGAGCGCGTTCAGCAGATCGTCTCCAAGATCTCGTACGATACCTTTTTTGAACATCTTATCCCTGTGGATATCATCAACAAAAAGATCGTGCTGCAGGCGGAGACCGACCTCACGGCGAGCGTGATCATGAAGAGCCATGCAGACCGGCTGCGGCAGGCGATCGTTTCGGCAGACGTCGGCCTGACGGACTTTATCCTCGTCGTGGAAGGGAGCGAGATCTATACGCTGAACGAGCAACCCGACGCCGTGCTTGAAAGCACCGTCGTGCTCGACAAGCGCTATACCTTCGACTCCTTCGTGGTGGGGACCTCGAATAAGTTTGTCTTTGCCGCCGCCAAATCCGTCGCCGAATCCCCGGGCGAAAACTTCAACCCGCTGTACATCTACGGCGGCACGGGGCTGGGCAAGACGCACCTGATGCAGGCGATCGCAAACAGCATCATCGAAAAGAAGCCGTCGCTGCGCGTCATCTACACCACGAGCGAGACCTTCCTCAACGAATATGTCGACAGCATCGCCCGCCGCGGTTCGGGCAGAGACAACGAGGCGCGCTTCCGCAACCGCTACCGCAACGTGGACGTACTGCTCATCGACGACATTCAGTTCTGGGCAGGCAAGCGCGGCGTGCAGGAGGTGTTCTTTCACACCTTCAACGAGCTGTTCTCGCAGAACAAGCAGATCGTCATCTCGTCGGACTGCCCCGCCAAGGAGCTTACCACGCTGGAGGAGCGCCTGCGCACCCGCTTTGAGGGCGGCCTCATCGCAGACATCCAGCCGCCTGACCTCGAGACCAAGATCGCCATCCTCAAACGCAAGGCGCTCGAAAAGAAATACGTCATCCCCGACGACGTTCTCGCCTTCCTCGCCAAGAATACGGACAACAACGTCCGCACGCTCGAGGGGCGGCTGAATACCGTCATCTTTGCGAGCAAGCTGCACGAGGAGAAGATCACCTTGGAGCTTGCCGCCAACGCCCTGCGCGAGAGCATCTCCGATTCGGACGTGCAGGAGGAGCTGACGCCGGAGGGCATTCTGCGGGCAACCTGCCAGCACTTCTCCGTTCCGGAAAACGAGGTGACGGGCAAGAGCAAGCGGCAGGAGATCGTACGGGCGCGGCAGGTGTGCATCTATCTGATGTGCGACATGCTTGCCCTGCCCCTGGTGACCGTGGGCAAGATCATGGGCGGCAGGGATCATGCGACCATCATCTACTCGCGCGACAAGGTGGCGGACCTGATGAAGGTGAGCGACAACATGCTCAAAGACGTCACGGACATCCGCAGCGCCATATTAAAACAATGACAGGGCAAGGGCATACCCGACGCGGGTATGCCCTTGTAACGGGAACAACATTGCCATGAATACATTTTCCGAAGGGACATACGACGCCGTCGTCATCGGGGCGGGACATGCCGGCTGCGAGGCCGCCCTCGCCCTTGCCAAAACGGGCTGCGAGACGGTCATGCTTACGCTCAATTTAGACAGCATCGGCTTCATGCCCTGCAACCCCTCCGTCGGCGGCACGGCGAAAGGGCACCTTGTGCGCGAGATCGACGCGCTGGGCGGCGAAATGGGAATCATTGCCGACAAGACGGCGCTGCAATACCGCATGCTGAACGCGGGAAAGGGCGCCGCCGTGCAATCGCTGCGCGCACAGACGGACAAGAACGCCTACCACCGCGAGATGAAGCGCGTGCTCGAACACACGCCGCACCTGCGCATTGTGCAGGGAGAGGCGGCCGAGATCCTCGTCTGCGACGGGCGGGTGACGGGCGTCGTGACCACATACGGCGGCGTATTTTCCTGCCGCGCTGCGATCGTGGCGACGGGGGTATACCTGAATGCGCGCACGATCACAGGCGACGTCATTGCAGAGGCCGGCCCCAACGGCTTTGCGCGCGCCACGCGCCTCACGCAGAATCTCATCGACCTCGGCTACAGCGTGCGCCGTTTCAAGACGGGAACGCCCGCGCGCGTGGACGGCCGCACGGTGGATACCGCCGGGCTTACGCCGCAGCCGGGGGAAGAGGTATACCCCTTCTCCTTCCTGACCGAGCGGGTGCCGCCCGTCGCCGAGCAGGCATGCTGTTACCTCACCTATACCAACCAGAAGACGCACGCGCTCATCCTGGAAAACCTCGACCGCGCCCCCCTGTACAACGGCGTCATCTCGTCGACGGGCCCCCGATACTGCCCCTCCATCGAGACGAAGGTAGTGCGCTTCCGCGACAAGGAGCGGCATCAGCTTTTTCTGGAACCGGAGGGGGCGGACACAACGGAGATCTATGTGCAGGGGCTTTCCACCTCGCTGCCGCACGACCTGCAAAAGGAGATGTACCGCACGATCAAGGGGCTGGAACACTGCGAACTCGTGCGCTATGCCTATGCCATCGAATACGACTGCATCGACCCGCTCGACGTGCTCCCCACGCTGGAATTCAAGAAGGTAAAGGGGCTGTACACGGCGGGGCAGATCAACGGCACGAGCGGCTATGAAGAGGCGGCGGCGCAGGGGCTGATCGCGGGGTTGAACGCCTCGCTTGCGATCCGTTCGCTGCCCCCCCTCATCCTGCGCAGAGATCAGGCGTATATCGGCGTGCTCATCGACGACCTCGTCACCAAGGGCACGGACGAGCCGTACCGCATGATGACCTCGCGCGCGGAATTTAGGCTGTACCTCAGGCAGGACAACGCCGACCTGCGCCTGAGCGAGATCGGGCGCGCCTGCGGCCTGGTGGATGACGTGCGCTATGCCCGTTTCCTGCGGCGCAAGGAGCTGCGCGACGAGACGCTTACCCTGCTCAACGGGCGGGCGGAACAGAAGACGGCGGAAAGCGTCCTTGCCGAGCGGGGTGAGACGCTCATGCGCGGTGTGACCTATGCCGACCTCATCCGCCGCGGCGTCCCCGCCGCCCGCCTCTGCGCCGCGTTCGGCATCCTTACGGACGTTCCGAAGGATATTCTGCTCTCCGCCGAGACAGAGATCCGCTACGAGGGCTATCTGAAAAACAGCATGCGCGAGATCGCCAGGGCGCGCAGCATGGAGGAAAAACCGCTGCCCGCCGACATTGACTATGCGAAGATCGCGGGGCTGAGATTGGAGGCGCGCGAAAAGCTCGAGCGCATCCGCCCCCTCAACCTGGGGCAGGCGGAGCGCATTTCGGGCGTAAATCCCGCCGATATCGCCGTGCTCATGATCTATCTGAGCCTGCAACACTGACCTGTTTTTCGTCGCCGCGGGGGTATCCCGCGGCGAATTGTAATAATTTTGTCACGATTTTGTAAAAAATTTATACACTTTTGAGCGACTTTCTCGTCTGTTTCCGCCCGATTCGTTTGGAGAATCGGGCAAAATATGTTAAAATGGAGATATACAAGGCGAGGCAGCTGCCAAACGCGGCAGGTCCCGCACGCCGTACATAAGGATGACTAAGAACAACCGCATATGACATTATCTCTCAGTGAATTTTTTCAGATGCTTGTTTCGGAGAATGCGCTGCCGCTCTGGCTGACCGTTCTTCTGACATTGGGCGTGATCCTTGTCAACGGATGGACGGACGCCCCCAATGCCATTGCGACCTGCGTTGCGACCCGCGCCATGAAGCCGCGCGCCGCCATTCTGATGGCAGCTGTGTTCAACTTCCTCGGCGTACTCGTGATGACGCTGCTTGCCCCCAGGGTCGCCGAGACCATCTCGCATATGGTCGACTTTGGAACGGACTCGGGCGAAGCGCTCATTGCACTGTGCGCGGCGATGTTCGCCATCGTGACATGGGCGGTGCTTGCCTGGGCGTTCGGCATCCCCACCAGCGAGAGCCATGCGCTGATCGCGGGCCTTACGGGCGCGGCGATCGCCATGCACAACTCGCTCGCCGGCGTAAACGGCAGCGAATGGGCAAAGGTGCTCATCGGGCTTGTGTTCTCTCTCGCCGTCGGGTTCCTGCTCGGATTCGGCTCGGCAAAACTTATTCAGCTTCTCTGCCGCCGCGCCAGCTACCGCAAGGCGAACGCCTTCTTCGACAAGGGGCAGATTGTCGCCGCCGCGGGCACGGCGTTCATGCACGGCGCGCAGGACGGGCAGAAGTTCATGGGCGTGTTCCTGCTCGGCCTTACGCTTGCGCAGGGGCAGACCAATGTGGGTGAATTTACCATTCCCATATGGCTCATGGTGCTCTGCTCCGTCGTCATGGCGCTTGGCACCTCCATCGGCGGCATGAAGATCATAAAGTCTGTGGGCATGGACATGGTCAAGCTGGAAAAATACCAGGGATTCGCAGCGGATATTTCGGCGACGGCGGGCCTTCTGGTGTGCTCGCTGACGGGCATGCCCGTTTCGACCACGCACGCCAAGACAACCGCCATCATGGGCGTCGGCGCGGCGAAGCGCCTGCGCTCGGTGAACTGGGGGGTCGCCAAGGAGATGGTGCTCACCTGGATCCTCACCTTCCCCGGCTGCGGGCTGATCGGATTTTTGATGACAAAACTCTTTCTGTTCATATTCTGACAACGCCATATTAAGGAGATCTCGCCATGAAAACAAAAAAGAAAAACTTCGACTACTTTGCAACGCTCGCCGAAATGAGCGAATTCGCCCTGCAGGAGGCGGAACTGCTCCAGGCGATCCTGTCTGACTTCCACCCCGAGCGGCTGGAGGAACAGCGCAGGCAGATGCACGAACTCGAGCACAAGTGCGACACGGTAAAACACGACATGACGACCGCGCTTGTGCACGAATTTCTGCCCCCCGTCGACCGTGAGGATCTGTTCCGGCTCTCGCATGTGACCGACAACCTCACCGACAATCTCGACGCCGTCGTCGCCTTTTTGTACATGGCGGACATCCAGTCCATCCGCCCCGACGTGAACGACTTTACGGCGCTGACCATTGCATGCTGCACCAACGCGGTGGAGATGATGCGCGAATTCCGCAACTTCAAAAAGTCCTCGCGGCTGAAGGAACTGATCATCGCCCTCAACGATCTCGAAGAGCAGGGTGATAAGCTCTATACCGAGGCGGTGCGCCGCCTTTCGCGCGATGCGCAGTCCACGCGCGAACTCATTGAATGGCGCGATCTGTACCGCAAGTTTGAAAACTGCTTTGATGCGGCGGAGTCCATGGCGGACAATGTGGAATCTGTCGTCATGAAGAATACCTGATCAAAGAAACACCTAAGATGAAAAAGGACCGGCCGAGCCAGAGCGCTCCGCCGGTCCTTGTGTTTTTGTGCGCCCGTCCTCAAAGCCCCTCGAGCTCGTCGAGCGAGAGGGAGAAGGCGGGGATAAACTGTTCAAAGAAATAGTTCACGGCGTCGAGCTTCATGCCCATGAGCGCCGCGCGGATGGTCTCCTCCGCCTGCGCAAACTCGCGGTTGCCCGAGCGCAGCTCCTCCAGGCACTTGATGTATGCCGAAAGCTTGTCCGCCGCCTTGACAAAGCGGTACTCGCGCGAGGTCTTGTCCGCCTGCAGGCAGGGATACAGCTCCTGCCGCAGATCATCGGGCAGCGTGCCTGCGATCTTTTCCACGGCGAGCGTTTCGAGCTTTTCGTATTCGCCGTGGATGGAGTGGTTGAAGTACTTCACGGGCGTGGGCAGGTCGCCCGTCATCACCTCGTTCACCTCGTGATAGAGCGCATACAAAACGGCGCGTTCGGTATCGACCTCCCGCCCGAAGATGCGGCGCTCGATGGCGCACAGCGCGTGCGTGAGCACGGCGACGGAGTGCGAGTGCTCCATGATGTTCTCCTCGCGCACGGAGCGCATGAGCTGCCAGCGCTTGATGAACTTCATCCTGTCTAAATAGGCGTAAAACTGATACATATGGACATATGCTCCTTCTCTGTTGGGAATATCGCCATTATACTACAAATGCGCGCCAAAATCAATTGACTTTTCACGGCGGCGGCACTATAATAAAGGCATAATTGAATTATCCGTCGTGGGTGCCGTAAAAGGCTGAGATGATACCATTTGGACCGGACAAGGTAATACTTGAACGGAAGTACAGGATTTTCTGAGGAGTATTCCGCCCGCGCATGCCGCGGGCGTTTTTTACGCTTCGGGGACGGGTAACTCGAAAATACGGAGGTTTTGCTATGTTTTTCAACTCGCTTCTGGCGGATGATACGACGTGGTATCCCATCACGTTCGACTCGCCGCTGAACATCGCGCGCGGCATCTGCTTCTGGATGACGATCGCGCTCGTGCTCGGGATCCTGTTGGGGGTCCTTATGACCAGGGGCCAGACGCGCAAAGCGTTTCTCAAGATCGCGCTCATCGCCGTGATCGGCTTTGCCTGCGCCGTCTGCATCGTGCTGCTCGTGTTCAGCTTCCTGGAGGACGGCATCGTCGCCATTCTCTTTGCGCCCCTGCTCACGCTCATCGTCGTCGTGGGCGGCTGCGCCATTCTCATTGCCCTCAGGCGGAGCAAACTGACGCTGATCCTCTCGGGCTGCCTGATCGGCGCGGCGCTGATCGCCACCCTCGTATGCATGGGCATCCACTTCGGCACGGGCGACGCGGCAGATCTGAACGACACCGTCAACGAGGACGTCAATACCCTCGGGCTGTACATCTCCGCCGTACTCGCCGTTGCCGCCGTGGTCGCCGCCGCCCTCTTCTTTGGCAGGCACGACAAAAAGGGCTTTGATTCCGCGTCGATCGCATATGCGTCCATGTGCATTGCAATGAGTTTCGCCCTCTCCTATCTGCGCATCGTGCAGATGCCCCAGGGCGGTTCGATCACGATCGCCTCGCTCGTCCCCCTCATGATCTATTCGTACATGTTCGGCATCCGCAAGGGTGTGATCGCGGGCTTCATCTACGGCCTGATGCAGGCGTTCCAGGATCCGTACATCCTGCACCCCGCACAGTTCCTGCTTGACTATCCCGTCGCGTTCTCCTGCATCGGCCTTGCCGGCATCTTTGCAAAGACGAAGGCGCTGGAAAAAGTCGCCCCCGTACAGTTCGGGCTGGGCGCGATCGTCGCGGGGCTCGGCCGCTTTGTCATGCATTTCCTTTCGGGCATGTTCGCCTTCGGCATGTGGGCGCCCGAGGGTCAGCCCGTATGGCTGTACAGCCTCATCTATCAGTCGGGATATGTGCTGCCCGATATCGCCATCGCCATCGTTGTGGGCGTGCTGCTCTTCTCCTCGCCCGCCTTTGTACGGCAGGTGCGCAAGTACAACACCGTAAAGCCTGCCCCCGCCGCAGAGGCCGCCGAAACGCCCGCCGAAACGCCCGGCGAAGAACAGGCACAGAAATAAACAGGACGGCGTTAAAAAACGGGATGCCGCGTGCATCCCGTTTTTTCTATAACACCGCCTGCAGGATATCCACCAATATGGCAAAGCCGAGCAGAAAGACAAAGCCGATGACGTTGACGATCGCCTCGATCTTGCGCGAGACGGGCTTGCCGCGGATCCACTCGATGACGGTAAACACGACCTTACAGCCGTCCAGCGCAGGGATGGGCAGCAGGTTGAACACGGCGAGGTTGACGCCGATGAAGCCCGCGATCTCCAACAGATAGCGCATCCCGCGCGAGGCGACCTGCGCCGTCATGGTGATGGTCGTGACGGGCCCGCCCACCGAGGTGATGCTCAGCTGCCCCGTCAAAAGCTCGCCCAGGACGGAGAGGATGGAACCCGCCGTCTGGAAGGAATAGACGAAGGATCTGCCCACCGTCTTGAAGAACCCGAAGCGATAGCGCGCGGTCGCAAGCTGATAGCCGGGATATTCCCCCTCCTCTTCGTAGGCGATGCCGAGCGCCGCCCAGACGGGGTCGACATCGGTACTGTTTTCTGCCTGCACGTCTGCGCGCAGCATGACGGGGACCTCGACCTCCTCGCGCACATAGCGCACCGTGCCGTCTTCGCCCTCCTCTGTGGAGATCACGCGCGAGAGGCGCATGGTGACGATATCGCCCTGCTTTTTGCCGTTGAGCGCCCGCACGACGTCGGTGGTCAGATAGATGTCATGCCCGTCGATCTCCAGGAAGAGATCGCGCTCCTGCAAGCTGTAGGCGGCGTATTCCCCCGTGCCCTCCTCCATGCGGTACACGCCGATGACGGACTGCCCGTATGCCAAAAAACAGGTCATGATGAGCACAAGCGCCAAGATATAGTTCATGAGCGCGCCCGAGACGAGCACGATGATGCGCTGCCAGCAGGGCTTGTTGGTAAAGTAGCGCGACTTATCTTCGGGCTGCTTTTCCACGGCGGGTTCGGCCGCCAAAGGCGCCGCCGCATCTTCCGCCTCTGCCTGCTCCGCGTTCTCCGCAGTGAGCTCGGCAAAGACGGGCTCTTCTGCGGGCGCATCCTCTTGCGCGGGCGCCGCCTGTTCCGCCTGCGACTCCTCTTCCAATCCGTCCTCGCCTGCAAACGCGCAATATCCGCCGAGCGGGATGAGGCGGACGGCGAACAGCTCGCCCGTCTTTTTGCTGCGGCGTTTGAAGAGGGCGGGACCGAAGCCGATGGAGAACTCCTCGATCTTGAATTTGAAGATCTTCCCCGCGATGTAATGCCCGAATTCGTGGACGGTGATCATGATGAGCAGGACGAGTATGGCGATGCAGACATAGCCGATCGTCGCCCATACTCCCCCCGCCATGAGATTAACTGCCATAGATAAACTCCGTTGCGCACCTGCGCGTGCGCGCATCTGTCTCGTTCAGTTGCGCAAAGTCCTCCACCCGCCGCGAGGGAATGCGCGATAGTGCGTCTTTGATAGTGTCTGCAATCTGCAAAAAGCTAATACGCCCCTGCAAAAAGGCGTGCACGGCGACCTCTGCCGCCGCATTGAGCACGGTCGGCGCCGTTCCTCCCTCCTGCCCCGCCTGCAGGGCGAGCGAAAAACAGGGGAACTTCTCGGCGGGCAGGCGCTCGAAGTGCAGCGCGCCGAGCGCCGCCAGATCGAGCGGCCGTTCGCAGGGCAACCGCGCGGGATAGGTGAGGGCAAGCTGAATGGGCACGCGCATATCCGGGTAGCCCATCTGCGCCATCGCCGTGCCGTCGGCGAAATAGACGAGAGAATGCACGATGCTCTCGGGGTGCACGACCGCCTCGATGTGCGAAAAATCGGTATTGTAGAGCCATTTCGCCTCGATGATCTCGTACCCCTTGTTGAGCAGCGTTGCGCTGTCGATCGTGATCTTTGCCCCCATCTTCCAGGTGGGATGTTTCAGGGCGTCCTCTGCCCGCACGCGGGCAAGCCGCTCCGCGTCGAAATGCAGGAAGGGTCCCCCGCTCGCCGTGAGCACCAGACGTTCAAATGGCGTATCCCTGCGGAAGGAGAGCGCCTGAAAGAGGGCGGAGTGCTCGCTGTCTACGGGCACGAGGTCGGCGCCCGTACGCTGCACGAGGGGGATGACGAGCGCCCCGCCGCACACGAGCGATTCCTTGTTCGCGAGTGCGATCCGCACGCCGAGCGCCGCGGCGCGCAGCGTATAGGAAAGCCCCGCAAAGCCGCCCGCGGCGATGAACGCCACGTCGCAGCCGTCGAAGATGTGCGCAAGGATCTCCTCCCCCGCAAGCGCGCGCGTGCCTGCGGGAAGCGAAAGCGCCTCGCCCGAGGCGACCGCCGCAAAACGCGGTTGAAAGCGCGCGGCGAGCCTTTCGACCTCGCGCGCATTGCTGCCCGAGGCAAGTGCCGAAAGGGAAAATTGTTCGGGATAGCGCGCCACGACCTCGCAGACCTGTCTGCCGATGCTGCCGCATGCGCCGATCAAAGCGATCTTCCGCAAAATTGCCTCCCTAAGAAAAACGTCCGCGTGGCGGACGGTCGTCTAGATTGCCGATAAGATATGGTATGCCGTTCAGCCCACGATCATGATGCGCACGACCACGACAAAGCACACCACAAGGCTTGCATACAGCGCGGAATCGATGCGATCGAGGATCCCGCCGTGCCCGGGCAGCAGATCGCCCATGTCCTTGATGGCAAGCCGGCGCTTGATGCCGCTCTCGACGAGGTCGCCAAGCTCCGTAAATACGGCGGTGAGGATGCCGAGCGCGACAAAGAAGATGAGGTTGAAGGTATTGATCTCAAGCTCGTTCTGATAGATCAGCCCGAAATAGACAAAGAAGATGACCGCCGCGCCGATCGCCCCGCCGAGGATGCCGCCGATGCCGCCGATGACCGTCTTGTTCGGGCTGACCTGCGGCGCCATCTTCTCGGGCAGCCTTCTGCCGAAGAGCTTGCCGAACACAAAAGCGAAACAGTCGGAAAAGGGGCAGATGACAAAGACGAACAGCAGGCCGATCTCCGAATACTGCGGCATATGGTTGCAGCCCACCAAAATGAGCAGGAACACCGAAGGATAGAGCAGCGACATGAGCGCATACCCTGTAGACTCCAGCGTCGTCTCTTCATGGCGCAGCACGAGCAGGCTCATCAGGATCGCCACCGCCGCCATAAACACCGCAAAGGTGAAATATGCGGCATAGTTGACGACTTCGGGATCGGTCTCCTGCATGGACTTGAACAGGATATCGCATGCCGAAAAGCAGATGATGACGGCGGGCGCAAAGAGGGCGACGATGCACTTCTGCACCATGTCCATCTTATGCTTGAATGCCCTGAGCATCTCGAACGCGCCTAAGATACAGAAGATCACGACGAGCGCGTCAAAGAACGCGATGTGAACATATCTGAGCAGTATGAATTCCGCCAGAACCAGAATATAGAAGATCCCCGACAACAGCCGTTTCACCATATAGTTCCCTCCCGAAGCGCCTTATCGGGATCCGCCGGACAAGCCGCCATAGCGGCGCTTGCGGCCGGAAAAATCCTCGAGCGCGCGATCCAGATCACGATTGGTAAAGGCAGGAAACATCTTATCGGAAAAATACAATTCGCAATAAGCCGCCTGCCAGAGCAGAAAGTTTGAGAGACGCTTCTCCTTGCCCGTGCGGATGATCAGGTCGGGATCGGGGATCCCCGCGGTGTCGAGCAATGCCGAAAAGGACTCCATACTCTGCCGCCCGCCTTGCTCCACGGCACGATTGACGGCGGAGACGATCTCCTGCCGGGCGCCATAGGCAACGGCCAGCACAAGCGTGGCGCGCGTCCCGCCCGCGGTCAGCGATTCGCCCTGCTTTATCATGCGCACGATATCTTCGGGCAGCAATGTGCGGTCCCCGATGACCCTGAGGCGGACGCCGTTCTCCTTGAGCCGCGCGAGCTGTTCGGAAAAATAGGCGCGCAAGAGATCAAACAGCGCGTCCAGCTCCTCCTTGGGGCGGCGGAAATTTTCGGCAGAGAGCGCATACAGCGTAAGATATTCGATCCCGCAGGAAAATGCGTGCTCGGCAAGTGCGAGCATACGCCGAAAACCCGCGCGGTGCCCTGCACTGCGCGGCAACAGGCGCTTTTCCGCCCATCGGCCGTTCCCGTCCATGATGATGGCAAGATGGCGGGGCAGCATCAGATGGTCATGAGCTCCTTCTCTTTGGCGGCGACCATCTTATCCACCTTTTCGGTGCATTTTGCGATCGCCTTTTCGATATCGGCTTCGGCATTGGAGGCCTCGTCCTCCGAGATCTCTTTGCCGTTCTTCAGCTTCTTAATGCCGTCCATTGCCTCGCGGCGGATGTTGCGGGCGGCGACCTTGCCCTCCTCGCCCATCTTTCTCACCTGTTTGACGAGGTCCTTTCTGCGCTCCTCGGTGAGTTCGGGGAAGACAAGGCGGATGACCGTGCCGTCGTTGGTGGGGTTGATGCCAAGATTCGCCTGCTGAATGGCCTTTTCGATGGGCTTGAGCAGCGACTTATCCCAAGGGCTGATGACGAGGCAGCGCGCGTCCGTCACGGAGATATTCCCCAGCTGATTGAGCGGGCTCATCCCGCCGTAGGCCTCTGCCTGCACCTTGTCGAGGATGTGCGGATTGGCACGCCCGGCGCGCACAGCCGCATAGGAATCGGCAAGCACATCGATTGCCTTGTCGAATTTGTCTTCCATGGTGAGCAGGATTTCGTCGATCTTTTCGTTTGCCATAATAATTCTCCCTGTATTCTGAGTCTTTATTCGTCGTCGGAAATGAGCGTTCCGATCTTTTCTCCGCAGACGGCGCGCAGTACGGCGTCCTTCTCGTTGAGCGCGAAGGCAAGCACGGGAACGTGATTTTCCATGCACATCGTCGCCGCCGTGATGTCCATCGCCTTGAGGCCCTTGTTGACGATATCGCCGAAGGTAAGGTGGTCGTATTTTTTGGCGTTGGGGTTGACGTTGGGATCGCTGTCGTAGATCCCGTCCACGTTTTTCGCCATGAGCAGGATATCGGCATGGATCTCGCAGGCGCGTTGCGCGGCCGCCGTATCCGTCGTGCAATAGGGGTTGCCCGTGCCGCACGCCATGATGACGATGCGGCCCTCTTCAAAGTGATGCAGCGCCTTGCGCAGCACATAGGGTTCGGCAACGGAGATCATGTTCAGCGCCGTCTGCACGCGCACGGGAATGCCGCGCTGTTCGATCGCGTCCATCATGGCGAGCGAATTCATCACCGTGGCGAGCATACCCATGTGATCGGCGACAGACCGGTCCATCTTGGCGCCCTGCCTGCCCCGCCAGAAATTCCCGGCACCGATGACGAGTGCGATCTGCACCCCCATATTGTGTACCTGCACGATCTGATCGACGACCTTGGCGATCACCTCTTCGCTCAGCCCGAACTTCTGATCCCCGGCCAAAGCCTCGCCCGAGATCTTGAGCACGATGCGCTTATACTTCGGTTCCATAACCAACCCCCTGTCATTTTTTACAGTATAACACAAATACGGGAAAAAAGCACGCGAATTGGAAATTATTTGCAAAATTTACAGGAAAAAATCCTGTGAAGTGTTTGTTTCGCCCAGGTGATCGCGGTAAAATCCCCCTTGATATGAAAATGAAGGGCGTCCGCTCTTCGGATCCCCTTCATTCCTCCTTCCCGACATATGCTTTCAGCACCTGAAACAGTTCGTCCGTGATCACGTGCTCGATCCTGCACGCGTTCTCTTCGGCGAGTTCCCTGTCCGCCCCCGCCCGCAGCAGCAGCTGCGTGAGCACGCGGTGGCGCTCATAAATGCCCTCTGCCTTCTCCCGCCCTGCGGGCGTAAAGTTGAGCACCCCGTCCGGCGCGACCGTGATATAGCCGTTGCGCTGCAACAGCCCCACCGCACGCGAAACGCTGGGCCGCGAATAGGAGAGCTCGTTGGCAAGGTCGATGGAATGCACGTTGGTCTGCCTGCGTTTGAGCAACAGCAATGTCTCCAGATACATCTCTTCCGATTCTCTGTATTTCATAGGCGCCCCCTTATGTGCAATCGTTTTGTCCATTATATCGTTTTTCGCCCCTTTTGTAAAGGGATTCCGTCAACGATATGAAATTTTGCCGCATGCCCCGCCCGGACAGGCGCCTTCGCGCATAAGCGTCTCGTCTGCGCGCGGACAGAAGGCGCTATTTGCCGCGCAGCAGGCTTCTGCACCAGCCCTTCTTGCCGCAGTGAGGGCAGCGCAGGCGACGGCGCAGCAGCGTATGCGGCGCAAAAAGATAGGCGCGGGCAGTCGGCACGAACTTCTTCCCGCACGTCGGGCAGAGGAAGATCTCGGTACTGAGCGCGACGAGCAGAATGGGTGCGATCACCGCGACAACACCCAAAAATGCACATACGATCATGCAAATTCGCGCCCAAACGGGAATGATGAGCGTCGCGGCGAGCAAGATCAGCGTCATCACAACGACCACAAGGAGCACGCACGCGGCCGTGCAGACGGCCACCTTGACCCCCGACGGCGTCCGGTCGCACGCCAGAGAGAGCATATTTTCCTCTGCCCGTCCCCGATATTGCTCGCCCGCCAGCCGTTCCCCGCTCAAAAGCTCGTTCACCGAAATCTCTAAAAGTTCGCACAGCGGCAGCATCAGCCCGACCTCGGGCATGCCTCTGCCCGTCTCCCACTTTGAAACGGTTTTTTCGGAGACGTGCAGCCGTTCCGCCAACTCGTTCTGCGTCCAGCCGCGTTCCCGCCGTAGCGCCTTCAAAAATGAGCCCGTCCGCATCTGATCCATATTGCCCTCCTGTTACATGAGTTCATGCCCATTGTAACATATGCGTGCCCAAAATACCACCTACGTTCCGTAGAGTTTGGTACATTTTGCAGAATATAACAAAACGAGGAGCGCGTATCTGCGTTCCTCGTCGTGTCTGAAAGGTGGCAACTACCTATCCTCCCGGGCGCTAAGGCCAAGTACTTTGGGCGTGAGAGAGCTTAACTTCTGTGTTCG
>CALVLK010000004.1 GCA_944337235.1 uncultured Clostridia bacterium
GCCTGAACGCTCATCAGCGCCCCGACAAGGCGGGCGTCGAGCCGCTCGCGCGCCGTCATGCAGCTGCCAAACCCGCTCTTTACCCCCGCGGCGCGCAGTTCAATGACGCCGCCGAGCGTATCCCCCTCCTGCTGCGTTCGCAGGATGAGGTCGACCGCCCTCTGTTCTGTATCTTCGCGCATCATGCCGAGCAGCGGGCGCTTTTGCCCTGTGATCTCGGCAAAGGAATATTCCCTCTCATCGCACACCGTGCCGATCGCGCGCACATAGGAACACAGCGAAATCCCGCACGCCGAAAGCAGCATGCGGCAGATCGCCCCCGCCGCAACGCGCGCCGCCGTCTCGCGCGCAGAGGCGCGCTCCAGAACATCGCGCGCGTCCTCCGTGCCGAATTTGATCGCTCCGGCAAGGTCGGCATGCCCCGGCCGTACGCGGGTGAGCCGCCGCGTTTGCAGATCGCAGCCCTCCGGCGCCATATAGGGCGCCCAGTTTTTATAGTCTTCGTTGCGCACGAGAATGGCAACGGGGCTGCCAAGCGTTCTACAGTCGCGCACGCCCGCAAGCAGTTCGGCATGGTCGCGTTCGATCTTCTGCCGCGCTCCCCTGCCAAATCCGGACTGCCGCAGCGCAAGCTGCCTGTCGATCTCCTCCATATCGATCTGAAGACCGGCAGGGAGCCCTTCGATGATGGCAAGCATTCCCTTCCCGTGCGATTCCCCCGCCGTCGTGATCCTGAGCATACTTCCTCCTCATGACAGATAGTGTGTTTCGACGTGATATCCGCCCGCGCGGATCGTGATCATGATATCGCCCAGCTCGTCCGTGCGGAAGATCTGCGAGCCCGCAAGGCGGGCGAGCGCCTCCTGAGAGGGGTGGCCGTACGAATTGCCCTGCCCGCAGGAGATGACGGCAGTCTCCGCTCCGAGCAGCGAGAGCCACTCCGACGAAGAGGCGTATGCCGAGCCGTGGTGCGACACCTTCAGAATATGCGTCTGTGCGAGCGGCACGGCGTATTCTCCGCTGTCGAAGAGGTGCTCGTCGAGCGCATATTCGCGCGCAAGCAGCCGCTCGCGCGATTCCGAGATATCCGCGGCCAACACCACGTTGACGCCCTCGTAGTGCAGAAAGAGCACGGTCGAGGCGTCGTTGATGTCCGTTTCGGACATGGAATACGGATTGAGACAGACGAGATATGCTCCGCCGCTGCCCTCGATGACGCCGTATCGCGAGATGGTAAGCTGTTCGCAACCGTTTTCCGCAACGGCGTCCGTCAGCTTTTCATAGCCGCCCGCCTCCTCGGCAAGAATGGGCAGGTAAATTCGACGGATATCGAAATACCGCAGCAGCGGGATCATCCCGCCATAGTGGTCGTGATCGGCATGGGTGACGAGCAGCGAGATTTCTTTGGAGCCAAACCCCTTTATGTAGCGGATGAGGCGGTTGCCGTACGCCCAAGAGCCGTCGCCGCCGTCGATGACCAGCAATTCCCCCTCCGGAAACTCTACGACGGTGCAGTCGCCCTGCCCCATGTTGAGAAAGTGCAGGCGAAGTTCTCCCTCGGCGCGCGCCGGAATCTTGTACGCGGGCAGCAGGGAACGGAAGGGAAAGAGCAGGCAGATCAGGGCAACGAGGATGATCGCGGCCGTGCACGCCGACCAACGCAGAACGCGCCGCCGCGTGAAGAGGGTATGATGCCGCCTGCGGCGTTGTTCCCGCTTCGTCCACTCGTCCTTCATTTGCTCTCCCGTGCGATGAGCGCCCTGATCTCTTCCATGCGCGCTTTGGCCTCTTCATAGCCCAGCTCGAACATCCTGTCCATTGCCGTGCGCGAGACGTCGAGCGCGGTATATTCTCCAAGCGCGGGGCGCAGCATGATATCCGCATGCCGATAGCCGCGCGTTCTGCAATCTTCGGTATATCTGACGGGCAGCATCTTCTGATAGGCCGTGCCGAACAGACGGGCGACTCTGCCGCGCTCGGTATCCGGGCGGGCATAGGCGGCAAGGTCGATCCCGATGACGACCTCCGCCCCGAGCTGCCTGCAGGCGTCTGCGGGAACGGCATTGGTGAACGCGCCGTCGTAAAGGCGTCTGCCGCCGATCTCGACGCCGCGGAAGAAGGGCGGGATCGCAGAGGACGCCGTGCACACGCGCGCAAGTTTCCCATAGCCGAGCGAAAAACCTTCGTTGCGCTCCCCGTCCGTCACCCATGCGGCAAAGGGAAGCCTTAGTGTGGAAAAATCGCCGTCGAGATAGGTCTCGAGAAAGCGCTCCACAAATTCCATATCCGCAAACGGGCGCAAGCGCATGGAAAACTCCCTGCGGTTGAGCGATTCGATGATGCGCACCATATCGGCAGCGCTGTACCCCTTGGCATACAATGCACCCACAATGGAGCCGATGGAGGCGCCCGTGACAAAGGAGAAGGTGATCCCCTCCTCTTCAAACGCCTTCAATGCGCCGAGGTGCGCCATGCCCTTTGCCCCGCCGCTGCCCAGAGCAATACCCAACAGAGGGGGCTTGGGCGCATCATCTTTTTTTCTGTGAAAAAACGCCCGAAGGCGCGACAAGAGCCCCATTGCCCCTCCCGGATCTGCGTTCTCTACCGCTTTCCCTTATTTTACACGGTTTTTTTGAAAAAGTAAACTCCTTTGCGCATATTTCGGCGGAATTGTGCGCATCGCAAAGGCGCAGCCTCATTTCGGGCGGACTTTTCCCTTCTTTTCGCATTTGTGTGCGCAATCGGTTGACGAATGAACTCTTTCGCGCTATCATGATAGAAGAGGATTTTCGGAGGTACTTCGTTTGAAACAAAACAGATCGGTCACAAGTTTTTTCCGCGAAAAGCGAAACCTGATCGCCCTTGCCATATGGTGCGTGCTGCTGCTCGGCCTCATTGCCGGCATCACGGGCAACGCCATTCTCTACCAGAACGAGCGCATCGAGGTGGCGGCGGTCTACCGCAGGCTGCAATATGCCCTGCTCTGTTTTGCGATGATGACATGCGTCTATGTGGTGGAGGCGATCTTCCGCATCCGCTTCCCGCTCTATCTGGAGATCGCGCTGATGATCTTCGCCTTCATCTCGCTGGCGGGCGGCACGGTATTCAATTTTTACGCGCGCATTCCCTTCTGGGACAAGGTATTGCATACGACAAGCGGCCCGCTCTTTTCGCTTGTAGGGCTATGTTTTGCAGACATCCTGCTCAAGGACCAGCCAAACGGCGCGCGAAAGACGGTCGCGGCGGTCATGATCGCTCTGTTTTTCTCGCTCGCGGTGGGCTATCTTTGGGAGATCTTCGAATACACCGTAGACAGCGTCCTTCCCGGATACAACAATCAGCGCTGGGCAAACGGCCTCGTCGGTGAGCTGCCCAACGGGCACTTTGAGGTGACGGACAAGCGCGGCACCGCCCTGCACGATACCATGGCGGACATGATTTGCAATCTGTGCGGCACCGTCGCATTTCTGCTGCTCTTACAGTTCATTCTGCTGCGCGACCCGACGCGCCTGAGGGCATTCCGCACGACCTCCGTCCGCAAGAAACGCGCACATGCGGCAGAAGACGACGTTGAGAACGCCGACCATGCCACGCAAGATCAATGACATACAAAAAAGCAGCCGAAGGGCTGCTTTTTTCGTGCAAAGGTATCTGTCATTGCCCGTCGGCAATCTCCTTCCGGCGCCTGCTGCGGGCGCGGCGGTGTAAGCGGGCGATCAATGTTCCCGCCGCCATTCCAAGGAGCGAAATGGCGGTACCGATGGCAAACATTTCAAAGCGCGGGGCGAGCATGACCCCTCTGTGCAGCATATATGCCATGTCCGTCGTTGCATAGCGCACCAGCGCATACATCAGGCCAAAGGCGAGCGAAAGTGCCCACTTTCCCCTGCCCCATGCCGCATTTGCGCCGATGATCGCCGAAAATACAAGCGTGACCGCGGGCAGCAGGAATACGAGTACGAGCACGTCGTAGCCCATCGCGTCGCTTGGCGTAGCAAAGCACCAATAGACGACGAGCGCAAGCGCCCATACGACGACATATGCCGCAAGCAGCCCGAAGAGCAATATCCTGTTCCTGTGCCGCGTGCGATCGGCACTCTCATTCAGGTAATTGACATAATCCGACACGTCACGGTCCTCCTTCAACAGTCTGTCGAGGCTGACGCCGTAGAGATCGCTCATTCTGACGACGCTGACAATGTCGGGGTAGGTCTTTCCCGTCTCCCAATTTGAAACGGTCTGACGGCTGACGCCGAGCGCCTCGGCGGCCTGTTCCTGCGTCATGCCCGCCTCCGTGCGTGCCTGCCTGATCTTAGCACCGATCTCCATGCGCACCCTCCTCTTCCAAGAATATCATAGCATATTCCTGGGGGATCGTCTACCAAACTGCCTTGACGGGAGCGGATCGGGCGTGTCAAAATGCTTTGACAGGGCGCCATAAAACGCACTCCGCGCCCTTCAGATCTCCAAGATCATGCCGTCGTAGGCGGCAAGGAAGCCGTGTTCCCGCGCAGCGCGTTCGAGTTTTTCCTCCGTCGGCGCGCTGTTATGCGAAAAGTGCGTGATGACCCTTTGGGTATGTGCGCCGATGAGGGAGAGATCTTTCAGGCGGGCCTCGACCGCGACATTTTCCGCGATCCCCATATGGCGTGCGGAGTGCGGCGTTTCGTCATACAGAAACGTGCAGTCGAAGGTGACAAGGTCGAGCGGCGCCCCGCCCAGTGCCCGCAGATAATCGTAATCCTCCTCGGGCAGCAGCCCCGTATCCGTGAGATGCAGAATGCGCTTTCCCCTGCCCTCGATGAGGTAGACGAAGGGATCCTTCGAGGTATGGCGTGCCATGAGCGGATGGATCGTCCAGTCGCCGCTGCTTGCGGGAACGAAGGCAGAAAGCCCGGTGAGCGCGATGTGCTCCCGCACCGGATCGCCCATCTCCCGCCGCACGCTTTCGGCATACACCGCGAGCACCTCGTCATTGCCCAGAATGTGCAGCGCTGGCGCCGTCATCTCGCGCGCATATTTGTAGCCGCGCAGCACAAAGTCGTGCGCGTAAAAATGATCGCAGTGCGAGTGCGTGACGATCAGCGTCGCGATCGCCGAGAGATCGACGCCCGGCATCGTGCCGTGCAAAAAGCAATCGGGCGAAAAATCGATCGACAGATCGCCGTCTATGATCACCTGCGCGCGCGAACGCACCGCTCTGCCGCCGCGCAGCCGCACCGATTTGCAATAGGAACAGTTACAAAAGATCGCCGGGATGCCTTCGGCAGCGCCCGTTCCGAGATAGTGTATTTTCATTTTCTTTTTCAGGTGGGTTGATCGGCAAGAAGCCCCGGTACGATCTCAGGGCGTCTCATAGATGATGGTCACAGGCCCGTCGTTGACCTGCTCGATGCGCATATCTGCACCGAACACGCCCATCTCAACGGGCACGCCCTGCATGCGCAGCCGCTCCGCCGCGTACTCGTAGAGGGCGTTGGCGGCCTCGGGGCGTTCTGCAAGGGTGAACGAGGGGCGGTTGCCGTGGCTCGCGTCGCCATACAGCGTGAATTGCGAAACGAACAGCACCGCGCCGCCCACATCGCGCACGGAGCGATTCATCTTGCCCGCATCGTCCTCAAAGACGCGCAGCGCGGCGATCTTTTCGGCGCATCGCTCCGCCTGTGCGCTGCCGTCGCCCGCCTTTACGCCGATATAAACAACAAGCCCGCGTCCGATAGAGGACACGAGCCTATCGTCTGCATATAATGCCGCGCGCAAAACTCTCTGTGCGACAAATTTCATGCGTTATACCCTTCCCATGTACTCGCCCGTACGAGTGTCGATGCGAATGATGTCGCCCTCGTTGACGAACATGGGGACCTGGAAAATCGCGCCCGTTTCGACCTTGGCGGCCTTAGTGACGTTGGTCGCCGTGTTGCCGCGCACGCCGGGCTCCGCCTCGATGACCTTCAACTCGACAAAGTTTTCAGGCTCGACGGAGAAGGCGCTGCCATAGAGGAATTTGACGGTGACGGGATCGTTTTCACGGATATAGCGAAGGGCATCCTCGACCTGGCTCAGATTCAGCGGGGTGAGGTTGAATTCTTCATCCATGAAGTAATAGAACTCGCCGTCGTTGTACGAATAGGTCATCTTCTTCGTTTCGACCTGGGCGGTCTCGAGCTTGGTCGTGGGGTTGAAGGTCTCGTCGGAAAGGACCTGTCCCGTCACCACGTTTTTGAGCGTGCAGCGCACAAATGCCGCGCCCTTGCCGGGCTTGACGTGCTGGAACTCGGTCACGGTATATACGCCGCTCTTATACTCGAACGTGACGCCCTTTCTGATGTCGCCTGCCATAATCTGTGCCATAATCAAATCTCCTTTTTTCTTTACAAATTACAATTTTATGATTTTCGTGATAAGATGACGAGCTTGTGCTCCGTCTTGTCCATAAAGGAATGCACGCGCCCGTCCTTCAGGCATACGCTGTCCTCGATGCGGATCCCGAACTTCCCGGGGAAATATACGCCCGGCTCGTCGGAAAACACCATGCCGTCGGTAAGCGGCGTATCGCCGCGCGGCGACAGATAGGGGAATTCGTGGATCTGCAGCCCGATGCCGTGCCCCAGGGAGTGCGTGAAATATTCCGCAAGTCCCGCAGCCGCAAAGCTGTCGCGGGCGATCGCGTCTGCCTCCTTGCCCGTCATGCCCGCACGCAGCCGCTCTTTGACCAGCTCGTGCGCCTTGAGCACCTCGGCATAGGCGCGCTTGAATTCTTCGTGCTGCCCGTCGTCGCCGAAGAGAAAGGTCCGCGTGATGTCTGAACAGTACCCCTCGACCTTGCAGCCGAAATCGATGAGAACGGAGTCGCCGAAGCGCAGCCTGGTATCCCCCGTCTCGTGATGGGGAACGCTGCCGTTTGCCCCGATCGCCACAATGATATCGAACGAGGTGCCCGAAGCCCCCAACGTGCGCATGTTATATTCGAGCAGAGCGGCGATCTCGCGCTCCGTCATTCCCTCTTTGATCTGCGGAAGAAGACGCAAAAAGCCCTCCTCTGCGATCTCGCACGCGTGCCTGATGCAGCCGAGTTCGTAGTCAGACTTGACTGCCATCGCACGCTCGAACACGGGCATGCAGTCGACAAGGATATGCCCCGCGCCGCGCAGCAGTTCCGCGCGCGAAAGGTCGATGAACGGATAGGGCACGCCGAGCGTCATATACCCTTCGGCAAGCTCGAGCGCCTTCTTCAGGGACCCCTCGATCACCTCGACGGGGCCGCCAGCAAGCGCCTTTTCCGCCGCCTCGAAGTAGCGCAGATCGACGATCAGCTTGCAGGAATTTTCATCGATGAGCACAAATCCGTCCGTCGAACCGAACCCCGTGACATATCTTCGCAAAAACTCTGTTTCGAGCAGAATGGCGTCTGCCTTGACCTGTTCGAATATCCCTTTCAATCGCTCTTCCAACATGCTTTCATTATAGCAAAATCACACAGTCAAGTCAATAATTTTCGTCAGATTCTTTCGCCTTTGCCCGTTTTTTTGCATAACTTATGCCCCGAAACGCATTTTTGCGCGCTCGTACATGCCCTTCATCGCAGCGGCGTCCTCGGCCTGCGTGCCGTCCGATTCGCTCACGATGTACGGCTCGAGCCTCAGCGCGCACAGCACCTCGGCAAGCGGTTCAAATTCCGGCCCGTATTGTTGATCGGCAAAGGTGAGGTGTTTGATCTCGCCCTTTGCCCCGTACATGATCTTGGAAAAGTGCACATGGAAGTTTTTCATGCGCGCAAAACCCAGTCGCCCGATCATCTCTTCGAGCACCCGCCGATAGTCCTCCTTCCCCCGCAGGCAACCCTGCCCGCGCGCGTTCAGGTGCCCGAAGTCGACGCAGGGCGTGAACACGGGGTCGATCTCGCAGAGGGTGGCGATTTCCTCTGCCGTGCCGATCTGCGCGAGCTTGCCCATCGTCTCGGGGCAGAACATCATGTCCTGCATGCCGCTCTCATAGATGAGGTCGCGCAGGCGCTTCATGCGCTCCTGCGTGCGGGCAAACGCCGCCTCGCGCGTATCCTTGCCCTGGGTCGCGGGGTGGAAGACGACGCGCGTACCCCCCATATGCCGCAAGACGCGCGCACTGTCCAGAACGTAGCCGTAGGATTTTTGCGCCATCTCGTCGTCCGGGTTGGCAAAATTGATAAAATAGGGGGCGTGAACGGAGAGTTCGATCCCCTCCCGTGCAAAGGCGCTGCCGATGGAGGCGGCCTTCTCCTGCGACATGCGCACGCCGCGCCCGAACGAATATTCAAAGCAGTCCAGCCCGCGGGCGCGGACGTATGCCGCCGCCTCCTCGGTATGGACATGCCCCTCCTGATAAAAGCTTTCGGAATTGCCGCTTGGCCCGAATTTGATCATACGTTATCCTCCTTTTGCGTCTCTGCCGCCTTGCTAAGAAGCCGCGCCTCGTCCGCCTGCAGCTGCCTTTTCAGTGCGTCGGCAGAGGAAAAGCGCTGAATGGGGCGATAGAACTCCTGCGGAAAGATGAGGACCTCCGCCCCGTACAGATCGCCGGAAAAGCCTGCAAGGTATGCCTCGACCTTGCGCTCCTCGACGCCGAACGTCGGGCGCGCCCCAAAGTTGATAATGGAAAGAAATTCCCCTGCGGGCGTGATCACCCTGCCGCCGTACACCCCGTCGTGCAGGGGCGCCTTGCCGCGCGGGTATGTGAGATTGAGCGTGGGGAAGCCGAGCGACCGCCCCACCTGCCTGCCGTGCTCCACCCTACCCAAGAGGAAAAATCCGCCCGGGAGCAGTTCGTTCGCCCCCGCGACGTCGCCGCGCAGCAGCATCTGCCTGATCTCTGCCGTGCCCACCTTGACGCCGCCGCGGCAGACGATGGGCAGTACGTGCACCTCCCCCGCAAAGAGCGTTCTCAAAAGTTCAGGCGTGCCCTCGGCGCCGCGGCCGAAGCGGAAATCTTCGCCGCAGACGAGCACCTTTGCATTGACGCGCGCAAGCAGCGTCCTTGCGAAATCCGCCGCCGCCGTCTGCCTGACCGATTCGGTAAAGGGTATTTCGATGACGAACGAAATACCCGCCTGCGCGCAGATGCGCTCCCGCTCCGCAAAGGTGAAGAGATCGCCGCCCTCCTTGTTGCCGGAAAGGAGCGTGATGCCCATCGGCAGCCCCGTCGCACGCGCCGCCTCCAGCAGCTGACGATGCCCCAGGTGCAATCCGTCGAAGCCGCCGAGCAGCATCACGCACGGCGCGTCGAACCGCTCATCCGTCTGCAATACCTTCAGCATAGTTTCTTCTCCGTCCTGAGCAGCCCCTGCGCGGCGCGCGCAAGCCCGTAGAATGAGTCGCCGTTGAACAGCTTATACAGCCCGTCAGCGGCGTCGGTCGGGATCTTCAGCCCGTGATACAGCCGCTCGTCTGTGACGGTGAGCGAAGGCAGAGGCAGGACGTCCTCCGTCCGGATAAGATATTCCAAGACGTTTTCGCGGGTGAGCATGTTGACATCCACCGCGGTCGTCCTGTCAAAGACGCCGCTGCGCGTTCTGCACAGCGCACTCATGAAGCCCTGCGTACCGAGCGCAGCTGCCAGGTCGCGCGCAAGCGAGCGGATATACGTTCCTCCGCCGCATTCGATCTCGAAACAAAATTCGTCCGGCGCAGTCTGCCCGAGCAGGCGGAAAGACGCAATGTACACGCGTTTTGCCGCAAGCGCCACCTCCCGTCCGCTGCGCGCAAGTTCATAGCTGCGCTTCCCGTTGACGCTGATCGCCGAAAACCTGGGCGGGACCTGCTCGATCTCGCCGTGAAAGGCGGGAAGCGCCGCCCTGATCTCCCCCTCGGAGGGGACCTCTCCGCCAAAGAGAAGCGGACTTTCGCGATCGAGCGTCTCGGTCGTCACACCAAAGCGGAAGCGCGCCTCGTATACCTTTGTCTTGGAAAGAAAATAGTCAAAGAGCCGTGTCGCATTGCCCGCCCCGACGGGCAGGACGCCCGTTGCAAGCGGATCGAGCGTGCCCATGTGCCCGCAGGGGCAGTTGAGCAGCCACTTGGCGCGATTGACAACAAAGGCGGAGGATACCCCCTCCGCCTTCCATATGTTCAGAAAACCCGTCATACATCCTCCAGATTCTGATAGACGGCATAGCGCAGACGGTCGAACACCTCCTCCGTCTCGCCGAACAGCATACAGCCCGAAGCGAGGATGTGCCCCCCGCCGCCGAACGTACCCGCAACGGCATTCACGTTTACCTTGCCCTTGGAGCGCAGCGACGCCTTATACTGCCCGCGTTTGTATTCCATGATGCAGGCGCTCACCTCTACGCCGTCGATGGTGAGCGCAAAGTCGACGATGCCCGACGTTGCGTCCTGCTTGAGCCCGTAGTCGGAGAGCATCTGCTGCGACACATAGGCAACCGCGAGCTTTCCGTCCAGAAAGAAGCGGAGCTGCGAGATCGCCTTGGCATACAGCTGCGCGCGCGCAGGGCTCTGCCTGCGCATGAGCTGATAGGAGAGCTCGTCGACATTCGCCCCTGCGTCCACCAGGCGGGCGGCGAGGCGAAAGGTATCCCCCGTGACGTCGCTGTGCGTAAAGGTCCCGGAGTCGGTCACGACCCCGCCGAGCAGGCAGGACGCGATCTCGCGATCGAGCGGAACACCCATCGCGGCGATGATCTCCGCCATGTTCTCGCAGTTGCTCGACCTTGCCTGCACAAAATTATAGCGGCAATAGAGGGTATTTGAAATGTGGTGATCGATATTTACGGTGAGCTTTCCCTTTGCAGTTCCGCGGCGGAACCAGGAAGTCAGCTCGCCCAGGCGCGTCTCTTCGCTGCAATCGGCGCAGACGAATGCCGCGGCGTCGCCGGAGGGTTCGCGGCGGATGCGCGCAACGCCCGGAAATACCGCAAAGTGCGTGGGGAGTTCCCCCTCATTGAGCACCTCGTTTGCGATGCCGAGCCGGTCAAAGGCAAACGACAGCGCAAGCGCGCTGCCGATCGTGTCGCCGTCGGCACGCATATGCGTGAAGATCTGCACCGACCTGAGCCCGCGCAGCAGGGCAGCGATCTCTGTGACCGTATTCATACTTCTTCATCCTTCGGCGCGACCTGCGCAAGCAGGGCGTCCATCTTCGAGCCGTATTCCATGCTCTCGTCTTTGATGAAGGTGAGAAAGGGTACCGTGCGCATCTTCATGACCTTGGAGAGTTCATGACGAATGAAGCCCGCGTTTTCCCTGATGGCAGAAAAGGCATATGCCTCGTCCTCGCCGTTTGCGGCGAGGATGCTGATATAGATCTTGGCCGTCTTGAGATCGGGCGCAACGTCCGCCTCCGTCACAGAGATGATGCCCTTCATGTCGGGCACTCTGTTTTTGAGTTCCCCTGCGAGGATGGCCGCGATCTCCCGCTGATACTCGCTGTTCAGTCGCTGCGTGCGGGTGGGTTTCATGCCTGCTTGACCTCCTCGATGAGATAGCATTCGATGAAGTCGCCCACGCGGATGTCGTTGAAGCCCTCGATCGCGCAGCCGCATTCAAACCCGCCGGAGACCTCCTTCGCGTCGTCCTTAAAGCGCTTGAGCTGCTTTACGCCGCCCTCGACAATCATGATATTGTCGCGGTAGATACGCAACTTTCCGCCGCGCACGAGCTTGCCCTCCGTGACATAGCAACCCGCGACCGTACCGACGCCCGAGATGTTGAAGGTCTGTTTGACCTCCGCCTTGCCCATGTAGATCTCCTGATACTTGGGGGCGAGCATCCCCTTGAGCGCCGCCTGCATATCGTCGATGAGCTCGTAGATGATGCGATAGCTGCGCACATCCACCTTGCTGCGCTCTGCAAGCGCCTTTGCCTTGGTGTCCGGCCGCACGTTGAAGCCGATGACGATTGCATTCGCCGAATCGGCGAGCATGATATCGCTCTCGTTGATGGCGCCCGCCGCGGCATGAATGACCTTGATGCGCACCTCTTCGTTGGAGAGCTTCTCCAGCGAGGCACGCACCGCCTCGACCGAGCCCTGTACGTCCGCCTTGACGATGATATTCAGATCCTTGATCATGCCGTCGGCGACCTGTGCAAACACGTCGTCGAGCGTGACCTTCGTCGTCTCTTTGATCATGGACTCGCGCTGCTTGTTCTTGCGCTCCTCCTGTACCTGCTTCATCAGGCTTGCCTCGACGGCATAGATGGCGTCGCCCGCGTTGGGCACGTCCTCAAGCCCGAGCACGGAGACGGCGGTGGAGGGCCCTGCCTCCTTTACCGTTCTGCCCCTGTCGTCGATCATGGCGCGCACGCGGCCCATCGTCGTACCCGAAATGAGGTTGTCGCCCGTGTGCAGCGTTCCGTTCTGCACGAGCACGCTCGCCATGGGGCCCTTGCCCTTGTCCAGCTTGGCCTCGATGACGACGCCCTTTGCACTGCGCGTCGGGTCCGCCTTCAGATCCTGCATCTCTGCGACAAGGTTGATATTTTCCAGAAGATTATCGATGCCCTCGCCCGTCTTGGCAGATACGGGCACGACGATCGTGTCGCCGCCCCATTCCTCGGGCAGCAGCCCGTGTTCGGTCAGGCCCTGCTTGACTTTATCGGGATTGACGTGCGGCTTATCCATCTTGTTCATGGCGACGATGATGGGCACGTTGGCGACCTTGGCATGATTGATCGCCTCGACCGTCTGCGGCATGATGCCGTCGTCCGCCGCCACCACGAGCACGACGATATCCGTCACCTGTGCGCCGCGCGCACGCATCGCCGTGAACGCCTCGTGCCCGGGCGTATCGATGAAGGTGATCTTCTTCCCGTCGCCGAACGACACGGTATAGGCGCCGATGCTCTGCGTGATGCCGCCCGCCTCGCCTGCGGTGATATTGGTCTTTCGGATGGCGTCAAGCAGCGAGGTCTTGCCGTGGTCGACGTGCCCCATAACCGTGACGACGGGTGCGCGCGTGACGCTGTTTTCGGAGATCTCTGCGCTGTCGTACTGCTCGGCAAGCGCCTCCTCCGCCGTCTTGGCGGGTTTGTATTCCAGATCGATGCCGAGATCGAGCGCGACAAATGCCGCGTCGTCGTAATCGACCGATTCGTTCACCGTCTTCATGATCCCCTCGCGGAAGAGCCGCTTGGTGATCTCCACGGCAGAGATACCCAGTTTTTCCGAAAGTACCTTGATGGGGATCTCGCGCGATGTGACGACGGCGTGTTCGATCTTGACGGTGGGAACTTCGTGTTTGACGCCCTTCTTGGCAAAGCGCGCCTTGCGGTAGCCGCTCTTGTTCTCGTCGAAATCGCCTACGCTTGCACCCTGGCGGCGCTGAAGCGCACGCTTGTTCTCCGGGCGCTTCTCCACATAGGTTTTTTCAAATTTCTTCCCGCCCGAAAAATCGCGCTTGGGTGCGGGCGCGGGTGCAGGAGCGGGTGCGGAAAAACGCGGTCTGCCCGTTCCGCCGATGCCGGATGTGGGGCGGCCGAAGGAGGGACGCGTGGAGCGGGATGCACCGTCCTGGCGTGCATCTGCGGATCGCTGCTGCCCGGGGCGGGCAGCCGACGCATTGCGGTCGGGCCTGTACACGGGGCGGTTCTGTGTTCCGCCCGCTGCGGGCGTACGCTTCTCGCGCACGGACTCCCTTGCGGGGCGCTCCTGCCGCTCGGCGCGGGCAGTCTGCCCTGCGTCCTCCTTGGGTGCGGGAGCGGGCTCGGGCATGGGTGCAGTCGCTGTGACGGAGGGCGTGCTCTCCTCCTTGGGCGCGGGCTCTGCCGTGCTGAGGGGCTCCTCGCGATGCGCGGGCTCCTCTGCCGCCTGCGCCTGCCGTGCCGCCTCTTCCGCCGCGCGCGCCTCCTCTTCGCGGCGCTGCGCCTCTTCGGCGCGTTTGAGATTGATCGCAGTCTCCATTTCGCCGATCTTTTTCATCAGCTCGGAGAGCCGCCGCTCGTCCGAAGCGACCGCCTTGATCGTTGCACGAAGTTCACGGTCCCCGAGCAGTGCGTTCAATTTTTCAATGTTGTCGTATGCCATGCATCCTCCATCTTCTCTTAGCTCTGTTCTTTATCATCCTCTGCCTGACGGGCGATGAGACGGGCAAACTGCTCATCTCTGACGGCAACGAGCTTACAGGTATCCTTGCCGACCAATGCCCCCAACCCCTCGCAATAGACGACGGGGCAGCAGAATTTATTTTTCAGCTTTTCAAGCTCTTTTTGGGAATTTTTCTGCGCCGTGGGATCTGCCACCAACAGATACACGCCGCGTTTGAGCGCATGCGATGCGTTGACCCCTAACGTAAGCTTTCCGGCGCGCCGTGCAAACCCGAGGTAAGACGCCATTTTACTTCTTTCCAAGGAATTCCTCCTCAAGCTGCAAATAGATCTCCTCCGGTACGTCGCAGGAAAATGCCTTGTGCAGCAGCCGCTGCTTTCTCAGGCGCGCAAAGCACGCCTCGTCCCTGCAGATATAGGCGCCGCGGCCGGGGAGCTTTCCGCTCCCGTCCAGGCTGATCTCGCCCTGTGCATTGCGCACAATGCGGATGAGCTCGCGCTTCTCCTTCTCCTGCCGGCAGGCGATGCAGGTGCGCATGGGGACCTTTCCCGATCTCGGCATTTATTCCTCCCCGCCTTCCTCAACGGGCGCTTTTTCCACAGGCTCGATCCGCTCTCCCGCCTCTGCCGCGGGGATTTCCTCCGCTGCGGGCATGGCAGAGAGCGTATCCTCCAACGCGTCCTGCGCCGCATCGAGCGCAGCGGCCTCTGCAGCCTCGCGCGCTGCCGCCTCGCGTTCCATTCTTTCGGCTGCAGATTCGCTTCTCACGTCGATCTTCCACCCCGTGAGGCGCGCCGCAAGCCTTGCATTCTGCCCGTCTCTACCGATGGCAAGCGAAAGCTTGTCGTCGGGCACGACGGCCACCGCGGACTTTTCGCCCACCTGCGTAACGGAGATGACGGTGGCGGGAGAGAGCGCCTTTGCAATGAACTCCAAAGGATTCTCGCTCCAGAGAATGATATCCACCTTTTCGCCGCCCAGCTCCTGCACGACCGCATTCACGCGCGAGCCCTTGTTGCCTACGCATGCGCCGACGGGATCGATGCGGCTGTCCGTCGAGGCGATCGCCATCTTGGTGCGGTGCCCCGCCTCGCGCGAGACAGATTTGATGAGCACGGTGCCCTGCTTGATCTCGGGCACCTCCTCTTCAAAGAGGCGCTTGACAAGGCCGGGCGCAGAACGCGACACGAGCACCTGCGCCATTCTTCCGCCGCTGCGCACGCGCTTGACGTACACCTTGATGCGGTCGCCCGTATTGTAACGCTCCCCGGGGACCTGATCCTGCGGCAGCATGAGCCCCTCGATCTGCCCCTTGCCCAGCTCGATATAGACATTTTTTGCATCCACCTTACGCACGAGCCCGATCATGAGCTCCCCTTCCTTGTCGGCAAACTCCGAAAGGGTATTGTCGCGCTCCGTCTCGTGAATGCGCTGGAACACGACCTGCTTGGTCGTCTGCGCCGCAATACGCGAAAAATCCTTGGGCACGAACTCCACGGCGATCTCGTCACCGATCTGCGCGTTCTTTTTAATCTTCTGCGCGGCCTCGAGCGTCATTTCGCCCTCCTGAGGCTCGTCGCCCTCCACCACGGTATGTGTGAGAAAGAAACGGATGCTCCCCTCGCTCTCGTTCGTCTCGATGCGCACGATCCCCGTTTCGCCCTCGTACTGCTTTTTGTATGCGGAGGTCAGCGCGGCGGCAAGCGCGTCGAGAAATACCTTTTCGCTGATGCCCTTGTCGCGTTCAAATTCGGCAAGCGCCGAGAAAAAGTCCTTGTTGATCATATCTATACTCCCGTTTCAAATTATTCCAAAGTGTTGTTGTTGCGAGCGCTATACCTCGATGAGAAGGCACACCTTCGACGCCTTTGCGGCGGGGATCTCCCGCTCGCCCTCTTTGGTGCGCAGGCGGATGACCGCCCCGTCGTAGCCGATCAGTTCGCCCTCGTAATATTTGCTCCCGTCGAGGGGGGCATAGAGGTGTACCTCCACCGCTTCGCCCATGTGGCGCTCATAGTCGCGCGCCGTCTTGAAGGGGCGGTCCAGCCCCGGCGAGGAACAGTTGAGCGTATATGCCGCCCCGAAGGTGGGATCGAGCTCGTCAAGGGGCAGATCGATCGCGCGATGAAATTTCTCGCACAGATTCATGTCGACGCCGCCGGGCGCGTCGATGACCACGGTGAGCGACTGCGTGCGCCCGTCCCAGCGGACCTCGACGATCTCCACGCCCGTCTCCTCTGCGATGGGCGCAAGAAATTGTGCGATCTCGTCGGCAGGTTTGACCTTCATATCTTCTCTCCTCTTAAAAAATTGAGAGCGGCGAACCGCTCTCAATCTCCGTTCCTCTTCGATTAAGCAAGTTTATTATACCATGTGCCGCACGGGATTGCAAGCGTTTCGCTCCGATTTTTTTGGGAAAGCGCGGCTTTTTCTTCACAATTTTCCCCGCATGCGCACAAGCTCGATGAACACCTTTGCCGTTGCGAGCGCGTCGTCATAGGCGCGGTGGTGTTGAAAGGTGAATCCGAAATAGTCGACGAGATTGTTCAGCTTATAGGCGGGCAGCCGCAGCGTCTCCTGCGAGAGCGCAAGGGTGTCGTAATAGGGGTGAGAAAAGCGGAACCCCTCCTGCTCGCCGTAATAGCGGATAAAGCTCAAATCGAACTCTGCGTTGTGCGCCACCAGCGCGCAGCCGTCGCAGAATTTATAGAAGTCGGTGATGACGGGCCCGATCTCCGGCGCGCCCACAAGCATCTCGTCGTCGATACCTGTCAGCGAGCGGATCTTCTCGCTGAGCTTGACGGGGCAGGCGACAAAGGAATGAAAGCGCTGCGTGATGATGCCGCCCTCGATCTTGACCGCGCCAAGCTCGATGATGCGGTCGATCAGCCCGCCCGCGGGGGAATGGTTGAGCCCCGTCGTCTCCAGATCGACCACGACGAAGCTGCGCGCGGTAAATTCCTGCGGCAGCGGCGTCCTGCCAAAGAGGTCGTCCTGTACGAAATTCGCCTCGGGTTCGGGGAAAACCGTTCTGTATTCCGCGGGAACGCTGCGCGAGGGCGGCGCCTGCGGCACAAAGTCCTTGGGCGCCCTGCCCAGGTCGATCTTACGCACACGGAAGCTGTATCCGCCGTTGAAGAGCTCCTCTTCCCCCGTCAGGCAGACGCTGTCGCCCCGCTTCAGCGCGCGCACCTTTTCCAGCGTCGCCTTGCGGGTAAAGTAGGTCACGCGCAGCTGCCCCGTCGCGTCCTCGAGGGAGATGACGAAGAAGGGCTTCCCCGTCTTTGTCTCCCGCTCTTCGATATAGCCGATCGTGCCGCAGACGGTGACGTCCTTCATGTCCTGCCGCAGATCGGAGATATACACCGCGTGCGCGGGCGCCGCCCCGTCGATGGCCTCGTAGTCCTCGATCGGGAACATGCGGGGGGCGATCAGCTCCTCGGGGAGCGGGGGCGCCTCTTCCTGCACGGAGAGATCCTTCTCCGCACGGCGGAACCCGCCGCACCATACGCCGCAAAAGCGCCTGTTCAGCTCCGCAGTGAGCACGTCGAGCACGCCGCCGCGGTCGAACTGCGCCCGCTCTGCCTCCATCACGCCGATGGAAAACGTCCCCGTGCCCTCGCCCAGCTGCACCGCAATGTCCTCGGGCGACACGAACGCCGCAGCCGAGGGGAAGCGCTCGCCCAGGATGCGCGCGATCTCCCGCCGTACGCCCTCCTCGGAGGGAATGGATTTGACCAAGCTCACCTCCGCATCATACCCCGCGGGCACATAGCGCGCCGAGACATTCCTGGCATATGCGATATCCTCGGCGGAATAGCGCGTATCCGTCAGAAGGGAAAACGTCACCGTGCGTGCATCGACGGTGACCTTGCTCAGAACGGCGCGCTTCAGCCCCGCCGTCTGCCGTATTTCGTTGAGAAATTCCTCACTCTTCGTCATTTCAGCAATTCATCCAGCTTTTCAAAGAAAATTCTCTCCGCGTCCTGTACGCGCACGCGCTGCTGCTTCCCCCCGCGCAGGAAGATGACGCAGTACTCCTTCCCCCCGGCGATGCCGAGGTCGCATTCCTTCGCCTCGCCGGGACCGTTGACCACACACCCCATGACGGCGACCTTTGCACGCTTTTTTACCGTGCGCACGCGCGCGGAGACCTTCTGCGCCAGCTCCATGCAGGGATATTCGCACCGCCCGCACGTCGGGCAGGAGACGACCTCTACGTACTCCCGTTCCAGCCCGCAGGCGCGCAAGATCTCGTGCCCCGCGATGACCTCCTCGACGGGATCTGCCGTCAGGGAGACGCGCAGCGTATCGCCGATGCCGCCAAGCAGCAGGGCGCCGATGCCTGCGCTGCTCTTGACGAGCCCGCTGTATGCTGTGCCCGCCTCGGTCACGCCGATGTGCAAAGGGTAGTCGCACCGCCCGTGCAGCAGCGTATATGCCCGTACGGTGAGCGGCACATCGGACGCCTTGACGGACAGGACAAGATCGCTCACCCCGTGCCGCTCGAGCATGGCGGCATAGCGGAGCGCGCTCTCGACGAGCGCCTCTGCACTCCTGCCGTAGCGGTGAAGACACTCGGGCAAAATGCTGCCCGTATTTGCCCCCACGCGTACGGGAATGCGGTGCGCCTTCACGCAGGCAGCAACGCGCGCGACTGCCTCCTCTCCCCCGATGTTTCCGGGGTTGATGCGCAGCTTGTCTGCGCCCGACTCGACGGCAAGTACCGCCAATTTCGCCGAAAAATGGATGTCCGCCACGACGGGGATGTGCACGCGCGCGCGGATGGCGCGGATCGCAAGTGCGTCCGCCTCGTCCAGAACGGCGACGCGGACGATATCGCAGCCCGCCTGTTCCAGCCGCGCGATCTGCGCGATTGTCCCTTCGATGTCCCCCGTGCGCGTCGTCGTCATGCTCTGCACGGCGATCTTGCCCGCCCCGAGCGTAACGTCCCCCACAGCGACTGTTTTTTTCACTTTACTCCTCCGACTGATCCATCAGCTTCTTCAATTCCGCCATGAACGACTCGATGTCCTTGAAGGAGCGATATACGGAGGCGTAGCGCACATAGGCGACCCCGTCGATCTCTTTCAGCCCCTCCATGACCATCTCACCGATCGCCTTGGAGGTGATCTCCTGCTCCATGGAATTATAGACCTTTTTTGCGATCTCGTCGGCGAGCGCGTCGATGCGCTCCAGCGGAACGGGGCGCTTTTCGCATGCCTTGATGATGCCGCGTTTGATCTTGTTGACATCGAACGCCTGGCGGTTCCCGTTGGATTTGACCACGAGCACGGGCGCGATCTCAATCGTTTCGTAGGTCGTAAAACGCCTGCCGCAGCCGAGGCATTCCCTGCGGCGGCGGATGGCCTTGTCATCGTCCGCAGAGCGGGAATCGATGACCTTGCTCTCGGTGCAGTTACAGTACAGACAGCGCATAAGCCCCCCTTTTTTCTCCCTTCGCAAGAAGGGAAAATACGATATATGGTATTATAGCACATTTTCGGCACAATGTAAAGGGTTTTCGCGAAAAGCGCTCTTGACACAAAAGAGCGGATGTGCTACAATATTTGTATGCGGATCATCATCCGCAAGGAGGAAATTATGAGCAGTTTTCGCGATCTGCGCATTGTAGATAACTTTTATCAGACCTCGGCATTCTTTCCCATGCCGACCATCCTCGTGGGAACGAAGAGCGGCGACGGCGCGACCAACCTCGGCTCCTATTCGCTGTGCTTCCCCTATTACATCGCGGGCAAGGACTATTACGCGATGCTCCTGGAGTGCCGCAACAGCTCGAATACGGCGCAAAACATTCTCAACGGCAGCAAGGTATCGCTCAATTTCATCCCCGACGACCGCAAATACTTCCGCGAGGCGGTGCGCCTGGGCTTCCCGGGCGACACGACCGCCGAAAAAATGAAGGACTGCCTCTTCACCCTGGAACAGGGGCTTGCGGAGGGCGATCGTCCGCTCGTTGTGAAGGAGGCGTTCCAGGTATTCGAATGCAGCTGGGACAGCTCGCTGGAAAACGCATTCGAGGACAAGAGCGGCTGCCTCGAGGGGTATGAGCCGCCCTACCGCAGCTTCAACGGCATCACGAGCAAATTCGGGGCGCACTTTATCCTGCGCATCGACAAGATCCTCATGAAGGAAGAATACTGCAACAGCATCATCAACGGCGTCAAGGCGGGAAATTTCCCTGACGTGCCCGTCGATTACGGCTACCGCGACAGCACAAACTTCTGGTATTCCCGCTTTAAGCGGCCCATCCCCGAAAAGATCCAGGCGAAAGAGGGGGACTGGCAGTCGGTGAAATACGCCGCGTCGCGCATCGACCCCGCCGTCACGTTTACAGACGACGCCTGCAAAAAGCTCACCGCCATTCCGCGCGTGTTCCTGAAGGCCGCGCTGACGCAGATGGTGGAAATCGCCAAGGAGGAAGGCTTCTCCGTCATCGGTCCGGACGAGCTGACCGTGATCAACGACAAACGCCGCAAGGAGAAAAAACGCTGATTTCGACAGAATGAGGGGTGCGCCTGATATGGGCGCGCCCCTCTTTGCTTTACGATTGAATATCCTTCTCTTCGGAAAGCGGCAGCGGGATCTTTTCCAGAGAAAATCCCCTGCCTGCGACCTCGGAGACCTCGCTGATCATGAGAAAGGCGTTGGGATCGATCGCCTGAACCTCGTTGCGCAGCTTGACCACGTCGCGGCTGGAGACGATGGTGAGCAGCACCATCGTGTTCTCCTGCAAGAAGCCTGTCCGCGCGTGGAACATGGTCACCCCGCGGTTGAGCTTGTTGAGGATCGCCTCGCGGATCTCTTTATACTTCCCGCTGATAATGAGGACCTGCGTGCGCTTCATGCCGATGGGCGAGACGCGGTTGATGACAAAGGAGCTGAGCAGCGAAATGACAATGCCGTACAGCACCGTTTCGACGGACGAAACGCTGAACTGTACCGCGATGATGACGATATCACAGCTCCACATCCCTACCGATACGGGCATATTGAAAAATTTATGAAAGATGAGCGCGGGAATGTCCGTACCGCCTGTACTGGCGCCGATGCGGACGACGATCCCGATGCCGAACCCGAAGATGAGCGCGCCCATGATACAGGCGAGCAGCGGCGATTCGTGCGCAATGGGGGCGCCGTTGTGCTCGACGTACAGCCTGTTCAGATAGGTCCAGAGGCTGAGAAAACTCGGGTAAAAGACGGTACCCGCGAGCGTTGCGACCGCAAACCGCTTGCCAAGCAAAATGCTCCCCACCACGAAGAGCACGGCGTTGACGATATAGACGACCAGGGAGACGGCAAATTCGTTGTCCCAGAAATTCCCGATAAAGATACCGAGGCCGGTCGTACCGCCCATCGTCAATCCGTTCGGGATAATGAAAAACGCCGATGCCGCAGAGGCAAGCGCGTTACCGGCTAAAATGATGAGCGTGTGGATAAGAAAGCGCTTCACTTGCTTGCCTGTCGGCTTTTTCAGATGAATTTCCATGGTTTTCCTCACAAAATGATTGCCTCTATTATAATGTTTTCTTCCCTTCCTTGCAAGCATTTTGCAAAAGCGGGCCAAAAAAAACTTCGGCGCATGTGACATGCGCCGAAGTTTTCAATTTTGAAACAATGCTGCCGTATCCGTATTGGTCCCGCACCGACAGCAGGACCGCCAAAGCACGCTGCCGCAGCAGGGGCAGAGCGCATATTGCCGCGCATAATAGAGATCAAACGCGCAACCGCAGCAGTTCGTCTGTCCGCAATCGCAGCAATTCGTCTGTCCGCAGCCGCAAGCAAAAAGATTATCAAGTGCCCGCGCAATGCCGGAAAGGCATCCGCAGTTGCCACAGTTTTGTGTTCCGCAGCCGCACGATTGTCTTCCGCAGCCGTTGCAGTCGTTGCAGCCGTTGCAGCCATTGCAGCTTCCTGTCCTGCTGCTGCCGCAGCAGGTTCCGTTCCGATAGTACATATTCAGACCTCTCATGTAGATTGCGGGCTCTCCCCGCTCTACATGCTATGCGTCTGCATCGCCGCCGTGTGACACGCAAAAGCCGCCGCACCGAGGGTGCGGCGGCGTAATCCCTGTTATTTTGCGTATTCCACGCTGCGGAATTCCCGAATGACGTTTACCTTGATCTGTCCGGGATATTCAAGCTCGCTCTCGATCTTCTTGGCGATATCTTTTGCAAGGAAGATCGCCTTTGCGTCGTCGATCTGCTCGGGCTTTACCACCACGCGGATCTCCCTGCCCGCCTGGATCGCATACGTCTTGTCCACGCCCGGGAATCCTGCGGCGATCTCTTCGAGCTTTTCCAACCGTTTGATATAGTTAGAGCCCGTCTCGCGCCTTGCCCCGGGGCGTGCGCCCGAGATGGCGTCTGCCGCCTGTACGAGCACTGCCTCGATCGTCTTGGGTTCCACGTCGCCGTGGTGCGCCATGATCGCATTGACGATCATTGCGTTCTCTTTATACTTCTTTGCAAGGTCGGCGCCCAGCTGAATGTGCGTGCCCTCCTGCTCGTGGTCGACCGCCTTGCCGATGTCGTGCAACAGACCCGCACGCTTGGCAAAGTTGACGTCCAGCCCCAGCTCCTGCGCCATGAGGCCGGCAAGCTGTGCGACCTCGATGGAGTGGCGGTACACGTTCTGCCCGTAACTTGTACGGAATTTCAGCCGCCCGATGAGCTTGATGAGCTCGGGATGCAGCCCGAAGATGCCCACTTCGAACATGGCGTTCTCGCCCGCCGTCTTAATCTGCATGTCGAGCTCTTTCGTGACCTTTTCCACCGTCTCCTCGATGCGGGCGGGGTGGATCCTTCCGTCTGCGATCAGCCGCTCCAGCGTGAGCCGTGCGATCTCGCGGCGGACGGGATCGAATCCCGAAAGAATGACGACTTCGGGCGTGTCGTCGATGATCAGTTCAATGCCCGTCGCCTGCTCGATGGCGCGGATGTTGCGCCCCTCGCGGCCGATCAGGCGTGCCTTCATATCGTCGTTGGGCAGCGGCACGACAGAGACCGTCGTCTCCGACGCATGATCGCTCGCACAGCGCTGAATGGCGAGGGAGATGATGTTCTTGGCGTTGATATCCGCCTCGTCCTTGGCCTGCTGCTCCATATTGCGCACCTGCAGCGCGCAGTCGTGACGGGTCTCTTCGAGGATCTCGTCCGTGAGCTGCTTTTTCGCCTCTTCCTTGGTGAGCTGCGACACGCGCTCGAGTTCGGCGATCATGAGCTCGTGCTGATGCGACACCTGTTCGCGCGTCTTTTCGAGCTCCTCCATGCGCTTGTTGAGATTGTTTTTCTGCTGTTCGAGGCTCTCGCTCTTGCGATTGAGATCGGCCTCCTTCTTTTCCAGGATGTCCTCCTGGCGGTTGAGACGGGATTCCGTGCGCTGCTGTTCGGCGCGCTTCTCCTTCATCTCCTGTTCCAATTCGTTTCTTCGTTTGAGATCCTGCTCCTTCGATTCTAAGATTGCTTCCTTTTTGAGCTGCTTGCATTCGGCTTTTGCCGTTTCGATCATCTCTTCTACGCGGCGCGTCGTTTCGTCGATCTTCTTGGCATTGCGCTGTTTGGAGATCCTGTCAAGGACCACCTTCATCACAAAACCGCCGAGGACGATGCCCAAAATGGGCAGCAAGACAAATAACGTCACCGCAACGGGAGTACTGACATCCAGGAGCAGGCTGAGCAATGTAGACATCTTTCAGCCTCCTTCATATTGATTTGACCTGTATCCGCAAAGTGTCCGAACGCCGTTCGGGCACAGATAGACATTGTCAGTTGATATTATACTATACTTTGAGAGTCATGTCAATGGTTTAACGCGAATATTCCGTCTGTGCGAAAAAATTTTTTGCCAACCCCCGGAACAGACGCAGCGGGCCCCATACGGAGCCCGCCCGGCGTTCAGCGAAAGATCTCTTCGCCGTTGCTTTCGATCACTTTTTTGTACCAGTACGCGCTCTTTTTCAGCGTACGTTCCCCTGTCTGATAGTCGATATGGACCAGCCCGAACTTTTTCGAGAAGCCCTCTGCCCATTCAAAGTTATCCATGAGCGACCAGTAGAAATATCCCAGCACGGGGATCTCCTGCGCGGCGCGATGCAGGGCGCGCAGATAGCGTTTGACAAAGTCGATGCGGCTGTCGTCGTTGATCTCGCCGTTCACATCCTTCCACTCGGCAAGCGCCACGCCGTTTTCTGTGTACACGATGGGGAGCGCATACCGTTCATAGAGATACTTGGGCGGATAATACAGCGAATCGGGGTAGACGTTCCAGCGCATATCCGTCTTGGGCACCGTCGGCTGCGGGTCGGGGTAGACGATCTTCCCCTCCTTGCGCGTGACATAGTTGCCCGAATAGGTATTCAGCCCGCAGAAGTCGAGCTTGCTCTTGATGAGCGCCAGATCTGCCGCCGCGGGGCGCAAGCCGTTGCGCTCAAACCAGGGCGTGAACTGCTCGGGATAGCGGCCGAACACGAGGGGATCCATCCAGAAATTCACCGAGCCGAAGTCCTCATGGCAGGCGAATGTCTCCTCTTTGGCAAGTTCGTAGTCCTCCTCCCGCAACGGCAGCGCGGGCCAGTACGCCTGCGCCGTACCGATCATGACGGGCCGATGCACGACGGAGCGTATCTTCTTTTCGGCGAGCGAACAGGCGAGCAGCACATTGTGAGAGCAGCGCAGCACCTCGGAGTCGGGCAGCTTCAGAAAGGGCGCATGTCCACCGGAGGAGTGCCCCAGCCCGATGAAGCACTGCGGTTCGTTGATCAGGATATAATGATCGACATAGTCGCCGAACAGCTGCGCGCACACTCCCGCATATTCCTCGAACCAGGCGGGGCTGTCGGGGTTGAGCCAGCCGCCCCTGAGATAGAGTGCGTAGGGATAATCCCAATGGAAGAGCGTCATCCACGGGGTGATGCCGGCGTCCTTCAGCGCAGCGAGCAGTTCGAGATAGAAACGCTTGCCGTCCTCGCTGATCCTGCCGATCCCGTCGGGCATGAGCCGCGCCCAGTTGACCGAAAAACGGTACGCCCTGACGCCCATGCGGCGCATGATCTCGACATCCTCTTTGACATGGTGGTAATGATCGCACCCCACATCGCCCGAATGCCCCTCGAAGATGCGGCCGGGGGTCATGGAGGCGACGTCCCAGACGTTCAGCCCCTTGTCGGCGGCGTATGCCGCCCCCTCGATCTGATAGGATGCCGTGGCGACGCCCCAGGCAAAATCTTTGGTAAAACTCATCACATATCCTCCTTCGCTCCGAAAAGCGTCATATCAAAGCTGTTCGGCGCGGGCGATCCAGAGCACCCCGGAGGCGTCGGACGGCATGCGCCAGTCGGCACGGGGCGAGAGAGATACCGAGCCTACCTTGACCCCGTCCGGAATGCAGTTGCGCTTGAACTGCTGCGAGAAAAACCGTTTATAGAAGCTGACCAGCCATTTTTTGAGCGTATCGCGCGTATATTTGCCCGCAAAGGCGCGTCCGGCAAGGAAGAGCGTCTTTTCGGGAGAGGCCCCCCGCCGCACAAAATGATACAGATAGAAATCGTGCAGCTCGTAGGGGCCTATGATATCCTCCGTCTTCTGCGCGATATTGCCCGCGGCATCGGGCGGAAGCAGTTCGGGCGAGATCTCGGTTTCGAGAATGCTCGTAAGAATGCGTTCAATCCTGCCGCCCAGGCGCGTCGCCTCCGCACGCACGAGGTGTTTGACGAGCGTCTTGGGCACGGAGCAGTTGACGGCGTACATGCTCATGTGGTCGCCGTTATAGGTGCACCAGCCGAGCGCAAGTTCGCTCAGATCTCCCGTGCCGATGACCAGCCCGCCCGTCTCGTTCGCAAGGTCCATCAGGACCATCGTGCGATAGCGTGCCTGCGCGTTCTCATAGGCGGAATTGAGCACGTCGGGAGCGTGCCCAATGTCCTTGAAGTGCCGCAGCACGGCGTCGGTGATGCGGACGGTGCGCGGCGTGGTCCCCATCTCCTTCATGAGCGCGAGCGAATTCCCCTTGGTCCTGCCCGTCGTGCCGAAGCCGGGCATGGTGCAGGTGAGGATATCCTTTCTGTCCTTGCCGACAAGATCGAACGCCCGCGCCGTGACGAGCAACGCAAGGGTGGAATCCAACCCGCCCGAGATGCCGATGACCGCCGTCTTAGCGTTCGTATGGCGCAGCCGCTTGGCAAGCGCATGCGCCTGCATGTTCAGAATGAGCTCCGCCCGTTCGTTGAGCGCGTTCTCCTCCTGCGGCACAAAGGGTGCGGGCGAGATCGCGCGAAGATCGGGTTCTTCGTCATGGACAAAGTCCGCATACAGGCTCTCATAGCCCTCCTCCGCGCCCGCCTTTACGGTATTCATGCGCCTGCGCTCGTGCAGCAGATAGCCGATATCCAGCTCTGCACGGCAGACCCCGTCCGCGAAGGGCGCCGCCTCGGCAAGCAGCGTGCCGTTCTCATAGATGAAGTTGTTGCCGGCAAACACCATGTCGGAGGTGGACTCGTCCATCCCCGCGTCGCAGTAGACATAGCCGCACACGCATCTGCCCGACTGCGCCGCACAGATCGTCTTGCGGTATTCGCGCTTGCCGATGACCTCGTTGCTCGCCGAAAGATTGACGATGACCGTCGCGCCCGCCTGCGCATGCCGCACCGAGGGCGGCTGAGCCACCCAGGCGTCCTCGCAGATCTCGCAGGCGACGCAGATCTCGGGGCAGTGAAGATCGCGGAAGAGAAGATCGCGCGCGAACTTCACCTCCTTCCCCGGGGCAAGCAGAATCGTATGCACGCCCGCGGGCGCGGAGGAGAAGTGACGCTCCTCGTAAAATTCGGCATAGTTGGGCAGATACGTCTTGGGCACGATCCCGAGGACGTTCCCGTCCGCAAGCGCCGCCGCACAGTTGTACAGCTTGCCCGCAAAGACCACGGGAAGCCCCACAAAGACGAGCGCCTTGCTGCCCATCGTCGCCTCCGCGACGGAGAGGAGCGCCCGCAGACAGCCGTCCGTGAGCATCTTTTGCACAAAGAGATCGCCGCAGGTGTAGCCGCTCAGGCAGAGTTCAGGAAAGACGATAAGCTCCGCGCCGGACGCCGTCTGTTCCCGCATCTCCTGGATGATGCGCTGCGCATTGTATGCGGGATCGGCGACCTTCAGGCGCGGACTGACCGCCGCCACCCGCAGAAAATCATATTTCATCGTTTATTCTTCGCTGCCCGCCACCTCTTCGACGGGGCTTCCCTTTGCCGCGGCGCGGATCTTTGCCTCGATCTCGGCGGCGAGCTCGGGGTTGTCCTTGAGAAACTGCCGCATCTTTTCCTTGCCGTTGGCAAGCTTGTTGTCGTTATAGCTGTACCATGCGCCGCTCTTTTTGAGCACGTCGTACTGCACCCCGAGGTCGATGAGGCATCCCTCCTGCGAGATGCCCTCGCCGTACATGATGTCGAATTCCGCCTGGCGGAAGGGGGGCGCAAGCTTGTTTTTGACCACCTTGGCGCGCGTACGGTTGCCCGCAGCGCCGTCTACGTCCTTGATCATATCGATCTTGCGCACGTCGATGCGCACGGAGGCATAGAACTTCAGCGCCTTGCCGCCCGGGGTGACTTCGGGGTTGCCGAACATGACGCCCACCTTCTCGCGCAGCTGGTTGATAAAGACGACGCAGGTCTTGCTCTTGTTGACGATCGCCGTCAGCTTTCTCAGCGCCTGACTCATCAGGCGCGCCTGCAGGCCGACGTGCGAGTCGCCCATATCCCCTTCGATCTCTGCCTTGGGGGTGAGCGCCGCGACCGAGTCCACGACAATGATATCCACCGCCGAGGAACGGACGAGGTGATCGACGATGTCGAGCGCCTGCTCTCCCGTATCCGGCTGCGAGACGTAAAGCTCGTCCAGATCGACGCCAAGATGCTTGGCATACACGGGGTCGAGGGCGTGTTCGGCGTCGATGAAGGCGGCGATGCCGCCCAGCTTCTGCGCCTGCGCCACCGCATGCAGGGCGACCGTCGTCTTGCCCGAAGATTCGGGGCCGTAGATCTCGATCATTCTGCCGCGCGGAAGCCCGCCGATGCCGAGCGCGAGATCGAGCGCCAGGCACCCCGTCGGGATAGTTTCGATATCGGTGTTTCCTGCGTCCTGGCCGAGCTTCATGATCGCGCCCTTGCCGTAGGACTTTTCGATCTGCGCCAGAACGGCGTCCAATGCCTTAAGTTTTTCCTCGTTCATTCTATTTCTCCTTGAATCTCAATCCTGAAAAAGTTTGCGGGGCAGCTCTGCGTTGTTGATCTCCTTGAACACGAGAAAGAGCGCAAGCCGGATCGCCGTCTCGGTGATCGCTTCGCGGTCGCCCTTCAAATGATACTCGAACACGCGCACGCGCTCCTGTGTGCCCACGGCGATATAGCACAGCCCGACCGGTTTTTTCGTCCCGTCCGAGCTCGGCCCGGCGATCCCCGTTGTGGCGACGGCGATGTCGCAGTTGCCCGTCTTGAGCAGCCCCGCCGCCATCTCGTATGCCGCCTCGCTGGAAACGGCCCCCTTGAATTTCAGCGTCTGATCGCTCACGCCCAGCCGCTCCTGTTTGGCGCCGTTGTCGTAGGCGACGACGCCCTCGTACAAAAATTTGCTTGCCCCCGGCACCGTGACGAGCTGGCGGGCGACGCCGCCCCCCGTAAAGGACTCTGCCGTGCAGATGCGGTAGCGGTGCAGCCGGAGCATCTCCGCCACGCGCGCAGCGACGGAGATATCCTCCAGCGCATAGAGGTAGTCCTTCAGTTCGCTTGCAAGAATGCGGATGACCTCATCCGTGACCATCTTGGGCGTCGTCTGATCGTATATGACTTCAATGCGCTGGCAGCCGTACTCCTCGCTCGTATGGATGACGACGCTGTCGTTCGCCCGTGCGCGGGCGCCCGTCACGGCATTGAGCACCGCCTCGGGCGGGGCAAAGACGGTGCGCAGCACCAGATGCGCAAATTGCCGGCCGCGCCGCGCGTTGACGGCGGGGACGATATGTTCGCGCGCCAGACGCACCCCCTCCTCCCCCGCGGGCAACAGCCCGAACAGGCAGCGCTCCGTTTCGAGCACGCATTCGCGCGGAAATGACTTTTTTGCGACGCGGGAAAGGGCGTCGCGCGCGGCAGAGAGAAGCACCTCGTCGCAGATGAGGAATACGCCGTCGTAGAGCGCGGCAAAGCGTTCGAGCGCAGAGAGCACAGACGGGGCGTTCTGATAGGAGAGAAGCGAGACCTCCTCCAACGTCACCCCGCCCGAAAGCAGCGCGTCTGCGACCGGCGCATATTGCACGTCTGTGATGCCCGTGTTTACATTCCTGAGCACCACCGCGGCATATTGTTTATCCGTTTTCCCCATTGCCCTGTTCTTCGTTCGTATTTTCCTTCGCGGGCTCTTTGAGCACTGCGGAATTTTTCATGATGTAATTGATCCCCGAAAGGACGGTGAGCACGGTCGCCGCGACAAAGAGAATGACGCCGATCAGGCCGATCACAAACCGGAAGGTCCCGTCGCCAAAGCACAGCGAAAGAAGGAGCAGCGCGATCGACACGTCCTGGCAGGTCGTCTTGACCTTTCCCAGCTTATCTGCGGCGATGACGAGATCGCGCTCCGCCGCCACCATGCGGAATCCGCTGACGATCAGCTCGCGCGCCATGATCACCGAAACGCATACTGCGGCAACGATCTGCATGACGCGGGTAAAATCGAGATAGGAGAGACCATCCAACACTTCCGCAAAGGGCAAATAGAACGCCCCGGACACAAGCAGAAGGATGAGCGCGGTAGAGACGAGCACCTTATCCGCAATGGGATCGAGGAACTTGCCCAGATTAGTCACAAGCCCGCGGGAGCGGGCGATATACCCGTCGAGAAAGTCGGTACAAGCCGCCACGACAAACACGATCGCGGCAAACAGAAAGCACCAGCGGTTGGAATAGTAGCAGCCGCAGCAAAACAGTACGATAAAGACGGGAATGAGCAGAATGCGCGAAAGCGTGATCTTGTTGGGTAAATTCATACAATCTCCTTTGCAGACCCGAAGAGGTCATAGGTATCGGTTTTTTCGATGAGAACGGGGTACCGCTTCCCCTGCTCCGCATGCGGCGCGGTAAAATATACGCAGCCGTCGATCTCGGGCGCCTGGAAATACGCGCGTCCGACAAAGCAGGAGCGCGCCTCGTCCACGCCGTCGCAGATCACTTCGAGCGTCTTCCCCGTGTAATCCGCAAGGTACTGCCGCGAGATCTCTGCCTGCACGGCGTACAGCTCGCGCTGCCGCCGCTTTTTGGTGGAGGGATGCACCTGCCCCGCCATGCGGAAGGCGGGCGTATCCGGCTCGCGGGAGTATGTAAAGACGCCGCAGTTGGTCAGCCGCGCCGCGCGCAGAAAATTGCACAGCCCCCTGTGCTCCTCCTCCGTCTCGCCCGGGAACCCCGTAATAAAGGTGGTGCGCAGGGCGATCCCCGGGACCCTGTCGCGCAGGCGCGCGATGAGGTCGAGGTACTCCTGCCGCGATCCCCGCCGCCCCATACGCTTTAAGATGCCGTCCTCGGAGTGCTGCAGCGGGATATCGAGATAGGGTATGAGCTTTTTGTTGCGCGTAAATTCTTCGATCAGATCATTGGAGATGCGATCCGGATAACAGTATAGCAGACGAATATGACAGATATTATCAAGTTCAGAAAGTTTTTGTATGAGCGGAACAAATTGATTTTCGCCGCTGTCCTCGCCGTAGCGCGTCGTATCCTGCGCGACGAGGATGAGCTCGTCCGTATTCCCCAGCGAGCGCGCCTCGGCAACGAGCTCCTCCATGGGCGCGGAGCGATATTTGCCGCGAATGGAGGGGATGAGGCAATAGGTGCAATGATTGGAACAGCCCTCGGCGATCTTCAGATACTTATATTGTTCGGGGGTGGTGATGACGCGCGGCGCGGCGGTCATACCGCCCTGCCCCACCGCATTGACGCGTTCGCCCGCATAGGCGCGCTCCAGCGCGGGAAAGAGCATGGTCGCGTCGTCGATACCGAGAAAGACGTCCCCCTCGGTGAGCGAGGGAAACAGCTCCCCGATAAACCGTTCGGGCAGGCAGCCCGTCACCACGATCTTTTCCAGCCGCCCCGTGCGGTAGAGGTCGCTCTCGATCACGGTGCGGATCGCCTCTTCGCGCGCGGCATTCAGAAAGGCACAGGTGTTCACGACAAGCACCTGCACTTCGCCAAGATCTGCCGAGACAGGGCAACCGTGTTCACGGATCTCGCCGAGCAGCCGCTCCCCGTCCACGCGGTTTTTGTCGCAGCCGAGCGAGATCATGCCGAATACTTTGTTCATTCCTTTGTGCTCCCGTATTTGCTCTCAAATTCCTCGGGGGTGAGTACCACCTTGCGCCCGCCGCGGGGGTTCCCCTCGTAGGGCAGGATATAGCCCATCATCTCCATCCAGTCGATGATGCGTGCCGCATGGTTGTAGCCGATGGAAAATCTGCGCTGCAGCGAGGAGGTGCTCGTCGTGCCCGCCTGCACGGAATAAGAGAGCGCGCGGATATATTCCTCGCTGACCCCCTCGTTGTCTTCGCCGTCCGCCGATTTGTCCTCTGACTGATTGATGAAATTCTCCATCTCCGAATCGAAGAACGCCTCGTTATGGCTCTTGATATCAGCGACCACCCGCTGCAGCTCCTGCGAGCTGATGAAGGCGCCCTGTACGCGCATGCTGCTGAACATTCCGCCCGTGCGGAAGAGCATATCGCCGTTGCCGAGCAGCTTCTGCGCGCCCGATTCATCGAGGATGGTGCGCGAGTCCACCTCCTGAATGACGCGGAATGCCATACGCGTGGGCAGATTTCCCTTGATGACGCCCGTAATGACGTCGACAGAGGGCCGCTGCGTGGCGATGACAAGGTGGATGCCGGCGGCGCGCGCCTTCTGCGTGAGGCGCTGGATGCGCTCCTCGATGTCCTTTTTGGCGACGGACATGAGGTCGGCAAGCTCGTCGACCACGATGACAATCTTGGCAAGCCGCTCCTCGCCGTCGAAGAGATTGCTGTTGTATTCGTCGGTGTTGCGCACTGCCGTGCCCGCGCGCGTCTTCTGCTCGAACAGCGTGTAGCGGCGCTCCATCTCCTTGATCGCCCAGTTCAGCGACTTGATCGCCTTCTGCGTGTCGTTGATGATCTCGTTGATCATGAGGTGCGGCAACCCCTCGTAGGGGGCAAACTCGATCTTTTTCGGGTCGATGAGGATGAGCCGCAGCTCCTCGGGCGAGTATTTGCAGATCAGGCTGACGAGCATGCTGTTGAGGCACACGCTCTTGCCCGAGTTGGTCGCGCCCGCAACGAGGATGTGCGTCATTTTGGCGATATCGCCGCACACATTGCGCCCCTCGACGTCCTGCCCGATCGCAAACATGAGCGCCCCGGGCTTGCTGCGCTGATATTCCTCCGCCTGCATGACGGACCTCAGGCCCACGGTCGAGCGCGTGGAGTTGGGCACCTCAATGGAGATGAGCCCCTTTTCGGAGTTGGCATAGATATTCACGCCGTCGCGCGTGTGCAGGCGCATGCCGATCTCCTCGTCGCGCTTGATGACCTGGGAAACGGCGACGTTCCCCGGAACGTCGATATCGTATCTCGTCACGGTCGCACCCACCGTCACGCGCTTGACCACCGCGTCCACGCGGAACCCGGAGAGCGTATCGACGATGATCTGAGAGTTCTGATCGATCTCACGATCGGTCACGCCGGAGATGTTCTGATAGTCGGAAAGGTCGTCGGGATCGGGCCTGACATATGGCCGCGGCACCCGACGCTGCACAGGCCGCTCCTCTTTTGCGGGCAGGAAGTGCGGATCCTCCTCCACGTCGTCGCCGTCCAGATCATCGGCGTGCGAGGCCATTGCCTGCCGCACGCGGCTCTCCGCAAGGGGCTCCTCGCGGACGGGAGCGGCAGGTTCACCGAACCCGATGCTGGTATGCAGCGGATCCTCCCGTTCGGGCGACGGCTCCTCGGGAACGCGCAGCGCCGTATCATCAAAGTCATTGCGCAGTGTGTTCTGTTCTTCGGGAACGCGCAATGTCGTCCTGTCGTCAAAGTCGTTGCGCAGCGTGTTCTCTTCCTCGGGAACGCGCAATGTCGTCCTGTCGTCAAAGTCGTTGCGCAGCATGTTCTCTTCCTCGGGAACGCGCAATGTCGTCCTGTCGTCAAAGTCGTTGCGCAGCGTGTTCTCTTCCTCGGGAACGCGCAATGTCGTCCTGTCGTCAAAGTCGTTGCGCAGCGCGCTCTCTTCCTCGGGAACGCGCAATGTCGTTCTGTCGTCAAAGTCTTTGCCTGGTACGCTTCGCCCGTCGGAAATGCGCGCCGATGTGTCCTGTGTCGGGTCGCGGCGCTCCCGATTGAACTCGCGCAGATCCTCTCTGCGGGACGCGCTCCGCCCCGAAGTACGCTTGCCCTCGCTGCGTTTGAGCGTGGGATCCTGCCAATAGGGCAGATCCTCCTCGCGCAGGCCGCCGTCCTGCCCGAACGAATCGCGCGGGACATCGTCGTTGACGTTCGGCTGCGAGGAGAACTCCTCCTCGTCGTCGAAATGTTCGCGCAGGTCCTGTTCTGCGCTGCCGGACATGCGGAAAGACGGCACGTCGGGATAGTTGAGTGCGTCGCTGAGATCGCGGCGCTCGGAGTGCTGCTCCACGATCTTGCGCGGCGGGGGGGTATGCTCCCTGCTGCGCGTGTTGTCGGCATACATTTCGCTGTAATTTGCGCGCGGTGCAGGCGGTTCGCTACGCCAGGAAAGCGCGGCCGGCGCTGCGCTGCCGCCGCGCGTCACGATCGTCTTGGGAATATTGTCCTCTCCGCGCGGCGTGGTCGGCGAAATGCTGCTGCGGCGCACTGCGGGGGGATCCTCCCTGCGGGGGGAGGACGGCGTAGTTACGCCGCCGCGCGTCACGATTGTCCTGGGCGTATTGTCATCCTTGCGGGGAGAGGCGGGCGCGGAGGAACCGCGCGTCACATACGTCTTGGGCGTATTGTCCTCTCTGCGCGGCGTAGTCGGCGAGATGCTGCTGTGGCGCTGCTGCGAATTGAATGCGGAATCGTCCCTGTAGATGAGATTGCGCTGGTAGGAGGTAATGGGGTCGCCGAACAGAATGTCCCGCCCCGAAAGCGGCTCCTTGTTTTGCGGCTGCGGTGTATAGCCGTTCTGCGGCGGCGTGTAGCCATTCTGCGGCGGTGTGTAGCCGTTCTGCGGCGGCGTGTAGCCATTCTGCGGCGATGTGTAGCCCTCTTCTCTGCCGCGGGACTGTTCCGCCGCACGGTAAGAGGGCCGCGGGATCTGCTGCGGCTCGGGCACGGAGGGCTGCCCCTCTGCCCTGCGGTACTGCATGCGATGCTCATCCTGCGGGTCGTCGTAATAGCGGTTATAGGGCTGGTCGCCCGATGCGCCGTTTCCCTGCGGCACGAGCGGCTCGTCCAGCGCGTCGAATGCGTCCTCCTGCGGATAGCGCCTGACCCCTGTCGGCTCCACTTTGCCGCGGGGCGCCTTTTCCGCCTTCGGACGGGTGGCAAATCCGCGCACCACGGCGCGGAGCGCAGTCGCCCGCAAAAAGAAAAACACACTCAATGCTGTAAGCGCCGCAAAGAGAATATACGCCCCCACGGAGGAAAGCAATGCGGCAAAGGGATATACGACGAGCCCAAACAGCACCCCGCCCGCCGTAGCGCTTACGCCGTCGGATGCGGCACCCCAGCAGCCGGAAAGATACGAGGCATAGCCCGCCCCGAGGTACTGCGTGCTCGTTGCAAGATGCGCAATGAGAAAGACGCTCGCAAGAACGGCAAGCGTACGGAAATACCACTTGGCAGAGACAATTTTTTTGCCTGCAATGAGCGCAAGCGACCACACCACGGCAGAGATCAGAACGGGATAGAGAAAATATCCGAACGCGCCGAGAAGGCATGCGCAGATGCTCACGCCGATCTCGCCGAAGATAAACCTTCCCGCCACCGCAATGACAAGCAAAAGCACGCTGAACAGCAACAGCGTCATGCCCAGCGTCTCCTTCGTGATGATATGTGTCGTACTTTCGTTACGATGATCCTCTCCGCGGCCGTATCCGTTCAAACCAGGTCCTCCGTTCCAAAAAATGATATGCTTCCCATTCTCTCATGTGATAGTATAACATTTTTGCCCCGATTTTTCAACAATATCGGGCTGTATTTTTTGACGGTTTTGAAATTTTCTTGCAGGAAGCCTCTCCTCCCCTTCCGCCGAAACATGAAAGAGCGGGGGAAAGCCGCATTGCTCTCCCCCGCCCTTTGCCGTTCACGGCACTCAGCTGATCGAACTTACGCTGTATCCCGCCGCCGCAACGGCAGCCTTGAGCGCCTCGTCCGAAACGTCGCCCGCCAGCGTGACGACGGCGCGCTTCTTTTTGAGGTCGACATCTGCCCGTTCCACGCCCTCTACCGCCTGCAGGGCGTCGGTGACGTGTTTGACGCAGTGCATGCACATCATGCCCTCTACCTTCAAAGTCTTTTTCATTGTATTATCTCCTTTCTCGATTTTTTTATTTCTCTTTCTACCAAACCGCATCAGACGGAGGGCGTTCCCCACCACGAACAGCGAAGATAGGCTCATCGCCGCCGAGGCGATCATGGGATTGAGCGTGACCCCCCAATAGGAGAACACGCCCGCCGCCAGCGGAATGCCGATGCAGTTATAGAAGAACGCCCAGAACAGATTTTCCTTGATGATGCGCATGGTGCGCGCGGAGAGCGAGAACGCCCTGACCGCGGCGGTGAGATCTCCCCCGACCAACACGACGTCGGCGCTCTCGATTGCGACGTCGGTGCCGCCGCCCATGGCGATGCCCACGTCTGCCTCTTTGAGCGCGGGCGCGTCGTTGATACCGTCGCCCACCATGGCGATCGCCCCGCGGGAGCCGTGTGCGGCATGCGCGCTGCGCCGCTCCTGCACCGCCTGCAGCTTATCCTGCGGAAGCACCTCGGCATATACCCGTTCGCGTGCGATCCCCGCCTGCTGCGCAATATACTCCGCACAGGCGCGGTTGTCGCCCGTGAGCAGATAGCAGCTCCTGCCCTGCGCCTCGAGGGCGGCAATGGCCGCTGCGCTGTCCTCTTTCAACGTATCGGCGAGTGCAAACATGGAGAGGATCTGCCTTTGATCGGCCAGGAAGAGTACCGTCTTGCCCTCGGACGAAAGCCGTTCGAACCGCTCCTGCCAGGCCTTGAAGGGGATGGAGAAAGCGCGCATCATCTTGTCGTTGCCAAGATAGTATTCCTTCCCCTCCACGCGCCCGCGCGCGCCGAGACCCGCAAGGTATTCCACATCCTCCGCCTCGTTGCCGCTGCCGCAATATGCCGTGATGCATTGCGCAAGCGGGTGATTGAGCTTGCTCTCTATGGCATAGGCGATCGGCTTTGCCCCGTTCTCCCCTTCGAAGGCGACGACCTCGGGCCTGCCGCGCGTGATGGTTGCCGTCTTGTCGAGCAATACGGTATCCACCTGCGTCATGCGCTGCAGCGCCTCGGCATTCTTGTACAGGACGCCGAGCGCGGCGCCCCGCCCCGTTGCCGCCATGATCGCGACGGGGGTCGCAAGCCCCAGCGCACACGGGCAGGAGATGACGAGTACGCTCACCGCATAGTTGACGGCGGCGCTCAGATCGTGCGAAATGATCATCCAGACTGCAAAAGTGATGAGGGCGATGGAGACGACGACGGGCACAAACACGGCGGAGATGCGGTCGGCAAGCTTTTGGATGGGCGCCTTGCTCGCGCCCGCCTCGCGCACCATGCGGATGATCCCCGCCAGCATGGTGTTCTCGCCCACGCGCTCGGCACGGATCCTGAGATAGCCGCTCGTGAGCAGCGAGGCGCTGCTGATGTGATCCCCCTCGCCCAGCTCCACGGGCAGACTCTCGCCCGTGATCGCCGCCTGATCGACAAAGGCATGCCCCTGCACGATGGCGCCGTCCACCGCCACGGACTCTCCCTGCCGTACGATGACGATATCCCCCTCCCGGACCTCGGAAAGCGGCACGGGGCACTCCTTCCCCTCCCGCTCGATGAGAACGGTGTCGGGCGCGAGCGAGAGCAGTTTTTCCACCTCGCGCCCCGTCTTTGCCTTGCTGCGGTCCTCCATCCACTTGCCCAGCGTGACGAGCGTGACGATCATTGCCGCCGACTCAAAGAAGAGGTGCCCCTCGGGCGCAACGATGGCGACGACAAGGCTGTACACAAAGGACGTCGCCGCCCCCAGCGTGACGAGCGTATCCATATTGGGCACAAGTTTTATGGCGGCGCGCACGCCGCTGACAAAGAAGGCATGGTTGATGATGAGAATGGCAAGCGTGAGTGCGATCTGCGCGCCGTAATTCCACCAGCCGTGCGGCACGGGCAGCGAGAGCATATGCCCCATGGAGAGGTACATCTCGGGAATGAGCAGCACAAGCGACAGCCAGAAGCGGATCATCAGCGGGCTGCGCCGCTTTTCCTTCCGCGGTGCGTCGCTGTACTCGCCCGCGCCGTAGCCCAGGGCGTGAACGGCGCTGCGGATCTCCTCGTCCGTGAGGACGGCCTCGTCAAAATCCACCTCCATACTCTCGCCCATGAGCGAGACGGCGGCGCTTCTGACGCCCTTCATGCGCCTGAGCGTGCGCTCGATCCCCGAGGCGCACGCCGCGCACGTCATACCTGTGACGGAATATTTCTTTTTCATCCTGTTCCCTTCCTTTTATTGAAAGCGTTTGAAGAGATCTACGATCTCATCCACAACCTGCGTGTTTCCGTTTAAGATATTTTCGATGAGGCAGGTGTGCATGTGGCTCTCCAACACGACGTTGGCAAGGCTCTTTACCGATTTATCCACCGCCGAAAGCTGAATGAGGATATCGTCGCAATAGCGGTCCTCCTCTACCATGCGCCTGATGCCGTTGAGCTGACCGATCATGCGGTTGAGCCGCCTGATGATGGCACTCTTTTCCTCCTCGCTGCGGATCTTGGTGCGCTCCCCCTTACAGCAGCATGCCTGTTTTTCTTCCATGTCGACCTCCATATACCCCCTTAGGGTATCTGTATTATATACCCCCTTAGGGTATCTGTCAAGCACTTTTGGCAAGAAAAAACCGCCAAACGGCGGTCTGATCGGATATTTTTTAATGATAGATGATCTGCAATGCGGCGCACCGCTGCCCCAAGGGAGGGATACGGAAGATATCCTGCCGCTCTGAAAAGGCAACAGGCGCGGCATTCGCCCGGTCGGGCAGATTGTACCACGGCTCGATGCAGAGCATGGGCGCCCCCTGCGGCCGCCACAACAGAAGATAGGGGGCTTCGAAGCACAGCGTCGCCTCCGCCGCGCCGCCGCGCACAAGTTCCGTCTGTTTGGAGCATACCCGGAAGATGAGCGTTCTGCCCTCGCGCAGCAGATCGTCGCACAGCACGAGCTCTTTTCCCGTCCCCAGATCGCACGTCTCGCCCGTGAGAAGGCCGCCCTCGTCATGCACGAGATGCAGGAAATGCTCCTGTCCGGGGAAGCGCAATCTGTATTCGCCCATGGGGGCGGACAGTGCAAAGGATGGGTGAAATCCGCAGGAGGCATAAAGTTCCTCCTGCCCCGGATTGCCGATGACAAGATGCGTGGAGAGCGAATTGCCCTGCACGCGGTAGGTGACGTCCAGCGTAAAATCGTAGGGATAGACGGCGCGCGTTTCCTCTCCGCTCTGCAGCCGAAGCGAGATGAGGTCCTGCGTATGCGCAGTCACCGCAAAGGGCATCTTGCGCGCAAAGCCGTGCGCGGGCATCTTAAAATCGTGCCCGCCAAGCCATACCGCGCAATGCCCGCACACCGGGAAGAGCAGGGGCGCATGCCCCGCCCAGCTTCCGTCCTCATTCTGCCACAGGCGCTCCCTGCCCGCATGGCGGACGCTGACCGCCTCCGCGCCCCGTTCGTCGACAGCGACTTCGAGCGCGCCGTCCGAAATGATATGGCGCATGGCTCACCTGCAATAGGCGATCTCGCCGCCGCAGACGGTCATGAGCACGTCGAAGTCTGCATTCAGCACGGCAAAATCTGCACGTTTGCCCACCGCGATGCTGCCCGCTTCGCGCTCAATGCCAAGCTCGCGGGCGGGATAGCGCGTCGCGCAGTCGACGGCGGCGCACAGATCCATGCCCACCTTTTTGACAAGATTTTCTACCGCGCGGTTCATTCTGAGGACGCTGCCCGCCAGCGTTCCGTCCGCAAGGCGTGCCTCGCCGCCGCGCACGATCACCGTCTGTCCGCCCAGCTCGCTCACGCCGTCGTGCAGACCCTTGGCGCGCATCGCGTCGGTGATGAGCAGCAGTTTGCCCGCGGGCTTGTTCTTTGCAAGCAGCTTCATGGCGGGTACGGAGACGTGGATGCCGTCGGCAATGAGTTCGCAGCAGAGATCGTCGTAGAGCAGAGCACAGCCCACCGTACCGATCTCGCGGTGATGCAACGCAGACTGTGCGTTATAGGTATGCGTAACGTGCGTGGCGCCGGCGTGCATGGCGCGCACGATGTCGTCGTGTTTTGCCCCCGTATGGCCGACAGAGGCGACGATGCCGTTTGCGTGCAGATGGGCGATAAGCGCCTCTGCGCCCTCCTCTTCGGGCGCAAGCGTGACGATGCGGATGCAGTCGCCGCTCGCCTGACGGTACGCCTCAAACATCTCCACCGAGGGGGTTGCGACGTATTCGAGGGGTTGCGCGCCCTTATGCGCCGCAGAAATAAAGGGCCCTTCGAGGTGTACGCCCAACAGGCGCGCACCCGTATGTTCGCCGCCCCGGTAGGCGCGGACCGCACGCATCGCGGCAAGGATATTTTCGCGGCTCTGCGTCATGGTGGTCGCCAAAAAGCCCGTCGTGCCCTCCTGTGCGACCGTCTGCGCGATGGTGGAGAGCGCCTCCTCCGAGGCGTCCATGGCGTCTGCTCCGCCCGCGCCGTGAATATGTTCGTCGATAAACCCGGGCAGGACGATCGCATCCTCCGGAAGCGATATCACTTCGGCGTCGCCAATTCCGCCGCCGATGCCGAGGATATGCGTCGAAAACAGTACATCCGTACGGCAGAGCCCCATACCGTCCGCATAGACGCGGACATTCTGAAATGCTTTCATCCTTCCTCCTTACGAAACGCCCTTCTCGTCGGACAAGAGGGCTGCGGCTGCGCGGTCGCAGATGAGCGTGCAGTCGGGATGGTGCTGCAGAATGCTGGCGGGAAGCGAGGGCGTGACCTCGCCCCGGACAAGCCCGTAGACCGCCCGCGCCTTGTTGGCGCCGTTGGCAAGGATGAGGATGCGCGCAGCGTTCATGATGTTCTTGGGGCCCATGGTGAAGGCACGGCGCGGCACGTCTTCCTCCCGCGCAAACAGGCGGGCGTTGTCGCGAATGGTGCTCTCGGTGAGATCGACGACGTGCGTGGTCATGTCAAAGGGCGTTCCCGGTTCGTTGAAGGCGATGTGCCCGTTCGAACCGATGCCGAGCACCTGGATATCCTGCCTGAGCGTTTCGAGCAGCTCGTTGTAGCGCGCGCACTCCGCCGCGGCGTCCTCCGCGATGCCGTTTTCGATATGGGTATTTTCGGGCAGGATGTCGATCCCGTCGAAGAGATTGGTGCGCATGAAATAGGCATAGCTCTGCTCATGGTCGGGCGCGAGCCCCGCATATTCGTCGAGGTTGACCGTGCGCACGGCGCGGTAACTTGTCCCCGCAGCGGCGTGGTCTGCGACCATGCGCCGATACAGCCCGATCGGCGTGGAGCCCGTGGCAAGCCCGAGCACGGCGGCCGGGTTTTTCACGACGATATCCTTCATGATTGCAAATGCGCGATCGCTCATCTCCTCGTATCCGTTTACAACAATTACATTCATTCCCGTTCTCCTTCGTATAAATCAGTTCTTCCCCTCCAGCACGGGAAGCGACGCCGCCGCAATGCTCTGACCGACGCGGCGATCGGACTCGCCCGGCAGCAGCAGCTCTACCCCCGCCATCTCGGGGTATTCCTCGCAAAGCACCTTGCGACAGGTCTCAAAGATGAGATTTCCGCCCGTTCCGCTCATGACCCGCCCCATCAGCATGACATGCCGAAGCTCGTAAAAACGCGCATAGAAGGGCAGTGTATGGGCAAGATAGACGCCGATATCCTCAAACACATGGCAGGCAAGCGCATTGCCGCGCTCGGCAAGCTGCTGAATCTCCTTCAGCTTTTCGGCAGGCGTGAGCGCATCGTCAAACATATATCCGCCCATGGCGGCAAGTTTGATGACGGCGTCCTGCGAAAAATACTTGCAGCCGACGCCCTTGTCGCCGCTCCATTCGTCATGCATGGCGTCCTGCTGCAGATCGACGGGCGCAAAGGCGAGTTCGCTCAGCCAGCCGTTGATGCCGCCCTCCGCGTTGATGTACCCCGCCGCCTCGCTCGTGCCCATGGCGATGCCGAGCACACACCCGTCCTTCAGATCCATGCTTCCCGCAAGCGCCGCAACGTCGCCGTCGTTTGCGACGACGAGGGGAACATTGCCCATCTCCGCCGCAAGATCGCGGTACATATTGCGAATGAACGCGCCGTATTTTTCTTTGTTGACCGCCAGAAAGAGCGAGGCGACCATGATCTGATTGTCTACATAGATCCCCGCCGACGAGACGCCGATCGCGTCAACGCGCGGCATCTTTTCCGCCGCAGTGCGGAAGGCGGAGCGGATCTCGTTGTAGTGATAGTGGGGGTCTGACTCCTTCTTAGGGTGCCAGACGACCTCCTCGCTGTACACGACCTCGCCGTCGACGACGGCGCTCACCTTGCGGTCGCTCCCGCCCGCGTCAAAGCCGATGCGGCAGCCGTCGAGATGCCCGCCGAGGCGCTTGGTCGCGCCCTTTTGCGCAGGGATGCTTTCGAGCGAAACGACCTCGAACGGACGGCTGTAGACCGTCTCCATCATATTCACGTCAAAGGCGCGGTCGCCCTCCCGCGAGAAGGCATCGCGCAGCCGTTCATAGACGGCATTGCTGCCGTAGACGCCCAGCCGATAGCCGCCGCACAGCCACAGGATGGTCTTTGCCAGCCGCTCGGCGATGCGGCAGTTGCGCGCGTCGTCCACCCCGTCGGCAAAGGCGTCGTATTCGAGCACATAGTTGCCGTCCGTACGGTCGGCGACCAGGGCGATGCGCATAGCATTTCCGCTCGCGCGGACGTCGCGCTCATACGAACGCAGCGCCTGTTCAATGGGGTAAAATTCTGTATCGATGAAGGGTTTTCTCATGTTTCCTCCCAAACATATATCATAGACGGAGAAAATCATTCTCCGTCCATGCATGATCTCAGTGAATGTTCATACAGGCGCCGCCCGCAAGGCGGGACTGCTCGGCGCGGATGCCCATCAAGTGGCTTTCGACCGAGGCGGCGAGCGTAGTCTTTCCGTCGTCCTCCCCCGTCAGCACGCCGTACAGCGCCGCAACCAGGCCGGCATCTCCGCCGCCGTGCCCGTCCGCCGTCGTGATCGAGGAGATGGCGATACGCTCATCCGGCTGCGAAAAGCGTTTGACGATGATCTCGTCGCGCTCTTCGTTCAGATCGATCTCGCCCATCGTGCCGAAGAACTCATATACCCTGCCGATGTGGGCAGAGAAGCCCATCATCGTCAGCGTTGCGGTCACGCCGTTTTCAAAGCGCATGCTGCACATCTGGTGATCCACGACGTCGTTGTCGCAGGCGTACACGCATCGGCCGTACGGCCCGTCGCGCAGCGCCTCGGTCAGCGCCTCGGGCGTGATGGGGAATGCCGACGTCAGCTGTGTATACGGCCATGCCCGTGCGGGGCGCCCCTCCTCCTCAAAGCGGTCGAGGTAGATGCGCTTTGCGCTGTACGGGCAGCTCTCTGCATATTGGCATTGCAGGCAGCGTGCCGCCGCGCCCTTGGGCGCGTTCTCGGGGCGGAACCAGGTGAGATCCCCCACCGAGGAGATGCTTTCACACCGCGCACCCGCATAGTATTGCAAGAGATCGAGGTCGTGGCAGCACTTTGCAAGGATCATGGGTGCCGACTGATCCCGCCGCCGCCAGTTCCCGCGCACATAGCTGTGCGCCTGATGCCAGTAGGCGACCTGTTCGAGCGCCTGAATGGAGACGAGCCGCCCGATCGCACCTTCCTCAATGAGCTGTGCGACCTTGACAAATGCGGGGGCATAGCGCAGAACGTGGCAGACAAGCACCTTTCCGCCGTACTTTTTCTGCGCTGCGAGAAGCTGCATACACGCCTCTTCGCTGTCCGTGATCGGCTTTTCCAGCAGAATATCGTAACCGAGCTCAAGCGCCCGCAGGCACTCGCGCACATGGTCGTTGTCCTGCGTGGCGATGACGAGCACATCTGCCCGCCGTTCGCGCAGGAACTCCTCCTCGTCGGTGAACAGCCCCTCCCGGGGTACGCCGAACAGCTCTGCATATTTCTGAAGCTTTTCGCCATCCAGTTCGCAGAGGGCGCTGATCGTATATTCCTCTCTTGCGTGCATCAGTCTGCCGTAGGTCTCCGCACCGCGGTTCCCGCAGCCGAGAATGGCTACGCGAAAATGTTTACGTTCCATAATAAGTCTTTCCTTCGTCCGTGACGATAGAATCCTCCGCATACGAGAGCGCAGGCTTCTTTCCCTCCGCTTCACTCTCTTCCGTAAAAATATTCACATAGTTCTTGGTGATGTTCTGCGGCCGCGTGATCGCCCCGCCGATGATGACGTGGCGGATGCCGCACTCCAGAATGCCGCGCAGCTCTTCAAAGGTATGGATGCCGCCCTCTGCAACGACGACGGCGTTGCGGATATCGCGGAAGATCCGCTTACAGAAGTCGAGATCGGGAATGGAGATCCCCTTCGTCTCCTGCGTGTAGCCGCGCATGGTCGTAGAGATATAGTCGAATCCGAGCCGCTCTGCCTCCATCGCCTCATCGTAGGTGGCGATGTCCGCCATCAGCGGTTTGTCGGTGTGTTCGCGCAGAAATTGCACAAGTTCCTCCGTCTTGATCCCGTGCGGACGGGGGCGAAGCGTGGCGTCTAAGGCGATCACGGAGCAACGGCTGCGGATGAGCGCCTTTGCCTCGCGAAAGGTCGGCGTGATATAGACGGGCGAATCTTCATAGACGCGTTTGATGAGTCCGATGATGGGCAGCTGACCATGCAGGTATCTGTCGATGGCGTTAATGTCCTTGACCGTATTGGCACGGATCCCGACCGCACCGCCCTGCATGGCGGCACGCGCCATTTTTGGAATGGTATCTCCGCCATAGAGCGGCTCATCCCTGAGCGCCTGACAGGAGACCACAAGTCCCTCGGGTATGATATTTTTCATATAACCCTTCCTCTCTTTACAAAACTTTACGAAAATTGCAAAACCTTACAAGTTATCCTCTCCGGCTGTGTCTCACCAATGTGTCTTGCGCACCCTCCCGCGCCCGCTCCGTAGAACGGGCGCAGGTGCGCACGATCTGTTTCAGTTCAGTTTTTTCCCGCGGCAAATCCGTTGCGGAATGCCTCAAGGGTCGCAAGCAAGTCGGTATAGGTGCCTCTGCCCGAATCGTCGCCCTCGGGTGCGAAGAATTGCAGGCGGTTGGTGATGGCGTTGCCCGAGCCGTCGTTGCAGTTGAACCACACGGCGCCCTTGATCTGGCTCACCCAGGCAGGCTTATCCTCTGCGTTCAGGCAGGCAAACATGTCTTCGACCCACTGCGCCTGAACGGCCGCGTTGCGCCCGAGTACGGTGCCGCCCGCATTGCCGCCCGACCCGCAGGCGAATTCGGAAATGACCATGCTCCACTGCGAGAAGGCTGCCTCGTTCTTATCGTACAGGCTGCTGTAATGCTCCTCAAAGGAGACGATGGATTCCGCTGCGACGGCTGCGTCGTAGTTGTTCATTTCGTAGCTCGTCCCGCCCAGGATCTGCGCATATTCCGTGCCGGGGAAGAAGCAGAGATCTTCACCCCACGAGGAATACGGGCAGGAGGTTGCGATGGGATTCCAGATCCAGATGGCATTGTCGACGCCCTCTTCCTCGAAGATGTCGTACAGCCGCTGCCAGGTCATGATGAAGATATCGGGATCGAGCAGCGTCATCATGCCGCAATAGCTCGTCCAGTCGGTGTTCATTTCGTTGTTCAGGCGGAAGAGCACGGGCTGTGCGTATTCCTTGATATCGCGCGCCAGGCGGCGGAACTGTTCGTCGTACTCGCCGCGCAGAATGTCGAACATGGGCGTCACTTCGTCGGCAACGATGTTGTTGTTGAGGGTGAACTGATAGGTGAACTGCAGAACGGGTTTGCCGTTGGTGCCGTTTCCGCCTGCAAGCTCACGCGCCATGGCGAGCGGGAAGTGCGACGCCGTGTAGTTGTCGGGGCCCGATCCCCAGCCGATGTGCGTATAGGTGGGATAGATCTCATACTCCTGACCCCACGCCTCTTCGATGCCCTCCTGGTAGGCGATGCTGCGCCGCAGGATGGTATCGTAATATGCGGCACCCTCTCTGATCGAGTCTACCTGCAGCTGTTCTTCCGTATAGGCAGAGGTGGGGAGCAGCTGATTGTCGTTGCCCGGCATGGACCAGGTAAATACGCCCCAGCTGACGTGATCCTGTGCGGTCAGCTGTTCGTAGTAGGCCTTCGTCTCTGCATTCCAATTAGGATTTGCCGTAGGCTCGCCCGCATCGAAGTAATTGCGCTGCAGACCCTGCTTCCTGAAGGTGTTGAAGCTCTGCACGATCTCGTCCATGACCGCGGCCTGATCCGACGACGACTTCATAACGAAGAGCGCAAAGTCACGCACATCGCTCTCCTCGCGGATGACGGCGATGTTATAATAGGGGCGCTCGATGCTGCCGCTCTCGTCCAGGATCTGGATATCGAAGCGGTAGACGTCGTATCCCGGTTTGATGGTGAGGTCACCCACGGAATTCGTCTCGGTGAAGTCGTACGCCCGGGTATTGTTGAGGCGCACGAGGCCGTTGTTCGACAAGAACGTGTCGTTGTTGACGTGGCGGATGAGCCATTCGGAGCAATAGGTGTACCAGGGGTTGGGGTTGGCGGTATAGGGATTGCTCGATTCGGAGCTCACCGTAAGCACGGAATCGCCGAAGCTGTACTGGGTACGGTACTGGGCAATGGTATAATCTGCCGTAATCTCGGTCGCGGGAAGCGTGAATGCGATACCCGCCGACACGTTGACGATGCGCGCTGCGCTGTCGTTGTACAGTTCGAGCTTTACGTCCTGGCGGGACGAGAACTCGGTAAACGTCGTCTGATATGCGCCGTTGACAAAGAACTTACCGCTCGTGACGTCCTCTGCGCCCGAGAAGCCGTTTTCCCGGTCGAGGATCTCGCCGCCGCTATACATTTCGTTAAAGATAAACGAGAAGGAATCGCCGTCGAGAGAGGGATCCTCGATGGGGGGATCGGGATCCGGATCGAGATCGGGGGTCGGATCGCCCCCTTCCGTACATGCTGCAAAGCAGCAGCTTCCAAGCAGAAGCGAGCCCATTAACAGTGCCATGATCTTTTTCATTGTCATCTCCTTACCATAATTATATTCGTTGTTCAGATAGTCAGCCCTCGACCGTCATGGTGACGACGCGGCTGTATATCCCGTATTGTAAGCCCGACTCGTCCGTTTCGCTGTAATACAGCACGGCGGTGAGCGTGTTGCCCTCCTCTGCGATGGGGAGGATGCTGCAGGTGATCGAACGCTGCCAACCGCAATAGGTGATGCCCTCGGCGGTCACGGTGCCGGCCGCCCGCTCCTCTGCGGTGACGGTGTCGGGCGCTGCGATCTCTTTGACGTACATGGCGCAGGCCTCTGCCGCGTCCGATGTGGCAATGTTTGCCCGCGAGGAGAAGTGCGACTTATCCTGGAAGGTCCAGGTATTCTGCGTATAGCCGCGTGCAAGATAGCTTGCATACGTCGAGTCGGTTGCGCTCTCGTACGATTCGTCAAGGACCATATTGTATTTACGCATGAAGGCGATCTTGGAAGAGACATTGCTCATACCCGTCCAGCCGCCGTCCCATGCGGGCTGATCTTCATCAATCTCCTTCCCCGAACGCGCGGCGCCCAGGAATCCGACGGGAACCTCGGGCATAAGCTCGCGCATGCCCAGGGCATACGGCTCATAGAAGGTGATCGCGTACCAGTGGCCGTCCATCTCGGGGTACTGTGCGGCGATGTCGCGCAGCACTCTGATCGCCTCAAGCTCGTCTACGGCGACGGTCGAGCCGCCGTCCATCTTCAGCTCGAGAATGAGGATGACGTCTGTGCCCGACATGAGCTCGAACACCTCTTCCAGCGTGGGGAAGGTCTCTTCATACTTGCGCGAATAGTCCTCAAGCGTCAGTTCGCTCAGCCGTTCGGAGCTGGTGCTCGAAAAATAGAAGCCCGGTCTGTCCGATGTGGAGTTCGTATCGGAATTGTGGCAGATCAGAATTTTTCCGTCTGAGGTGACCTGAAGGTCGATCTCGACGTGCGTCGCCCCCTCGCTGTATGAAGCGGCAATGGCGGTCAGAGAGTTCTCATTTGCATAGGCGGTGATCCCGCGGTGCGCGGCGATATATTGCGCCCGTGCAAAACCGTCCTGGTTGAACACGGCGAGCGCCTCGCCGAGCGTCGTGCAATCGTCTGCGACGATGCCGTAGCAGCCCGCCGCAATGGCGTCTACCGCCTCAAACGTATCGTCGGAATATGCCCAGCAGACTTTGGTCAGCGCTGAGATATATTCCGCCGCGACGCCAAGATTTTCCTGCGCGGCGTCGAGCATGAGGATGTTACACCCGGCCTTGTTTGCCGCAGCCACATACTCCCACATGGCATAGCGGTCAGAGGGAATGTCGAGCGACGTCAGGTCGTACACGGTATTGACAAGATAACAGACGTCGTCGGCATACAGCTTTTCAATGACTGAAATGTCGGAGGAGATCGCCATCATATCCGTGATCGTGTACGTCGTATTCATCCATTCGATGAAGGCGTCCACCGTGTCGCCGTCAAGGCGCACGACGGGGATGAATTTGCCGCGGATGTGCTGATCGAAGGCGTTGGCGAGCGAGAGCGTCTCCTCACCCAGCGTGACGTTCATGGTTTCGTCCGGTGTGAGGATGACGGACGCGGGGCGGCTGCCCCGTACGGTCGCGGCGTCGATCGCGTCGAAACTCTGAGGCTCTAAAATGAGCGTAGGTTCGATCGCAAGGGCGCTGCCGTTCGTCTGGACCGCAATGGTGGTCGAATAGCTGTTGGCAGCGTTGGCGGAGAGCATGGGCGCGCCGACACAGCAGCCGACAAGCACCGCCATGCCCATCGCAACGGCCGATATTTTCTGTCTGAGATGCTTCATATCCGTTCCTCCTTATACACCGACGATCACCGTAAAGGTGCAGCTCGAGTTTCCGCACGATACCGTGATCGTGCACTCTCCGCGCGCGACGCTCGTCACGCGCCCGATGAGCCCCTGCCATTCCACCGTTGCAATAGAGGGATCGGAACTGGTCCATACCACTTCTTCCGTGAGCTCGGCTTCGGAAGTTACCCTGACCGTGGCGGTACGGTTGCTGCGCAACACCAGCCGCCCTTCGGGCAGATATACAAAGAACGGGCTTTCGCGCACGGTCACCGTGCACTCAGCGCGCACATTATCGGCAACGCTTTCGACATATACGACCGCCTCGCCCACTGCATGTGCTGTGACTTCCACCTGATCGCCCTGCAGCTCAACGGAGAGGATCTCTTCGTTGTCGCAGCCTGCGGTGATCTCCCCGGTCAGATCCTGCGAAGCGACCGTGAGCACGAGGAGCCCGCCCGCTTCCATTGTGACCTCGGATGCGCCCAGCGAGAGCTGCGGCGTTGTGGGAGTCGTCCCCGTCGTGCAGCCGCCCAAGCCGATAATGCTTACCAAAAACATGGTACACATGATCAATCGTTTCATTCTACACACCCCTTTTCCATAATTAAAACAATTTATCCCGTTCGATCCTGAGAATGTTCACGGGCGTACCCGCGGCATTTTCTTTGATCTGCACCGCATCCTTCGTCCAGATGAGCGCGATCCTGTTCCCAAGATCGTCGGTAAAGAGATATTCCCCCTCGCCGCTCAGAAGAAAGGTCAGTTCGGTGTACCCGTCAAGGGCATTCCCGACGTCCGAGGCGAGCACGCCCCCCTTCAGGTTGAGCGGAACGCAGCTGTTGTCGCGCAGGAAGACGGGCTGATGCTCGTCTGTCAGCGCGATGCGCTGCATGCCGGAGGGGACCTGCCTGCCTGTGTACAGATCGTACCAGCGGGCACCTGCGGGGAGATAGACCATCCGCTCCGAGACGTAGTCCTGCAGGACGGGCGCAACCAAAAGCGCGCTGCCCAGCATGAACTCGTCGTCGATCGGGAAGGTATTCTCGTCGTCGGAAAATTCCAGTGCGAGATGGCGCATTGCGGGAAGCCCCGTCTCTGCCGCCTCCTCCATAAGCGCATACTGATAGGGAATGAGATTATAATGCAAATAAAATTGCCGGCGCAGCAGGTCGAGCAGCCTTTCGTCCTTATGGAATGCCGCGATGTTCCAGGGGCTTCTGTCGTTGATGTTCCAGGCGCCCGTAAAATCGCATCTGCCGTTGCTGACGGGATCGCTGTGCCACTGCATGACGGGCACAAACGCCGCCGCCTGTACGGCGCGCAGATACAGCTGCGCCGAAGGAAGATAGCCGGAAAATCCCGCGATGTCGAATCCCCAGCAATGTATGCCCGAAAGCCCTGCCGAGAGCCCCGCCTTGATCACGGAGGCAAACTCCTGCCAGGTGGATTCCTGATCGCCCGCCCATATCACAGAGAACGCGGGGCTGTTCTGCCCGCCCGCGCGGGAGAATACGATCCTGTCCTTTCCGACAAAGTCGGCAAAGGCGCGGGTGTACTGCTCGCAATAGGCGTTCTGCCCCTCGAGGCCCGTCGTACCGTCGGCAAAGCGCACGCTGTGATCGTGGATGAACTCGCCGCCGTCCGTCTTGAAGCCGTCGATGCCCACCTCGTCGCACAGGTATGCAAAGCGCTTGAACCAGTACTCCGTCGCCTTGGGCGAGGTGAAGTCGGGCACCATGCTGTCGATGCACCAGGTGTGCGGGATCTCGTAGGTCGTGCCGTCGGCATTCATCACGCAGAGGCGATCTGCCTTGACGCGTTCATTCTCGCGCAGGCAGTACTCCTTATGGCAATCCGTTTCGAGATCTCTGCCCTGCGCATACACGGGGACCACCCAAAGGAGAAGGCGGATGCCCGCCTCGTGCAGCTCCTTTGTCATGGCGGCGGGATTGCGCCAGCGCCCGTTTTCGGGAAACGTCATGTCCGAATAATGATAGAAGGGTTCGTCGCGCGGGGGGATCTCGCAGCCGTACCAGACCGAACGCAGCGTAAGATCGCTCCAAGGTTCGATTACGAGCACGTTGTGCGGAAAGCCGAGGCGCTTTGTCGCGTCGAGCTGTTCCTCTACCTCTGCCTGCGTGTGCCAGCGGTTGGAGCTCATCCAGGCGCCGAGCACCCACTTGGGGAAGAGGCGGGGCATGCCCGCCATGGCGCGGAAGGAGGCCAATATCTCTTTGAGCGTGCCCTCCAGGAGCCATACGTCGGCGCATTCGCCCCTGCTGCCTGCGGGGAAGGAGATGAGAATCTCCCCCTCCCGCGTGAAGTCAAAATCCACTTCGACGTAGGTGTCGACATATACGCCGAAGCCGTCGGGCGTCGCAAAATAGGGCATGGAGAGATAGGTATATTCGCCCTGGCGGAAGCACTTCTCCAGCACGCAGGCGCGCACATATTTGCCCTTCTGATCGGCGCCGTCGAACTTTTCGCCCAAACCGAACACGGCGCGGTAGCTGCGCTCCAGCCGGACGAGATAGCTTCCGTCTTGTTGTAATTGCGGAGTAAGTTTACGTTTCATATTTCGTGATCAGATCAAATTGCATTTCAAAGGTTCTGTTCCAGGGGGAGCTGACGTCGATATCTATGACATATGCGGCAAGCTCGGGGTAGCGCTCGCGCATGAAGCGCAGCAGCTCTTCCTTTGCGGCCTGCACGCATGCGCCGCGCTCGCCGTCCAGCAAAAATACCGTACAGCCGTTCTGCGGCACGGCGTTCTCGTCGATGAAGGTGCGCGTGTGCGAACAATAGCCGACGTCGTCGTAATACCTGTGCAGCAGGAAATCTCTGTTCCCGCGCGCATCGCCGCCCGCAAGATACAGGCAGCTCTGGCAGAGCACAGTGCCGATGGTATTGCTCGAGGTGTTCCACCCCGCGTATGCATGCACGGAGAGCAGCAGCCCATATTCGTGCATGAGATCGATGAGTTCGAGATCGCTGCCCGTCGGTATGGCGATATCCGCCACGGCAACCAGCTTTTTGCACGCAAGGGCATACTCGATCATATCGAGGTATTCGCTCAGACTGCGCTCGACATCGTATGGGATGCGGCGTGCGTCCTCTTTGGGCAGGTACAGCATCTCCGACCCGATGTTGACCGCGAGCAGGATATCCGCCTCGGGCAGGGAATATACCCTTCTGCAGCCCGCCGCGCGGATCTGATTTTTGATCGTCGCGTCTACCGTTCTGTCCTCGAAGGAGGGCGTGACAAGCGGTCCGCGCGCCGAAGCATAATAGACGTAGACGAGGGGCGTTCTTCCCGTTTCCTCGTTGACGGCACGGGCAAGCATGGTCATGCCGGTATCGTCGGCGGCAGGATAGACGGGCACTTTGCGCTGCATGCGGTATTCCTTCAGCCGCTTGCAGACGCGCGTCTGATCGAGCGAGGTGAAGCCGTAGGGCGCGCTGTCGTCCTGCGGGACGATGAACGCCTCGAACAGTCCCTCGCGCACGAGCTCAAGCGTATACAGCAGCACGTTCAGATTGCAATCTCTGCGCGCGGTATAGTCCTCGAGCGCGGCCTGCGGGATCGCCGCCTTCACGCGTTCGAAATCCTTCCTCTCCTCCTCGGAGAGAATGCCGAGCTGTTCCTTGTGGGTGTATCTTCCGTAGAGGTGCAACTCTGCCCCGCACTGTGCATAGTAATCGGGCTCTTCATCGCTGAGCGAATACCACGGGCAGCGCATGATCGTCTGAAAGCCGTAGATCTTGAGCGCGGGATTGCGCTCTTTCAGCGTACGCACCAGATCGACGCGCGCACAGAGCGTCTCGTACGAGAGGTCGTGCAGCCGCGAAGGGATGAGTCCGCCGTACAGCAGCAGATCCATCGAGAGGATGACGATGTCCGCCTTCTCTGCCCGCTCGAGCAGCCAGTCCGTGATCGCCTGTACGTCGGCGGGGCGTTTTTTCTTGCCCATCATCTCCATGGGCGGCATTTCGATGCGGAATCCCGCCTTGGGCATGAGAATGGGAAATTGATAATTGCAGGGCCGCTCGTCAAGCGGCAGAAAGAGAATACGTTTTGCAGCCATAGATCAACCTTTGACGGAGCCGAGCGTCAGACCGTTCTTGATGTACTTGATGACATAGGGATAGATGCAGAGGATGGGAATGATGCTCAGAAGCATTGCCGCTGACTGCAGGTTGCGGATGCCCGCGACGACGTCGGGGTCGTTCTTGACCGTCTCCAGTCTGCTCAGGAGCAGATAGATATAGTAGGCAAGCGGATGCTGCGTCGTGGCAGAAGCGTTGATGTAGAGCATTGCCGAGCCGTAAGAGTTCCAGGAGCCGACGATGGAGAAAAAGCAACAGCTGCCGATGACGGGAAGCGCCATGGGAACGACGATCAGAAAGAACATCTGCAGTTCGTTCGCGCCGTCCAGCCGCGCCGCCTCTTCGATGTCCGAAGGGATCCCTTCGAAGAACGTCTTGAAGAAGAGCAGGTTGCTGACGTTGCTGATCGAAATGAGAATGACCGACCAGATATTATTCAGCAGACCCAGCTGATACATGAGAAGGTAGGAGGGGATGACACCTGCCGAAAAGAGCATGGTGATGATAAAGTACATCATGATCCCGCCGCGGAAGGGACAGTCGGCCTTGGAGAGCGGGTATGCCGCCATCGCCTCGACCAGATTGGAGACGATCGTGATGACCGCGGTGATGATCACCGAGTTCAAAAAGGAACGCCAGAAATAGGTCGCCTCTTCGCCCATCAGAATGTAGCGGTATGCCCAAAGCGTCCAGCCGCGCGGGTAGAGCACGACCTGCGAATTGAACGCGCTGTTTGAAAAGCCGAGCGAGAAGAAGCTGAGCAGCGGAAACAGGACGACCACGCAAAAGAGCAGTAGCAGAACGACATTGAGTACAAGAAGGATCCTGTCGAACATGCTCTCGTGGATCTTGTTCGGGTTTTTCTTAAATGGATTTTTGATGGTCTTTTCCATTTCCTCCTCCTTACCACAGACTGCGGTGCAGCGTCTTGGTCGTAATGGCGTTGCCCACGAGCATGAGCAGAAGCGAGATCAGGCCGTTGAATACACCCAGCGCCGTCGCAAACGGGATGTTTGTTCTGTTCACGATCGAGATGGTATAGATATAGGTATCGAGCGTGATCTGCGTCTCTTCCAGCTCCTCGCTGACCTGCATCATCGTGTAGATCTGCTCGAAGCCGGCAGCCATGAAGCCGCTGATGTTGAGCACGAGCATGAGCGCGATCGTGGGCATGATCGCAGGGATGGTGAGGTACCATGTCTTCTGCAATCTGTTTGCGCCCTCGAGCGTTGCCGACTCGTAAAAGCTCTTGTCAATCGCCATGATCGCGGCATAGAACATGATGCTGCCCCAGCCCGTTCCCTTCCACGCCGCAAGCAGAATGACGAAGAACTTGAACAGGTGATCCTTGCTCATCGTGAAATAATTGGGCTCGATGAAGTTGAGCATAACGAGCAGCTCGTTGAGCACGCCGCCCTGCGAGTCGAGAAGGCCCGACCAGGTACCAATGACGATCGCCCACGACAGGAAGTTCGGGATACAGATGATGATAAGGATGATCTTGCTGAGCGTCTGGCTCTTCAGCTCTGACAGCTGCACCGCAACGATAATGGAGAGCGGGAAGCAGATGAGCAGCTTGAAGATGTTGATGATAAATGTGTTCAGGACCCCCTTCAGGAAGGAGATATCGACAAAGATGTCGAGATAGTTCTGAAAGGTCCATTCCCCTGTAAACAGGTTTTCGAGCACCCCGCCGCGCAGCAGGTTGAAGTCTCCGCCCTTGAACGAGAAGAGTACGCCGAGCATGGGGATGTACGAGAAGATGAGCGTAAAAAGGGCCGCAGGAATGATGAACCAGAGTACGCGCCGGTATTTTTTTACCCGTTTGAACTGCGTCTGCCAGTATCCATAGTCCTCCGGCCTCTTTACAGCGGTGGCTGCGGCGGGCGCCGTTTGCACGGGTTCCGCCGCATCTGCTGCAATGTCAGTTGATCGATATGTATGATCCTGCATATAAAGCCTCCGATTCGGGGATCATTCCCCCATCAGAATGGGAAGTTTGACATTTGTGTACCATTCCGTCATTTCATTGACGATATCATCCGACCAATAATAGAAGGTGACACCGTTTTGTTTGACCGAGGTCTCTCTGAGCGCCTGGCGCGTGATATTGAGCGCATCCACAGGATCGCCCGTCGTATCGATCGCGGTAGCGACGCCGCGCAACGCCCTCGTGCGCGAAAGGATGTTGACGACCGACCAGTTCTTCAGCGGCGGCGACATCGTCATAGGATTCTCTATGATCGTCTCATCCATGGGCACGGTGACCTGCCATGCGCCGAAGCCCGTCTCCCTCAGGTGGAAGAACACATCCGCCTCGATCCAGTTCGTGCCGTTGCAATATTGCGAGTTGTCGACGATATGTTCGATGTAGCGGTCGGTGAGCTGTACCCAGAATCCGCCGCCCGAGATCGTCTCGCCCTCCAATTGATACGAATACGGCCTGAGATAGACGATCTTTTCGTTATAGTCCTCGTAGGGGAGCATGCAGAAGGGATCGTCGGGATCATATTCGGGCGCACCCTCGGGCGCCTCCACACGGTTCCAATGTACGCCCTCCGTGCCGCCGTAGTATGCTGCAAAGTTTTCGAGCTTCTTGGCAAGGAAGTCGATGATATAAACAGCGTTCTCTGCCATGTACCAGGGGATGACGGTGTAGTACGAAACGCCGTTGTTGCCGCCGTGCAGGCGCGCCTTCTCCTGCTCGATCGAACCGCTCGTGCCGTCGCCGCGGACGCGCGTCGCCCAGGCGATAAGTTCGTCGTGCGCGTTGTCGAACGTGTTCTCTACTCCTGCCTCCTCGGCAAGCTGACCCTGCGCGACAATGGCATTGACAAGGGGAGTCACCCACCAATAGGTGAGGTAAATGCACGAGCTCATTCCCGTTGCAAACTTCGAGCAGATGTCGTTCGCCGAGCTGTTCTGCCAGGAGTCGGAGAGGATGCCCGACTCCTTGAAGGAATGCAGGTAGTTGACATAGTTGTTCACGTTCTCGCTGTAGATGTACAGCTGGATCTGACCGTTGTCGTCGACATAGAACTCAAGCGGCACTTCGAAGGCGGACATGATGGGCGTGATGCGCACATCGTTCGAGCCGCCAAGCCCGAAGGCGTGATAGTTCGTGTCGTTCGCGCCGAAATGCTCCTGCAGCTTGGTGAGCGCGTCGGTCAATTCCGCGATCGTCGAGGGAACCCTTGCCGAACCGTCATCATTGACGTATCCGATGGTCTTGAGGTGCTCCGTGTTCCAGATGAGCGCCGAGTCCTCCATGACGCAGTAGCCGAAGTCGGGAATGGCATAGATGCCCGTTTCGCCCTCGTCGTTGGTGTATTTCACGCTGTCCCAGCCGTTGGGCATAAGATCGATGATCTCGTACAGCCGTCTGCCCGATTCGGTCCTGGTGAGCAGTTCGGTAAGATCGAGGAAGGCGTCCTGTTCGAGATAGGGTGAGAACTGGGCGATGTCCAGCTTCATGATATGGTATTCCTCGCGCGTGGTGAGAATGCTGTTGATCTCGTTGTCCGCGCCCGAGGCCGTAAGCTCGGTATAATTGACGCGATACCCCGTCGTATCCTCTATGATATCTGCCGTGTCGTTTCTGCCCTCCGAAAAACCGGTGATACCGGTCGCAGGATACAGTGCATTGATGTCGATTTTGTTGTTCAGGTCGACGTCCCAGTTAATCTCGACGTCGGATAAGCCGCCGTTACAGCCGGCGAGACCAAAGCATGCCGATGCGAGCATACAGCCCGCCATAGCAATGGCAAACTTCTTTTTCATTGTTCCTGACCTCCTGACAGTAGATTTTTATGATTTTTGAAAGATGTCTCCAACAGGCGGAAACAAGCATTGTCATTTCCGCCTGTTCGAGACTTAGGGGGGATTTGGAACTTACATTCCGGTGTGGGTTAGGTTGTAGTTGCGGGCAGGCTGATCGCAGCCGTTACGCCCAGTCCGCTCGAAGTGAGGGTTGCGCCGCATTCCGTTACGACAAGGTTGGTCACTGTCTGGATATATTCGATCAGGTTGACAGTACTATCCAGCCCAAAGAAGAGCTTGTAAGTCTTGCTGCGCCAACCGAAATCAGTTCCGGCGGGGGTGCTGGCGCTTGTGAACTGCCAGTGCAGTCCGCCTTCTGCGAAGCGTTCCATACCGACCATATAGTTGTTCACAACATCGACGACTTCCTGCGTCACCGTGGTGATCTCACCACTCCGGATTTTTGCCGAAAGTGAAAGCACATGATACAGATACTCAAAGTCCTGCATGAAAGCAATGGAGTTATCCGAAGCGGTAACGCTTGCATAGGTCGTGGTGAGCAGCGTAGGAAGCCCGGTGATACCCGCCTCTTCCAGCTTCTCGTTGAAGAACAGGATGCGGAAACTGGGCATCCAGCTCTCATCTGCATTGAGGTCAGTTCTGGTCTTAGAAAGCTGATCGTTTTCGCCCTCGCCCCAGCTTGTGCCGTATGCAAGCCTCAGCGAATAATAGAGCATCTGCTGAATGACTTCGCCGCCCGTGTAGGTCACATTGGCAGCAGCGCTGGTAGCAGCCGCGTTGACGGGTGCAGACACGCTGAGCGAGGTAAATGCCGCATTCTGAAGCAGCGCGTTCATCTCCTGCGCGAGGAGCTGCCAGCCCTCGAAGTTCGATGTTCCCACGAATTCTCTCAGCGCCGCCTGATCGTCAGACGTGAGCGCGTTGTACGCGGGCAGAACCACATTGGTGAAGTGATCGATCTCGTTCTTGAGGTAACCCTTGATCTGCGCGGGATCGGTTTCGGTTGCAAGCGATTCCCAACCGATGTAAGAGTTGTAATCGTTGACGGCACCCATCTTCAGGAACTCGTCTGCAACGGCCTGTGCGTTCTCGCTGAGCACGATCGCAGTGATCTCTTCCACGGTGACGCCCCAGCCGTTCTCGTTAATGGTGTAGCCAGCGTCTGCAAGCAGATTTGCGACCACTTCGAAGTACTGATAGGTCTTGTAAGCACCATCTGCATCCGTCAGCGTGCCGCCGGCGATCATGGCAATGCGCGCCACACGGCCGGAATAGTAAGATTCAAACTTGTTGCCGCTGTTCCAGTTCCAGGCGATCAGACCGCTGATCGTATAATCACTGACCCAGACCTCGTTGAGGAATGCAAACTCCTCCTCCGTGAGCATTGTGAGCGAAGTGATGTTCTCCGTCACGATGCGCTGTGCAAGCTGAATGGTGTTGACGAGAGGATAATACACACCGTTGTAGAACTCGTCGTACTGAATTGCAACGAGCAGATCTTCGACATAGCCGGGAAGTTCCAACCCAAGCCCTTCGAAATACTCTACGATCGAAATGATGCGCAGCGAAGGATAGGTCGAGCTGTCGAGATTCATATATCCCTGATAATCGGGATAGGTATTAGGATCGTCGTTCTCACCAAGCGCAGCGTCGAACGGGGTCTTATCTTTGATTCTGTTCGCCCAGTAGATGAGCTCGGTAAGCGCATAGGTGCTGTTCTGCGAAACCAGCGTGGTGGACATGGGCGTCTCGTAGATCGAGATCGTGCCATTGACAAATGCGTCCTCTGCCATGAGCGCCGTGAATTCGTTGTACATCTCCATCCATGCATTGTAATTGGTGCGATCTGCATTCAGCGCAACATATGCCTTCTCAGGTCCGGTGAGTGCATTGTACTGGTCGGAGACCGATTTGACATAGAGCATATAGCTGTACAGATAGCCCGTGATGTCCGTGGCGCCCTCGGGAGCCTCCCAACCTGCATACACGAACGCTGCAGGATCGGTGATGGCTGCAACAAGCTCCGTTACCGCCTTCGCAGCATCGGAATCTTCTGCCTGGGCAGAGATGCTCTCTTCCTCGACGCCCCAACCATTCGCCTTGACGGTGTAGCCGTTGTCGGTAAGCAGGTTTGCAACGACATCAAAGTAGTCGCGTACACGATAAGCCGTGGTGACAGTCGTGCCATCTTCGTTCGTCGTCTCTCTCGTCAGCGTGCCGCCTGCCATCAGGGCAATACGCGCTACACGGCCGGAGTAGAAAGTCTCAAACTTGTTGCCGCTGTTCCAGTTCCAGGCGATTTGGCCGCTGAGCTCATAGTCTGCGCCCCATACATCGTTGAGGAACGCCATCTGCTCTTCGGTCAGTTCCGCAAGCGTCGTAACATTATTGGTAACAATGTACTGTGCCAGCTGAACGGTGTGGAAGAGGGGATAATAAGCGCCCGTGTAGAAATCGTCATAGCCGATCGCCGTGAGCATTTCCTGTACAAGCTGAGGAAGCTCGACGCCCATCTCTTCGAACTGCGTTACAAACGTAACGATGTACAGCGACGGGAAGGTGGAATTGTCGAAGCACATCAGCGTGTTGCCGCCGTTGTTGGGGTCGTCGTTCTCGCCCGCCTCGGCATCGAACGGCGTGCCGTTCTTGAGACGGAATCCCCAGTAAAGCAGACGATCAAGCGCTTCCTGCGCCGTAAACTCTGTAATTTCGGTGGAGCTCATTACTTCGGCATATGCCTCGAACACGCCGTTCGTCCAGGTGTCGGTCGCCATGAGAGCTTCCATATCGGTAGAGAGCTGTGCCCATGCATCCCATGCCTGACGGGATACGCGGTAGAAGAACGCACTCTGATCCTCCGAAGAGAAGGCTGCATACGCCGCCGCCATTTCGCGATAGGCAAGCAATTCGGTATACAGGTAGCCCTGCGTGCTTTCAGCATCCTCCGGAGCCTCCCATCCGTTATAGGTATAGTTGACAATGTTGCCAAGGGCATTGAAGCGCTCTGCAACTGCAGCTGCCTCTTCGCTGAGGTCCGCAGCCTGCGAAAGCAGATCTCTTGCCGTAAGGTAAGGCGTGAAGTCGAGCACGTTGTAGATACGCTGGTGCAGCATGCTGCCCGTACCCTGATCGTCCTGCCCGTAGAGAAGTCCTACGGTTTCGATCGCCTCTTCATACTCGAATACATTCTCTACCGTGACGGCGCTGAGTACGTCGATCGCGTACTGATAAGGCCCTGCCGTACTGCCGTACATCTCGTCTGCAGCGGGAGAATTATCGTAAGAGAAGCTATACACATCCGTGCCGTTCTGCGCGGTATAGGTCACGCAGGCAGCGGTGTTGAGAATGGTATAGTCGTAAGCGTTTTCTTCCTTCTCGCCCTCCGATGCCATGAGGATGTCGTAGTCGCCGGGCTCCATGTTGATGGTGTAGCCGTACTGGACCTCGGTCATCTCGTCGGCAGAGGGAACGTGCGCCGTCGCCTTGGTGACGGTGAGATTTTCAAACTTTGCGCCGTTGAAGTAGTCGGTGCATTCAACGGTGACGCCGGAAACGACTTCGTTCTTGATGTCGAGCCCTGCAACGAAGATATATCCGTTCTCGGGGCCGAGCGGTCTGCTGAACAGATCGTTGGTAAGCGCGTCGTCGATCTCACGCCTGTAGGTCGTGCCGTCGCTGAAGTTGATGTTCAGGATGTTCAGCTGATACGTCCCCATATCATCCTCGTTGAGGGTGGTGCGGATATCCATCGTCAGCGAATCGCAGTCTGGCGTCCAATAGCCGCCCTCTTCGTTCCAAGTCGAGGTCATCAGCACTTCGCCGATGTTATACTGCGCGTCGGAGAAGCTGTCGTCGCGCGAGGTCGCTTCGAAGGCGTACCAGTCGCCCGTTCTCGTGTCGCAGGCGATACCGGTCACGACGACGTAATAGTCCTGCCAGGAATAGAAGCCCAGGAAGGCATAGACGGAATCAGCGCCGTCGTAGGGGGGCGTGATGCGGACCTGCGAAAGGTCGATCTCGTAGTTGAGCCCCGTAACGCCCTGCAGGCGGCTCGTCATCTGCAGAACCGCAGCGTCCATCGTGCTCGAAAGCTCCCAGGACTGCGCCGTCTGGGTAGCGACGTCGATCTCTTCGCCGTATGCGTCGAGCAGATCATAGCCGTTCCAGCTCTGCCGTGCGATGGTACCATAACGGGAGACCTCATATGTAATGAGATCGGAGTTCTGCAACAGCGCAATGCTGCCTGCAGCGTCCCAGCAGTCCATGCCGTCGAGCATGGTGCCGTTCTCATAGTACCAGAACATGTCATCGTTCCCCGTACCGGTGCCTTCATAGCCCTGACGGTTGCGGAACATGACCCTCGTTTCGCCGATCTTGGTGACATAGCTGCCGAACGTCTCGCCGTTATCGGCATCCTCCGCGACGGCGGCATTGATCGCGTCGGCAAGCGTTTTGAAATTGCCGAGGCTTTCGCCCGTGCTCGAATACGCCGTATAGGCATCTTGCCGCGTGTCTGCACGACCCGTAAACTCAGTGTCCGGATCCGGATCCGGACCGGGACCGGGACCGGGTGTCGGGTCGGTGCATGCGCTCAAGCCAATACTCGACAGCATTGCCATTGCCGCAAGCATCGACAGGATTGCTAACCTTTTCTTCTTCATAACTCCTCCTATCATGGTTCCCCTTAATAATTTCTTTGGCCGGAGACCTCTAAGCATTCTTATTGTATCCCACATTCCGTCATTTGTCAATAGGTCTGTGAAAAAAATTTTTATTTTTTTCTGTGAAATTTTCCTTTTACGACATTATTTGAGAAAATTCGTCCTGAATTTGCTTACATGTTTGCAAAAATATTTCATTCCTTACCATTTTTGAAAATCTTTTTCGTTTTGTGGCGGCAAAATGCCCCGCCACGCATTATTTTGTCACCTTATTGTATGACCCCTCGTTTTTCCTCGCTTTTGCATACAGCGGCGGTCCTGCCCTCATGAGCGCGGCGGCAAAACAGCGCGCCTCTTTCTGGCACAAAAAAAGCCCGCGCCTGCAAAGTGCGAGCCGTTAATGTTATGATTTATTGCTCTTCCGCCGCCCTGATGTGCCAGCACCAGCTGCCGAAGTCGCCAAGCAGCGGCAGATTCAGCCCCGCGTGCATGAGCGTGCTACCGTATGCCTCCAGCGAGAGTTCCTCGATATGATAGCGCGTCTCTGCCCTCAGCCCGGGAATGCGCACGCGCCGCAGCTGCCCGTCGGCACAGGCAAGGCGCTGCTGCCCCACCACGTACGCCTCGGCACCGTCCTTCGCCACGACTGCCATGCAAAAATAATTGTCTGCAAAGGGATCGCACAGGCGGTAGCAGTCGCCGCGCAAGATGAGCGGCTCTATGGCGCGGTATGCCCTGATCTGCAACGCGATCTGTTCCCGCTCCTCTTTGGTGAGTTTGCTGGGATCCAGCTCGTACCCCGTCGCCCCCAGCGAGGCGACCAGCCCGCGCGAGGCGAGCGGCGTCACGCGCCCCGTCTGATGATTGGGGCAGGCGGAGACGTGGCAGCTCATCGCAGAGAGCGGATATGCGATCGAGGTGCCGTATTGGATGCGCGTGCGGTCATAGGCGTCGGTGTTGTCGCTCGTCCAGATCTGCGGGAAATAGTAGAGCATGCCCCCGTCGAAGCGCCCGCCGCCCCCTGCGCAGCCCTCGAAGAGCACGTTTGGGAACTCCTCCGTCAGCCGACGCGCAAACTCGTACACGCCGAGCACATAGCGATGCAAAAATTCCCCCTGCCCCTCGGCGGGAAGCCCCGCGCTGCAACACTCGGTGATGTGGCGGTTCATATCCCATTTGATATAGGAGATCTCATACGCGCGCAACAGGGCGGCAATGCGGGCAAAGATCTCGTCGCGCACCTCGCTGCGCGAAAAGTCGAGCACATACTGGTGGCGGCTCTCGCAGCGCTCCCCCTCCCGCCCGACCGCCCAGTCGGGATGGGCGCAGAAGAGTGCGCTGTCGCGCGAGATCATCTCCGGCTCGATCCACAGCCCGAAGCGCATGCCATGCTCCTTGCAGCGGGAGATGAGCGCCCCCAGCCCGCCGGGGAGCTTCTCTTCGTTGACGAACCAGTCACCCAGCCCCGCGCGGTCGCTGTTGCGTGCGCCGAACCAGCCGTCGTCGAGCACGAAGGTATCTGCGCCCAGCTTTGCCGCCTCGTCGATGAAGGGCAGCAGGGTATCTGTTGTAAAATCGAAATAGGTCGCCTCCCAGTTGTTGATGACGATGGGGCGGCGGGCATAGGCATAGCGGCGGGGCAATACGCTTTCGCGGAAGAGGTCGGCAAAGGTGCGCGAAAGCGCGCCCAGCCCACGCTGCGACCAAGCAAGCACGGCCTGCGGCGTGACAAAACGCGCGCCCGGCTCCAGCCGCCAGCGAAAGTTTTCGTCGTTGATGCCGCCCAGCAGGCGCAACAGCCCCGTCTGCCCCTCCTCGACGGAGAGCGCGAAGCTGCCGCTGTACAGAAGCGTAACGCCCATGCACTCCCCCTCCTCCTCGGTACAGGAGGGCGAAAGAAGCGCCAGAAAGGGATTGTCCTGATGCGAAGACGCCCCCCGCGCGGAGGATACGGTATATCGACCTCGCGTGACGGCGCGGCGCACGGGCATACGCTCGCCGAGGTGCTGCCCGTGCAGGGTGAGAATGTCGCGGCGGGTACCCGCAAGGTCGACAGAGAAGGAATACGCCCGCTCGAGCAGCACACGCTCCGCAGTGGGATTATAAAACTCCGCATGGCGCACGATGACGTCCAAGCCCTCGAACACGACGTAATACAGGAAGATCTCCACCCCCGATATGGCGTCGGCAAGCCGGACGGTCAGCGTTTCGGCACCCTCCGTCTGCCGGACGTGCGGAAGCCCCTCGCACGCGGGAACGCCGCGAAAGACTTCGTGGCTGCAATAGCGGAACCTGCTGTGCGACGTGCCGTCTTTGCGCCGGATCACGGCGGCGGGCGAACGGAAATCGCCCTGCCCGAAATCGGGGTATTCGTTCGCCGTAAGATCGGGCGAAACGCCCTCGATGAGGATATCGGGGGGCGTGGGCGAGAAGGACTTGAACTCCGTCTGCCCAAGATAGCGCACGTTGCCCGCGATTTTGCCGCCGAAATGCAGGCAGTGCAGGCACTTCCATTGATCGATCCAGAGCACATAGCTCGCCGATTTGGTGTTGAGAAAGATGAGATCCCCTCTTTCGTTCTGTACGATCATAACCTCTCCTTATTGTATCTGCGAAGGATGGCGGCGCAGCACGCCGAAACCTTCCCCGATGCTTCCGCCCGCCAAAATGAACGCCTTTGCGCTGCGCTGCAACGAGGTGTCCTCGGGGAAGTCCTGCGGGCGCAGGCGTGTATCCCCGAACAGCCATTGTTTATAGCTCTCGTCCCCCTCGTCCGTGCGGACGAGGGCAAAGAGCGCCTGAAAGCGCAGGATGCGGGACTGCGGCCCGAGCAGCTGCCGCAGGGCGGGCGAGAGCAGCCAGGAGGAGCACACATAGGGGGCAAGGCGGTATCTGCCGCCCTCGAAGCGGGCAAAGAAATCATCCGCACGGCGCAGGGAACGCTGCACGCTGTCCGCGCCGAGATCGGCGTCGGAGGGGATGTGCACGGAGATCTCCTCGCCGCGCTCCCCCTGCGCGCATTCGTATTCGAGCGCGCCCAGGCGAAAGAGGCGAAGCGAGAGCTGCCTGCCCGTCCACCACCATCTGTCAAAGCCGTACTCCCCGTAGGTGCGGCGGTATTCCCGCACAAAGCGCGAAAAGCAGCGCATGGTATCAAAAAAGATATCGTCGCCGATGCTGCACTCACGATAGCGCCGATGCGCAAGCAGGGCGCCCTCGAGCATGGCGGCAAGCACGACAAGGCCGTGCTGTTCCGAACCGAAGCGATCGGCAAGCTGCTGCGCCGCAGCGGGATAGTCCGCCGTACAGAGACGGCGGACGATATCGTCACACGCAGGACGCTGCATGCCGGACAGCCGTTCGGTCACGGGCTGCGGCATATCGATGGCGCGGCAGAGCTCAAAAAGCGTCATTGCGGCTCCACCACGACGCGGCGCAGGCACTCCTCCCCGCGGATGGGGCTGATGCCGTCGTCCTCGCACAGTTCATAGGCGGTCGGCTGTTGAATGAATTGCAGCCAGCGCAGGGCGCCGTCCATCCTTTCGACGCAGTCGGCGGGCGCGGCGATGGGCATGACCTTGCCGGGGCGCAGGAAGAATACGACTTCGTCGACGGGGACTTCGATGAAGTGGTCCCCGCAGGACAAAATCTCCTCGGTATAGCTCCCGCCCTTCATGCGGATGAGCTTCATCTCCTCGGGCAGATATACATACCTTCCCATGGCGTTCTCTTCGTAGACGGGCGCGATCATTACGCTGTCGCCGAAGAGCAGCTGATCTTCGACATGGGCGGAGCGCTCGTCATCATATACAAAGGCAAGCGGGCGGAAGAGCATTTCGCCGCGCAGCGCACAGCGCACAAATTCGCTGTAGAGGTAGGGCAGAATGGTATAGCGCACGCCCAGCACGTTGCGGAACGCCTGCATATCCGTAAAGCGGTAGCACTCCTGCAGACGGGAGCCGTTCGTGGCATGATTGCGCATGAGGGGGGTAAATACGCCGAGCGCAAGCCAGCGCAGCAGCAGTTCCTCTGTGGTGTCTCCGCCAAAGCCGCCGAGATCTGCCCCGCAGTACAAAAATCCGCACATGTTCAGCGAGGGCAGCATCTTCAGATTGAGCAGGATATGCGACCACCAGGACGCATTGTCCCCCGTCCAGACGCCGCCATAGCGGTGCATGCCGATGTAGGAGGAGCGCGAAAAGAGCAGAAAGCGCTTTTCGGGCGCATATTCCTCGAAATACTCCGCCGCGCTGCGCGTCATATAGTAGCCGTACAGGTTGTGCACGCGCTCGTGCACAATGCGCCCCTGTTCCGTCTCGTGATAGAATTCCTTATAGTCGAGCGGATTATTCTGCAATCCCGTAAACGAGGCGATCAGCCTGTTATAGTCGCCGAGCGCCAGGCTTTTGCCCTGCCAGGACGAGGCGTTGTCGATCGTGTGCTCCAGCCGCCTGCGGCTGTAGAAGATGGTCGGCTCGTTCATGTCGTTCCAAAACCCTTCGATGCCGCTGTCCAGCAGCACGCGGTACTGTTCGCCGAACCAGCGGCGGGCGTCCTCGTTGAGCACATCGGGCAGGGCGCTGTCGCCCGGCCACACGCCCACGATAAAGGGATCGCCCGCGGCGTCCTTGCAGAAATACCCACGCGCAACGCCCTCTTCAAATACCGAATACCCCGGCTCTGCCTTGACGGCGGCGTCGATGATGGGCACAAGGCGGATCCCGCGTGCCTTGAGCCGCGCCGCAAGCCCCTTCAGATCGGGGAAGCGGGTCCTGTCCACCGTGAAGTCCTTGAAGCGCTCCATGTAGTCGATGTCGAGATAGATCATATCGAGCGGAAGGTCGCTGTTCGCATACCCCTCCACGACCTCCATGATGTCCTCCTCGCTCTGATAGCCCCAGCGCGACTGCCCGTATCCGAACGCCCACCTGGGGGGAATATAGCTCCTTCCGATCAGCGTGCGGAATTCATGGATGATGGCGTTGATATCCTCCCCTTCAATGAGGTAGACGTCGGCGTCCTCTGTTGTGACGGAGAGCGCATCGCGCCGCGTATAGCCGATATCGAACTGCACGCGCCCCGCGCAGTCGAAAAACACGCCGAAGGTGCGCGCGCCGCACACCACGATAAAATTATGCGAGGCATAGAGTGCCGTTCGCCCCTCGGTGATGATGGGATCGTCCGTGTTCCAGCCCTCGTACTTCCAGCCGCGCTTGTTGATGCCGCGCACCTGCTCGCCCAGCCCGTACACTCTGTCCTTTTCACCGAGCGCGCAGGAGAAGGAATATCTTTCCCCGCGCTCCACCGCAAATACGGCGGGATCGCCCCCTTCGGCCGCGATCTCCATGACCGTCGCCCCCGTTTTGACGGGGCTCCCATAGACATACTTTTTGATCATACCGCTTTTCCTCTTCTTTTATTCGTTGACGTTGACGGAAGTCATGCGCCGCCAGCGCCATTCGCACTGATCGAAGTCCTTTTCAAATTCTTCGCCGTGCCCCATGAAGCAGAGCAATTTTTCGTCCAGTTCGGGCACGCGGTCACACCTGCCCGCAAGATAGTCGCCCACCTTGCGGATGGCGGTATCGACGCGCTGTCTGAGGGCGCCGATGCGCAGATCCTGCACGTCAAAGCCGTTGGGGCGGTTCTCCGCATCCCACTGCGCGCGCAGCAGCTCATAGAACGCTTCGATCGCCTGCGGCAGCGCCTTCAGCCGTTCGAATGCGGCGGCAAGGCCTGCCCTGTCCCCCGCCTGATAGCAGCGGCGCAGCACGACGCCGAGATCTGCCTTCAGCGCCAGAACGCGGCAGAGCGCCGCCTGCGTGCGGAAGAGATATGCCCACTTTCCCGCGCGCTCCGCCGCCTTGTCGAGCACGGCAACATGTTCGCCGTACAATTCGTCCAGTCCCTCGACGATGGTCGTATCCAGCGTGCCGAGCAATATGTCGTTGAACAGAAGATACTTGTTGGCGCTGTTCTTCTCCTCCACGTCGTCGTGCCGCGTGATGCGGTTTCCGAGGTCGATGGTCATGAACGACTCGCAGGGCATGCCCGAAAGTGTTTCAAAGCTGTGGCGGAACGCCTCGTCCGTTTCGAAACTGCCGTATTTCATGCGCGCGGCATAGTGCAGCGCGGGCAGCGTGGCAAAGACGGAGCACTCCGCACCGTTGTCGCCCCACCCTGTGACGATATACCGTGTTACGCCCGTCTCGATGCATGCCTCGCCCGCCGCGCCGATGGAGGCAAGGGCGTAGCGGTTGTCCGGCGTATAGCCAAGCCACTTCCACGCGCCGCCCGCAAAGACGATCTCGTTGGGGAAGGCGCGGTGCTTTTTGATGAGCGCGGCATAGTGTTCGCGATCTATGCTGCAATAGTCCCAATAGACGAGCTCGATGTTCCGCGGCACGTTTTCCACGAGCGATGCGGGCAATTCGTCGCCGTACTGTGCAGACATCGCAAGCGAAAAGAACATGTCCGACCACATCATGGGCCGGAAATGATATTTTTCGCACAGCTCGTTGACGCGCGCCAGGTGGCGGGTCATGATGTCGAAGCGGCTCTTTGCGCCGTGTTTGTCCATATATCTGCCCCTGCCCAGCATATACGCCTCGTCCATGCCGATATGAATGCGGCGGGAGGTGAAATACTCCGCACAGGTGGAGATGAGGTCCTCCAGAAAGGCATAGGTGCTCTCCTCCTCGGCGAGCAGGATGTCGTTGACGTCGAAAAGGTAGTCCATTGCATAGTGGCGGATCAGGCTGTTGAAGTGCGCGAGCGTCTGAATGCAGGGAATGAGTTCGATCCCGAACAGCGCGCAATATGCGTCGATGGTACGGATATCCTCCTTCGTGTAGGGGTTGCGCAGATAGCCGAAATAGGGCTGCTGCTTCACGACGAAGGTGTCCTCGGTATAGAGCATGAAGCTGTCGTAGCCGAGCACGGCAAGGTGACGGATGAGCTCCTTGACCGTATCGACGTGCGCCACCGCATTGCGCGAGCAGTCGAGCATGTAGGTGAGCTCTTCAAATTTTGGTGTAAGCGTGCGCGAAAACTGCTCCTCGCCCGCATATTCGTCGGAGAAAAGTTTGAGCGCATAGAAGATCTGCGCGCGCTTCTGCACGCAGAGGGTGAGTTCTCCCCCCGCATAGTGCAAAGAGCACTCCGCCTCGCCTTCGCGGATGCGGACGGGAATGCCGCTTTCCGACAGGGAAAACCAGCTGTTCAGCTCGCGGGCGGCAGCAAGCACGTCATCCGCGGCAATGAGGTGATAGGTCATTGTTCGTTCTCCTTTGCGTTATCGTAATCGATCACCAGGGAGCGCGCGCCGTAGACGCCGGCGCGGCTTCCGAGCTGTGCCAAAAGAATATCGTCCTGCCGCTGCAACAGGGGCAGGAACAGAGGGGCGGACTGCGCCACGCCGCCGCCCAGAATGATGCGCTCGGGCGCGAGCACGGTACGGATGTCATCCAGCAGCAGATCGAGGTCGGCTGCGAACGCCTTGACGACGGCACAGGCCTCCGCCACGCCGCGCCCGGCAAGTTCAAAGAGCTCTTTGCACGAGGAGAGCGCGGGGATGCGCTCCCGTCCGCGCCGCAAGAGCGCCGTTGCGGAGAGATAGGCCTCTGCGCAGCCCCGTTTTCCGCAGCTGCAGCGCTCCCCTTGCGGGTGCAGACAGACGTGCCCCCAGCGTCCCGCGTCGAAGTTTTGCCCGCGCAGGATGCTGCCGTTGACAAGGCTTGCGCCCCCCACGCCCGTGCCGAAGGTGAGCATGGTGACGTCGCGCAGGCCGGGGCAAAGCGTCAGCTCGCCCATCAGCGCGCACACGGCGTCGTTGTCGGCGCGGCAGGGGACGCCGAAGCGGCGCTCCACCTCCCCTCTGATATCGGCGCCCGTCCAGCCCATGAGGTTGTCCGTCGCATACAGGCACACGCCCGACGCAGGATGGATGTTCCCGGCGGAGGAAATGCCGATCGCGGCAACCCCCTCCCCCGCATCTTCTGCAAGTCCGTCGATGAGGGCAAAGAGCGTCCGGAATATGGCGTCCCGCCCCTCCTGCCCGGGGGTGGGCAGCGCACGTTCCGCGGCGATGCGATCGCCGCAAAAGAGCGCACCCTTGACGGTCGTTCCGCCGATGTCGATGGCGATCAGGCTCATTTTAGTCTCCTTTCTTATTCAAAGGGATGCAGTCGAGGCGGATATCCGCTTCGAACATCCTGCGCCAGGGCATGCGCACATGTACACCCGCAACGTGCGCGGCGAGCGAGGGGAACTGTTCCGCCATCGCCTTGCTCAGGCGGCGCTCCACCTCTTTGGCGACCTCGCCGTCCTCTCCGTCCGTGCGGAAGCGGTCAAGCCCGCGGGGCGGTAAAAATTCCTCGGTGACGCCCGCGCGCACCAGCCCCATATAGCCCATATCCTCGTAATAGCGGTGCAGCAGGAAGCGGACATTGCCCTCTTCGTCGCCGCCGATCATGCGCAGCACCGCCTGACAGATCGCCGTGCCCAGCGTATTCGACGAGGTGTTCCACCCCGCGTAGGCATCGAGCGAGAGGAGCAGCCCCTCGCGGTCGAGCAGATGAAGCAGTTCCCCGTCGCTCCCGTTGCAGGTGGCAACGTCGCCCACCGCAACGTACTTTCCGCGCTCCTTGGCATACTTGATATAGGCGACAAATTCGGCAAGGTTGCGTTCGATGTCATACGCCATAACGTACTCGCCCTGATATTCGTGCCACATGCCCGAACTCATATTGACGGCGAGCAGGATATCCGCCTCGTCCAGCGAATAGACGCGCACGCCCCCCACCGAGAGGATATGATATTTGATGGTCTCGTCGAGCGGCCTGTCCTCGAACCAGGGGATGACGGCGCCCGCCTTGGAGGAGGCATAATGCACATAGATGCGGGGGCGGACGCCGTTGAGCTCGGCGATCGCCCGCCCGAGCAGCGTAAGCCCCGTGTCGTCGGCGGAGGGGTACATGGCGGTCTTTAAGTGCAGCACGTTTTCCTTCAAAAAGGTGCGCACACGCATCTGATCCATCGAGGTGAAGCCATAGACCGCCGCGTCGTCCTGCGGCACGATGAAATAGTCCGCCGTGCCGTTGCGGATGTATTCAAGGTCATGCAGCAGCACGCGGATGTTCTTGTCCCGCCGCGCCAAATAGTCGCTGAGCACCTCGGGCGGGATCGTCTGCTTGACGCGTTCAAAATCTGCCCTGTCCGCCTCGGTCAGCTTGCCGAGCTTTTCCAGGTGCGTGTACCTGCCGTAGAGGTGGATTTCCCTGCCGCAGAGGTCGTAATAGTCGGGCTCTTCGTCGCTGAGCGAATAGTCGGGGCAGCGCATGATGAGCTGGAAGAGATAAAGCTTCATGGTCGGATTGAGTTCGCGCAGCCGGGCGACCGTGTCGGCGCGGGAGAGCAGCGTCTCTTCGCTCTCCTCGTGCAGGCGGGTGGGCACGATGCCCCCGTAGACAAGCGTATCCATAGAGATGATGCAGGCGTCTGCCTGCGCCACGTTTTCAAGCAGCCACGCGCGCAGCTTGTCGGTGTCGGCGGGGCGCTTTTTGTCGCCCATATATTCGCGCGGCGGCAGCAACAGCCGATAGTCCGCAGCGGGCATCATGGCGGGATAGTGATAATTGCAGGGCCGCTCGTCGAGCGGGATCATAACGATGGTGTACATGGTTTTCTCCTTGTTTATTTACTGATCTTGCCCATGACGCGGGCAATCTCTCTTTGGTAAGTGTTGGCAATGGCGATCATGCCGGCGTCCGACGGATGCACGCCGTCTGCCGTATATTCCGTATAGTTCCCGGGGAAGATGCGCCCGCCGTCCGCAAAATATACTGCCGCGCCGCTGCGGCGCATGCGTGTGCACAGTTTGCGCAAAAAATCGCGGTAGAACGCACAGAGCTCCCGCCGCGCGCCGTCATAGCGGTCGAGCGCAAAGAGCACGCGCGAAAAGAGCAGCACGCGCGTGGTCGGGCTCCCGGCAAGAAAGGCGCGCAGAAAATCCTCTGCGCGGTCGCGGAGCCGTTCATCCACGCCGGCGTTCGGCTCGGTATCCACGATCAGAAGATCGAGTTTGCGTTCGCCGAGCAACTCTGCCATTTCGCGCTCCATGAAGGCAACGCCGGAAAAGCCGAAATTGAGCACCTCGCAGCCCAGCCTGCGGCTGAGGATGTTGGTGTACGCCATGCCCGGGCGGGAGGCGCTGCACCCCTGCGTGATGCTTGTGCCGTATATCCCGATGCGCAGCGGCGCACAGGAAATGGGGCGCAGGCTGGCAGAGGGCTCCAGCCCGATCTCGCAGCGCTCCACGGCGCGATAGAGCGGGAAATAGAGCAGATATCTGCGCATCTTCCGCTCGGTAAAGTGCAGGAGCGGCACCGTATATTCGCGGTCGGGAAAGGGATAGCGCGCCACTTCATGCAGCACGTAATCGCCCATCTCCTCGTCATAGACGTACAGATCCATGCCGCACTGACCCGTCTGCGTCATATTCGTCATGTCGAAGGGGCCCGCAAGGCGCACGCGGACGTCGATGCGAAGGGAATCCGTTTCAAACTGCGCGCGGATGCCCGACGGCTGTTCGCCAAACCACGCCTCGCCGTCATTGACGGGGCGGATATATGCCCGCTCCGCCTCGGTCAGGCGACAATAGCCCTCCTCAAAAAGGGCGTCCGAGCCGCACAGCCCGAAGCCCTCCTTTGCGCTGCGCCACAGGAGGGCGCCATCGCCCTCCCTGCGCAATGCCATATTCTGATCAAAATCGGATGCCTGCACCTCAGTTCTCTCTCCTGTCCGTCACAAGAATGGCGTTCATGACGACGCGCGTCGAATTGACCTCGGTCGACCCGGTATCGCTCGAGCGGATGACGACGCGCCCGCTCTCCTCCCCGGCGCCGCGCACGACGAGCTGCGTCGAGCCGCCGCCGTCGAAGTTGGCTGCGTCGTCGCATCCGTAATAGTAGATAAATTCTGCAAGCTGAGGCAGGCTCATGCCGTGCGGATCGCCCTCCTCCGCGCGCCTTCCGTAGTACATGGACTCCACGCCGAAGATGACGACGTTGCCGTTGGGCTTGATGCCGACCGCCGTGCGGGGAACGTCCGTGCTCTGCGCGCCGTTGGTATTTTCCAGCGTGACGGTGGAGGCGATCTCGCCGTCCGTCACAAGCGCCTGGCGGCAGCCGAGAATGGTCGTATAGTCGTTCCAAAGCCCGTCCTCCGACGTGACGGCGACGGAAATGGTGTCGCCCTCGCTGCTGCCGTTGACCGGGCCGAACGCAGGAGCGCTCATGGGCACGAAGATATAGCCCCTGCCCTCCGCCGCGGTAACCGTGGTTCTGACCATGGCAAGCGTGCGCTCTACGATGGTCATTGCCGCATAGCCCTGCGAAAGATCGACTTCGAGCAGTACGCCCGAAGAGAAGGTGGCGCTGCCCTCCGTGATGAACACGCTCTCCGTGCCCTCCTCGTCGACGGCAACGGGGAAGCGGTCCCCGTCGTACACAAGCGAGTAGGTCAGATGCGACTGGATGAGCGTGCGCTTGACCTCTGCGGAGGTGATATCCCCCTCGTAGGAGCGGATGGGCGCAATCTGCGCGCTTTCGCCCTTGATCCCGAAGAGCATGGGCGCGGAGGCGGGAACGTCAGAATTCGAATTGAGATAGTCATAGACGCCGTTGTCGTTATGCGAATCCTTGAGAATGACGCCGTCTTTCACGAACGCGTTGACACAGACTGAGCCAAAGAAATCGGCGTTCATCGAGGCGTAGACATGGCCGCCCGTCGCCTCTTCCCACGCCTGTGCCTGCGCATAGGGCGCGGCCTTGCCCCAATCGTAGCCGGCCGTCTGGTTGTTCCTGGTCCCTGCAACGATATCGGCGCGGCTAAGATCGACCTCGACCGCATATACGACGACGGCGTCGCCGTTCGCCTTGGTGAGCGAATTTGCGACCAGATGCACGCCGTCGCCCAACTCCGTGATCTCGGTCTGCACCGATTCCGCGTCAAAGAGCGTGGGCGTATAGTCCGTGCGATATTCGACGGTAAATTCCTCCGGCTCCTCGGGCGTCACGGGCGTTTCTGGCGTCTCAGGCTCCTCGGGCGTCACGGGCGTTTCCGGTGTTTCGGGTGTTTCGGGCTGCTCGGGCTCCGTAGGGGTGCATGCCCCCGCTACGGCGCACAGCGCCGCCGCGAACGCCATCACGAGCGCAAGGCAGCGCAGGGTCTTTTTCGCTTTCTTCTGTGTCATAATTTCCTCTCCTTACCGATCGGAATCTCCGAGTATTTCGATACACCCGAATTGTACACCCACGCGCGCGGTTTGTCAATAGAAAATGAAAAAAAATTTCTTGTATCACGCATTTTCTATGTCGGCAGCGAAGATTATGAAAATTTGTTTCACATAATTCCGCCGCATGCCGTGAGATTGATGAAAATATATTTCATAAGACCTGAACAGAGGCAAACATAAGACCTGAACAGAGGCAAACATAAGACCTGAACAGAGGCAAACATAAGACCTGAACAGAGGCAAAAGAAAAAGGCACGGAAACCCGTGCCCGAACGTGCCTGAAATTTATCGTTAATAGCGGAAAAATTCGTCGTAGACGGCGCGCAGCGTGCGCTCGTAATTTTCGTTGTCCACCCCGACGATGATGTTCAGCTCGGATGAGCCCTGATCGATCATACGCACATTGACGCCGGCACGCGCGATCGCCCCGAACAGGCGGGCGGATGTGCCGATGTTGCGGCTCATGCCGTGCCCGACGATGGCGATGACGGCGACGTCGCTGAAGGTATGCATGTGATCGGGGCGGACCGCCTCGCCGATCTCTCGCAGCATCTCGTTCATCTCGCCGCGGTGCAGCTGTGTGCTGTCGATGACGAAGGACACGGTGTCGATCCCTGTGGGGATGTGCTCGATAGAGATATGGTGCCGCTCAAAGACGGAGAGAATCTTGCGCACAAAACCAATCTCGAGGTTCATGAGCGATTTTTCTACAAAAATGACCGTAAAGTTCTTTTTCCCTGCGATGCCCGTGATGACCTGATCGCCGAACCGGCACTTAGAGGTGGGCAGGATGTCCGTTCCGGGATCGTCCGGGCGGAAGGTATTCTTGATGCGGATGGGGATATCCGCCTCGCGCACGGGGAAGATGGACTCGCTGTGCAGGACCCCCGCCCCCATATAGCTCAGCTCGCGCAGTTCCTTGTAGGAGAGCGTGCGGATGCGGGCAGGATTTTCGACGATACGCGGGTCACATACCATGAACCCGCTCACGTCCGTCCAGTTCTCGTAGAGGTCCGCCCCCACGGCACGCGCCACGATGGCGCCCGTGATGTCGCTCCCCCCGCGCGAAAAGGTATGTACCCTGCCCGCTTCGTCCGCGCCGTAGAAGCCCGCGATCACGGCGCGCTTATTGCCGCGAAGGACATCGGCGAGCAGAAGGTAGCTCTTCGCAGCCTGCAATTTCCCCTCTGCGTCGAAGCGGATGACGTCGCGCGCGTCGACGAAGGGCGCCTTGAGGTACGCCGCCGTCAGGCGCGCCGCAAGATACTCCCCGCGCGAGGCGGTAAATTCCTCGCTGTGCTCCCGCTCGATCTCGCGCTGCGTCTCGTCGAGCAGCGCCGTCATATCGAAGTCGATGCCCAGCTCGCACACGATGCCGAGAAAGCGCTCGCGCACCTTGCCGAACGCCGCGCCGCAGAGCCCCGTCTCCACCAGCGAACGATAGCTCTCCAAGAGAAGATCGGTCACCTTTGCGTCCGTACTGAAGCGCTTCCCGGGGGCAGAGACGACGACATACCGCCGCGCGATATCCGCATCGAGGATCTCTTTGATGCGGAGCATCGTCATGCCGCTCGCCATGGAAGTCCCGCCGAATTTGCAAACTTTAATCATAGCTGATCTCCCTGCCCTCCAGGCAGTATCGTCTCTCTCTGTCCGTTCCGACCGTAAAAGTTCTTGCGGGGAACAGCTTCCCCGCCTTGACCGCCGCGAGCAGTTCGTCCGGCTTGGGCGCACACAGCTTTATGCCCGCGCCCTCGCCCCGCGCAAGCCGCGATGCAAACTCCTCCTCGCCGCAGCAGATCACCTCTCCGCCGCACTCCTGTACATAGCGCGCCAGAAGTGCGTCCGTCCGTGCGGGCAGGTGCATCGCGTCCGACTGGGGCACGATCGCGCCCTCCTCTCTCCGGCAGCGGAACTCGCGCGAGAAGAGCGCATAGAGCTCCTCGGCAGAGGCGCCCCGCACAAAGCGGTGCACGGGCTGCAGCGTGAGCAGCCCGTCGCAGAAGTTGATCATCTCCGCAAGCGCAAAGCGCGCGGGGTGGAAGCGGCGTTCCTCTTCGGGAAGCGTCGTCTTCAGCGCATCCCAATGCCGCCGTGCGGCAAGGATCCCTGCGTCGCCGCCCGCAAGAAAGAAGCAGGGGTCTGCCCGCGACATGAGCATATGCGTCAGCTCGACGGAAAGGTCCTCCGGAATATAATAGCCGCAGATGCGGCCGCCCTCCTGCATGAGGTCGAAATCGTACACGCGCTCCAGCTCCTCCTCTGCCAGAAGCTGTGCGATCTTGTTACGTTTGTCGCGATAAAAGACGCGCGTCTGCGGAAACTCGAGCAGCGCGTTACGGCGAAGGGAGAGCGCAGCCTGCACCTCCTCCTCTGCGCTCTCCTGCGTGGGGCGCAGGCAGGCATCTTTGTCCGTGCCGTATGCCTCAAGGTCGAGCGCAAGCACGATCCCCCTCAGCACGCCGCCGCGGCATTCCCGCTCGACAAGCACAAACCCGCGGTTGAGTTTGTGGATGCTGTCGTCGCGCAGAAGGCGCGCAAGATAGGCATTGCCCTTCTCTTCGCCCGTCTCCTCGCCCAGCCGCCCGGCGGCAAAGGCGTACAGCAAAGAGGGCGCGCTGCCGCATTTCGCCGCAACGCGCACCCAATCCGCCTCGTCCGTCATCGCGCAGGGATCAAAGGACCAGGCCTGAAAATCTTTCCACGGCAGATAGACCCGTGGGATCCTGATACAATTTTTCATAAAACGTGAATGAGGATGACCGTCACAAAGGCGAGCACGGCGGCGAGCAGTTTCAGCAGAATATTCTCGGTGAACAGCCGTTTGAGAAAGTTTGCAAACTTCATGACTTTTTGCCCTCCACATTAAATTCTTTCCAATAATATTCCTTCAGGAACTTCTTCAGCGTTTCGGAATCGGCATAGCGCGTGATCTCGCCGCGCTTGACAAGGGATACGATCCCCGTCTCCTCCGAGACGATGATGGCGACGACGTCCGCCACCTCTGTCACACCGATCCCCGCGCGGTGGCGCGTGCCGTAGTCCTTGGGAAATTCGCGCTGCGTCAGGGGCAGGAAGCACCCCGCCGCCTGGATCCTGTCGCCGTAGATGATCATGGCGCCGTCGTGCAGGGGTGCCTTGTTGATGAAGATGCCCTCGATGAGCTGCGAGGAGATCTGCGCCCCCAGCGAGACGCCGCTCTCCACAATGTCCTTGGGCAGATTGCCGTTGGAGAGCACAATGAGCGCACCCGTATTGTTCTTGGAGAGGTTCTGCACCGCGCGCACAATGTTGGCGATGCACTCCTCCGCCTTGGCGCCCGTCGTGATATGTGCCGCCTCGGAAGCCGAGTTTGACATCAGCTTGCCCGACCAGATCTGCCGCTTGATCTCCGTGGCAAAGAGCAGCAGAAAGAACATGGAGGTGATCAGGACGAACACGAGATAGGTCGTGTTGTCGTACCCCGAATCGGGCAGCACCATGACAATGCCGAATGCCACGAGCAGCACGGAATACAGCCCGATGAGAAATTTGGCGTTGTTGTCTTTGAGCGTCTTTAAGACGTAGTATATGAGCAGAAAGAACAGGATCCATTCCGCTACATAGGTAAAATCAAATTCCAGCAATGAATTCTTAAGTGCCTCTAACATCTCCCCACCGGTATAAACGCTTCTTTCTCTTATTATATCCGTTGCACGAAAAAAAAGCAAATTATTTCATTCTTTCCGTATGTTTTTTTGCGCTAACCGAAAAATATTTCCGTGACTGCGGCCTGCAGCGCGGCCTCCTTGCCGTAGAGCCCTGTGCGCATATCCGCGCTGAGCGCATACAGGCGCTGATAGATCTTTTCCGCGCGGCCGCCCAGCCGCCTTGCCGCCTCGCGGTTCTTTGCCACCGCATACGGCTTGACGCCGAGGAGCTTGGAGACCTCCGCATCCGTGCCGCGCATCCTGCCGATCTCCACCAGCGTGCGGTAATGCGAGGTAAGCGCCGCGAGCACGGCGTTCTCGTCCATGCCCTTGTTCATGAGCTCGCTCAGAATCTCGCAGAAGGCGGAATGGCTCCCGCGCGAGGCCGCCTGCGTAAGTTCGTAGACCTTGTATTCCACGTCCTTTGCGACGAAGGCGTCGACGGCGGCACGATCCACCCTGCCCCCTTCGCCGAGCAGCAGTTTCAGCTTCTCCGCCTCGATGTGCAGGCGCGCGGCGTCGCAGGCGCAATAGCGCACCATCATGCCGGCCGCGTCGGCATCGGCCTGCAGCCCCATGCGCCGCAGCAGCGCAAACAGCCATCGGGAGAGTTTTTCTTCGCTCTCACGCGCGCAGTCGACGAGCACAACGCCCTTCTTTTTGGCAAGATCTGCCCCGCCCGCCCTCTTGCCGCTGTTGACGATGACGAGCACCGTCGAGGGCGACGGACGTTCCGCATAGCGAGCAAATACGCCCTCCCACTCCCGCTCGGTCGGATAGAACTCATACACGCGCACCAACCGCCGCTCGTCGAGAAAGGGCAGCACATACAGCCCGTCGCGGAAGGCGGCGAGCTTGTCGCCCTTCAGCGATTCGCCCTCGATGCGCACCTCGTTGAGCGCAGGCTGCTGCAGGGCGCACGCCGCGCGGATGGCGGCGACGGCGCGGTCGCGGAAATATGCCTCCTCGCCGCGGAGGAAATAGATGGGCATAAGTCCCTCTTTGAGCGACTCTGCCAGATCAACAAATTTCATCTTGCTCTGATTATACCATCCCGGATGTAAAATTGCAAGTCCGTGCCCTCTCCGCCCACAAAAAGATCGGCAGAGAGCGCCTCTTTTCCCTCAAAATCGAATTCCACGGCGATATCTTCGGTGAAGAGCAGCAATTTACTCCCCTCATACACAAAGGAGAGCGTACCGTAAGAAAAGGCGTCGCCGAACAGCACGCGCGCGGTCTGCAAGCCCGTTTCACGGTCGTACAATGCACGCACCTCCTCGCCCGGGAGAAAGATCGCGCGGTTGATCGCCTCGACCTCGTCCTCGCACAACACGACGACGGCAGAGAGTGTTCCGCCGTACGAGCGGTCGAGAAAGGACGTGCAGTCGGAGAGCGTGATGTCGCCGTCGATGACGAGCACCGCCTCGTCCTTGGTCTGAATGAGCGCTGCGGCGCGCTCCTCGCTGCGATAGACAAGGATGCGGCAGCCCGTGAACACGGCGTTTTCATAGAGCAGGCAGCAGGCAAAGAGCACGCTCAGCCCGAGTGCGGCACATGCGCGCACAGGGCGGGAAAGGCGCATCCGCTGGCAGAGCGCGCAGGCCCCCGCGATCCACACGACCGCCCCTGCCCCGAGCGTAAACCCGGACAGCACCGCCGTGATATCGACGACGGAGAGCAGAAAGAGCATGAGCGAGAGCAAACTTTCGGGAAAGATCAGAAAGAATGCGGCGGCGGGCGGAATGACGAGCGCAAGCGCCGTACAGATGAGCAGCCCGAAGAAGAGCGCCGTCACGAAGGGCACGACGAACACGTTGACGAGCACGCCCCAGACGGAGAGATAGCCGAACGCCTCGAGCATGACGGGCAGCGTGAACAGCTGCGCAGCGACGGTGGCACTCAGGCAGGAGCCGATGACGGCAGGGATCTTGCCCCGCGCGCACAGGCGGGAGAAGCTGCCCGAAAAGAGCGCAAGCCCCACGCACGCCCCGAACGAGAGGCGGAACCCGATTGAGTACCACTGCATGGGCGAGAATAAAAAGACGAGGATCGCGGCCAGTGACAGCGACTCGAGCATATCCGTCTTTCTCCCCCAAAAGCGGTTGAGGCCGAACACGGCGCACATGATGAGCGAACGCACGGAGGAGACGGTAAAGGCACACAGCGCGCAATAGCTCGCCGAAAAGATGATCGCAGGCAAAAACGCCCACCTGCGGCAGAAGGGCCTGCACAGCAGGTACATTGCCGAAAAGAGCACGCCGATGTGCATGCCCGACACGGCGAAGATGTGCGCAATATTGCCGTATCGCACCACAGAGAGCAGGCTGTCGTCCATGCCACCCATGTTGCCAGTGACAAGCGCATAGGCAAAGCTCGCCTCGTCCTCCTGCATGTGCGCATAATACAGATCGTAGAGGGCGGCGTTCAGCCGCAGGAAGGGATTGCCGCTCGTTCCCGTGATCTCCTCTTCAGAGGCGGCGGCGCGGTAGCGGATATCCGAGACGAACAGGTACTGCGCATAGCCGTGCATGACCTCGTCCTCGGCGACGCTTTCGATGTCCGCCGAGAGCACGACGATATCGCCGGGGCGCACGCGCTCCGAGAGGATGACGCTGCATTTGCCCGCATACGCCGCGCCGTCCACAAAGAGGTCGGAGAGCACGACGTTGGTGTATCCGCGCTCGACGGTAACGGTGGACGCAGTGCCCATGACGCGGTGTTCCCCCGCCAGCGGCGCAGAGAAATAGTCCTGCGTCTTGAAGTGCATGACCGCCGCGCCGAGGGGCAGAAAGAGGACCAGGGCAAGCGCGACCGCCGCCGCGCGCCGGAGTGAAAAGGGAAAAAGCACGATGAGAAAGAACAGGACGGGAAAGACGAGCTGCGCGAAGGAAAAGGTATGAAAGCGCACACCTGTATAAAGCGAGATGCCCGCCGCCATGGCAAGTGCGCACACGAGCAGGGGCCGCAGGTTGATGTGCGGCAGACGGCGCTCCCCGTTCGCATTCCTCTTTTGTTCCTTCTCCCCATCCATTGCTTTCCTCCCCCGCTATGCGAGCGAGACGCGGTCGGAGACCGAGCGCACCAGTACGCCCTTCTCCTCCCCGTAGGCGATGCAGTCGCGCACGAACAGCGCGAATTTTTCGTTCGGCCGCGCAAGGGGCAGCGTGCCCGCAAGCAGCGAAAGGATCTCGTCGATATAGAGGCTCACCCGCTCTTCGAGCGCGCAGCGGATGAATGCCACGATCTCGAAGGGAGTAAAATCCGTCTCCGCCTTGCGCAGAACGGGCTCGCCCTCCGTGCGGAAGGCGTCGAGCGCGATCGCGCGGTCGTTCTTATAAAAATAGTCGCACCCCATCACGCGCTCCCTGCGGAATGCGCAGCTGTCGATGAGCGCGTCCAGGCACGCCTCTACGCGCGCGCCCGATTTGAGGATGCCGAAGGTGGCAAGGCAGCGGCGGCGCAGGAAGGGGCGGGATATGGGCTCCTCCGTGGCGACGATCTGCTTCAGGCGGGCGGCGATCTCGGCGTCGTTGACGCCGCTCGTGACGAACGCGGCGACCTCCCCGCCCGTCTGTTTTACGCTGCGGTATGGTTTGGCGGCGCGCAGCAGCCAGGCGTTGCCCTTCTTTTCCGCCCCCGTGATCTTGTCGAGCAGATCTTTGATGCGCTTGATCTCGCGCTTGGGATTGTTGTAATAGTTGACGCAGTTGACGCGGATGACGTTCCAGTTGCCGCGCTTGAGCGTCTGTACCTGCAGGATGGCGCGATCCTTGACGGAGAATTTGTCCGTCGCGTCGAAGAGCACAGCAAGGATGAACCGATGCGGGTCCTTTGGATCGATGACGGCGACGTCGATCTTAAAGTCGCTCGTTCCCACATCGCAGCGGCATTCATAGCCGTAGACGGCAAGCTCCTCGGCGACAAATTTGCCGATGCCCGCGCCCCCCTTGACGGTATCGGGGCGCACGGCGAGCGTCGTTCTGCCCTTCTCCGCAAACTCCAGAAACGCCTTCAGACCCTGAACGCCCCGCGACGAGGTCTTGCTGACGTCGATGGAGGCGGAGGTCATCGAGGCGAACACGAGCATCTCCTCCCGCGCACGGGAGACGGCGACGTTCAATCGGCGCCAGCCGCCCGCCTGGTTGAGCGGCCCGAAGTTGAGGGAGACGCGCCCCGTGGAGTCGGGCCCGTAACAGACGGAAAAGAGAATGACGTCGCGCTCGTCGCCCTGCACATTCTCAAGGTTTTTGACGAACAGCGGTTCCTCGCGGTCGTAGGCGGCGCCCTCGAGCTTGCGTTTGAGGATCTCTTTTGAGAGCAGCCGCTCGATATCGCTCTGCTGCGCGCTTGAGAAGGTGACGATGCCCATGCTCGCGCGCGAGAGCACCGGATCGGCAAGGCGGCGCACGACCTCGCGCACGAGCGCCTCCGCCTCCTTGCGGTTGCGCTTGGTAAAGCCGCGGTCGTATGTGCCGTCCACAAGGCAGAGCTTCACCTTGCTCTCCATGGCGTCGGGCGAAGGGAAGGTACACAGGCGGTTGTCGTAATACATGCTGTTAGAGAAGGCAATGAGCGACTCGTGCTTGCTGCGGTAGTGCCAGAGCAGATGGCGCTCGGGCATGCCGAGGGCAAGGCAGTCGTCGAGCACGCTCTCCAGATCTTCGTTTTCGAGATTCTCCTCGTCGACGTAGGCCGAGCGGAAGAATGCCGTGGGCGGCAGCTGTTTGGGATCGCCCACGATGATCGCCGCTTTGGCGCGGGCGATGGAGCCGACCGCCTCCGCCGTACTCATCTGCGACGCCTCGTCGAAGATGACAAGGTCGAAGAGGTCGGCGCGCGGCTCCAGATACTGCGCCGCGGTGACGGGGCTCATCAGCATACAGGGCGCGATGCGGCGGATGAGTTCGGGGACCTCGGCAAACAGCGCCCTGAGCCCCATGCCGCGCAGGTTGCCCTTGGCAAGGCGGGTGAATGCAGCGAGCTCCACCGAGAGCGGCCCCTCGCCGTCCTGCGCGGGAATGCGCGCGATGAGATCGCTGCGTATCTTCGTGCGCGTCTGCAGGGTAAAATCCTCCCATACCGTGCGAAATTTATCGATCGTATCTTCGATCGAGCCCGCCGTCATGCGCGAAAGGTCGGGGTCGGCGGGGATGTTGATCTCGAGAAAGTTCTTGCAGACATTCTTCTCAAAGCCGGAGAGCACGTTCTCCCCCGTCAGGCGGCCGCTCTCGAGCGCGTCGCTGATAAAGCTGCAGCCGATCTCCCTGAGCCGCTCGCCCGTTGCGCGGTACATGCACCAGTTGGGCAGCATGTCGATATTTTCGATGAGCGCGCCTGCCTTGGAGGAGAAATAATCCAGAATATCCTCGGAGGGGATCTTGTTCCGGTCGCCGCGCGTGACGGAGAGGAAGCTCTCCTCGGCGGCGCAAAAGGCGTCATATGCCTTCAGATATCCTTCAAGCACGGGGCGGGTATAGCCGTTCTGCGCACGGATGCACATGCCGTTGAAGGCGTCCGCGTTGTAGTCCATGAACGTCTTGGCGCACATCTCGTGCAGGTCGTACAGCTCGCGCAGAAATTCGGCCCGCCGTTTGAACACGATGTCGCCGCTGCGGTCGCAGAATGCCTGCGCAAGGGGGATGCTCTTCACGCGCGCCATCGCCTCGTGGATGTCGAGCAGCATATGCAGATATTCCGTCGCGTCGTCGCGCGGCAGATCGTGCAGACACACGCGCGAGAGCCGCTTGACCGCAGAGACGACGGGCTTGCTGCCCATCCAGTCGCCGCCGCGCTCGAGCACGCGGCGCACCTCCGGCTCGTCCTTTTCCAGGAGCACGAGCGACTTGAAGTGACGATAGTAGGCGTTCAGGCGCTCATCCAGCCGTCGGTTGGCATTGTAAAAGACGTAGAACTGCTCCTCCGTCACAGAGGAGAAGTATCTGTCGTACGCGCCCGCCGTCAGTCCGCGCGCAAGCGTGCAGAGGTTTTCCAGCTTACGGCGGGTGATCGTAGAGAGCTTCTGCCTGTAAAACTCCAAAAAGAGCGCGAGATAGGATTTGAGATGCTTGATCTCGGTGAGGATGACCTCGCAGGCGCAGAACACCTTGTCGCGGAAGGCCTGCGAGTAGACCGCGACGTTGACGTTTTCAAAGGGAGAGCCGACCACGCCGCCGCACTCCTTGGCGGCGGAGGCGGCAGAGAGGATGCGGCTTCTGCATTCGGCGAGACTCTCCTTGGTGAGCGCGTCGTAAAAGGAGCTTTCGATATCGAGGATATCGGGCGCCTCGCGGTTATTGAGATAGGTGAGGATGGCGTCGTACACCGAGATCCCCAGCCTGCGCTTTTTGTGCAATGCGAGCATGGGGGCGCGCAGTTCGTCGCGCAAGGTTGCGATCTCGCGCGCCTGAGCGCTCAGATCGCATGCGGGCTGTGCGGCGGCGAGTGCCAGCGTCCCCTCCAGGCGGCGCAATACGTCTGACTTGTCCGTCTTGTTCGAGTGAAGTTCCAGGCAGAATTCCCCGATGCCGATGCCGTCGAGGCGCTTTTTGACGACGTCGAGTGCCGCCTTCTTTTCGGCGACAAAGAGCACGCGCTTGCCGTCCTCGAGCGCATTGGCAATGATGTTCGTGATCGTCTGGCTCTTGCCCGTTCCGGGCGGCCCGTGCAGGACAAAGCTCGTGCCCGTGCGCGAGAGCGCAATGGCGGAGTATTGCGAGCTGTCGGCGGGAAGCGGGATGAGCGTTCCGAGCGGATCGCCTTCATCCTCCTCCTGTACCTTGGGCAGCGGGGCGCGCTCGGCGCGGCCGTTCAGAAGCGCAGAGACGACGGCGTTCTGTTTGAGCGCGTCGAAATGATTGCGCAGATCGTTCCACATCAGATAGCGCTGGAAGGAGAAGGAGGCGAGGTAGACGTCCCGCTCCACCGTCCAGCCCTTGAGCGTGGCGACCTCGGCAAGCACGGTGTTGATGAGTTCCGATATCTTATGCTTGGATACGTCGTCGCCGAGCAGGCGCATATCCACGTTGAATTCCTGTTTGAGGTATTCGAGCAGCGTCGTATTGACAAAATACTCGCCCTCGGTGTATTCCACGGCGTACTCTTCGTTGCCCTTGCCGCGCTTGAGCCCGACAGGGGCGAGCACGAGGGGCGCATATTTGGGCGAGGCGTCCTCTCTGCCCACATAGCGGAGAAAGCCGAAGGCGAGGTAGAGGATCCTGGTCCCCGTCTCCTCCGCCGCCTCGCGGTTGCGGCGCACCAGGCGCACCGCGGTTTCGGCAACGCTCTCCTCCCCCGGGAAGGCGCGCAGGATCCCCTTGCGCTGTTCCAGACGCAGAAGTTCGCGCTGCTGCGGCGTATAGTCCGCACCAAAGGGCGGCGCAGGTTCGGCGCCCGCCTTCAGGCGCATGCTGCCCTTGGCGAGCAGCTGATCGTAAAGGTCGTTGACGTCTGCACAGTGCAGATGCAACGCGCGTTTGCCCGTAAAGTTGAGCAGCGCGTTTTTTGCGGTGAGATCGAGCAGACGCCGCTCCCACTGGCGGTTGCGCGCCTGCTTGCCCTCCAGCCCGAGCTTTCCGCTCTCGATGAGCGGCGCGGGGGCCTCCTCGCCCGAAAGCTCCTCCTCGCGGACGAGCTCCATGCCGTGCAGCCCCTTCCCGCGCACGGGCATGGGGGTAATGCCGGCCAGGCGGCAGCGGCGGATATCGACAAAATATTCAAAATAGCCCTGTCTGAGCTTCTGCGCAAAGTGCCCCTCGGCAGAGGTGAACCCGGCATTTTCCGACGCGAAGATATCTTCGACGTCGAAGAAGCTGAGGTTGTTGATGCCCTCCGTGATGTAGTTGCCCACCAAATCGCAGTCGTCCGTCACGCTATCGAGAAAGCAGGTGTCGTACAGCCATACGCCGACGCTCACGGCATGTTCACCGAGCGCCAGAACGGGGTGCAGCCGCGCCGATTCCAGGCAGGCGGCAAGAAAGACCGCCGCCTCGAGCGCGCCCGCCCGCCTTGTGCGCGAGGGCGCCTCCGCCCCTGCGGCGCGCGTGGGTCTGGTCAGGTCGCAATCCCCCTCCCGTTCAATGTTCATCCCCTTGAACGCGGCATAGAGCGCCGCCGACACCTGCCGCACGGCGTTCTTGTCCGCCCCCGTATAGCCGAGAAATTCCCTGTCTGCATTCCAGCGCTTGAGCCTTTTGCCCGTCTCCTCGAGCATGCGCGCGCAGTCTGCCACGCGGGGGCGCAGATAGGCTGCGAGGCGCTCGGGATTGCCCGAGAGCCCCTCCCATACGTCAAAGGGGAGCGCCGTGACCTCTGCATCGCAGCGCGCAAGCTCCGCCTCGCCGCTGAGGGCGCAGATGTGTACGGTGACCGCCCGTTCCGCGTCGTTCTCTGCAAGAAAGAGGGGCGAAAAGATCCCGTCGAGCGTCAGTTCGACCGTGCTCTCGAAGGGGATCTCGATCTGCGTCTCGTAGGGCAGCACGAGCCCGGCCTCGTCAAAGACGCGCACCGTGAGGGAGAGGGGTTCGGCGCCGCCGTTGCGGATCTGAACGGGGACCTCCGTCTTCAAAAAATGATCGGCATATCCCACATAGGCGGGAAAGCGATGCGCAATGCCGACCGCCTGCTTTTGTGCTTTTGCTCTGCTGTTTGCCATAGTCCTCCTGTACGAACGCTCATTCGCCCACCGTCGGCATATAATGATTGCATTTTTTTCTGCATTCAATACCCCGCGAAGGCGTTCGCTCTCCTGCGTGTTTCCGGAATATCATTCGCTCAAAAGGCGTTTTCGATGTATTCGATCTCTCCGCCGCGCACGGCAGCCACGTCGAAGCGGCATGCCGGTTCCTCGCCGATCGTGCTGCAAAAGAACAGCGCGATCGCCCGGTACCGCCTGCGCTTTTCCTCGGTCACCGCCTCGGTGGGATCGCCGAAGGCGTCGCTCTCGCGCGATTTGACCTCGATAAAGCAATACGTCCCCTCTCGGCTGCGCGCCACGATGTCCGCCTCGCCGAAGGGCGTGGTGTAATTGCGCACGACGATGCGATAGCGCCGCTTCCGAAGAAATTTTACGACGAGCTCTTCCCCTTTTCTTCCAATATCCTGTTTAGAAAGCTCCTTCTGTGAATGGCGCATATCCCCCTCTCCCTGATCGCGCGGATGTGCTCCGCCGTGCCGTAACCGGCATTCCGTTCAAACCCGTAGCCCGGGTACTGCGCGGCGTACGACGCCATCAGGGCGTCGCGATACACCTTGGCAAGAATGCTCGCCGCGCCGATGGACGCCACGAGGGCGTCCCCCTTGACGATGCTCCGCTGGGGAATATTGATCTCCAGCGTCATGTTGCCGTCCGTCAGCACAAAATCGGGCGCGGGAGAGAGCAATTCGACCGCCCCCTTCATGCACCGCCTGGTGGCCTGCAGAATATTGATCTCGTCGATGAGCGCGGCGTCTGCCTCGCAGACCGAAAAGGCGACCGCGCGATCGCGGATGAGCGCCGCAAGTTCCTCCCGCCGCCGTCTGCTCAGCCGTTTGCTGTCGTCGATGCCGCGGATGCGCAGCGCCTCCTCGAGGGGCAGAATGACCGCCGCACAGACGACGGGGCCGGCAAGCGGGCCCCTGCCCACCTCGTCCACGCCCGCAACGGCGCCGTAGCCGCGGGCGGCATAGTCCCGTTCGAGCGCAAGATCATCCATTGCCGCCCCCTGCAAGGCCGACGGCAGCAAGATCTTCGGCGCTGTCGAAGCATATCCTGCCCAGCCTTCCCTTGCGGAAGTCGTCGATGACGGCGCGCTCGCCGCGCTCGTAGTCGTATTCGTTCCCCTTCAGAACAAATCCGCGCCGCATACAGACGGCGCCGAGCATCTCCAAAGGCGTACCCCCCGTGATGCCGTAGCGCTCCTGCAGCGCCTCGGGGCGGCGCGCATACAGCTCCTCCAGAAGGGAGAGCGCGATCTCGTCCATTTCAAGGATGTCGTCGTTCACGCAGCCGATATAGGCGAGCCTGCGGGCAAGCCGCTGATCGGAAAAGGAGGGCGGCATGGTGCCGGGCGTATCCATCAGTTCAAATGCGCCGCACCTGACCCACTGCTTTGCCCTGGTCACGCCCGCCCTGTCCCCCGTGACGGCGCGCCGCGCACCGCACAACAGGTTGATGACCGTGCTTTTGCCCGTATTGGGCACCCCCGCAACGAGGAAGCGCAGCGGGCGCTGTATCCCCTTTTCCTGCATACGTTGCACCTTTTGTGCGACAAGCGCCTGCATGGCGGCCTGCAATTCGCGCGGTCTGCTTCCCGTCGCCGCAAGGCGCAGCACGGCAAGCCCGTGTTCGCGCATGCGCGCCGCGCACATGTCCGCGCCGCCGTCGGCAAGGTCGCCCTTGTTGAGCAGGTAGAGCACGGGCCTGTCTTTGACCAGCCCCTTTAATTTCGGATTATAGGTCGAGGCGGGCGCACGCGCGTCGAGCACGAACACCACGGCGTCGCACACCTTCAGGTTTTCCTCCATCATGCGCATGGCCTTGGCCATGTGCCCGGGAAACCACTGTATCGTCTTCATACGTCCCCTTTGCCGCCGCCCTTGATCAGGTCGGGCCTGTTCTTCTTTGTTATGAGGATGGACTGTTCCCGCCGCCACTGATCGATGAGCGCATGATTGCCGCTGCGCAGCACTTCGGGCACGCGCAGGCCGCGATACTCGGCGGGGTGCGTGTATTGCGGATATTCCAGCAGATTTTCCGAAAAGCTCTCCTGTACGAGCGATTCGGGCGAGAGCACGCCGTCGACATAGCGCGCGATGCAGTCGGTGACGACCATGGCGGGCAGCTCGCCCCCCGTGAGCACATAGTCGCCGATGGAGATCTCCTCATCGATGAAGAGGTCGATGGCGCGCTGATCGACGCCCTCGTAATGCCCGCAGAGCAGCACGATGTGCTCGCACTCCACGAGCGAGAATACCATCTCCTGCTTGAACACCTTCCCCTTGGGGGAGAGATAGATGCGGCGCGCGCGGTGATCGGGGTCGACCGCCTCGATGGCGCTGCCCACGGGCTGCGCCGTCATGACGAGCCCCGCCCCGCCGCCGAAGGGATAGTCATCGCACTTCTTCTGTTTGTTCTCTGTATAATCGCGGATATTCACGATCTCGATCTGAAGTTTTCCTTCGCGCACCCCCCTTCCCACAATGCTGGAAAAGAGGGGGGAAAAGATATCAGGAAAGAGGGTAAGAATGGTGATCTTCATGCCGCTCTCCTATACGACCGCCACTTCACGGAAGCGTTTTTCGTCTACGGTGATGCGCTGTTCCGTAAGATCGATCGCAACGATGACGCCCCTGACGGCAGGGAATAAGATCTCTTTGCCGTCGTCCTGCCGCACAAAGTAGATGTCCGTTGCCGCCTGGCGGATGTCTGTCAGCGTGCCAAGGCGTGTCCCCTCCTGCGTGCACAGCGCGCAGCCGATGAGGTCGACGATATAGTACCTGCCCTCTTCGGGCGCGGGCGCGTCCTCGCGCCGCACGACCACCTCTTTGCCGCGCAGAAGCTCCGCCGCATTGCGGTCGGGAACGCCCTTCAGCCCGAGGAACACGGCGCCATCCCCTACGCGGACGGAGAGCACTTTATATTCCTTTTCGTCGAGAAAGACGCGAGGAAAGGCGCGGAACTGTTCCGCCGAATCGGTGTAAGGCTTCACCTTGATCTCCCCGCGGATGCCCTGCGGTTTGAGAACGATCCCCACCGTCAACGTCTCATGCATGTCCGTTCCCTCCCGACGCAAACAGTGCGTCTGCAAGCGCACGAAGCTGCGCCTGCGTATCCTCCTTGTTCTCCATGCTTGCAACGACGGAGACGTGCATTTCCGGCATGGAATCGAACAGCTGAAAATAGCGGCTGCGGATGCGCGTCAGCTTTTCCGTCGTCTCGTACCGCTCCGTCTCGCCCCGCCGCAGCACGCGGCGCATGCACTCCTCGGGCGAAGCGTCGATAAACAGCGTCAGATCGGGGCAGAGCGCGGCAAGGGCGGGCGCATTGAGCTGCCGCACCCACTCCTCGCGCACAAAGCCGCCGTTGTAGGCGAGCGAGGAGAGGATATAGCGGTCGCACAGCACGGTGACGCCGCGATTAAGCTTTGCGAGCAGCCCGTTCTCCTCCTGAAAGATATGATCCAGCCGATCGGCCGCGAACATGGCGGCGATGGTATGCTCGTCCGTGCGGATCCTGCCCGTAAGACAGCTGCGCAACGTCGCCCCGAAGGGGGACTCCGTCGGCTCGCGCGTGAGCAGGACCTCCCGCCCCTGCGCGGCAAGATATTTGCCGAGCATCTTCATCTGCGTGCTCTTGCCGCAGCCGTCGATGCCCTCAAAGACGATGAATTTTCCCTTTGTAAGTCCCATATTCCGATTATAACAAAAGCCCGTGATTTTGTCAATCACGGGCTGTCGATTTCCTGAGTCCTGCCGAAAACTTTATCGTGCGTCACGCCTGCTTTGCGAGCGGAATGGGGCGCTTGTCCCCCACAAAGATGACGCCCAGCGTGCCGGGCCCGCAGTGCGATCCGATCACGGGGCCCACGATCTGGCGGATGATGTTGGCGTTGGGGCGCTTTGCGAGGATGAGATCCCTGAGCTTATCGCCCTCTTCGCCGCAGTCTGCGTCGACGACATACACGGGAAAGCGATCCTCGTCGCGCAGTTGCTCGATGACATTGTTCGCAAGCGTGGTGATGGCGCGTTTTCTGCCGCCGATCTTGGAGAGAACGGAAAGGCCCCCCTCCGCATTGAAGGTGAGCATGGGCTTCAGCCCGAGCAGCGTGCCCGCGATCGCGGCGAGATCGGAACACCTTCCGCCCCGCTTGAGGTGCATCAGATCGTCTACGACAAAATACACGCACACCCGGTTTGTAAAATCGTTCAGGAAGGAGAGGATCTCCTCGTCAGACGCCCCCTGCTGCTTGAGAAGCGCCGCCTGCTCCACCTGGATGCCCGCCCCCAGCGAGATGCTGTTCGTATCGAACACACGGCATTGGCGCGCGGGGAAACGCTCATGCAGCTCGTCGAGCGCAAGTTTGAGCGACTGGAACGTCCCGCTCATGGCGTGCGAAAAGCTGATGTACAGAACATCCTCGCCCCGCTCGAAATAGGGCGTGAGAAAGTTTTTATAGTCCTCGGGGTTGAGCGCCTGCGTCTTGGGGATCTCGCCGCCGCGCACCGTATCGTAAAAGCTGCGGAAGTCCGTCTTTTCGCCCATGTCGTAGAAGTACTCCTTCCCGCCGATGAAATAGGGCATGGAAATATAGTCAAGGCCAAGCTCATTTACGCGCGTGTACCACAGTTCACAGTTGGAATCACAAATCAAAACACTCATAACCGTTCTCCTTTTTGTTTAGCGCCCTTATTATACTACTTTTTTTGCACAATATCAATCGTTTTTTATTTATTCACAAAGTGAACAAGCTATTTTTTCTTATTTTTTACAATTTGGGCAGGACAAATCGGGTCGCTCGTACGTTCTATATTATAGAAGGACATTTCCAAACAAGGAGGAACCCCATGCAGGCATTCGCTTATAACGACAATTCGTCCGTACGTCGCAGCGGCAGAGACCGCGTGCTCAACCAGGCAGCCGAAATCCTCATGCAGGGGCAGACAGTCGGCATCACGGGGCACGGCTGCGCGCTTTCCGTCATGAAGTATCTTCCGCTCCTCAACGTACAGGATATCTATGTCTTCGGTGTGCACATCGGCAGCGGCAGGGAGCATTGTCTGGGCAAAGCGGGTTCGCTCATCGAGTACCCCGCCCTCTTTGCCGACTGTTCGCTGCGGGAGAACATCCGCATGTTCGGCGCATTCTTAAAAAAATTTACTCCCGAACGGCAGACCGAACTCATCGAAGCGCTGCGGCTGCGGCACTATGAAAACAGAAGGCTGAAAGACCTTCCCGCCGAAGAGGCGATGAAGGTACAGCTGCTCATTGCGCTTTTGAAGGGGCCGACGCTGCTCGTGCTCGACGAGCCGGAGGCGCTCTTCCCCTCCCTCGGTGGCGAAGATCTCAAGCAGCTGATCGCCGCGATCAGAAAGACGAGCGCGGTCATCGTCATGAGCGAGCGGCGCGAAAGCGCTGCTGCGCTGAGCGACAACTGTTTCCTGTTTGAGCGCGGCAGACTGCGTTCACTTTGATTCTCTTACCATTTTGTACCCATAACAGACGAACGGAGGGCAATATGCCCTCCGTTCGTCTGTTATTATTTTGAAATATGCTGCCTATCCAGCCAGGGCATAAATGCTTTGAATGCCGCGGGCAGCGCATAGTGCGCTTTGATCTGAGCTGCCTCCGCCCAGACAAAATCATCGCTGCATGCCGCCGCGCGGATGAGATAGCCCGTCATATGCCACTCGATGTGCGTAAAGATGTGTTTTGCCCGTCTTTGGGCGATCACCTCGCCAAGGGCGGCAGGGTCTCCGCCCGCACGCAGGGGGAACTGCCAGAGCCCTGCCAGAAGTCCCTGTGCGGGGCGCTGTTCCAGCGCAAACTTCCCCTCGTGTTCAAGGACGAACACGTTCAGCTGCTCGATCTTGCGCGCACGCTTTTCTGCACGGACGGGAAACTGCGCCTCGCGCCCCGTGGCATGTGCAAGGCAGATCCCCTCCCACGGGCATCCCGTACACAGCGGCGCACCGTTGGGAAGGCAGACGAGCGCGCCCAACTCCATCAGCGCCTGACAAAATTCGCCCGACGCTTGGGGATAGACGCGGCGCAGCCGCTCCGCGAACAGTTTTTTTGTCGCCGCGTCGTCGATATTGCTCCCGTCGGCGAGCAGCCGCGTGAGGATCCGCAACACATTTCCGTCCACGGCGGGACAGGGCAGATCAAAGGCGATGGACGCGATCGCCCCCGCCGTATAATCTCCCACGCCGGGCAGCGCGCGGATCTCGCGCGGCGTACGGGGAAACCCCTGCGCCGCAATCTGCTTTGCGGCGCGGTGCAGGTTGCGCGCACGGGTATAATAGCCGAGCCCCTCCCACGCCTTCAGCACCTCCCCCTCCTCCGCCGCGGCGAGCGCCTCGGCCGTGGGAAACTGCTGCAAAAAGCGGAGATAGTACGCCTTCACCGCCTCGACCCGCGTCTGCTGCAGCATGATCTCGGAGACGAGGATGCAATAGGGGTCGCGCGTGTGCCGCCAGGGAAGATCGCGCTTTGCGCCGCGGTACCAGACAAGAAGGGGCGTCACCGCCCCCTCTAAAATATGGTCTTTCTCAAAAGTGATCTCATCCATCAGAACAGCCCTGTGATGACGCCCGCCTCATTGACGTCAATCTTCTCCGCAGCGGGGACCTTGGGCAGCCCGGGCATGGTGAGGATGTTGCCCGTCAGCACGACGAGGAACCCTGCCCCCGCGCTCACGCGCACGTTCCGCACCGTGATGCGGAATCCCTCCGGCGCGCCGAGCTTTGTGCTGTCGTCTGAGAAGGAATACTGCGTCTTTGCAATGCAGACGGGAAGAGCCCCGAAGCCGAGCGCGGTGAGCGAGGCGATCTGCTCCTCCGCCTCGGGAGTATAATCTGCCCCGTCGCCGCCGTATACGCGCGTGACCACGGCGTCGATCTTCTCCTTGACGGACAGCGCCGTATCGTAACAGTAGCGGAAATCAGACGGCCGCTCGCAGAGGGCAATGATCTCGCGCGCCAGCGCTTCGCCCCCCTTTCCGCCCTCCGCCCAGACGGTGGAGAGCGCTACGTTCACGCCCAGTGCCCTGCATTTTTCCATGATCAGCGCGATCTCCGCGTCTGTATCGGTGGGGAAACGGTTGACCGCCACCACGGCGGGCAGCCTGTACACGCCGGTCATCACCGAGATATGGCGGAGCAGATTGGGCAGCCCCCGCTCGAGGGCGCCAAGGTCCTCCTGCGCGAGTTCGGTCTTTGCAAGGCCGCCGTGCATCTTGAGGGCGCGCACCGTCGCCACAATGACGACGGCAGAGGGCCTGAGTCCCGCCGCACGGCATTTGATGTCGAGGAATTTTTCCGCGCCGAGGTCGGAGCCGAATCCCGCCTCCGTCACGGCATAATCGCCCAGGCGCAGCGCCGTCCGCGTCGCCGCGACCGAATTGCAGCCATGCGCAATATTGGCAAACGGACCGCCGTGCACGATGGCGGGCGTTCCCTCCAGCGTCTGCACGAGATTGGGCTTGATGGCGTCTTTGAGCAGCGCGCACATGGCGCCCGCCGCCTTCAGATCGCCCGCCGTGACCGGCTTGCCTGCACGGGTATAGCCCACGACGATGCGCGCAAGCCGCGCCTTGAGATCGGAAAGGGAGTCGGCAAGGCAGAGCACCGCCATCACCTCGCTTGCCACCGTGATATCGAAGCCGTCCTTCCGCGGCACGCCGTTCTTGCCGCCGCCCAGGCCGTCCTCGATGCAGCGCAGCTGCCGGTCGTTCATGTCGACGCAGCGGCGCAGCGTGATGCGTTCGGGATCGATATCGAGCGCGTTGCCCTGGAAGATGTGATTGTCGAGCATGGCGCACAGCAGATTGTTCGCCGCGCCGATGGCATGAAAGTCGCCCGTGAAATGCAGATTGATATCCTCCATGGGCACCACCTGCGCATAGCCCCCGCCCGCGGCGCCGCCCTTGATGCCGAACACCGGCCCGAGCGACGGCTCCCTGAGGGCGACGACGACCTTCTTGCCCAATCGGCGCAAGCCGTCTGCAAGGCCGATGGTCGTGGTCGTCTTGCCCTCCCCCGCAGGGGTGGGCGTGATCGCCGTGACGAGCACCAGCTTGCCGTACGGCTGCGCGGCGTGCTCGGGCGAAAGCGCGATTTTTGCCTTGTACTTTCCGTAGTATTCCAGCTCCTCTTCCGAAAGTCCGGCGCGCTCCGCCACGGTGCGGATGGGCAGGAGCTGCGCCTCCTGTGCGATCTCGATATCTGTTTTCAACTGATTTTCCTCCCTCGGCGATCGCTCGCCCTCGTATCTTATTTGAAATATTTCACTGCGCTCTCAAAGAGCTTCATATCGTAGTTGCCGGGCACGTTGCGATAGAGCGCCCCGCCCTTGCGTTCGGCGTGCCCCATCTTGCCGAACACCCTGCCGTCCGGCGAAAGGATGCCCTCGACCGCCTGCATGCTGCCGTTGGGATTGAAGCGGATGTCCATCGTCGGCGCCCCGTCAAGGTCGACGTATTGCGTCATGATCTGGCCGTTTTCGGCAAGGCTGCGGATGAGCGACGCGGGCGCGACAAATTTGCCCTCGCCGTGCGAGATGGGAACGGAGAAGATCTCCCCCGCCTCCACGCCCGCAAGCCAGGGGGACCTGACGGACGCCACGCGCACGCGGACGATGCGCGACTGATGCCGCCCGATGTCGTTGTAGGTGAGCGTGGGGCAGTTCTCGTCGGTGTCGATGATCTTCCCGTACGGCACAAGCCCGAGCTTGATGAGCGCCTGGAATCCGTTGCAGATGCCGCCCATGAGCCCGTCGCGGCGGGAGAGAAGCTCCTCGACCGCGGTGCGGATCTCGCCGTTGCGGAAGAATGCCGTGATGAACTTGCCCGATCCGTCCGGCTCGTCGCCGCCCGAAAATCCGCCCGGGATAAAGATGATCTGACTGTTCCGGATGCCCGAGGCGAACGCCTCGACGGAGCGGGAGACCTCTTCCGCCGTACGGTTGCGGATAACGAAGATCTCTGCCTGTGCACCCGCGTCCTCGAAGGCCTTTGCGGTATCGTATTCGCAGTTCGTGCCGGGGAATACGGGAATGAGCACGCGCGGGCGCGCCGTCTTCTGTGCACAAGCCGCGCCGCTGCGCTGCGTGCAGGTGAACGCCTGCGCCTCGCCCGCGACAGGAATGTTCGCGGGATATACCCCCTCGAGCACGCCCTCGTACACGCTTTCAAGCTCTTCGAGCGAGACGCGCTCTTCGCCGCACGAGATCTCAGGCCCGGCCGTCGTATGGCCGATGAGTTCCCCCTCCTCCGCCGCGCCGCTCAGTTCCACGACGAATGCGCCGTAGTTGTAAGAGAAGAGGCGCTCCATCGCCTGCGGAAGCGCGGCAAAGCCGATGCGGTTGCCGAGCGACATCTTCATAATCGCCTCGGCGATCCCGCCGTAGCCGGGCGTATAGACCGAAAGCGCCTTCTTTGCGCGGATGAGCGCCGTCACCCTGGCAAAGACCGCAAGAAGCGACGCAGGGACGGGCAGGCCGTTCTGATCGTATTCGGGCGCGAGCAGCACAACGGGGTGACCTGCGCCCTTGAACTCGGGCGAGACGACCTCGCCGGCATTGCCCGTCGTCACGGCAAAGGAGATGAACGTGGGCGGCACGTCGAGCTGTTCGAACGTCCCGCTCATGGAGTCCTTGCCGCCGATCGCCGCGATCCCGAGGTCGAGCTGCGCGCGGTAGGCGCCCAACAGCGCCGCAAGCGGCTGCCCCCAGCGCCTGGGATCGTGCCCCGGCTTCAGGAAATATTCCTGGAAGGAGAGGTATACGTCGCGGAAGGAGGCACCCGTCGCCACGAGTTTTGCCGCGCTCTCGACGACGGCGAGATATGCCCCGTGATAGGGGCTCTTTTCCATGATATAGGGATTTCCGCCCCATGCCATATACGACACGGTGTCCGTATGGCCGTGCTCGGTGGAGATGAGGTGCACCATCGCCTGGGGCGGGGTCATCTGATATCTTCCGCCGAAGGGCATGAGCACCGTCCCCGCGCCGATCGTACTGTCGAAGCGCTCGGAGAGCCCCCGCTTGGAGCAGACGTTCAGATCGCCCGCAAGCGCGAGCATGCCCGCGGAAAAGCGCTCGGGCAAGGGGCGTGCATATCCCTCGGGGCGCGCCAAAGCGATATCGATATGCTTCTCTGCGCCGTTGGAGTTGAGAAATTCGCGCGAGACATCTACGATCTTCTTCCCGCGCCAGGTCATGACAAGGCGGGGATCCTCCGTCACCTCGGCGACGATCGTCGCCTCCAGATTCTCCTCTGCGGCAAGGGCGATGAAGCGCTCGGCGCTCTCCGCCTCCACCACTACCGCCATGCGCTCCTGCGACTCGGAGATGGCAAGCTCCGTGCCGTCCAGCCCGTCGTATTTTTTGGGCACGCGGTCGAGATCGATATTCAATCCGTCTGCAAGTTCGCCGATGGCGACGGAGACGCCGCCCGCCCCGAAGTCGTTGCAGCGCTTGATGAGCAGCATCGCCTCGCGGTTGCGGAACAGCCGCTGCAGCTTGCGCTCCTCCGGCGCGTTGCCCTTCTGCACCTCTGCCCCGCAATGGGTGAGCGATTCCAGCGTGTGCGATTTGGAGGAGCCCGTTGCCCCGCCGCAGCCGTCGCGCCCCGTTCTGCCGCCGAGGAGAATGACCTTGTCCCCGGGCGCGGGCACTTCGCGCCGCACATTTGCCTGCGGCGTTGCGGCGATCACGGCGCCCACCTCCAGCCGCTTCGCGGCATAGCCCGCATGGTACAGCTCGTCTACCTGCCCCGTGGCAAGCCCGATCTGATTGCCGTAAGAGGAATATCCCGCCGCAGCCGTCGTGACGATCTTGCGCTGCGGGAGTTTGCCCTTCATCGTCTCTTCGATGGGCAGGCGGGGATCCGCCGCGCCCGTCACACGCATGGCGGCATACACATAGCTTCTGCCCGACAGCGGATCGCGGATCGCGCCGCCGATGCAGGTGGCAGCCCCGCCGAAGGGCTCGATCTCGGTGGGGTGGTTGTGCGTCTCGTTCTTGAAGAGAAGCAGCCAGTCCTCCTCTCTGCCGTCTACCGTCACCTTGATCTTGACCGTGCAGGCGTTGATCTCCTCCGATTCGTCCAGCTTCTCCAGCATGCCCCGCTTTTTAAGCACCTTGGCTGCAATGGTGCCGACGTCCATGAGGTTGACGGGCTTGCTGCGCCCGATCTCCTTGCGCGCCGCAAGATACTCCTCGTAGGTGCGCTGCAACAGTTTGTCCTCGAAGGTCACACCGTCGATGGTCGTAAGAAAGGTGGTGTGCCTGCAATGATCGGACCAATAGGTGTCGATCATGCGGATCTCGGTGAGCGTGGGATCGCGCCCCTCCCGCCTGAAATAGTCGCGGCAGAAGCGGATATCGTCTTCATCCATGGCGAGCGCATATTGTCTGACGCATGCGGCAAGCCCCGCCTCGTCCAACTGCAAAAATCCCGTCAGCGTCTCTACGTCCGAGGGAACGGGATGCCGGATCGACAGCGTCTTTGGAAGGTCAAACGACGCCTCTCTGCTCTCGACAGGGTTGATGACGTAGCGCTTGATCGCCTCGAGCTGCGCCGCCGTCACGCCGCCGTAGACGGCGTACACCTTTGCCGTACGCACGAGCGGGCGGCGCCCCCTGGAGATGAGCTGGATGCACTGCGCCGCCGAATCGGCGCGCTGATCGAACTGCCCCGGAAGATATTCCACGGCAAACACCGCCGCGCCCGCGCAGTCGATCGCCTCCGTCGCCTCATCCATCTGCGGCTCGGAAAAGACCGTCCTGACCGCCGTGTGAAAGAGTTCCTCGCTGAGTTCCTCTGCGTCGTAGCGGTTGATGATGCGGACGCGCTCCGCCTGCGCAATGCCGAGAAATTCCCTGATCTCAAAGAGCAGCTGCCGCGCCTCGTGATCGAAGCCCGCCTTTTTTTCTACAAAGATCCTGTAAACCATCTATTCCTCCCCAAGTGCGGAAAGCGCGCGCTTTCCGATATCCCGCCGCATATAGGCGTTTTCAAATCTGATCTTGTCTGCGAGCGCATAGGCGCGCCCGACCGCCTCGCGCAGCGTGGGCGCCGTTGCAACGGCGCCGAGCACCCGCCCGCCCGAAGAGTACAGCTTGCCTTCGCGCAGCTGCGCACCTGCAATAAAGATATATTCATTCTCCCCCGTGGAGGGAAGCGTGATCTCGTACCCCGTCTGATACTGTTTGGGGTAACCCGCCGAGGCGAGCACGACGCAGCATGCCGCGCCCGAAGAGAAGCGCACCATCTCTTCGGAGAGGCGCCCCTCGCGGGTGGCGAGCATGATCTCGAGCAGGTCGCTCTGCAAGAGGGGCAGCACCACCTGCGTCTCCGGATCGCCGAAGCGGCAGTTGTACTCGATGACCTTCGGCCCCTTCGGCGTGAGCATGAGCCCGAAATACAGGCAGCCGCGGAAGGTCCTGCCCTCTGCGTTCATGGCGCGGATGGTGGGCAGGAAGATGTGCTCCATGCACTCCTTTGCGATCTCCTCGGTATAGTAGGGATTGGGCGCCACGGTGCCCATGCCGCCCGTGTTCAGTCCGAGATCGCCGTCGAGCGCGCGCTTGTGGTCCATCGAGGACACCATGGGGATCACGACATTCCCGTCCGTAAACGAGAGGACGGAGACCTCAGGCCCCGTCAGGAATTCCTCCACAAGGATGCGGTCGCCGCTCGCGCCGAAGACGTGATCGACCATCATCTCTTTGACCGTCCGCTCCGCCTCCTCTGCGCTGTTTACGATGACCGCGCCCTTGCCGAGCGCAAGCCCGTCCGCCTTGATCACGACGGGATATTCCGCATCCCTTAAATAGGCAAGCGCCTCGTCCGCGCGGTCGAACGTCCTGCTCTCCGCCGTCGGAATGCCGTACTTTTGCATGAGCTGCTTGGAAAACACCTTGCTGCCCTCGATGATCGCGGCATCTTTCTTTGGCCCGAAACAGGGGATGCCCATGCCCTCGAGCAGGTCGACAAGCCCCAGCACGAGCGGATCGTCGGGCGTGACCACCGCAAAATCCACATGGTGTTCGCGCACGAATGCCGCAATCCCCGCAAGATCGGTCGCCTTGACGGGATAGCATTCCGCGTCACGCGCGATGCCGCCGTTCCCGGGCAGCGCAAAGATCTTCTCCACGCGCGGGCTTTTCTTTAAGCACTGTATGACGGCGTGTTCCCTTCCGCCGCCGCCGATGACAAGAATGTTCATATGACCCTCCGAATCAGAATACCGCAGGCTGCAGCCGTGCGGTATTTGCATATCTCAGTGATGGAAGAGGCGCATACCCGTGAACGCCATGACCATGTCGTGGCTGTCTGCCGCCTTGATGACAAGGTCGTCGCGCACGGAGCCGCCCGGCTGCGCCACATAGCTCACGCCGCTTCGGAATGCGCGCTCGATGTTGTCTGAAAACGGGAAGAAGGCGTCGCTGCCCAGCGAAACGCCGCGGATGGAGGCAAGATATTCCGCCTTCTCCTCCCGGGTAAAGGGTTCGGGGCGCACGGCGAAGTTCTTCTGCCATACCCCGTCGCCGAGCACCTCTTCGGCTTCGTCCGAAAGGTACAGATCGATGATGTTGTTCTTCTCCGGCCGCCCGACGCCCTCGGCAAATTGCAGCGAGAGCACCTTCTCGTGCTGGCGCAGATGCCAGAGATCCGCCTTCTGCGCGGCGAGGCGGGTACAGTGGATACGCGACTGCTGCCCCGCACCGACGCCGATTGCCTGCCCGTCCGCGGCAAAGCAGACGGAATTGCTCTGCGTATATTTGAGGGTGATGAGCGCAATGACAAGGTCCTGCGCCTTCTCTTCGGGCAGCGTCTTGTTTTTGGTGACGATGTTCTGCAAGAGAGAGCAGTCGATCTTATAATTGTTGCGCCCCTGCTCGAACGTGACGCCGAATACCTGCTTGTGTTCGATCTCGGCAGGGACAAAGCCGGGATCGATGCGGACGATGTTATAGGCGCCCTTGCGCTTCGTTTTAAGAATTTCAAGCGCCTTGGAGGAATAGGCGGGCGCGATGATGCCGTCGGACACCTCGCGGGCGATGATGCGCGCCGTCACCTCGTCGCACTCATCCGAGAGCGCGATCCAGTCGCCGAAGGAGGACATCCTGTCCGTCCCGCGCGCACGCGCATAGGCGCAGGCGAGCGGAGAGTCGTCCAGCCCCTCGATATCGTCGACAAAACAGCTCTTTTTCAGCGCCGCGCTCAATGGCTTTCCGACGGCCGCCGAAGTGGGCGAGACGTGCTTGAAGCTGGTCGCGGCGACCATGCCCGTGCTCTCCTTGATCTCCTTGACGAGCTGCCAGGAATTGAGCGCGTCCAAAAAGTTTATGTACCCCGGGCGGCCGTTGAGGATGTCCAGGGGAAGATCCGCGCCGTCCTCCATGAAGATGCGCGCGGGCTTCTGATTGGGATTGCAGCCATATTTTAAGGAAAATTCTTTCATACGTTCACCTCTTTGCTGTATCGGTTGATCAGATAATCCTGCCGTACGTCCGACCCGATCTCATACGCGCCGCAGTAGAGCGAGATCCTGTTGTCCTCGTCCAGATTGTCCCAGATCTCATTGGCAAACGCCTCGATGTCGTCCGGAATGAACACGCGCTCCGGCTCGCCCGTGAAGGTGGGCAGCGGATCGCCGTCCGTCTCGTAGGTATGGATGAAGTGCCCAAGCCCCGCAAGGGGCTCATAGTCAAAGGTATAGCGATTGCAGGCAGAGCCCTTTTCGTCGGCGCTCTTTAAGATCGAGAGGGAATAACCCGCCCCGTCCCGCGAAAAAATTCCGCTGATGCGGGGGGTGAAGTTGGGCGCGTCCGGCTCGAAGGTGCGGCTCTTTAGCGCGTGGCGGAAGCACTTGCCCGCCTCCAGCGCCGCGGCGATCGTATCCGTCTGATCGCCGTTTGTCACGATGACCTTGTCCCCCACCCGTCTGACGGGGGAATAGATGATGAGCGAGGGATCCTTCACCTTGCTCTCGTCAAAGGGATAGATGGTGATCTCCCCATCTCCCTGCCGCACAAAGACGCGGTTGCGGCTGTTCTCGCTCCTGCCCATGATAAAATAGGCGAACATCATCTGTTTTCCGCTCTCCGTTTTGCCGATGACGATCCCGCGGCCCACATAGGGGTTGCCCGCAAGCACGTCCTTCATATGCCTGACTTCGTAGCCCATAATTCCTCCTTCGGGATCGCCCCGTTTATTCCTTGGAAAGTTCGCGGCAGACCTTTTCTACCGCCTCGGGAAGGATCACCCATTCCGCCTCGCGCATGACGCGCTTTTGCAGCAGTTCGGGCGTGTCTCCCTCTCTGACCTCCACCGCCTTCTGGGCGATGATGGGTCCGCCGTCGCAGACCTGCGTCACATAGTGTACGGTCGCGCCCGTCACCTTGACGCCGTAGGCGAGCGCCGCTTCGTGCACATGCAGCCCGTAAAATCCCTTGCCGCAAAAGCTGGGGATGAGCGCGGGATGCACGTTGATCATGCGCTTGGGATAGTGCGATACAAATTCCTCGCTCAGAATGCCCATAAAGCCCGCAAGCACGACCATGTCGATCGCGCGCGCCTGCAACAGGGCGAGCATCTCCCCCTCCCGCCGGGCGCGGTCGGGGATCTCCTTTCTGTCGATCACCGCGCATTCGATGCCGTAGCGCGCCGCCCGCGTGAGCGCATATGCGCCCCTGTGGTCGCTGATGACGAGCACGACCTCGCCGTGCGGGATGAGCCCTGCCTCTTCGGCGTTGATGATCGCCTGCAGATTGGTGCCGCCGCCCGAAGTTAAGACGGCGATGCGCTGCCGCCTCATACGAGCAGCACGCCGTCCTCGCTCCCGACGATCTCGCCGAGGACGTACGCCTCCTCTCCCTCTGCGCGAAGCACAGAGATCGCCCGCTCGGCATCGGCCGCGCTTACGACGATGCCCATGCCCACGCCCATGTTAAATGTGTTGAACATGTCATGCTCGCTGATATCGCCCCGCCTTTGAATGAGCGAAAAGACGGGCGGAATGCGCACGTCGCGCTTTGCGATGCGCACGCCCAGCCCCTTGGGAATGGAGCGCGGCATATTTTCGTAAAAGCCGCCGCCCGTGATGTGCGAAATGCCCTTGACCTGCACCGCCTGCAGCAGGGCGAGCACGGGCCTGACGTAGATCTTCGTCGGTTCGAGCAACACCTCCCCGAGCGATCTGCCCGCAAGCTCTTCCACGGGGGCCTTGAGGTCGCAGTGCTCCACGTCGAACACCTTGCGCACAAGGGAAAATCCGTTGGAATGCACGCCCGACGAGGGGAGCGCAAGCATGACGTCCCCCGCCCGCATCCTGCTCTTGTCGATGATGGCGGATCTGTCTACCACGCCCACGCTGAAGCCGGCAAGGTCATAGTCGCCCTCTGCCATGGTTCCGGGATGTTCCGCCGTCTCGCCGCCCACGAGCGCGCAGCCCGCGCGCACGCAGCCCTCTGCCACGCCGCCCACGATATCCGCGATCTTTTCGGGGATATTTCTTCCGCAGGCGATGTAGTCGAGAAAGAAGAGCGGCCTGGCGCCGCAGCAGATGATGTCGTTCACGCACATGGCGACGCAGTCGATGCCGATGGTATCGTGTTTGTCCATCAGCTGTGCGATGCGCAGTTTGGTCCCCACGCCGTCCGTCCCCGAGACGAGAACGGGCTCCTTCATGCCCGCAAGGGGCAGCGGGAACAGCCCGCCGAAGTCGCCGATGTCCGCCCTGCCGTCCGGCATGGTGCGGGCGACATGTTTTTTCATGAGCTCCACCGCGCGGTATCCCGCCACGATGTCTACGCCCGCCTTCTTGTAGCTGTCAGAATAGCTCTTGTCCATTTTCGCTCACTCCTGCGTCTTTTGAAATTTGGGATTTTGGCTGCGCGGGCGTTCAAAGCGGTTCTTGTGCCCCTCTTCGGGGATCTCGGTGGGATATTTCCCGTCGAAACAGGCGCAGCAATAGTCGTCGCGCTCCTCCCCCGTGAGGCAGCGCACATGGCGCACGTCGAGATAGCCGACGGAGTCCGCGCCGATGATGCGGGCGATCTCCTCCACCGAATGATGGCAGGCAATCAGATTTTCGCGCGAGTCGATGTCCGTGCCGTAATAGCAGGGATTGAGGAATGCGGGCGCCGAAGAGAGCATGTGCACCTCCTTTGCCCCCGCCTCGCGCAGAAGCCGTACGATCCTGCCGCAGGTCGTGCCGCGCACGATGCTGTCATCGATGAGGATGACGCGCTTATTTTCGATCTCGGAACGCAGCACGTTGAGTTTGATGCGTACGCGATCCTCGCGCGCCTTCTGTCCGGGCGCGATGAAGGTCCTGCCGATATATTTGTTCTTGATGATCCCGATGCCGTAGGGGATGCCGGACTCCTGCGAATAGCCGAGCGCGGCGTCCAGCCCCGAATCGGGCACGCCCACGACGACGTCTGCGGGAATGGGGAACTGGCGGGCGAGAAAGGCGCCCGCGCGCTTGCGCGCCTCGTGCACGGAGTTGCCGTCGATGACGGAATCGGGCCGCGCGGTATAGATATATTCGAACACGCACAGCCGCTTCGCCCTGCCGCAGCGGTCGCGATAGCTCTTTACCCCCTCCCGCGTGAACACGAGCATCTCGCCCGGGTCGACCTCGCGGATGAGTTTGGCGCCCACGGCGTCGAGCGCGCACGATTCCGAGGCGACGATATACGCCCCGTCGTCGCGCATGCCGTAGCAGAGCGGACGGAACCCGTGCGGATCGCGCGCGGCGATGAGCTTGCTCGGCGACATGACGACAAGGGAATATGCCCCCTTGATCTTGTCCATGGCGGCGAGTACGGCGAGCTCGATGGAGCTCACCTGCACGCGTTCCTTGGTGATGGTATAGGCGATGACCTCGGTATCCGAGGTGGTATGGAAGATGCTGCCCTCCCCCTCGAGGCGGGAACGCAGTTCGTATGCGTTGACGATATTGCCGTTGTGCGCCAGCGCCATGTTGCCCTTGAGGTGGTTGACGACGATGGGCTGCGCGTTCTCTCTGCCGCCCGAGCCCGTCGTGCTGTAACGCACATGCCCGATCGCCATCTCCCCCTCGCCCAGGCGGGAGAGGATGTCGGCGGTAAAGATATCGTTGACGAGTCCGGCGTCCTTATAGGCGTTGAACACGCCGTCGTTGTTGACGACGATGCCCGCGGACTCCTGCCCCCTGTGCTGCAGGGCGAAGAGCGCATAGTATGCGGTCGAGGCGACATCGGTCGCGGTGGGCGCAAAGATGCCGAACACGCCGCATTCTTCGTGGATGTGACCCGTCATATCACTCCCCCGCGGTGACGCGTTTGAAGATCTCCCGGTAGGCGTCCTCGACGCCCCCCATGTCGCGGCGGAAGCGGTCTTTGTCCAGCTTTTCGCCCGTCTTGGCGTCCCAGAAGCGGCAGGTATCGGGTGAGATCTCGTCGGCGAGCACAATGGTGCCGTCGGGCAGTCTGCCGAACTCCAGCTTGAAGTCGATGAGGCGCACGCCAAGCTTTAAGAAGTATTCCTTGAGCACGTCATTGACCTTGAAGGCATACTTTTTGATGGTCTCGATCTCCTCCCTGGTTGCAAGCTTTAAGGCGAGCGCATGATAGGAATTGATGAGCGGGTCGTCGAGCGCGTCGCACTTATAGGAGAACTCGATGGTGGGTTCGTCGAACACGATGCCCTCCTCCACGCCGTAGCGCTTGGCGAAGGAACCCGCGGAGACGTTGCGGATGATGACCTCGAGCGGCACGATCGTGACGCGCTTGACGAGCGTATCGCGGTCGGAGAGCTCTTCGACAAAATGCGTCGGCACGCCCTGCTTCTCCAGAAGCTGCATGAGCATGTTGGTCATGCGGTTGTTCACGACGCCCTTCCCGACGATCGTGCCCTTCTTGGCGCCGTTGAACGCCGTTGCGTCGTCCTTATACGACACGATGCAGAGCGCATCGTCCGTCGTTGCGTACACCTTCTTTGCCTTGCCCTCGTAGAGCTGAACGGTCTTTTCCATGATCTTTTATCTCCTTGAAAATGTTTTTCTGAATGATTATTCGCGCACGGAATATTTTTCCGTAAGTTCACGGTCCTTTGCAAGCACCTTCTCGGCCGCCGCTCTGCGCGCGGCGGAAAGTTTCTGCGCAAGCTGCGGCTCGCCCACGGCGAGGATCTCTACAGCAAGCAATGCCGCATTGGCAGCGCCGTCGATGGCGACCGTCGCCACGGGGATGCCCGAGGGCATCTGCACGGTGGAGAGCAATGCGTCCAGCCCGTCGAGCGTGGAGCTCTTGACGGGGATACCGATGACGGGGAGCGTGCTGTTTGCCGCGATCGCCCCCGCAAGGTGCGCCGCCTTGCCCGCGGCGGCGATGAGCACGCCGAAGCCCTTCTCCGCCGCAGCGGACGAGAAGGCGCGCGCCTCCTCGGGCGTTCTATGCGCCGAAAATACATGTACTTCGTAGGGGACGCCGTACTCCTGCAATACGGCAAACGCCTTTTCTACAACGGGCAGATCGGAATCGCTGCCCATGATGATCGCGACCTTCTTCATAATGACCTCATGACCTCCGAAAAAATACTAACGGGCAATCTGACCCCCTCGGGATCAGATTGCCCATGAACGCTTATTTATCTTCTTTCGCACGCCGCCGCACGGCATGCCGCACCAACAATCCCTGCAACGCTTTTCATATCGATATTATAACAGACGCAAAAAGACAAGTCAAGCATTCGCATGGGAAAATGCGAAAAACGGACGCCTTCGTGGCGTCCGCTGTCGCATTTATGCCGATTTTTTGTACACCAGCCGGGGCTTTGCGCCGTTCTCGACGCACTCCTTGGTGATGATGACCTCCTCCACGTCGGTAGTGGAGGGGATGTCGTACATGACGTCCGTCATGATGCCCTCGATGATGGTGCGCAGTCCGCGCGCGCCCGTCTTGAGGCGGATCGCCGTCTCTGCGATCTCGCGCACGGCGTCGTCCTCCACCGTGAGGCGCACGCCGTCCAGCCCCACAAGCTTCTGATACTGCTTGATGATGGCGTTCTTGGGCTTGGTGAGGATGCTGATGAGCGCGTCCTCGTCCAGCGCCTGCAGGCTGACGACGATGGGAATGCGCCCCACAAATTCGGGGATGAGCCCGAACTTGGTCAGATCCTGCGGCTTGACGTCGTCGAGCAGCGTGTAGTCCACCTCGTTCGAGCCAAGCTTGACCTTGCCGCCGAAGCCGAGGCCCGCGTCGTCCTTCCTCGCGCTGACGATCCTGTCCAGCCCGACAAAGGCGCCGCCGCAGATGAAGAGGATGTTCGTCGTATCGATGCGCATGCAGTCCTGCTGCGGGTGCTTTCTTCCCCCCTGCGGAGGGACGTTGGCGACCGTGCTCTCGATGATCTTCAGAAGCGCCTGCTGCACGCCCTCGCCCGACACGTCGCGCGTGATGGACACATTCTCGCCCTTGCGCGCGATCTTGTCGATCTCGTCGATATAGATGATGCCGCGCTGCGCGCGCTCGATGTCGTAATCGGCGTTCTGAATGAGCTTGAGCAGGATATTTTCCACATCCTCGCCCACATAGCCCGCCTCGGTAAGCGTCGTCGCGTCGCAGGTGGCGAAGGGTACGTTCAGAATTTTAGCAAGCGTACGCGCCAGAAGCGTCTTTCCGCTCCCCGTGGGGCCGAGCAGCAGGATGTTGCTCTTCTCGATCTCGACGTCGTCGTCCTTCTTCCCCGCGAGCAGGGCGTTGATGCGCTTGTAATGGTTGTAGACGGCCACGGCAAGCACGCGCTTTGCCTTGTCCTGGCCCACGATATATTCGTCCAGCTCCGCCTTGATCTCGGCGGGCTTTTTGAGGGCGATCGCCTCCTGCGGTTCGGAGGAAGGAAGCTCCTCGAGCATATCCTTGCACAGCAGCACGCATTCGTCGCAGATATACACGCCGTCCGGCCCCGCAATGAGCTTTTTCACTTTGGATTTTGGTTTCTGGCAAAAGGAACAACAAGGTTCGTATTTACTCATTCAAACCTCCTGAGTCTGATTATCTTTTTTCGTATACGCGGTCGATGAGTCCGTATTTGAGCGCCTCGTCTGCGGTGAGATAGTTATCCCTGTCCGTATCGCGCTCGATCTCCTCTACAGTCCTGCCCGTATTGGCGGCAAGGATGCGGTTCATCTTCGCCTTGATGCGCAGAATGTGCTCCGCCTGGATGCGGATGTCGCTCGCCTGGCCCTGCGCGCCGCCGAGGGGCTGATGGATCATGACCTCGCTGTTCTTCAGGGCATACCGCTTGCCGCGGGCGCCCGAAGAGAGCAGGAATGCCGCCATCGACGCCGCCATGCCGATGCAGATGGTCGACACGTCGCAGCGGATGTAGTTCATGGTATCGTAGATCGCAAGCCCTGCCGACACGGAGCCGCCCGGGCTGTTGATGTACAGGCTGATGTCTTTGGAGGGATCCTTGCCCTCGAGGTAGATGAGCTGCGCCACGACGGTGTTCGCCGTTGCGTCATCGATCTCCCCGCTCAGGAAGATGATCCTGTCCTCCAACAGACGGGAATAGAGGTCATAACTCCGCTCCCCGCCCGACGTACGCTCTACGACATAGGGGATGAGCACATTTTTTTCGTTCATGCCTGCGCCTCCGCTGCGACCATTTCGTTATTTGCCTGCAAGAAATCGAAGAGCTTTGTGACCTTAATGTCGCTTTCGATGTACTCGAGCTGGCGGGGATCCATCGTCTTTCTGTACTCCTCCGCCTCCTTGCCCACGCTTGCCGCCTGCTCGGCGACCTTTGCGGCGATCTCCTCTTCGCTTGCGGTGATGTTCTCGTCCTTGATCAGCTTTTCGATGATGAGCTGATTGAGCACCGTCTTTTTCGCCTCGTCCTCGAAGTTCTTCTTATATTCGTCGCGCGTGATGTTCAGATAGGCGAGGTAGTCGTCCATCTTGATGCCCTGATACATGAGGTTATACTCCATTCTCTGCATCATGGCGTCCTCCTGCCGCTCGATCATGACGTCGGGGATCTCCGCCGTGGCGTTCTTGGAAATTTCCGCAAGGATGGAATTTTCCGTCTCGTTGACGGAGCGCGTCTTTGCGTTGCGCTCGAGGCGCTCGCGCACCTTGGCGGTGTACGCCTCCACGCTGTCGCTGCCCATTCTCTTTGCAAAAGCCTCGTCGAGCGCGGGCACGTTCTTGCCCGTGATCTTGTTGAGCGTCACGTGGAACACGGCGGGCTTGCCCGCAAGATCGTTTGCCTGATAGTCCTCGGGGAAGGTCACGTTGATGTCCTTCGTCTCGCCGAGGTTCATGCCGACGACGGCGTCCTCGAAGCCGGGGATGAACTGATTGGACCCGAGCGTGAGATCGAAGCCCTTGGCGGATCCGCCCTCAAATTCCTTGCCGTCCACCTCGCCCACGAAGTCGATGTTGACCACGTCGTCGAGCTGAGCGGCGCGATCGGTGACCTCGACGCTTTCCGCAACGCGCTTTCTGACGTTCTCGATCTCCTTTTCGACGTCGGCGTCCGTAACAGTATACTCATACTTGTTGATCTTTATACCCTTGTACGAAGAGATGGTCACGTCGGGCACGACGGGGACCATTGCAACGAGCGTCACCTTCTCGTCCGAGAGATCCTCTACGGACAGGGAGGGATCGCCGACGACGGTGAAGTTGTCCTTCTCCTCGTCGAGGATCTTGCCGTAATGTTCGCCGTAAAGCAGATTGAGCGCATCTTCATAGAAGAGGCCCTTGCCGTAATACATTTCAAGCACGTGCTTGGGCGCCTTGCCTTTGCGGAAGCCGTTCACGACATATTTTCCCCTGTTCTTCTGGTACGCCCTGTTGTTCGCGTCTGCCCATTCCTCCTGCGTGAAGGTGATGGTGATCTTCTTTGTGCTTTTTTCTGCAGCAGCCACTTCGTATTTCATAGTTGTCACTCCTCAATGGATGAATTTATTTCAAGTCCATACGGCATCATTTTATCATATTGCCGTAAGAAAAGAAAGCGTTTTTATTTACAAATTTGGTTTTTTCCGCTATAATAGGGGCAAAACCCCAAGCGGGAGGACGTATGCCGCAAGACGCATTTACCCTTCGGCTCGTTGCAAAGGAACTCGATGATTCCCTGCGCGGCGGAAGGATCAATAAGATCAATCAACCGGGCAGAGACGAATTGTCCCTTCTAATATACACCGGAAAGCGCACGCTTAAACTCATACTCAACGCAAATGCCTCCGATTGCGGCGCATATTTTTCGGAGGAGGAGCAGGAAAACCCGCTCGTGGCGCCCAATTTCTGCATGCTGCTGCGCAAACACCTTGCGGGGGCGGAGATCCTCGGCGTCGCGACGAACGGATTCGAGCGTATTCTGGTCATGCGCCTGATGTGCCGCTCCGACTTTTCGAGTGCGGAGCGGGAACTGCGCGCCGAGATCATGGGGAAGTACTCCAACCTCATCCTCACGGAAAACGGCGTCATTCTGGGGGCGCTCAAGACCACGACGCTCGACGAGCACTGCAAGCGCGCCATCCTGCCCGGAGCGAGATACACCCTGCCCGAGCCGCAGCCCGAAAAGGTGAACCCGAGCGACCGTGCGGCGCTGCAACATCTGCTCTCCGCCAGGCCGCAGGGGGACATGGCGGACTTTCTCTTCCGGCATGTCTCCGGCCTTGCGCCCTGCACGGCGGAGGAGATCGCGGCAAGCTATGCGGGCGGCGATCTTGCCGCGCATGTGTACGACTATATCTTTTCCGACGAGATCTCGCCGCGCGTCACCAAGCGCGACGGCAACGTGGTCGACTTCTTTGCGCGCGCGCAGAGGGGGATCCCGTTTGCGAGCATCTCCGATGCGCAGAGCTACTTCTACCGCAGACGGCGCGCAAAAAAGATGTTTGAAGCGGAGGCGCGGCGCCTGCACACCGCCCTCTCCTCTGCCGTCAAAAAGGAGGAAAAGCGCCTCGGGCAGATTATGGACAGAGCTCTGGAATGCCGTGGGGCCGAGCTCAACCGCATCAAGGGGGAGCTGATCACCGCCAACCTCTACCGCCTGAGCCGCGGCATGAAGTCGTGCGAGCTGGAAAATTATTACGACGGCAAGACGCTGCGCATCGTCCTGGACGAGACGCTCACCCCCGCGCAGAACGCACAGAACTATTTCCGTCGCTACCGCAAACAGCAGCGCGCCCTGCAATATCTGCAGCCGCAGGAGGCGGAGGTGCGGGGGGAGCTGGACTATGCGCACAGCCTGCTCGCCGCGCTCATGTGCGCGGAGCGGGAGGAGGACTTGAAAAGCATCGAAGAGGAGATGACGTCCGCAGGATTTTTGCGCGCGCCGCAGGAACAGCGCACGCGCAAGACGAAGGCAGAGATCCCCTTCCGCACCTTTGAAAAGGATGGGTTTCACATCTTTGCGGGCAGAAATAATCTACAGAACGACCGGCTGCTGCGCAGCGCCGCGCCCGAGGACATCTGGCTGCATGCGCAGCGCTATCATTCCTGCCATGTGATCATCAGGACGGAGGGAAGAACCGTCCCCGAAGCGGTCATCGCCTATGCCGCCGCAATCTGCGCGCGCTATTCCGACGCGGGCGGCGACCGCGTACCCGTGGACTATTGCCCCGCAAAATTCGTCAGAAAGCCCCCGAAGGCAAAGGCGGGATTTGTCACCTATTCCTCCTTCCGCACGATTTACATCGATCCGCTCAAGGAGGGAGAACGCTGAACCTCCCTGCGCACGGGAGCGTCCTTCGGAAAAAATTTGCAAAACCGCGCAAAATTGCTTGACACTCCGCTTTTTTTTGATATAATTAGGAGTGCATTTGCTGAGGTGTAGCGCAGTTTGGTAGCGCGTCTGGTTAGGGACCAGAAGGTCGTGGGTTCAAGTCCCGTCACCTCAACCACGAAAAGGGCATGACAATTTATGTCATGCCTTTTTCGTGTGCTTGCGAAGTTGTGACGGGACTTGAAGGTGGGAGGTTTTTGCGGGAGCAAAGAGTTTGCGCGCGACATTGCTTGAAAACAAAAATCTCATGCGCAAACTGCACAGCCCACCGGGCTGTGCACCGGGGCGCGACGCTAAAAGCGCAAGTCCCGTCACCTCAACCACAAAAAAGACATGGCATTCCGTGCCATGTCTTTTTATCTTCCGCATTCGTGACGGGACTTAAGGGTGGGAGATTTTACTTCCCCGTTATTCCCAAAAAGATTTGCCCCGCAAAGATTTTTGGGAAAGAGGAGTGACAGGCATCAGAGCAATGGGCTTTTCGCAAGAAAAGCCCATGCAAAAATTGCCTTGTCACGACGAGGCACGCCGCCAAAGGCGCAAGTCCCGTCACCTCAACCCCAAAAGACATGGCATTTATTACAATTCCGATAGGAAATTTACCACAAAACAATACGTACAACTCACGATACCGTGCAGGCAAGGCAATGCGTTATTTGTTTTACTTTTCAGGTTTCTTGCGATATAATGATAATAAAGTAAAGAGTAATTTAGCAGACTGACTCCACGAATCCCGACGAAGGAGCCTGCGGCAGGTCAGAGGAGAATCAACATTGAAGATTGAGAACAACATCTTAAAGCATTATTTGAGGAACGTGTATTTTATTACGGGTACGGCTTATGCGGGAAAATCGACGACCGTAAAAATGCTTTCTGAAAAATTCGGCATGATTTTATGCGGGGAAAATTATCACAGCGCAATATCCGACATCGTTGCAACGCCCGAATTGCAGCCGGATATTTGCTATCTGAAAACGCTTACCGATTGGAGAGAATTTGTGATGCGTTCCCCCGAGGAATATGCGCGGTGGGTACACGGCGTGGCAAGAGAAGCGGCCGAATTTGAAGTTGCCGAACTGATTTCCATGCCCAAAGATAAGAAGATAATCGTTGATACCAACATTCCCATCGGCATTTTAAAAGAAATTTCCGACTATAATCGCGTTGCGGTCATGCTTTCTCCGCAATCCATGAGCGTGGAGCGGTTCTTTGAAAGAAGCGACCCTGAAAAGCAATTTATATTAAAACTGATTGAAGACTGTGAACACCCCGAAATCGTTATGGAAAATTATCGGCGGGGGCTTGCCCTGATCAACAGCCCAAAAAATTATGATGAATTGGCAAGCAGCGGATTCTTCACAATTTTGAGGGAGGATGACGGGAAAGATACGAGAGAAGAAGTATGCGAAAAAATCGCAAGACATTTCGGTTTATGAAGCCGATCTCCCTTAACACACAAAAACACACAAAAATCTTCGTCAGCGACCTATCCCATTCTGCCCCCTATCGTTCCACGACAACGGTGAGCAGGATCAGGTCGTCATCGCCCGTATTGACGATACTGTGCGACAAGCCCTTTTTGCAGACGTGGCAGACCCCCGCAGACAGCAATTCTTCTTCTCCGTCGCAGATCGCCCTGCCCGTTCCCGATATGACATAGTTGATGTCGTCGCTCGTCGTATGCGTGTGCAGGCCGATCGAACTCCCCTTTGCCAATCTGCTCGGGATGATCTTACCGCCCCTGCCCACATACATCTTTGTGGCAATTTCCCCCATGCCGCCATTCATGCCGACGACCGTGTATTCCTGCATTGCGTTGAAATCGATAATCATAAATTCCTCCTGAAAAACCGCGATCTGTTCCGCTCGCTTTCAAAAATAATATAATACTCAGCGGGCACGAATTCGCACCCGGGCTCGTTCCGCCGCAGAAGAGATGCGCTGCGCCGCCATGACGGCAGCGTTACAGCAGCTGTACGATGGTCGAGATCATCACCGCCGCCACGATCACGAATATGACAATGCGCGAGATGAGATAGGGAATGACGGCGCGCCGCAGCGAAAGGCGACGGCTGCGCGGCTTGGAGAGCAGGCCAAAGACGACATACCCGATCAGTCCGACCAAGCCGAAAAGCGTAAGTACGGGCATAGCCAAAAAATATGCCAGCAACGCAAACAGCACCGTCATCCCCAGGCAGATCATGGCAATCACATACATGCGCCTTGCGGTCTGCCCTTCCCGTTCACGCTTGCGTTCGGCGGCCTCGTCAGAGACGAGATCGTCGAGACTGACAGCGAAGATCTGCGAGATGCGTTTGAGCGAATCGAGCTCGGGATACCCGCGGTCGGTATCACATAGTTAAAGATATTGGTAACTTGCAATTTATGGAGAGGATACAATGATTGAAAATATGAAGTTGTTGGGCAAAGGAAATACGGCAGAAGTTTTTGCATACGGAAACGAA